>CAMDEM010000006.1 GCA_945896675.1 Cyanobium sp. NIES-981
CTTCAATCACTACTGCCTTCAGGTGTACTGGCTCCAGAGCAGGCCGCCATTCTCACTTTTACTTCAAGTGAGAAGAGCTTCCTTGTGCTTAATGACAACAAATCTGGATATAGTCCATCCGAGGATATTTTGATTGATATCACTGGATATAGTGGGCTTGTTGGCAACTTGAATATACTCTAGTCTCTCGGCCCTCTCCCTGCCTCACTGGCATATACTTGTGACATCCTAAATTTCTTATAGCATTTTATTGTGGAATTTGAGTTGCTTGATTTTCAGTGCTAGAAAGTCTTAGGTAGTCAAGAAGATTACGCTGTTGTTCGGTTAAGTCTCCATCAATTATTTCAGTTGTCGATTCTTCATTGGAACCAACGGGTTTTCCCAATTCTTCTGGATTAAAAGCTTTATCGGTGAGCTCTCCCATTAGCATTTGATCTACTTTAGGGTCGCAGGAGAATTGAGCTTGATTGCCAATAGCCCCACTGATAGCCACGCACTGAAAGTCCTTGCCGCTTGCAGTGCTGCAGTCAATGACCTGGCCGGGGATAATCAGACAGGTAAAGCTTTGCTTAGTCTCTTGGTTGACACATAAGCCTGTACCGTCCTGATTGCTAGTACAGTTGGCAACAAAGCCATCAAGTTTATTTGCATGTACCGGGAACACTCTTATTAAGAGCAACAAAGATAATAAACTTAAAATATTTGTTTTCATTCGCTGGGCCATTAATCATATAATTGTAAGCGCTCCAAGACTACCAGAATAACCTGTAATTTCGATTATGGCGTCACGCTTTGCGTCAAAACCAGATATGTTATCATTAAGAGCAAGGAATGTTCGCTGACCTTCGTCACTATCTTGATAACGGAAAACTGCTCCTGAGTTGGAAATAAAGTTTTGAGTGTTTAGAAGCTGTCCAAGATGCAATGTACTTAATGTTTGTAGAGTACCTAGGTCCTTGATTGCGCCAGCCGCAATTGGTCTTGGTGCATCGATTTGATCAAGACCAATTTGAAAATCGACTAGTCTGTCGAATGTAGGTGTTACATTGCCAGTAATCAATCCTACAGAAAGAGAAGAAAGCAGGAACCGATCTGCACTGCCAAGGCCTGTTATTGCGTCAATACCAGTCGTTAGGGTCATTTGGTCAACGGAACTTGTACCTATTTTCCAAAGACCTTGAACTTCAAAACTATACGGCTTAGACATTGATGCATTACCTGCAGAATCACTACTGGAAACAACTATTGACTTGCCAACGCCTTGACCTAATTGAACTAGATTTGATGGTGTTAGTGTATAGACAAATTCTCCACTAATTCCAACTACTAGCGTACCAAGCGAAGTAGTTTTTGTACCAGAAACGCTTAGGATTTCAATACTGGAGCCTGCTTCCGCTTTTCCTTTTACGATACGATCGGCTTCGTTCGAGGTAACTACTTTGTCAAAACCTCCAACCGATTGAATTATGGCAACGCCTGGGGCTTTTGTATCCACTGCAAAACTCTTGAGTATGTTACCAGTGTTTCCTGCTTTGTCAACTTGTGACAGCTGTAGTGCTATATTACTCCCTTCACCGATATCCTTAAGGTTTGCACTCGTCAACAAATAACTAAATTTTCCAAGAGAATCTGTCTTTGTAGTAGCAATTAATTTGTTATTTACACGAATACTTACGGTTCCATTCGGTTCTGCGTTGCCGATGATCTGAGCATCTCCGGCCTTTGTACTGACCACGTTATCACTACCTCCAACTTGTGTAAGGCCTACTACTGGTGCATCGATGTCAAGAATTGGTGTAAATGCAACAGAGCTGCTTTCATTGCCAGCGGAATCACTGCTAATCAGCTGCAGCAACGGCTTCGAATTAAATGATTGGGAATTATTAAGAATACTGATCTCAACTTGTGCAAGGTTGTAGGACCAGTTCCCCTTGTTGTCAGCTATAAATGAAGTGTTAAATAGCAATTCACCATCTTTGTCTGTAGCCCTTAAGTCTAATTTTGAATTGGCCTCCGCAACTCCAATAATTTTATTATCTAAAGCAATACTAGAAATTACCCCATCGACGCCTCCGATACTTGAAATCTTTGGAGAGCTTGGACCAATAGTATCGATGCTAAAGTCAAAAGGCTTTGTTGAAATAGACCGATTACCAGCATTATCAGCTGCTATCACAGAAATCTGTTTGTTTTTGCCCTGGCCCAACGAAGCAATGTTTGGTGATGATAAGCGATAGATAAACTCTCCATTCGAATCTGCAACCGTAGTGCCTAGGAGTCTGTTGGCGCTTAAAATTTGAACTGTCGATCCCGATTCTGCCGAACCAACCAGCATATTATCGATAGATTCGGTTACTTTTCCGCTCCCCTTAGTAGATACAATTAAGTCGTCACTACCGATAGAGCTAATAGTTGGTTGTACTGGACTAATTGTGTCGATAATGAAAGAATTTGTTTCCGAGCGAGAGGTATTGCCTGCTGCATCAGATATTTCAGCCACTAATGTGCTACTCCCTTCTCCGACTTTGAGGACATCATCTCTAGTCAAAGAATAGCTGAATTTTCCTTTCGTATCCGTTAGAATATCGGCCAAGAAAGTTCCATTTACTATCAGAGTTATCTTTGAATCCTTCTCGCTATTACCAGTAATGAGATTATCGTTTGCGTTTCCAGAGACCGTACCCCCAGATGCTACATCTAAAATAGTCGGATTTGGTGGGGCTATGGTGTCAATGTCAACAAGTGTTGAATGAGTACTGACGTTGCCAGCTTGATCAGATTGTGTTATAGATAAGTTTTTGCGTTGACCTTGTCCAATTCTTTGAATATCTTCAGGACTTAATTCATATGAAAAGAATCCCTCTGAATCCACTAAAGTATTCATTTTTATATCATTGATACTGATCTCTATTTCTCTATTTGCTTCCCCTTTCCCTTGTACCACCCTATCTCCTTTTTGCGAGGAGATCACTCCATCAGGGCCACCTGGTGAAGAGATAGAACCGCTTTTGGCAATGATTATAGTTGGAGCTATAGTGTCTACTTCAAATGTCGCTGAGTTTAAAGCGCCTTCATTGTCATATTCATCCAGTTGCTTAAATGTTATTATTTTGCTTGGACCTTCTCCAAGAAGGGATAAATCTGAATTGTGCAGATAGTACTCAAATTGCCCGGCCGAATTTGCAGGGTTTGTTACTCCAAGAAGTACATCTTTGTGCCAAAGTTCCACTGGTAGTCCAGCTTCTCCCGTGCCTTTTATCAAAAGATCAGTAGCTTGCGTCGAGACAGTTAAATCATTTCCGCCGATTGCTCCAAGTGTTATTTGTGGCGAAAGAAGTTTAATTGTGAAAGGGGATGATGTTGCAAGACCGATGTTACCCGCCGAGTCTGACTGCGAAATAGTTATTTGATTAGGCGATCCACTATTGACGCGCTCAATTTCAAGGAGTGTTGAAGGGGAAAGATCAAGCTTGAAAAATCCATTTGAATCTGTAACTGCCTTACCAATTTCTAATTCTCCAGTTCGTATTACTACTTCAGTGGAAGGATCAGCAGTTCCTGTAATACGATTGTTCTTGTTTGATAGTTTGTTCCCGGCCTTGCCAATGGAGTTTATTGTTACTTTAGGGGCTACTGTATCGATTGAAAATTTAAATGCAGTCGACAGACCTTGTATGCCTGTTAAAGTTTTCTGTGTGGTGACTATTTCCTTGCCTGTGCCTTCACCCAACTTATCAAGATCCACTTTCGTGAGTACATATTTGAATGTTCCATCCTGGTCGGCCACTACTTGTCCGAGGTCACTTGTACCATTTTTGATTAATGTTTTCAAGCCGGGACTTCCTTGCCCAACAACTTCCGAATCACCAATGTTGCCCGATACCATCTTGTCTTGTTGACCAACTGTTTGAATCTCAACTACAGGTGGTTTATCAGTTAGTGCAATTTCTCCTGGGGTAGATGTGCTTCGATTACCAGCTGAATCGAGCTGGAATGCAATCAGTGATGATTTTTTTACGTTGTCTGAAAGGAGCGCGAGTTCTGATACGCTCAACCTGTATTCAAAGACACCTTCAGAATTAGTAGTTGTTGATCCTAATTCTTGATCGTCAAGCTTAAGGAATGTCTTAGTATTAGGAGCTCCTGTTCCTGTAATGCGATTATCAATTTCGAGGCTGGACTTAGCTTTTATTGATGGATCCTTGCCCATCAGCTGATAAGGACTCCATTTCTGCGTTGCCAAATCGAAAGTGCTAACGGAAAATTCAAGAGATGCTTCGCCTCCATTTTCAAAAAAGTATAATTCAAGATTGTGATTGCCCGGCTCTAGTTTGATGTCACCAGTGAATACTCTTTCGGGATGTAATGTTGGATCATTGATTACCAGCACTCCATCGATGAGTAGGAATACGCCATCATCGTTAAATGTTCTGAACCTGTAGTTGCCAGACTGGGCTACAGAGAATTCTCCGCTGACTTTTGCGAAGAATTGATTGTTTATTCCCCCAGTACCCCAGAAATTCGCAGCTTCGGCTGCGGGCCATCTCTTATCGTAGGGCAACTCACCTGCAAAGCCACCCTGGTCATCAGTAAAATCGATGGCATCTGTAGTGACTGAAAATTTATTTTTCGACGATAAAGGATTATAGTTCTTGACATAATTTTGAAGATCAGTTAACTTGCTACTCCAGTAACCAGTGTACTGATCGAGATTTAGTTTCAATGGTCCACTACCTGTTTCTACACGTTCAGATGAGACTTTCCCATCTCCCCCCCCGATTGAGATGATTTTCACAGGAGTCACCTCGGTATCTACACCAAACCTCACCTCAGTTGATCGGCCAACGTTACCGGCTTGATCGGTTTGGACAGCCAATAGGGATTTACTATTTCCTTCGCCCAGCTGTTTTAGATTTTCATCAGTAAGTGTATACGAGAAGATTCCTTGTTCATTCACGTTTACTTGTGTGGCAAGTAAGTTTTCAGAAATTTTTCCGACTCTTAGGTCGTCGAACGCAGCCCCGCCGGCTTTCGCACTCCCAGTCTTATAGAACAGGGCTGCGCGCGAGTTATCTATTGAGTAGCTGTAGACATCCCCAAGTTTAATCCACGGTTCAGCATCGCTCTTTCTGTAGAAGAATCGATAGTCATCGCTTGAACCTTTTTCAGTAATTTCAGCTCGCAAATACACATTTGCGGTATCTCCTGAAAGCGTAGATACGCCACTGGCTGTTACGAATGGTGAATTGTTGCCTAGTCCCTGAAGAGTTACGTTTGTGCCACTGTAATGCCAGCTATCCAAATAAAAACTTGGAGCTCCATATTGGAAGTCACCATTTTTATCGTTATAAAAAGTTATACCCGATATTGTCTCTCCTTGTGAACGCTTGTCTACTCGAACTTTTGTTTCAATGAACCAACTTTCACCCTGGGCGACTGTTGGCCTGGAAATCCACGCAATAGGAGCATTGTCTCTCGTGGTCCAAATATTCGTACGACCGCCTTGAGATGAAAAGTCTAATTCACCATTCTTTGTATCAAGTTTGATGTCAGCTATGTTCGTGTTCGGAATATCAAGATTTATCCAGCTGGGGAGTAATCCATTCTCGAAACTTTCTGATTTCTCTTCCCTAATCATTAATCTTACAGTACTACCTGCTTCCGCTGTACCCTCTACAAGACGATCATCTTGGTTGCTTGACACTACGCCGTCTTTACCTCCGGGTGTTTTCAGAGTGAGCGTTGGTGCCTTGCGATCGACTGTTATTGGATTTGGGAAGAAAAACTCTTCTATATTTGCATTAGTTGGAGTCGAGGCGAGCGGCAGTTCTGCAAACGTTAGTCGTACATTATCGATTAGTGAGCCGAGACCATTGTTCTCTGATTTGAGCTCATTGAACCTGAGTTCATCGGCCGTTCCACTTCCGGTAACATCAAAGCTAAAGGTTGTCCAACCATTGTTTTTCGCTGTACTGACTGTAGATATTTTTTCTCCTCTCCAGGTGACATCGAGAGTTTCTTTTGAACCCCCGCGTGACTTCATGTCAAATTGAAGCAAGTATCTTGCGTCTTTGACTGTATTTACCGTTTGGCTTATGAAATCGTCCTTACCAGCATAATCAATTTCCAGAAGATAATTTCCGTCGCTTGCGGGAGTCATACCTTTTCCCCATATTTCAAATCTATCTCCCGTTTTCCAGCCAGGCAAGGTTGTCAGCCCTGTCCAACCGTTACCCACCCAACCTTGCTCAAAGCTTCCGTTTACTAAAAGATTCCCCTTGGGAATTGGTTGTGCAATTTGTTGGCGTACTCTGACTTGTCTGGATCCATAAACACCATCGGGAATTTCAAAAGTGTTACTGGCTGTAACCGGGATTCTTTCACTCCACGATTTTCCTGAATCTATTGAGTATTGCCATGTATTTTCACCCCCTAACTCTAATCCAGATACTTGGATTTGGCCGGATGCTGTGATTTGGTCATTGGCAGAAGCCCCGGTATCCTTCAGGAGGACGAGAGTTAGAGGCTGTGGCATGGATCCTTGCCTTGGCTAAATTCTGTATCACACGAGATTCTAGCATGGTTTTGTCTTGAAACTTCAGGCCAGCCTCGCTCGTGCTACCTGTTGCCCATAGGATCGGGGTGTTTTCAAAACCCAATGTGGTCAAATTCACCCTTTGCGCTCGTTGTGGCTGTCCTTGGTAAGTAAACTTTTGCAAACACTTTATTCGGCTTTGTACGGCTGTATATGGTTTTACTTGTACTTGAGTATTTTATCGGCATTCGTCGCGGATCCATTCCCTTACTTCTAAATCACCCAGGCCGGAGGCGATTCCCCAGTCGGCACAGGCTCCAATTTGTGAGCCAAGAAGTTGCTTTACAATTCCGCGGTTTCGATAAGCCTGGTTATCTTTCGGCGATATTTTGATGACTGAGTCGTAATCTTTTAGTGCGCCGTTGAGGTCTCCAGCCTGTCTTTTTGCTACGGCTCTGTTGAAGATTGCCTTGGCTGATTGAGGTGTTAATTCTAAAATTTTGGTGAAGTTTGCAATGGCTTGCTCGGGTCGGCCTTCTCTGAGAGATTTGGTTCCTAGTTGAAATAATAAATGAACATCGTTTGTGTTTGATCTTAATGCTATTTTTGCGCCCGTGCTCGATTTGTTATACTTGCTTGGGGAAGTTGTTAGATTGTTTGTATTCGATGCGGGTGACACTGCTGGCTCTCGTGAATGGATTGCAATCATTGTTTCTACGGCTAAATCTGTAGCTTGTGGGCGTGCCATCGCTACCCATTGCGACGCCTCCCTGTCGCCAAGCAATGCTGCTTTTTCCCAATCACTTAGTGCACCATCAAGGTTTCCAGCTTGCTCTTTAGCAATGCCTCTATTGCGATAGCTGTCGGGATCTTCTGGTTTCAATCTTGCTGCTTGATCATAATCTGAAATTGCACCATCAATATCCCCTGACTTCCTCCGTATTGCTCCACGATTTATCCAGGCTGCAGAATTTTTAGGATTGAGCTCGATGCTTTTACTGTAATCGTATGAAGCTTTTGCCAAATCTGAAATACTGTAATTCATATTACCTCTTTTGTAGTATGTATCGCTGTTCAGGGGGTTTAGTGCTATTAGTGCATCAAGTTTTCTGATTTCCTTTTGCATGTTTACTAGTTGGTCCACATCAACCATGAAGTTGTTGTTCGCTGGGACTTCCTTCAGCTGTGTGCTGTTCGTGGCAGCCCCATCGACGAGGCTATTGGGGATTTCAATCATTCGTTCTAGCTTTATTGTAGCGACACTGATCTGTCTGTTGAATATACCCATCCGTTCTGTAAATATTGACAAAACCGGTGGTTCATTTCGTGTTTTGTCGGGGGCTTGAATGTTATTTGTTCTCATCGGTTCTCGTTGAGCTTGCGCCAGGCGATCCCGCTCAAGTTCTGCTCTGGCGATGCGTTCGCTTTCCGCTTTGGCGAGGCGTTTTCGCTCTGCTTGCGCCAGGCGATCCTGCTCGATGCGATCGCTTTCTGCTTTAGCGAGCCGTTCTCGCTCTGCTTGCGCCAGGCGATCCCGCTCGATGCGAGCATTTTCTGCGTTCGCTATTCGCTCAAGTTCTGCTTTAGCGAGGCGTTCGCGCTCTGCTTGCGCCAGGCGATTATGCTCGATGCGTTCGCTTTCTGCTTTGGCGAGCCGTTCTCGCTCTGCTTGCGCCAGGCGATCCCGCTCGATGCGAGCATTTTCTGCGTTCGCTATTCGCTCAAGTTCTGGTTTAGCGAGGCGTTCGCGATCTGCTTGCGCCAGGCGATTATGCTCGATGCGTTCGCTTTCTGCTTTAGAGAGGCGTTCGCGTTCTGCTTGTGCCAGGCGATCCCGCTCGATGCGAGCATTTTCTGCGTTCGCTATTCGCTCAAGTTCTGCTTTAGCGAGGCGTTCGCGTTCAGCCTGCGCCAGCCGATCGCGCTCGATGCGATCGTTTTCTGCTTTGGCGAGGGTTTCGCGCTCTGCTTGCGCCAGGCGGTTCTGCTCGATGCGATCGCTCTCTGCTTTAGCGAGGCGTTCGCGTTCAGCCTGCGCCAGGCGGTTCTGCTCGATGCGATCGCTTTCTGCTTTGGCGAAGTTTTCGCGCTCTGCTTTCGCCAGGCGATTCTGCTCGATGCGATCGCTTTCTGCTTTAGCGAGGCGTTCGCGTTCAGCCTGCGCCAGGCGGTTCTGCTCGATGCGATCGTTTTCTGCTTTGGCGAGGGTTTCGCGCTCTGCTTGCGCCAGGCGATCCCGCTCGATGCGAGCATTTTCTGCGTTCGCTATTCGCTCAAGTTCTGCTTTAGCGAGGCGTTCGCGCTCTGCTTGCGCCAGGCGATCCTGCTCAATGCGATCGCTTTCTGCTTTAGCGAGGCGTTCAATTTCTGCATTGGTTAGACGTTCGCGCTTAGTTTGAGCGATGCGTTCCTGCTCGATGCGATCGCTTTCTGCTTTAGCGAGGCGTTCGCGTTCAGCCTGCGCCAGTTGCTCCCGCTCAATTCGATTGCTTTCTGCTTTGGCGAGCCGTTCTCGCTCTGCTTGCGCCAGGCGATCCTGCTCGATGCGATCGCTCTCTGCTTTAGCGAGGCTTTCGCGCTCCGCTTGCGCTAGCCGATCGCGCTCAATGCGATCGCTTTCTGCTTTTGCTAGCCGTTCGCGTTCTGTTTTCGCCAGGCGATCCTGCTCGATGCGATCACTTTCTGCTTTGGCGAGGCGTTCGCGCTCTGCTTGCGCCAGGCGATCCTGCTCAATGCGATCGCTTTCTGCTTTAGCGAGGCGTTCAATTTCTGCATTGGTTAGACGTTCGCGCTTAGTTTGAGCGATGCGATCCTGCTCGATGCGATCGCTTTCTGCTTTAGCGAGGCGTTCGCGTTCAGCCTGTGCCAGTTGCTCCCGCTCAATGCGATCGCTTTCTGCTTTAGCGAGGCTTTCGCGCTCCGCTTGCGCCAGCCGATCGCGCTCAATGCGATCGCTTTCTGCTCTGGCGAGGCTTTCGCGCTCTGCTTTAGCGAGGCGTTCGCGTTCAGCCTGCGCCAGGCGGTTCTGCTCGATGCGATCGTTTTCTGCTCTGGCGAGGCTTTCGCGCTCTGCTTTGGCGAGGCGTTCAAGTTCTGCATTGGCTAGACGTTCGCGCTCAGTTTGAGCGAGGCGATCCTGCTCAATGCGTTCGCTTTCTGCTTTATCGAGACGTTCGCGTTCAGCTTGCGCCAGACGATTTCGCTTAGCTCCTAGATCTTTTGCCGTTGCTATCTGGTCGTGAATAACTCTTGCTATTCTTTCCAATTCTTGGCGTTTTTCTTGTAAGATTGTTAATCGCTTAAGTTCTTTTTCCGCCAGGCGATCCCTCTCGATACGATCATTTTCTGCCTGAGCGAGGCGTTCGAGATCAGCTTGCGCTAGACGATCGCCTTCGATGCGATTGCTTTCTGCTTTGGCGAGGCGCTCGCGCTCGGTTTGCGCCAGCCGATTCTGTTCGATTCGATCGTTTTCTGCTTTCGCTAGACGTTCAAGTTCCGCTTGCACGAGGCGATCCCGCTCGATGCGTTCGCTTTCTGCTTTCGTTAGACGCTCAAGTTCTGCTTTGGCGAGGCGTTCGCGCACAGTCTGTGCCAGGCGATCACGTTCGGTGCGATCACTTAGTGCTTTTTCTAGCTGCTCAAGTTCTGTTTTGGCGAGGCGTTCGCGCTCAGTCTGTGCCAGGCGACCCAGCTCTATAGTCTTATCGACTGTTCTGGATGTACTTACGCTTTTGTCTTGCAGGAATATCTGCGGCTTAGAAGAATTTTCTTTGCTCTCTACAAGCTCAATGGATCCCTGATCGTTTCCGCTCTTTAAATTTATCTCTATATTTGTTGGATTCGCGACTAAGTTCGTTGGGGTTGCCTGTTGTCCTTTTTTAAGCTCAACTTTTTTTCTCGTAGCATCAAATCTGACAACTTTGCTCTGTTTATTGCCAGAAAGATGTTTGCTTGAATCGCAGCTCACTATGGAGCACAAAGGTGCTATGAGAACCAGTGCGAGTAGTAGTTTTGAATGCAGAGCCTGGGGCGAGCCCATTTGCCCATGACGGCATCGGCCTTTGATTATAAACCCCACTGTGTCCCTTCGCAAGCACTTTTTTGTGCCTTTCCCCATTCCTAGCTTGCTTCCCCTATCCAAGGGTGAGCTCCACGACTAGAGATTCGGTGAGCCCACGTTTTGTTGGGTGCCCGGCTTAACTTTTTTGTCTAGCCCGGCATTCTTGTGAGATTGCCACTTTGGGCCTTTGTTTGCTTGTCCTTTGGTTGATTTGTTTGTAAATGTTCTTCCTGCCGTTTTTGATTCTTGACGTTAAGTGCTTCGTTGCGATACCAGTGTCTGCGCTGCTAGTGTTCGGCCGTTTCTTTGCATTGTCGTTTTAGCTGTCAATTTCCCGCTCATTTACTGTCTCTAGACTTAGTACTATTGTATTCCTTCGGGGATGGCAGAGTTCTTTGTGCCTGGAACCTTTTCCTGTCTTTCCAGGAATTTGATTTTACCGTTTGCTTTGGTTTATGTTTCTGGTGATATTCACTCATCGATTGATTTTGCCCCTTATCATGCTTAAAGCTGTTAGACCTGATTATGATATTGTCCAGACACGGTGCTTCTCTATTTTAAGATTAAGACTAGATTTTTAACCAAAAAAAAAGGGTGCCAGAGGCACCCTTAGGATTAACTTTTCCTTCCGTCCTATTGGGGAAGGCTGATAACTGGACCGACCAATGCGGCTGTACCTGTTTCGGCTGCACCAGTAGCTGTCTTCCCTGCTGCGGCATCAAGGAGAACATTAAACCTGCCATTGACGGAGGCACCCATAAGCGTTCCGCTGGAATCAGCTTGAAGCTTAACAGTGTCAGCTCCGAAGGCCTGCATGAATGCACTTGCAGACTGGGAATTGGACTGGTTAGCCATAGACACAGTGTTCAAGCTACCGCCGGCTGAACCGCTGGCAGTCGCGTTATTCTCCATGAGCTGGTTTCTGATGCGCGTCGCGACATCAACGTTGAAAGCAGATTCCGGAGCAGCGTTAAGTGTAGCAATCGAGCCCACACCTGTCACAGTGACAGTTGCGTTGCTTTCATTGCTCGCTGTCCCAGATGAAGCTGCCGCCTTAGTCAAGGCAGAAAACTTGTCATCTGAGAAGAGTTTCTTTGCTTCTTCGTACGAACCAGTCGAATTACCGCTTGCAAGAGCATCACCAGTTGCAGCGTTATAAACTAGGCCAATTGCATCGGCCTTGAGCCTTTCAGCCTCAGTGTTGATTTTACCACCAGTACCGGCCACTTCTGTGAATTTAGCACTGTATTCGGCATAGCTATTGCCAAACTTAGTGTTTGCTTCCTCAGTTGCCTTTGATTGGTTTTCTGCAGAAGCTGATGCAGATGCCCCAATCTGGGAGGAACTCTTGTTAGAGGTTATGAATTCACCGCTGATGATGCCATTGCCGGAAGCACCATTCTGGGATGAACTGGTAGCAGCCTCAGTTGTGTTGGCAAAAGCTTCCTGGGTTTGCTTGTCAAGAAAGGATTTCTTGTTAGCTTCGTAGGAGGCCTGTGTTTTAAATTCTACCTTATCTGAATCAGCGGCAGAAACAGTACTACCGACCACGGTTGCCCCAGCCCGGTCGGTGTATTCTTTCCAGCTATCGCCAAACTCTTCAGTTGTCTTTTGGTTGGCGATGGTGTTTGCAGCTGATGCTGCAGCTTCCGAAGCGGCCTGGGTGTTGGCAGCGCTGGACGAGGTACCAATTGTTTGCTGGAGTTGAGCGCCAGCACCCAACTGCAGAAGGGCGTTCGCGTCAACCATGTAATCGGCGGTGGCCGATGCCGAAGCGTTCACACCAAATTGGGTCGCAGAACCCACGGAGAACGAGTTAGCAGTTGAAGACGAGTTGTTGAACTGAGCTGTTCCTTCACCAGAAAAGCTCACAACACCGGGGGTCACGGCGTTGATCATGAACATTTTACCGGGATCGCCGGGGGAGGCCATCTGGGCAAGGGCAGGAGAGGCTGATGCGCTTAGTGCGGCCAGCAGCATTGGTAGGCGACGTTTCATTGCTTGCAAGCAGGATGAATGCCGATAATTTCGGCCTGATTATTCTAATGCATCGATGCTGCTGCAGGGGTGCTGCGGATCAAAATGTTTTCAAATTAAAAAAACTTTTACATTTCTCAACCATTCCGCTAATTCTTGATCGCTTCAATCTTGGGTTTGGTAGCTCTTGATACGGTTGCCTTTCTTCGTTTGCTTTCTTGGATTTGAAGAAGTGCCTTCGCCCTCAGCACGGTGAGTGGTGGTTCTCCGGATTTGATGACGCAGCGGGATAGGGTTGGGAACTTATCTGAATCAACCAAAATTCCTTCAATATCAAGTGCTGCACAAGCGCGAATCATTGAAAGATCAGATGAAATTTCTCTGTCCCTAGCTATTTGTTCGGCTAGGCGTTTACAGTCCCTCTGGATTGTTGATCCAAAAGGCAACAGCACCCCAATATTTGCATTATAATTTTGGGTATATTGTGAGCTGCTAGCATCAAATGTGTCGGTTGTGCTGCCCAAGTTTTGCCCCGTACCACCACCTACATAGAACGTTGGGGTTCTGCAGAAAATACCTGGCCCAAATCCCATTTCGTTGCTCCATTGGTTATTGGTTTGATAGTTGATATTTGTACCACCTGTTGTATTTGTTGAAACGGCCGATGACGGGTTTGAGTTGTTAGTTACAACTGCACTCTGCGCGTAACTCTTTGTTGCGCAGATTGCAAGACTCGCACTTGCAAGTAAAATTGATGCGACCCAGTGGTCCTTCCGTTTTGTTTTTTTCGCTAGAGTCATGACTTAGAAGGAGCTCATAAACGCGTTTACGAAATTAGACGTTGTAATGTCTGCTTGGAAGCGGGTGGCTGTTTGTGCATTTGCCGATGCGTTACCCGTTGAGTATCCTGTGACCACTTTCTGATTTCCTTGCTCATCAAGGGTAATGACCGGAAGTACTTCAGTTTTGAATTGTGAGCCATTCTCTGATTCTGATGTGCCTTTGAAGCGGAGATCCTGCATGGCTCCAAAACCCTCAGCTGAAAAATCTGCGTTTGATGCGGAACTCCCATTTTCCATAAACTTATCTGACGTTGTTTGTTGCTTGGCGTCTGTATATTCTTCCGTAGTCTTTCCGTCTTTGTTTTTGGTTTGAATTGTTTCGGAAGTTATTTTAATATTAATTGGTGCATCGGAGGCCTTTGATCCAATCGCCTGGATACTCGTGTTGTATCCAGTATCATTTGCTGTATTCGAATTAAATGCATTGAGCACCAGGGATGCTGATGAGCTGGTGTTGTAATTTGGCGAACTTTGTGCACTACTGTTGACGCCAAACGTGCTCGTAACTCCTACTCCAACTGAGCTTGAGGTCCCTGTGCTCTGGTTCATGCGACATTCAGAAGCTGAACATTGGGACTGGGCCCAGGATGAATTTTGATGACAGAGTGCAAACAATGCGAAACTTGTAATTAAGCTTGAAGCTCTCTTCAATTTGGCTTGTGCTTTTGCCATGACCGTAGTTAGTTTGCGGCGAAGTTGCGGATAAATGTATTTACAAAGCTTGATTCTGTAGAGTTAACTGTTATTGATGTGCTCGTCGTTCCGGTTGACGACGCATTTGCATTTCCTATCTCGGGTATTGTGCAATTGATGGCCGAGGCTGGACAGATTTCTGCATCGGTCTTGGGAATGATTTTTACTTCATACCGGGTTCCTTCTCCAAAGTTTACCCTCTGCATTCCAGAAACACCCACGGTTTGGCCGATTCCTTCGCCGCCCCCGCTCGTCATATAACCTGAAGATCCATCCTTGTTTTCTTGGATGGATGTACTTCCAGCTCCAACTACCATGTTCCCGTAGGTTTCAACACTAAAATCCGGTGTTCGCGAGGCACTGGTTTGGATGCCGTGGGTACTATTAACTGTAATCGTGAAGGAGTTTGAACTTCCACGCGATTCATTGTTGGTATTTTCGTTCAGTTGAGCATTCGCTGAGAGCCAAGTAATCATCGTTACGCCACCAAGAAGGATAGTCCCGAGGAGCGCCCTTTTCAGTGGCAAAGTTTTCATGGCCATGGTCAGCGGAAGGCGTTGGTGAAGTTTCGGGCAAAGATCGGGGTTAGGGACCCCTCGATGGCGTAGGTCACCTCGAACGAAGTGTAGGCTCCATAATCCGCCAATTCTAGCTCTGCAGCGAGAGGCTTGGCAGGCGGGAGAATTGTTGAGCCAATAGGGCGAAGCCCTGGAATTTGCAGCTGGCGGCTGGATGCGAACACCTGTTCTGGATCTGTCAAACCATTCAACTCCATTAACCATCCTACACTGATCCCATACCGTTTTGCAATGATGGTCGGCGTTTCGCCAATTTGGGAATCGTAAAGCCCAACTGTGCTTAGGTCAGACGGAACTACTAGATTTGTCCCCGTAATGTCAATATCTGCCGACGGAAGATTGTTGACTTTTACCAATGCTTCAACTGTGGTCCCGTACTGGGAGGCAATATCGGCAAGGGTCTGGTTTGTAGCAACTCTTAGTGTTCCGACGGTTTGATTGTTGGTCGCAAACGCAGATAGGGAACTTGTTTTTCCTGTGCTTGGATTGGCATTTTTATTAAAGCCAAGGATTGTAAATTTTGAATCGGTCTGAGTTGTACCAGTGCCTTGTGTGTTGGAAATGTCAATAACATTGTCGCTTTCTGATGACTTTCCGTATCCAATGTACTCAATTTTGGAGTCAACGACTTTGTCTGATTGCCAAGCTAGTGAGTTTGGCTTTGTGTCGGATGACACGGCTTTGGCGAATATTTCCTTGATGTTGATTGGTCTTGTTTTTGAATCTAGCTCTCTTTCCATCGAGATGATGTGTAGCCCTTGGGTTTTGGGTTTTCCTAGCTCGTCTTTTGCTAGAATTAGCGAATTAATTCGTTCGTAACCTTCCGTGAATTGTACGTTGGTATAGGGCTTGGTGGGATCGTTTGGGTTTTCTTTTCTAATCACTTCAACGAGTTGAGGTGGGTTAAGTAGTATTTGTTTGAGCTCTTGATTGATTTCGCCCCTTTGGATGGTTCTTGTAGTGGCTTCTGAAGTTATGGTTGGGCTATCCCTTTGAATCAGGAGTGTGGGAGCCCATAACCGCCTTTCTCCTGCTACGAACAAATTCCCACTAACGCCGTTATCATTTTGGATGGGGTTTAATTCGCTGGTGACATCTGAAGAGGCAGCCCCAACATTTATTGTTCCACCCGCTACACTCGCGGATCCCCCGGATCGAAGTCCCGAAACAGAAGCGTTACTCATGCGGAGATTGTCCCTGTTCGAGCTTCTGAAGCTCATCCCCCCTTCTGTGATCTGTTGGCATTGACCAGCTGAGGCGCATGCGGCCAAGCCCATGCAAGCACTGAGGGTTCTCTTCAGAATGGATTTCGCCATTTACCCAGCATATCCGTACCTGATTTTACACCAAGATTCTGCCAGTGGTGATCTTTGCCTGCTTTGCCCGAATGTGTCTTCTAGTCTTTCCCCGCGTTTTTCCGCTTTAGGTAGGGTTTTCAGCTGTTTCTTCGTGCTTTGTCTACTCAGGTGAGTGATCCTTAAAACCTTGGCTTGTAACGGGTGTAAGCCTGATGGATGTATCCCATGATACTGGTTCTCGATATTTCACCTTCGCATTTCAACACAGTTCTGCGTCCCATCGGTGTGAGCCTGACCCGGTGGGTGAGGCCCTGGCCGTCCACCTCTCGCCTGAGAACCCCGAGTTTGATGAGCCAATTCCAATGGGCTTCAACCCGTTCAGGAGTCATGGTCTTGGTGCAGAGCCTAAGGGCATCGTGGCGGCGGCAGAGCTCGCCGCTACTGAGGGCTTGCTGCCCTACTTCCTCATAGAAAGCCCGGCGAAAAGGCAGGCAGCGCAGCGCCTTGGCCGCCCGCCTTATGGCCTGTTCGTCGTTGAGTAGGTCAGCGATGCTGCCTTTACCTAGCTCCGGGTTGTTCTGTAGTTGCATAGGAGAGATTCTCGCTGATTCCCCCCCCTCCCATGCTTGTGCTTGCCTCAGCCTCACCGGCGCGCCGCCGCCTGCTCGAGCAGGCCGCCATTCCCCATCGGGTACGGGTGAGCGGGGTTGATGAGGAGGCAATCAGGGCCAGCGATCCAGCTGTTTTGGTGCAGCTGCTGGCCCAGGCCAAGGCCGAGGCCGTGGATCAGGCGCTCCAGGTCGAGGAATCCAGTGCCGCTGCCTGGGGGGTGTTGGGCTGCGACTCGCTGTTGGTTTTTGAGGGTGAGGTATTCGGTAAGCCCGCGGATCAGGCGGAGGCGATCGCCCGCTGGCGCCGTATGGCTGGCGGCGTTGGCGAGCTGCTGACGGGCCACTGCTTGCTAAGGGGAAACGGCTTGCTACGGGGTAATGGCCTGCTGGAGCTTGAAACGGTGACCACCCGTGTGCACTTTGCGGTCCTCAGTGCTGCGGAGATCGAGGCCTATGTGGCCACCGGGGAACCGCTGGCTTGCGCCGGTGGATTTGCCCTGGAGGGGCGAGGCGGCCTTGCGGTGGAGCGCCTAGAAGGCTGTTTTAGCAACGTGATCGGGCTGAGTTTGCCCCTGCTGCGGCGATGGTTGAACCCATGAAAAAGCCCCCGCCTTGCGGCGAGGGCTGGGAGACGACAGTCGCTGAAATGAATCAGTCGAGGTCGGGCATGGCCAAGGTGGGCTCGGCCTGACGGTCGATGCCCTTTTCAAAGCCAGCTGCAGCAGCACGGGCGCGGCCCGCATGCCAGAGGTGTCCCACCAGGAAGAAGAAGGCCAACACGAATTGGGTGGAGGCCAGCCACTGGCGGATGTTCACGAAGTTCACCGAGTTGGGCTCGGTGATGATCCCGCCCACTGAGTTCAGGGAGGCGTTGGGAGCGTGGGTCATGTATTCAGCTGCCCGGCGCACTTGCCAGGGCTGAATGTCGTTTTGGAGCTTGTCGAGGCTCAGGCCGTTGGGGCCGCGCAGGGGCTCCAGCCAAGGACCACGGAAGTCCCAGAAACGCATGGTTTCACCACCAAAGATGATCTCGCCGGTGGGTGAGCGCATCAGGTATTTGCCCAGACCGGTGGGGCCCATGGCCGAACCGATGTTGGCGCCGAGGCGTTGGTCACGCACCAGGAAGGTGAAGCTTTGGGCCTGGGAGGACTCGGCGTTGGTGGGGCCGTAGAACTCCGAGGGGTAGGCGGTGTTGTTGAACCAGATGTAGGCCGAGGCGATGAAGCTCATGAAGCTCAGGGCGCCAAGGCTGTAGCTCAGGTAGGCCTCACCGTTCCAGATGAAGGCGCGACGCACCCAGCCAAAGGGCTTGGTGACGGCATGCCAGATGCCACCAAAGATGCAGATCAGGCCAATCCAGATGTGGCCGCCAATGATGTCTTCCATCGAGTTGACCCCGATGATCCAGCCCTCACCACCAAAGGGGGCGCGGGTCAGGTAACCGAAGATCACGCCGGGATCCAGGGTGGGGTTGGTGATGATTCGCACATCGCCACCGCCCGGGGCCCAGGTGTCGTAGACACCGCCAAAGAACATGGCCTTGAACACCAGAAGCAGCGCACCCACACCCAGCAGGATCAGGTGGTAGCCAATGATGTTGGTCATCTGGTTCTTGTCGCGCCAATCCTGGGCGAAGAACGAGGAGTAGTTCTCCAGGATTTCAGGGCCGCGCAGGGCGTGGTACAGACCGCCCAGGCCGAGCACGGCTGAGCTGATCAGGTGCAACACACCGACCACGAAGAAGGGGTAGAGGTCAACGACCTCACCACCAGGGCCGACCCCGTAGCCCAGGGTTGCCACGTGGGGGAACAGGATCAGACCCTGCTCGTACATGGGCTTGTCGAAGGTGAAGTGGCTCACCTCGAACAGCATCATCGCGCCGGCCCAGAACACCATCAGGCCAGCGTGGGCCACGTGGGCACCGAGCAGACGACCCGAGAGGTTGATCAGGCGGGCATTGCCCGCCCACCAGGCGTAACCGGTGGAGTCGAGGTCCTTGCCCCCGACCACCATGGAGGAATTAAAGGGCGTTTCCACGGGGCAGTACCTCTTCAGGGAAGATGAAGTTTTCGTGCGGCTGGTCAGCCGGTGCCATCCAGGCACGCAGGCCTTCATTCAGCAGGATGTTCTTGGTGTAGAAGGTCTCGAATTCGGGATCTTCTGCAGCGCGGATTTCCTGGCTGACGAAGTCATAGGCCCGCAGGTTGAGGGCCAGGCCAATGATGCCGATGCTGCTGGTCCACAGACCCATCACCGGCACAAACAACATGAAGAAGTGCAGCCAGCGCTTGTTGGAGAACGCGATCCCGAAGATCTGGCTCCAGAAGCGGTTGGCGGTGACCATCGAATAGGTCTCCTCTTCCTGGGTGGGCTCAAACGCCTTGAAGGTGTTGGCCTGGTCGCTGTCCTCAAACAGCGTGTTCTCCACCGTGGCGCCGTGGATGGCACACAGCAGCGCGCCGCCGAGGATGCCGGCCACGCCCATCATGTGGAACGGATTCAGGGTCCAGTTGTGGAAGCCCTGGAGGAAGAGCAGGAAGCGGAAGATCGCTGCCACCCCAAAGCTGGGGGCAAAGAACCAGCTGCTCTGACCCAGGGGGTACATCAGGAAGACACTGACGAACACCGCAATCGGGCCGGAGAAGGCGATGGCGTTGTAGGGGCGGATGCCCACCAGGCGGGCAATCTCGAACTGACGCAGCATGAAGCCGATCAGGGAGAAGGCACCGTGCAGGGCCACGAAGGGCCACAGGCCGCCCAGTTGGCACCAGCGCACGAAGTCACCTTGGGCCTCAGGGCCCCAGAGGAGCAGGAGGCTGTGACCCATGGCGTCGGCCGGGGTGCTCACCGCAGCGGTGAGGAAGTTGCAACCCTCCAGGTAACTGGAAGCAATGCCGTGGGTGTACCAGGAGGTCACAAAGGTGGTGCCAGTCAGCCAGCCGCCGAGGGCCAAATAGGCCGTGGGGAACAGCAGCAGGCCAGACCAGCCCACAAATACAAAGCGGTCGCGCTTGAGCCAGTCATCGAGGACGTCGAACCATCCCCGTGCTGCTGGCGCGCGCCCTACAGCGATCGTCATGAGAAAGCGCCTTCATGAAGCGTTACATGACGAGCGTAGGGGGCAAACGCTCGATCTGCGACACCAGCCCCATCGACTGAGCAGAAGTACTCAACGGCGCGTCCCAAGCAGCGGGCCCATAACAGCGCTTGTGGAGGTGATTCGCCAAAGTGGGGTCCCAGGCCGCTTCCTTGGTCGCACCCCCCATCGCCATGTACGTCATCGAGCTCTCCCTCAAGCTCAGTCCCATGCCCGTTGCGGTGCAGCGCAAGGAACTTGTCGATGCCCAGGCGCTCTACGCCACGGTGAAAACCGCCCTCGAACGCGGCGGCCCCAAGCTGCTGGAACTCACCTGCGAGAAGGAAGAGGACAAGCAAATCAGCCTGCTCACCAGTGAGGTGGTCGCCGTTCAGATTTACGAAAAGTCGGCCATGGGCGCGGGCAGCAAGCGTCCTGGCTTCAGCTTCGAGAGCTAGGTGGCGTCCCCGGCTCCCCTCACGGTGGAGCGGCTTGGCTTCGCCTGGCCCAATGGCCGCACCGCCCTCAACCATTGCAGTTTCCAAATTCCCAAGCCCGGGCTTTGGATGCTGGTGGGCAGCAATGGCAGCGGCAAGAGCACCCTGCTGCGGCTGATCGCCGGGCTGCTAGCGCCCCGCTCTGGCGGGATCCACACGCCCCTCAAGGCCGCCCTGGTGTTTCAAAACCCGGATCACCAGCTGCTGCTGCCCAGCTGCAGCAGTGAGCTGTTGCTTGCCCTGCCCGAAGGCCTCAGCCCCAGCCAACGCAGCGATCGCATCCAAACCGCCCTGGAGCAGGTGGGTCTCTCGGGCCTGGCCCAGCGGCCAATCCACACCCTTAGTGGCGGCCAAAAGCAGCGGCTGGCCATTGCGGGGGCCTTAGCCAGCGAGGCCAGCCTGCTGCTCCTCGATGAACCCACCGCCCTGCTCGATCCCACCAGCCAAAGGGACGCCCTCGAGCTGGTTCACCAACTCAGCCACCGCGCCGAGCAACCGCTCACCGCCCTCTGGATCACCCACCGGCTCGAGGAACTGCAGCGCTGTGATGGCGCCGCCGTAATGGAGCAGGGCCACATGGGGCCCTGGCAGAGCGGCAAGGCCCTTGCCCGGCAACTCAACCAGCAAATAGCCCAGCAACTCCATCAACAGCCTGCCCCCTTGCAGAGCGGCCGGGCCGAAGGGTAAGTTCTTCAGACCGGTTCGCCGGTAGCTGCATTCCTCGGTAGCTCAGCGGTAGAGCGATCGACTGTTAATCGATTGGTCGCAGGTTCGAATCCCGCCCGGGGAGCTTTTGTCAGCCCTAAAGAGCCGCATCCATGCCCTGGGTGCGGTTTTTTTTGGCAACAATCAAAGCAGGCAACCCTAAAGAGAAGCTGAAGATCCCGCTGCTGCCAAACTGCTTCCACTGGGGCCCCAGCAAGCCCCCAGCCCTTGGCATCACTGGCCTGGGCCGCCGCCTTCGGCCAGGGTCCGGTGGGTTTTACGAGCGTCGATCAGCCGCACCAGCCGAGAAGATGGATCGTGCATTGTTTGTTGTCGCCCCTGTTGCACTGCCGCATTTCAGCCAAAGTGATGCCATGAAGCCCTGCATCCTGCTGATCGAAGACGACAGCGACATGCGCGACCTGGTGGCGGGCCACCTGGAGCATGGCGGCTTTGAAGTGCACCGCGCCGATGACGGCATCAAGGGCCAGGCCCTGGCCTTTCAATATTGCCCCGATCTGATCCTGCTGGATCTGATGCTGCCCAAGGTGGATGGCATCACCCTGTGCCAGCGGCTTCGCCGCGAAGAGCGCACCGCCAAGATCCCGATCCTGATGCTCACGGCCCTGGGGGGCACCAAGGACAAGGTGAGTGGCTTCAACTCCGGCGCCGACGACTACCTCACCAAACCCTTCGACCTCGAGGAGCTGATGGTGCGGGTCAAGGCGCTCCTACGCCGCAGCGACCGGGCCCCCCTCTCCACCAAGCACAACGAAATCCTCAGCTACGGCTGCCTCACCCTGGTGCCCGAGCGCTTTGAGGCGATCTGGTTCGATGCCGCTGTGCGGCTCACCCACCTGGAATTCGAGCTGCTGCACTGCCTGCTCCAGCGCCACGGCCAAACCGTGGCCCCCTCCCTCATCCTCAAAGAGGTGTGGGGCTACGAACCCGACGACGACATCGAAACGATCCGGGTCCATGTGCGGCACTTGCGCACCAAACTCGAACCCGATCCGCGCAAACCGCGCTTCATCAAAACGGTCTATGGGGCCGGCTACTGCCTCGAGCTCCCTAATGGCTCGACCGTGCCAGCTCCAGTAACGCCACTTCCCACGCCAGTCGAGGCTGAACGTAGGCCTTGAGGTGGCTGCGCAGTTTTTCGAGGCGGCGCAACACCAGCACTTGAGCTGGGACGGGAGCTTGGCGCCACAGCACCAGCTGCCACCAATCCAGTAACCAAAGCTGCTGTTCGCCATCGAGGGCTTCGCAGAGATCCCGGGCCAATTCCAAGGCCACCAGCGGTTCTGGTGGCCCCTGGGCCAAGCCCCGCAAGCGATCGGCCATCCCTTCGGGCAGGGTTTGCCACTGCTGGCGATGGGCCAGCAAGGCCCCCGGTGAACCCGCCGAAAGCTCCACCAGCTCGGCCGGATCGCCATCCCCAGACCCGGCGCCAAGGGCCCCACAGCCCGCCAACACCTCCAGCATCAAGGCCGGGGCCAGGCGGGCAAAGGGAATCTGCTGGCAGCGGGAGCGAATCGTGCTGAGCAGCTGCTCTGGGGCCGCCGTGAGCAAGATCAGCAGGCCATCGCCGGGTTCCTCCAGGGTTTTGAGCAGGGCATTGGCAGCTCCTTCGGCCATGGCCTCAGCCCCCTCCAGCACCACCAAACAGCCCGGGGCCTCTACCGCCCGACGGGCCAGAAAACGCGACACGTCGCGAATCTGCTCCAACCGCAATTGGGGGGCGGCGCGGCGGCTCACCCCCAGCTCGGCAGCTTTCGAAGCCGGCACCAGCTGGCCCTTCTCCGAGTAGGTGGGCTCCACCCAGAGCAGATCGGGATGGTTGCCCTCCTCCAGCCGGCGGCGAATGGCTGGCGAACCGGTTGGACCGGCCAGCACCCCCTCCAAAAAGCGCAGGGCCGCCCGGCGCCGGCCCACCCCATTGGGGCCGGCAAACAAATAGGCCGGGGCCAGGCGCTGGTGCTTGAGCGCCGCATCCAGCAGGGCCACCGCCTGGTTTTGGCCGACCAGATCGGCAAACAAACCACTCATCGGCCGGGGCCTGATAAGCCGCCCACGCCCAGCTGCTGCTCCAGCAAAGCCCGACAGGCCCCACGCACCTGGTCTGGAGATTGGCTGGCATCAACCCGGTGCCAGGCCCGCTGGGCCGCCAGGGCTGCAAAGCCATCGGCAACTCGCTGCAGAAAGGCCTGGCCACTGGCTTCAATCCGGTCGGCGGGTCGATCACCACGGCGGCGCATCGATTCCGCCAGGGACACATCCAGCCAGAGGGTGAGATCGGCCGCCAACCCACCGGTTGCGATGGCTTCCAGCTGGCCGATCAGCGCCATCGACAGGCCCCGGCCATGGCCCTGGTAGGCCGCGGTGGAGCCGGCAAAGCGATCGCTGAGCACCCAGTCGCCCCGCTCCAGGGCCGGACGAATGGTCTGCTCCACATGCTGGGCCCGGTCCGCCGCGTAGAGCAGCAATTCCGCCGTGGGCTCCGGGGCCGCCTCGCCCGGGGGGTGGAGCAGCAGCTGCCGCAGGGCCTGGCCCAGGGCGGTGCCCCCCGGTTCGCGGGTCACCAACAGGGTGGCGCCGGGGGCCATCAGGCCACTGCTCGGCAACCATTCACGCAAGGCCTGCAGCTGGGTGGTTTTGCCGCAGCCATCAATGCCCTCGAGCACCACAAACCGGCCGCTTGGCACCTGGTTTTATCCCCGCTGATGGGACCCATCCTGCAGCAACAAGGCATTGAGAACCACCGTGATCGAACTCAACGCCATCAACAGGGCCGCGTAGGGCGGCGTAAGCAGCACCCCAAAGCCCGGCAACAACACCCCCGCCGCGATCGGCAACACGATCAGGTTGTAGCCAAAGGCCCAGGCCAGGTTTTGGCGCACCTTGGCCATGGTGCGCCGGGCCAGGCGCAGGGCCACCAGCACCCCATCCAACCGGTCCCCCAGCACCACCAGATCGGCCGTGTCCTGGGCGATCTGGGTGCCCGTACCCACGGCAATGCCGAGATCGGCCGCGGCCAGGGCAGGGGCATCGTTAATGCCATCCCCGACCATCGCCAAGGTGCCGCGGTGGGGAAAGGCGCCAATGCGCTCCAACTTTTGCTCGGGGCGGAGTTCCCATGCCAATTCCCCGTTGCGCAGGCCCAGCAGGCCCCCCAGCCGTTCCACCGGCTGGCGGCGATCCCCACTGAGCAATCCCAGCTGCAGGCCCATGGCCCGCAGCTCCCCCAGCACCCGCTGGGCATCGGGGCGCGGCGAATCTTGAACAGCCACCAAACCCATCAACCCAGCCGGACCGCCAATCGCCAGCACCGTGGCGCCCAGGAGCTCAAGCCGGGTTTGACAGGCCATGGCATCGGGGTCGTCGTCGGCCTGCACCCAGGCCAAGCGACCGACCCGAAAATGCTCGCCGGCCACCAGCCCCTCCACCCCTTCGCCCGCCACGGTGCGGGACTCAGTGGCCAAAAGGATCGGCAGCTCCAGGCGATGGGCCTCCTGCTGGATCGCATAGGCCAAGGGATGGCGGGTACTGGCCTCCAGGCTGGCGGCCAGTTGGACCACCCGCTCGGCTGGCGTGGCCCCAAACGGCTGGACCTCAGTCACCAGGGGCCTGCCCACGGTGAGGGTGCCGGTTTTATCAAACAGCACCGCCCCCAACCGGGAGGCCGCCTCAATCGCATCACCGCCCCGGAACAGCAGGCCCGAGCGGGCCGCAAGCCCCGAACCCACCGTCATGGCCGTGGGCGTGGCCAAGCCCAAGGCGCAGGGACAGGCCACCACCAACACCGAAATGGCCAATTGCAGGGCCAAAGCCAGGGGGGTATCGGCGCTGGATCCGAGCACCCCATGGGCCATGGGGCCCATCTCATGGGCAACCTGACGCACCAGCACCTGGGGCCAGAGGCGCGCTCCCCACTGCCACCAGAAAACAAACGTGGCGATGGCCAGGGCCAAAACAAACAGCGTGAAGCGCCCCGCCACCTGATCCACCAACCGCTGAATCGGGGCCTTGCGGGCCTGGGCCTGCTCCACCAAATGGATGATCCGGGCAATGGCGCTGTCGCCGCCGGAGCGCCGCACCTCGAGCTCCAGCGGGGCTTCCAAATTGAGGCTGCCCGCCGCCAATTCCGTGCCCGCCTCGGCCTGCAAGGGGAGGGGTTCGCCGGTAAGACCCGACACATCCACCGCCGAGGCCCCGGCCAGCACCACCCCATCCACTGGCACCCGATCCCCCGGCAGCAACTGCACCCGGTCCCCCGGCCGCAGGCCCCCCACCCGCACCTGGCGCGGCGGTCCCCCATCCATCAGCAACAGGGCCGTATCCGGTTGCAAAGCAGCGAGCTGCTCCAAGGCACGGCCGGTGCGAAACCGGGCCCGATCTTCTAAAAACCTGCCCAACAGCACAAAGCCGAGCAACAGCACCGGCTCATTGAAAAAGCAGGGCCAGCCGGTTTCGGGCCAAAGAAAGGCCACCAGGCTCGCCAGGTAGGCACTCATCACCCCCAGGCCCACCAGGGTGTCCATGGTGGGCACCCCGGCCCAGGCCGACTGCAGCCCCCGCGCCAGGATCGGGCGCCCCGGGCCCAGCAGCACCACCGTGGCCACCAGGGCGTGGAAGCGCACATCCGCCAGCAGGGTCGCCGCCGGGGGAGGGATCACCCCTTCCAGGGCCAAATGGCCGAGCACCGACACCAGCAGCAAGGCCAAGGCCACCACCAGTTGGCGCCATTGCTGCCACCAATGCCGCTGCTGGAGTAACTCCCGGCGGGAGGCCACCTCCTGGCCCGCCTGGCGCAGGGTGGCCTGATAGCCCAAGCCGGCCAGGGCCTGCTTGAGGCGGGGCAAGGCTTCGCCCTGGTCTGCAAGCAACAGTTCTGGGTCGAGCTGCACCCAGGCGGTTCGGGTGAGCAAATTCACGCTGGCTTGCTGCACCCCGGGCTGCTCCAGCAGGCGCTTTTCAACAGCCCGCACGCAGCTGCCGCACTTCATGCCCTCGATTTCCAGCAAGAGGGGCTCGAGCACGGGCAAGCCAACGGTCAAAAACTGAGCGAAGGCTAGGCAGATCAGCGAGAATGGTCCCCATCGCTCTGCCTACCGCCGGTGCCCCGCTCCCAACGCAACGACAATTTCATTGACAAGAGCTTCACGGTGATGGCCGACCTGATCCTCAAGGTGCTGCCCACCAACCGGCGCGCCAAGGAGGCGTTTGCCTATTACCGCGACGGCATGAGCGCCCAGGCCGATGGCGAGTACGCCGAAGCCCTTGAGAACTACGAGGAAGCCCTGACGCTTGAGGACGACCCCAATGACCGGGCCTTCATCCTTTACAACATGGCCCTGGTGTATGCCAGCAATGGCGAACATCAGAAGGCCCTCGACCAGTACACCCAAGCCCTGGAGCTCAACAGCAAGATGCCCCAGGCCCTCAACAACATCGCCGTGATTCACCATCACCTCGGCTCGATTGCCGAAGAGAAAGGTGAGGCCGATGAGGCCGACCGCTGCTTCGACCAGGCGGCAGATTTCTGGTGCAAGGCCATTCGGCTGGCACCGAACAACTACATCGAGGCCCAAAACTGGCTCAAAACCAGTGGCCGCGGCGCGGTCGACGTTTACTTCTAACCCTCGCAAAGGCGATCTTTCAGGGCCAATTCCCTACGTCCGATCGTCTGCGGGGTTCACCCCAAGGGCGGCCACCAGGGCTGCCGCCACCGTGCTGGCCTCCAGGAGCTGGAGACCCAACCCTGCGGCCACCTTGGCCAAGCCCGTGCCCTTGGGCACCACGGCCCGGGTAAAGCCCAGCCTGGCCGCTTCGCCCAGGCGCAATTCCAGCTGGCCCACGGGACGCAGCTGGCCGCCCAAGCCCAATTCCCCCACCAGCACCGTGCCTGGCGGCATGGTGAGGTCGCGGTAGCTGGCCACCACCGCCGCGGCCACGCCCAGGTCTGCCGCCGGCTCCTCCACCTCCAGCCCCCCGGCCACCGCCAAGTAGCAATCGAAGCGGGAGAGGGGCAGCCCCAGGTGCTTTTCCAACACCGCCAGAATCTGGTGCAAGCGATTGGTGCCGATGCCCGTGGCGGTGCGGCGCGGGCTGGCGTAGCTGGTGGTGCTCACCAGCGATTGCAACTCCACCACCAGGGGCCGGGTGCCCTCGCAGGCCACGATCGTGGCCGTGCCGGCGCTGGGTTCATCGCCCCCGAGGAACAACTCGCTGGGGTTGGTGACCTCAGCCAAGCCCCGGTCGCGCATTTCAAAAACGCCCAACTCGTGGGTCGCCCCAAAACGATTTTTGGCGGCCCGCAGCAGGCGGTGGCTGGCAAAGCGATCCCCCTCAAAGGTGAGCACCGCATCCACCAAGTGCTCCAACACCTTGGGGCCCGCCAGCATGCCCTCCTTGGTCACATGGCCCACGAGCAAAAGGGCGGTGTTCTGGCGTTTGGCAATCCGGGCCAGGGCCGCAGCGCACTCCCGCACTTGGGCCACGGAGCCCGGGGCGCTGCCGAGCTCGGCGTCGTGCAGGGCCTGGATGCTGTCGATGATGGCCACCGCTGGCCTCAAGGCCTCGAGTTCCTGCAGCACCAACTCCAGGTCGGTTTCGGCCAACAGCTGAAAATCAGCCCCCAGGTTTTGAGCTTCTGCCCCAGAACCTCCAGCTCCTGTGACCTCTGCTCCGGGAACCTCAGCCAGCCGGCGCCAGCGCAACTTCACCTGCTGGGCCGATTCCTCCGCACTCACGTAGAGCACCGAGGTGCGCCCAGCCATGGAGCGGCAGCTCTGCAGCAGCAAGGTGGATTTGCCGATACCCGGATCCCCGCCCAGCAACACCAGGGAGCCCGGCACCAGCCCCCCACCCAAAACCCGATCAAATTCGCCATAGCCCGTAGCCAGGCGCTGCAAGGGCCGCTCCCCCACCGATTGGATCGGCTCCGAGCGCTTCGGCTGCCCCGCCCCTGCCTCCGCCGGATTAGGCACGGGCCGCCGCCGCCGGCTATCGGCAGCTGGTGCGGCCGTCTGCAGCTGTTCCACCAGGCTGTTCCAGCTGCCACAGCTGGAACATTTGCCAAAAAATTGACGGGTTTGGGCCCCGCAACTGGTGCAAACAAAAACGGAGCTGGATTTAGCCACAGGGGGTTGGGCTTGGCGAAGGGAATCGGAATTGGGGCCACCGTTCTATGAAGAAAGATGGCGTTCGATGAACTGTTTGCCCCTCAAGACACTTCAGTGGTCTGATCCGATGTAGCAGCAGGGCTGCGGCGATGACGGCTTCCGCCCCCGCAAAAGAAACCATCCTTGTCGTCGACGACGAGGCCAGCATCCGCAGGATTCTGGAAACCCGGCTTTCCATGATTGGCTACCACGTGGTCACCGCCTGCGACGGCGTCGAGGCCCTGGAGCTGTTTCAGAGCACCAACCCCGACCTGGTGGTGCTCGACGTGATGATGCCCAAGCTCGATGGCTACGGCGTTTGCCAGGAGCTGCGCAAGGAATCGGACGTGCCGATCGTGATGCTCACCGCCCTCGGCGATGTGGCCGACCGCATCACCGGCCTTGAACTCGGCGCCGACGACTATGTCGTCAAACCCTTCAGCCCCAAGGAACTCGAAGCCCGCATCCGCTGCGTGCTGCGCCGGGTGGACAAGGATTCGGTGGCTGGCCTGCCCAGCTCCGGCGTGATCCAGGTGGGGAATCTCCGCATCGACACCAACAAGCGTCAGGTGTTCAGCGGCGAGGAGCGCATTCGGCTCACCGGCATGGAATTCAGCCTGCTGGAATTGCTGGTCAGCCGCTCCGGAGAACCCTTTAGCCGCGGGGAAATCCTCAAGGACGTGTGGGGCTACACCCCCGAGCGCCATGTCGATACACGGGTGGTGGATGTGCATATCTCCCGGCTTCGCTCCAAACTGGAAGACGACCCTGCCAATCCCGAGCTGATCCTCACGGCTCGGGGCACTGGCTACCTGTTCCAACGCATCGTTGACGCCGTTGTCTCCGAAGGAGCCTGATTTCTCCCCCGCCAGCCCCAAGCGGGCCAAGCCCAGTCGGGCGATCCGACGGCTGGTGATTTGGTACCGGCGCAATGCCGCCGTGACCAGCCTGGTGGATACGGCCACTTCCGCAGCAAACACCGCCGGCAGCATGGCTGGGTCCGTTGCTGGGGTTGCCGGGTCCGTGGCCGGCGCTGCCGTCTCAGGGGCAGGATCGGTGGCCGGAGCGGCCGTTTCCGGCGCAGGCTCCATGGCCGGCGCCGTGCTGCAACCCCTGGTCTTTGACCCCCTACGCCGCCTGCAACAGGGCAGTGGGAACGATGGCTCCATCAACGACGCCGACCGTCTCTGGGTGGCCGTTGATGGCATGGGCGGTGATTTCGCCCCGGGCCCCATCCTCGAGGGCTGCCTGCGCGCAGTGGAGTTACTCCCCCTGCGGGTGCGGTTTGTGGCCGAAGAGGCTCCCCTGCACCAGGCCGTAGCCGCCATGGGTCTCCAGCAGGAGCTCGCCACAGCCCTCGAGCGCAACCTGATCCAAATCATCCCCAGCGGCCCGTCAGTGGGGATGGATGAGGAAGCCACGGTGGTGCGCAAAAAGCGAGACGCCAGCATCAACATGGCGATGGACCTGGTCAAAGGGGGCCAGGCCACGGCCGTCTATTCGGCAGGCAATTCGGGCGCGGTGATGGCCTCCGCCATCTTCCGGCTGGGACGGCTCAAGGGCATTGATCGCCCCGCCATTGGCGCCCTCTTCCCCACCCGGGATCCGGCCCAGCAGGTGCTCGTGCTGGATGTGGGCGCCAACATGGATTGCAAAGCCACCTACCTGCACCAGTGGGCCCTGCTCGGCAACATCTACAGCCGCGATGTGCTGCAGGTGAAACAACCCCGCATTGGCCTGGTCAACATTGGCGAAGAGGAATGCAAGGGCAACGAGCTCTGCCTCAAGACCTACCCCCTGCTCGCCGCGGAGCAGCGCTTTGTATTTGCGGGCAACTGCGAAGGTCGCGACGTGCTGTCAGGCGATTTCGACGTGGTGGTCTGTGACGGCTTCACCGGCAACGTGCTGCTGAAATTCCTGGAATCGGTGGGCAGCGTCCTGCTGGATGTGATCAAGGAAGAGTTGCCCCGGGGCCGGCGCGGCAAGGTGGGCTCGGCCTTCCTGATCAACAACCTGCGCCGAATCAAAAAGCGCCTCGACCATGCCGAACACGGCGGCGCCCTGCTGCTGGGCGTTGATGGGGTCTGCGTGATCGGCCATGGCAGCAGCAAGGCCCTCTCCGTGCTCAGCGCCCTGCGCCTGGCCCACTCCGCCGCCAACCACGGGGTCATGGCCAACCTGCATGCCCTCAGTGCAAGCGCACCTGTGGTTGACTGAGCCCACTTCTGGCCGGCTCCCGTGTCGCTTGGCGGCGTTGCACAACCAGCACCTGGCCTCCTCCCTTGGGGGATGGCCCTGGTGGGCAGCGGCAGTGCCGTTCCAGCCGCCAGTATTAGCAACACCCAGCTGAGCGGCCGGGTTGAGACCAACGACGAGTGGATCCGCACCCGCACCGGCATTGGAGCCCGCCGGGTTGCCGGACCCGAGGAATCCCTCACCACCCTGGCCACCCGGGCTGGCCAGGCAGCCCTCGATCACGCGGGCTGGCGGGCTGAGGATCTGGACCTGATCCTGCTGGCCACCTCCAGCCCCGACGACCTCTTCGGCACAGCGCCGCGCATTCAAGGGGCGCTTGGGGCCACCAAGGCCGTGGCCTTCGATCTCACCGCGGCCTGCAGCGGCTTTCTTTTTGCCCTGATCACTGCCAACCAATACCTGGCCACGGGGGCGATGCGCCGGGCCCTGGTGATTGGCGCCGACCAGCTGAGCCGCTGGGTCAACTGGGACGACCGCAGCACCTGCGTGCTGTTTGGCGATGGCGCCGGCGCCGTGGCCGTGGAAGCATGCCCATCCCCTGAAACGGGCCTGCTGGGCTTTCGGATGCGCTCCGATGGCAGCCGCAATGGCTGCCTCACCCTGGCCCAAACCAACACCCATGAACCCCTCTTGGATGGGCTTTCAGCCCAAAAAGGTGGCTTTGCCCCGATCCAGATGAATGGCCAGGAGGTTTACAAGTTCGCGGTGCGGGAAGTGCCCGCAATCCTGGCCGAGTTGCTGGAGGCCACCGGCACGTCGCCCGACCAACTCGACTGGCTGCTGTTGCACCAGGCCAACCAGCGCATCCTCGATGCGGTAGCCCAGCGCTTTTCCATGCCCCAAGAGCAGGTGCTCAGCAACCTGGCCCACTACGGCAACACCTCGGCCGCCACGATCCCGCTGATGCTGGATGAGGCGGTGAAGGATGGCCGGGTGCAACCGGGCCACCTGCTCGCAAGCAGTGGCTTTGGTGCTGGCCTGAGCTGGGGTGGTGCCCTGCTGCGCTGGAGCGGGCCCTAATCTCCTGCCGACCGTTACAGCACTAGCTCCATGGGGATTGCCTGGGTGTTTCCTGGCCAGGGTTCGCAGAAGGTGGGCATGGCCGATGGCCTCCTCGATCTCCCTGGGGCGTTGGAGTGTTTTCGCCAGGCCTCCGATCTGCTGGGCCGCGACCTGCTCGCCATTTGCCAAGGCCAGGCCACCGGTGAGCTCAGCGACCTCAACGACACCCGCAACACCCAACCGGCCCTCTTTCTGATCGAAAGCCTGCTTTCCAGCCAACTACAAGCCCAGGGCCGCAGCCCCTCGCTCGTGGCCGGTCACAGCCTCGGTGAATTGGTGGCGCTCCATGTGGCCGGGGTGTTCGATTTCGCCACGGGTCTGGCCTTGATGCAGAAGCGCAGCACCTTGATGGCCGCCGCGGGCGGTGGGGCCATGACCGCTGTGATGGGCTTCGATCGGAGTCAACTGGACCAGCTTGTGGCAGCCACCGAAGGCGTCGTGATTGCCAACGACAACAGCAGCGCCCAGGTGGTGCTCTCCGGCAGCCCGGAAGCAGTGGCCGCCGTAGCCGGCCAACTCACTTGCAAGCGTGCCATTCCCCTGGCGGTGAGCGGGGCCTTCCATTCCCCCTTCATGGCCGATGCCGCCCAGGCCTTTGCCCAGGAGCTCGAAGCGGTGCCCTTTGCCGATGCCCAGGTTCCGGTGCTGAGCAACACCGATCCCACCCCCGCCACCAGCGGCGAAACCATCAAGGTCCGCCTGATCCAGCAAATGACCACGGGGGTGCGTTGGCGGGAAACCATGGACCAGTTCACGGCCCTGGGGATCGACACAGCCGTGGAGATCGGCCCCGGCGCGGTGCTCAGCGGCTTGATCAAGCGCAGTTGCGAGGGCATCGCCACCGCCCAGGTGGCCAATGCCGGTGACCTCGGCCAATGAACCGCCCCGTTGCCGCGGTGAAGCGGGCCCTGCGTCGCCGCAAACCGGCTGATCCCCCCGCCCTGATCAGCAACCCCAAGCCCAGCCTCACCTACCGCTTGATCAGCTACCTGCTGGTCTTTCCGGTGTACCGGTTGCTGTTTCGGGGCCGCACCTTGGGCAATCGAAACGTGCCGATGGATGGCGCCGTCGTGGTGGTGGCGAACCACGGCTCCCACCTCGATCCACCCCTGCTGGGCCATGCCCTGGGGCGCCCCGTGGCCTTCATGGCCAAAGCAGAACTGTTCAAAGTTCCGCTGCTGGGGGCGATTATCCGGGCCTGTGGCGCCTACCCGGTAGCGAGGGGCGCCAGCGATCGGGAGGCCATCCGCACCGCCACCGATCGGCTGCTCGAGGGCTGGGCCATCGGCGTGTTCATCGACGGAACCCGCCAAGGGGATGGCCGGGTCAACAATCCCCAGGCCGGCGCTGCCCTCCTGGCAGCCAGGTCCGGAGCCCCCCTGTTGCCTGTGGCGATCATCAATAGCCACCGGGCCCTGGGGCCTGGCAAGGGCGGGATCCGGCTGGTGCAAATCCAAATCCGCATTGGCACCCCCATCCAGCCGCCGGCCTCGCGCAAGCGGCCCGACCTGGACTTGGCCACCGAGGCCTGTCAGCGGCAAATCAATGCCCTTTTGGATCAGGGCCTCGCTCAGGACGTCAGCTAACTGACCATCCAGCTGCGGATGTCGCGGCCGGTGAGCACCCAAAGCATGGCCCGGGCGCCATCGCCCCACACCTTGCCCTGGCTCTCCTGGTGGCAACTGTCGCCACAGGGCACCGGCACTGGGGTGAGCTGGATCCCCCGACTGCCGGCAACAATCCGTCCCACCATCAGGGCCCTCGGCATGTGGTCGCTGCTTGTCACGAGAAGGGCATGGCGAATGCGGGCCCGCTGCAACTCATCCACCAGGGAGGTGAAATTGGTGAGGGTGTCGTGGGCCCGGTAATCGAGCTGCACCTGGTGGGCTGGCAGGCCTTCCCGCTGCTGGAACAACCAACGGGCGTACTCGGGATTGCTGCCCCCGGTCACCACCACGGGCAAGCCATCCTGCTGGGCCAATTCGGCCCCCCTCTGCTCCCGGGCCACATCCCCCCCCAGCACCAGGATCATCTGGGGAGGGGGAGAAGCCGGCCACCACCAGCCCCGGGACAGCCACAGCAAGCCAGCGGCCCCGGCCATGAGCGCCATCCGCTTCACCGGGCCTTTGCGCCTTGGCCGGCGTGGGGGGACGCGCCCCGCTGATTGACGCCCCCCCGAGGGGCGGCGTGGGGAATTGCGACGGGGAGTACCCACGGCCCTCAGGCCTCCCCCACCGGGGAGGTGGGATAGAGGGGCAACACCGGCTGCCAGGGCGCCTCAATGCCCGCAGAGGCCGCCAGGCAGGCCAGGTGCACCAACTGGTCCACATCCGCAGGCAGCTCCGGGATCGCGACCTGCTGGGGCCCGGCAGGCAACTCCGAAGCGCTCGCGTAGAGCTTGGGGGCAGCCAATTCCTCCATGCCACCCCAGGCGTCGGGATTGAAGCCATGGGCCCCCGGGCCATAACAACCGGCCACCACCCCCCGGCGCGGCAAGGTCTGGACCAACCATGTCGGCTCCTGCAGCTGCAGCCGCCGGGCAATCAGCAGAAAACTACCCACCCCATCGAGGGGCACCCCGAGCTGCTCGGCCAGGGTGCGGGCCATCACCACCGTCAAACGGGTGCCCGTAAATCCCCCTGGGCCAAGGGCCACCGCCAAACGGCCAATCTGCGGCCACTGCTCGGCCGGCAACACCGCTTCCACCGCATTGAAGAGCTGGTTGGAGAGGGAACGGCCCAAGGGGAACGCCTGGCTTCGGCCCGCCGGGTTGCCAGCAAAAGCTCCCTGGCCATCAAGGGAGGCCACCCCAACACCAAGCACCTCGCTGGAGCTGTGCAACGCCAACACCAGGCTCATGGCCGCGCTCTCATGACGGCAGCACCACCCCTGGCCTTAGGCGCTGCCAGCGACCAGGCTCGGCAAGAAAACTGGCGCAAGCGCGCACATCCCATTCCACACCCACTCCACCTGCCGGTAGATCTTGCACCTGCACGTGAATTCTTGGCTCGCTGGGGCTGAAATCGGGCCCTGCGGTGAGATGGTCCACACCGTGCTGCCGTTCCACCGCGTGGTAGGCCTGACATCGGTCGACCCAGTGGCAATCCACGCAGATGCACATGCCGCCGCAGCTACACCAGAACTTCATTCTGGCGGGCCAAGTGCTCGAGAGCCTCAATCCTGCCGGCTGGCCGCTCCGCCCCGAGGCCTTTCCTGAGGGCACCGCCCTGGTGGGAGGAGCCGTGCGGGATGCGCTACTCAATCGGCTTAGGCCGCGGCCGGATCTGGACCTGGTGGTGAACTGTGATGCGATTGGCTTTGCCAAGGAGGCCTCCCGCCGCTGGGGGGGCACCTGCGTGGTGCTGGATGCGGACCACGGCATCGCCCGGCTGGTAATTCAAGGCTGGACCGTTGACCTAGCCACCCAAGAGGGGGGCAGCCTGGAAGCGGATTTGGGGCGGCGGGATTTCACCGTCAATGCGATCGCCCTGCCCCTGGAAGAGGGAGCAAGCCTGGTCGATCCCACAGGCGGCCTGGATCACCTGCAAAGGGGCCAGCTGGTGGCGGTGCAGGAAGCCAATTTGGTGGCCGATCCCCTGCGGCTGCTCCGGGGGCTGAGGTTGGCCTCGGAACTGGGCTTTGAACTGGAGCCCCAAAGTCAGGTTTGGATCGAACGCCACGCCGAATTGCTGGGCAACGTGGCCGGCGAACGGGTCCTGGCGGAGCTGGAAAAATTAGCGGCCGCCCCCGGGGGTCACCGCGGGCTGCAGGCCTGCCAAGCCATGGGGCTGCTCAAACCCTGGGGCGCCGATCCCTTGGCCCAGGGCAGACTGCAGGAGCTATCTGAGCAAAACGCCCGGGGCCGGGGCCTTGGCACCGAAGAGCTTTCCTGGGCCTTGCCCCTGGCCCGCCTGGCGGCCCTCTTTGGCCGGCAAGCCCTCGATGGGCTCCGCAGCAGTCGGCGCCTCCAGCAGCGCTGCCGTGCCCTGCGCCATTGGCAGACCGCCGGCCCCAGCGGACAGCTCAGCGAAACCGATCAGCTGCGCTTACACCAGGAGCTGGAGGCGGACCTCCCGGCCCTGCTCCTGTACTGGCCTGAAGTCTGGGCCAAAGCAGCCCTGGATCGCTGGCGCGATCCAGCCGATCCCCTGTTTCACCCCCGCCCCCCCGTCGACGGCAAGGCCATACAGGAGCACCTCGCCTTGAAGCCAAGCCGCCAGCTCGGTGAGCTGCTCCATCACCTCACCCTGGAGCGCGCCTTCGGGCGGCTCCCCACAGCCCCTGACCCATCAGCCGAAGAAATGTCCGACGTGTGGGCCTGCGCAAAACGCTGGCTCGAACAGCCGGCGACGGAAGAGAAGGCCAAAACGCTGGGGAAGCGGAAAGAATCAGAGAAGGCGCCGTGATTAACTCACTAATGCAATGGCTTGACGCCAGAGGTTTTCCCTCACCTTCAAGACAGACAGTATTTCCCTCCCCCCTTCTATCCATGAGCATTCGCCTCTACGTCGGCAACCTGCCGCAGACCTTTGAAGCCCAAGAGCTCGAGGCTCTGTTCACTGGCGTGGGCGAAGGGGTTCGCTTCAAGGCCGTCAACGACCGGGATACGGGAGCTTGCCGCGGATTCGGCTTCGCCAACGTGGACAGCCAAGCCATGGCCGATGCGGTGATCGAACAGCTCAACGGCAAGGAGTTCGGCGGCAACAGCCTGCGCATCGAGGTTTCTGAGCGTCGCGACTCCAACAGCGGCAGCGCCGGCAGGGGCGGCCCAGGCAGCAATACAGCCACCCCCACTGTTTCCCGCAAAGCTGTCAACAAGGTGGTGCATGCCGACAGCATCGACACTGGCGCCCCCGATCCCCGCTGGGCTGGTGAACTGGCCAAGCTGAAGGGCCTGCTCGACAACCAGAAAGCAGCGGTCTGAACCAGCCCGTAGCCCAAACTCTGCTGCCCTGGATTTGGCAGGGCCACAGGATCAATCTTCAACGCGGCGGTGATCCTGCCAATCCCATCAAGGTGCTGCTGATCCACGGATTTGGCGCCTCGATAGGCCATTGGCGGCACACCATGCCAGCCCTGGCAGCCCAGGCCGATGTCATTGCCATCGACTTGCTTGGTTTTGGAGCCAGCGACAAACCCCGCTCCCGGTTGGCGGACGAACCGATCCAGCCGGGTGCCGTTCTGTACTGCTTTGATCTTTGGGCCCGGCAGGTGGCCGATGCGGCCATCAGCCTGTTTGGCCTCAACGAAACCTCCAAGAGTGAGCGCCCGGCACCGCAGCCGGAACTCCACCTAATCGGCAATTCGATTGGCGGCATGGTGGCCCTCACGGCAGCTCGCTTGCTGGTGAAAGAGGGCATCCCTCCGCAGCAAGTGATTTTGATCGACTGTGCCCAGCGCACCCTCGATGACAAACGGGCTGCCGAATTGCCCGGCCTCGAGCGGATCAGCCGCCCCCTCTTGAAGCAACTAGTGCGTCAACGCTGGGTGATCGCACCGCTATTTCGGCTACTCGCCCAACCGGGGTTCATCCGCAGGGTCCTACGGAAGGCCTACCCCAGCGGCGCCCACATCGATGACGAGCTCGTTGGCCTCTTGCACCGCCCAAGTACCGACCCTGGGGCCACCGAGAGCTTCCGCGGCTTTGTGAACCTGTTCAGCGACTACCTGGCCCCCGAGTTGCTGGTCGATCTGGCCGTGCCCGTGCGCCTGCTGTGGGGGGCAGACGACCCCTGGGAAGATCCCAAAGAAGCCCGGCGCTGGGCCAACGCATTCCCCTGCATTCAGGAGCTTCAAGTGCTGAGTGGACTAGGCCATTGCCCCCAGGACGAAGGCCCGGAACGGGTCAACCCGATCCTGTTGCAATGGATTGGCGGGGCATAACGGGAAACCGGCCAATCAGCAACCTTGAAGAATCAGCGAACTTGGGAAACCAGATAACTGAAGGGTAAATCCATTAATTTGCCAGACTGAGGCACAAAGGCTCTTTTATTAAAGACGTCGTAATTATGCTGCTCGATCACATCAAGAATTCCCCGATACAAGCGGAGGGAAGCCCAAACGGGCCAGCGGGCATCAGGCGCTAACCAACGCACCCCTGCCTCAGATCGAGCAAACCATTGCCTGGCTCGATCAAGCTGAAACTTCATCAAGGCCCGCCAGTTGTCATTTAGCACTCCCGACAACAATTCCGATTCAGAGTAATTGAAACGCCGGAGATCTTCCAAGGGGAGATAGATTCTTCCCCGGGCACGATCTTCACCAACATCCCGCAGGATGTTGGTGAGCTGGTTGGCAATCCCGAGCGCCACCGCCGCTTTGGAGGTATCCGGGCGATCGCTCCAGGGGGCCGTGGTGTAGGCCGCATCCAGCCCCATGACCTCCTGGGTCATCAAACCCACCGTTCCGGCTACCCGGTAGCAGTAAAGCTCCAAATCTTCAAAACTGGCGTAGCGATGCTGCTGAAGGTCCATGCGCTGGCCTTCGATCATGTCGAGGTAGGCATGGAGCGGCTGGGGGAAATGCTCAATCGTGTCGAGCATCACCAGATCCAGTCCATCGCGCACGACCCCGGAAAAAAGGTCCCGGGTGCGCTGCTCCCAACAATCGAGCCTGGCGGCAAGCTCTGCCACAGGCCGATCCTGGGCCTCAGGGCTGTCCATCAGCTCATCGGTACGGCGACACCAGACGTAAATCGCCCAAATGGCCCGCCGCTTAGCCGGGGGCATCAACAACGTACCCAAGTAGAAGGTTTTCGCCCATTCGGCAGTTTCCGCTCGGCAGGCCTCATAGGCCTGCTTCAAGCTCGGAAGCGGGGTGGAAGCCTTAGGCACGTCGGCGAACAAGGTCGCGGGAAGCTCCGGATTCAAACCGTTGCCATGGCAGGCGCCGCTGATGCCTCAACAGCCAGCTTGCCATCTATCGCCGCCGCGCATTGCTTGCCGCTCAACACAGCCCCCTCCATGGAGGCCAGATAGCGCTGCATGGTGTAACAACCAGCCAGGAAGAAATTGGGAATCGGCGAGGCCTGATCAGGGCGCAGCTGCTGGCAGCCCGGCACGGTCTTGTAGACCGAGAGGGGGGTCTTCACCACCTTCGACTTGCGCAACACAGCCTGGTTGTCACCACTGAAGTGCATCGGGAAAAGACGCTTCAGTTCTTCCATGGTGGCCGCGATGATGTCGTCATCAGGACGGCCAATCCAATCCTTGGCCGGCGCAAACACCAGTTCCAACATGGAACGGCTTGGGTCTTCATACTCGCGGCAGGTGTTGCTCATGTCCGCGTAGACGCTCAACAACTCACTGCGGCTAAATAGCAAGTGATCAATCTCGGTGAGCTTGCGATCAAACCAGAGGTGGATGTTGATCACAGGCACCCCGTTGAGGCCATCAAGCTTTTGGAAGTAGGGCAGGTGCTTCCAGGCCTCCGGCACCAACAACTTGAACGGATCCACCGGCATGGCACTCACGTAGGCATCGGCTTCCAGGGTGCGGGCCTCTTGGCCCTTGATACCGCCGATGCGGAAGGCTTTCACGCTGCCGTCCTCGTGGAGCTCGATTTCCCGCAGGGGTGAATCCAAATGCACCTCGCCACCTCGGGCGCGGATGTACTCCACGATTGGCTCACACAGCCTTTCGGGCGGATTCCCATCCAGAAATGCCATCTTCGAGCCATCACCCTCCTGGAGAAAGCGGTTGAGCGCTGTGAGCACAACTGTGCTGGAAATTTCCTCAGGATTAATGAAATTCAGCGCCTTACTCATCGCCAAGAACACTTCATCATTCACCCGATCTGGAATGTTGTGCAGCTTCAGCCACTCACTCCAGGAATACTTATCACACTCCTCCACATAGGCCTGGCCGCGCAACATCGCGGGCACCAAGCCCAGGCCGAAGGCAATCTTCTCGGGCCAGGTGAGCATGTCATTGTTGCCCAAAATGGCTACCACGCCATTGAGCGGTGCTGGCAAATCCGGGAAGTCAAAACGGCTGTAGGTACCGGGGGTTTCCTTCTGGTTAAAGATCATCGAATGGGATTTCCACTGAAGACGATCCTCGATATCCAACTCTTTAAACAGTTGGCGCATGTTGCGATAGGCACCAAAGAAAATATGCAGACCGGTTTCGTACCAATCGCCATCCTCGTCCTGCCAGGCCGCCACCTTGCCGCCAAGCACATCCCGGGCTTCCACCACCACCGGGGTGTGGCCCGCATCACAGAGATATTTGGCGCACGACAAGCCGGCAAGACCAGCACCGGCGATGACGACACGCATTTCGAATCAACCAAGTGTGAGGACAACCTTAAAGGCCGCGCTTGCCTAAAGTTGGCAAATCGGGTGCCCCCAGCTGCCAGCCCATGGCCGACACACGTCCAGTCGAGACCCTGCTGAAGTCGACAACCCGCCATGTGCGGCTTTTCACCGCCTGCGTGGAAGGAGGAAACCTGGTGCCATCCAGGGACCAGCTCACCCTGGACGTGGATCCCGACAACGAATTCCTTTGGGATGCCCCGGTGCTCACCAAGGTTCAAGAACGCTTTGCCGAACTGGTGGGGGCCCAAGCCGGGGCCGAGCTCAGCGAGTACAACCTCAGGCGCATTGGTTCCGAACTGGAGGGCCTGATCCGCCAGCTGCTCCAGGCCGGGGAGCTGCGCTACAACCCGGATGCCCGGGTACTGAACTACTCGATGGGTCTTCCGCGCAGCCCCGAAACCCTGTGACCCGCTCCCGCTATCGCGCCAACGGGGACGATCCCAGGGATCAGAATCGCCCCTACGCCAGTGGCCGCTACCAGGACGCCTATGAGCGCTACAACGACCCCCGCCAAGAGCCCTCCCGGTCAGTCGGTCGCAACCGGGGCGGCAACGGTGGCGGCCAAAAGGGTGGCCAGGGCGGTGGACCCGGTGGTAGCCAAGGCGGTGGTCCTGGAGATGGCAAGGGCGACGGCCAAGGGCCTTTTCAATTCAATGTGGCCAAGATTGCCGTGCTGGCAGGCGTGCTGGTGGTGGGCATTGGCATCGGCACCAGCCTCTCGAGCAACACCCAAGGCGACCAGGGCAACATCGCCAGCAGCCAACAGCTCGACATGGCAGTGGCTGATCCGGAGTTCTGCAAGCAGTGGGGAGCCAGCGCCTTCGTGATGGACGTTCAGGTGTACACAACCATGAACCCCAGCAGCAGCTTCGTGACCCAGCCATCCCTGAAACCAGGCTGTGTGATCCGCCGGGAAAACTGGAGCGTGCTGCAGAAGGAAGGGGCCATCACGGCTGACCAAATGCGCCAATGCAAACAACGGATGAACACCTTTGCCTACATCGGCTCTGTCAAAGACAAGCCCGAGGTGCGCTGCGTCTACCAAACCGAGACCCGCGAAAACAAATTCATCACCAAAGGCATCGCCGACGACAGCGTTGGGGTGACGCCGGAATCCGACCAGTTCTAAGACTCCCCTTGGGGGGTTTGCAGGGGACGCCGCAGGGGGCTGTCCGGGCTGGCGAAGACCGGCAACACCTCCTTGCGGAAGGCATCGGAAGCCCGCGAGCAATAGCGGGCTGGATGGGTGATCAACTTGAGCTGACGCCGCACCAACAGATCAGCCACCTGGGGGCGATGCAAGGTGCCTGCTGCCAGTTCACGCTCTATCGAGACCACCGGCAGGAACGCTGCCCCCAGGCCTGATTGCACCGCATTTTTAATCGCCTCAAAGGAATTGAGTTCCATTTCGATCTTGAGACGCCCCACATCCAAACCGGAGCGGGCTAGCAGTTGGTCCACCATTTTGCGGGTGGTGGACTGGGCATCGAGGCAGACAAAGCCAAGCCGGTAAAGGTCGTCCTTGGTGAGCTCGGGCAGGCGGGCTAATGCATGTTTGGTGGGCAGCACCAGCGCCAACTCATCGCTGGCATAGGGCACCACCTGGAGCAAGTCATTGAGCTCCGTGGGCAGCTCGCCCCCAATGATCGCCAAATCGATCTGGCCATTGGCCACACTCCAGCCGGTGCGCCGGGTGCTGTGCACCTGGAGTTGCACGGCCACATCCGGGTATTTCTGGCGGAACAGGCCAATCATGCGGGGCATCAAATAGGTGCCCGTGGTTTGGCTGGCTCCCACCACCAGGGACCCGCCTTTGAGGTTGTGCAGATCATCGAGGGCCCGGCAGGCCTCCTGGCACTGACTCAGGATGCGATCGCAGTAGCTGAGCAGAAGGTGGCCGGCCTCGGTGAGCTGGGCCTTGCGGCCACCGCGGTCAAACAGCGAGACATTGAGCTGCTTCTCCAGATTCTGGATCTGCAGACTCACCGCCGGCTGGGTCACATACAGGCTGTCCGCCGCCTTCTTGAAGCTGCCCTCGCTGGCAATCGCCCGCAGGATGCGCAGCTGATCGAGGGTAAAAGGCAGGTCTGCCATTGGTGCCACGCAGACCAAAACTCTAGGGGGCCTTCCCGGTAGCCAGAATCCCGAGGTTTACAACTCCCAACTTGCCTTTGCTCGCCAGCGCTGGATCGCCCCCAAACCTGCAACAGGTCAGCCTTCACGGGGGCAGCCTTCACCACAGCAGCCTGGTGATGCTTGGGCTGTTGCTTGTCTTTGCCGTGATTCACAGCGGCGGAGCCTCGCTCAGGGCCTGGGGGGCTGAACGCATCGGCGAGCGGGCTTGGCGGCTGCTCTTTGCGGCGGTGAGCATCCCTTCAGCGGTGGTGGTGATCGGCTATTTCCTGGCCCACCGCTACGACGGCGTCCGCCTTTGGAACCTCCAAGACCAGCCGTGGATCATCCCTCTCGTCTGGATTGGAACGGCGATCAGCTTCCTCTTCCTCTATCCGGCCACCTACAACCTGCTGGAAATCCCGGCGGTGCTGAAACCCCAGGTTCGCCTCTATGCCACGGGGATCATCCGGATCAGCCGCCATCCCCAGGCCGTGGGCCAGGTGCTGTGGTGCGCCACCCACCTGCTCTGGATCGGCAGCAGTTTCACGCTGGTCACCTGCCTGGGGCTGATCGCCCACCACGCGTTTGCGGTGTGGAATGGGGATCGGCGGCTGGCCAACCGGTTTGGGGCGGCGTTTGAGGAGCTCAAGGCGACCACATCGATTGTTCCGTTCCGGGCCGTCATCGATGGCCGCCAACAGCTGCTCTTAGGCGAATTCCTCAGGCCATCCCAGCTGGGCATTGCCATTGCCGTGGGCGTCTTCTGGTGGGCCCACCGCTTCATTGGCTTGGGAGCCACGGCCTTTTCCCGCACGGGCCTGGGCCATTGGTTGGGCTAAAGCTCCGGGCTGCCTACACTCGCTGAAAACCGGCCGCGCCGCAGCATGCCTTCCGCCGCTGAAATCGCCTGGCTCATCCCGGTTCTACCGCTGGCAGGCGCCTGCTTGGTTGGGCTCGGGCTGATCAGCTTCAACCGCACCTTCAATCGGCTGCGCAAGCCCGTTGCTGTCTTCCTGATTAGCTGTGTGGGCGCGGCCGCCGTGTTGAGCTATGCCGTGCTGGCCGAGCAGCTGGCCGGAGCGGGCACCACAGAACTGTTGTTCAACTGGGCGAGCGCAGGCACCTTCAACCTGCAGATGGGCTTCCGGGTGGATCCCCTAGCCGCCGTGATGCTGGCCCTGGTCACCACCATTGCCGTGCTGGTGATGGTGTATTCCGATGGCTACATGGCCCACGACAAGGGCTATGTGCGCTTTTTCACCTATCTAGCCCTGTTCAGCAGCTCAATGCTGGGCCTGGTGATCAGCCCCAACCTGCTCGAGATCTATGTGTTTTGGGAGCTGGTGGGGATGTGCTCCTACCTGCTGGTGGGCTTTTGGTACGACCGGGATGGGGCCGCCAATGCGGCCCAGAAAGCCTTTGTGGTGAACCGGGTGGGCGACTTTGGCCTGCTGCTGGGAATCCTGGGCCTGTTCTGGGCCACGGGCAGCTTCGGCTTTGAGGAGATTGGCAGTCGCCTGCAGGAGGCCATCGCCGGCGGCAGCGTGCCCGGCTGGGCTGCCATCACCCTCTGCCTCCTGGTGTTCATGGGCCCGATGGCGAAGTCGGCCCAGTTTCCGCTCCACGTTTGGCTGCCCGATGCCATGGAGGGGCCCACGCCGATTTCAGCCCTGATCCACGCCGCCACGATGGTTGCGGCCGGGGTGTTCCTGGTGGCCCGCCTCCAACCGGTTTATGTGCCGTTTCCGGAGGTGCAAACCGTGATTGCCGTGGTCGGCACGATCACCCTGTTCTTGGGGGCCTCGATTGCCCTCACCCAGATGGATCTCAAAAAGGGCCTTGCCTACAGCACCGTCTCCCAATTGGGTTACATGATGCTGGCCATGGGCTGCGGTGCCCCCATCGCCGGCATGTTCCATCTGGTGACCCACGCCTTCTTCAAGGCGATGCTGTTCCTGTGCTCAGGCTCGGTGATCCACGCCATGGAGGAGGTGGTTGGCCATGAACCCGTGCTCGCCCAAGACATGCGGTTAATGGGGGGCCTCAGAAAATTCATGCCCGTCACCAGCACCACCTTCTTCATTGGCTGTATAGCGATCAGTGGCATCCCGCCCCTGGCCGGTTTCTGGAGCAAGGACGAAATCCTGGGCCAGGCCTTCGGCAGCTTTCCCATCCTCTGGGTTGCCGGTTTCTTCACCGCGGGCATGACCGCCTTCTACATGTTCCGGCTGTACTTCCTCACCTTTGAAGGGAGCTTCCGCGGCGGCAACAAGGATGTCCAAGTCGAGCTGATGGCCGCCGCCGGCAAGGTGGCTGAACCCCATGGGGATCCAAGCCACAGCCTTGCGGCCCATCCCCACGAATCGGGCTGGCAAATGGCCATGCCCCTGGCGCTGCTGGCCGTTCCTTCCGTGTTAATCGGGCTGCTCGGCACCCCGTGGCATAGCCGCTTCGCCGCCCTGCTCAATCCCGAGGAAGCAGCCGAGATGGCCGCCCACTTCTCCTGGGCTGAGTTCCTGCCGCTGGCTGGTTCCTCCGTGGCCATCTCCGCAGCCGGCATCACCCTGGCCGTCGTGGCCTACCTACTGCACAAGATCGACCTGGGCACCGCGGTGGCTGGCCGCTTCCCCGCCGTGAACCGCTTCCTTGCCAACAAGTGGTATCTCGATGCCCTCAATGACAAGATTTTCGTTCAGGGCAGTCGCAAGTTGGCTCGTCAGGTGCTGGAAGTGGATTCCAAGGTGGTTGATGGGGTGGTCAACCTCACCGGCCTGGTGACCCTGGGCAGCGGCGAAGGCCTCAAATACTTCGAAACCGGCCGGGCCCAGTTCTATGCCCTGATCGTGTTTGGCGGTGTGATCGCCCTTGTGGTGCTGTTTGGCGCCTTTGGCTAGGGCTGTCGCACAACGGACTGTGTGACATCCACCACCGGCAGAGTGCACCCAGGGACAGGATTTCTAAACTCATTACAAAGGTGAGTTTTAGTTCGTGCCGTTTCCCTGGCTGAGCGCGTCAATCCTGTTTCCGATTGCCGCGGCCCTGCTGATCCCCTTCTTCCCTGATGAGGGCCAAGGCAAACAGGTGCGCTGGTACGCCCTGGGCGTGGCCTTGATCACCTTTCTGCTGACGGTGGGCGGGTACCTCAAGGGCTACGACCCGAGCGACCCGGGCCTGCAGTTGGTAGAGCGGGTGGAGTGGCTGCCCGATATCGGCCTGGCCTGGTCGGTGGGCGCCGATGGCATCTCGATGCCCCTGATCCTTCTCACCAGCTTCATCACCGCGTTGGCGGTGTTGGCGGCCTGGCCGGTCACCTTCAAACCCAAGCTCTTCTTCTTCCTGCTCCTGGCCATGGATGGCGGCCAAATCGCCGTCTTCGCTGTGCAGGACATGCTGCTGTTCTTCCTGGCCTGGGAACTGGAACTCCTGCCCGTGTATCTGCTGCTGGCGATCTGGGGTGGCAAAAAGCGCCAGTACGCCGCCACCAAGTTCATCCTGTACACCGCAGGAAGCTCCCTGTTCATCCTGCTGGCGGGGCTGGCCATGGCCTTCTACGGCGGGGGGATTCCCACGTTTGAGTATTCCGCCCTGATGGCCAAGGGCTTCCCACCAGGGTTCCAGCTGCTCTGTTACGCGGGGCTGCTGATCGCCTTTGGGGTGAAGCTCCCGATCGTGCCCCTGCACACCTGGCTGCCCGATGCCCACGGGGAAGCGACCGCCCCGGTGCACATGTTGCTGGCAGGAATTCTGTTGAAGATGGGCGGCTATGCCCTGCTGCGCTTCAACTGTCAGATCCTGCCCGATGCCCACGCCCAGTTCGCGCCGCTCCTGATCGTGCTGGGGGTGGTGAACATCATTTATGCCGCCCTCACCTCCTTTGCCCAACGGAACCTCAAACGCAAAATTGCCTACAGCTCCATCAGCCACATGGGCTTTGTGCTGATTGGCATTGGCAGCTTCAGTGCCCTCGGCAGCAGTGGCGCCATGCTCCAAATGATCAGCCACGGGCTGATTGGAGCCAGCTTGTTTTTCCTGGTGGGTGCCACCTACGACCGCACCCACACCCTGCAGCTCGATGAGATGGGCGGGGTGGGACAAAAAATGCGCAAAATGTTTGCCCTCTGGACCATCTGCTCGCTGGCATCCCTGGCCCTGCCAGGGATGAGTGGCTTTGTCTCCGAGTTGATGATCTTTGTGGGCTTCGCCACCGACGACGCTTACACCCTGCCGTTCCGGATCGTGATCGAGGGCTTGGCGGCCATTGGCGTGATCCTCACCCCGGTGTATCTGCTCTCAATGCTGAGGGAGATCTTTTATGGCAAAGAGAATGTGGAGCTGACCTCCCACGCCCAGCTCGTCGATGCTGAGCCCCGCGAGATCTACATCGTGGGCTGTCTGCTGGTGCCGATCATCGGCATTGGCATCTACCCCCGCCTCCTCACCGACACCTACCGGGCCTCCATGGAAGCCCTTGTGGCCCGGGATGAAACTGCGATGAAGGCGTTGACCGCACCAGCAGGCTCGAGCCTCATACGGCAAACCCCATTCAGGGCTCCTTCTTTGGGCTAGCGGTAGTGGTGGGCATCGACCACTACCGCTAGCGTAGGTAGAGCAGTCCTAAGGAGCGACACAACACCGGTGGCAGAAGGGGGAGCCAGGCTGGCCATCCGGCTGCTGCAGGACGCAGCCGTCCGGGGGGAACTCGACCCCTGGGATGTGGATGTGATTGCCGTTGTCGATGGCTTTCTCGACCAATTGCGCCAACGGATTGAAGTGCCCAGGCTGGTGGCCGCCGCCGGTGGCAGCTACGAACAGGACCTGGCCGAGACCAGCGAAGCCTTTCTGGCCGCCTCCGTACTGGTGGGCTTGAAGGCCGAAGTGCTCGAAGCCGCCACGTTCCCCCCCGAGCCAATCCAGGACGACAGCCTCGGCTTTGATTTCGACGACGACGGCCAGGGCTGGCTGATGAACCCCGGCCTCGAGATGCCGCGCAGGCCCGAACGGCATCTCTGGCGCCGCCCCGTAGCGCCCCCGCCGCTGCAGCGGCCGGTCACCCTGGGGGAGCTGATCCGTCAACTCGAAGACATTGCCGAGCGAATCGAAGACGATGAAGGCAAAATCCGCAGCCGCCATCGCCCCAAGCGCTACAGCGAACGGGCTGCGATTGAGCAGGTGGCAGCCCTCGCCCACCGGGAAAAGCTGCCCGAAACCACAGCGGCCCTGAGTCAATTCCTCTTGCAATGGCCCCAAGCCGTGCAATGGGCCGGCTTCGAGGAGTTGGTGGAGGCCTGGGCCGCTGCGGTGGAGGCCAAGGGGGCCACCGCGGAACTGGATGCCGACCGGGTCGGGGTCTTCTGGGCCCTGCTATTTCTCTGCCACCAAGGCAAGGTGGAACTCGAACAAACGGGCGGCTTGTTTGGCCCTTTGAGCCTGAAACGACTGCTGGATGTGGGTGAGAGCGTGCAATTGGCGCTCAGGCCAGCTCTAGTGCCGGCTCCTGAACCGCTTGCCGCCTAGGCCCATGACTAGGGTGGTGTTTGCGACCGACGTGAGCAAACGCCAATGAAGGCGATGATCTTGGCGGCCGGCAAAGGCACCCGTGTACGTCCCATCACGCACACGATCCCCAAGCCGATGATCCCCATCCTCCAGAAACCCGTGATGGAGTTTCTGCTGGAGCTACTGCGGGAGCACGGCTTTACCGAAATCATGGTGAACGTCTCCCACCTGGCTGAGGAGATCGAGAATTACTTTCGCGATGGTCAGCGTTTCGGCGTCGAAATTGCCTACAGCTTTGAAGGCCGCATCGAAGACGGCGAACTGATCGGCGATGCCATGGGTTCCGCCGGTGGACTCAAAAAGATTCAAAACTTCCAGCGCTTCTTCGACGACACCTTCGTCGTGCTCTGCGGGGACGCCCTGGTCGACCTCGATCTCACCGAAGCGGTGAAGCGCCATAAAGCCAAAGGCGCCCTCGCCAGCCTGATCACCAAAAGGGTCCCCCGCGACCAGGTGAGCAGCTACGGCGTCGTGGTCACCGACGAGGACGGCCGGGTGCGCTCCTTCCAGGAGAAGCCCGAGGTGGATGAGGCCGCCAGCGACATGATCAACACGGGTATCTACATCTTTGAGCCGGAGGTGCTGGATTTCGTTCCCAGCGACCAGGCGTTTGATATCGGCTCCGACCTGTTCCCCAAGCTGGTCGCCGCCGGGGCCCCCTTCTACGCCCTGCCGATGGAATTCGAGTGGGTGGATATCGGCAAGGTGCCCGACTATTGGCAAGCGATCCGCAGCGTGCTCCAGGGCCAGGTGCGCCAGGTCAAAATTCCTGGAAAACAAGTGCGCCCAGGCATCTATGCGGGCCTGAATGTGGCCGCCAACTGGGATCAAATCAACGTGACCGGGCCCATTTACGTGGGCGGCATGACCAGGATCGAAGACGGAGCCACCATCATTGGCCCGGCCATGATCGGCCCCAATTGCCACATCTGCGAAGACGCCACGATCGACAACTCGATCATCTTTGACTATTCCCGCATCGGTGCGGGGGTGCGCCTGGTGGAAAAGTTGGTGTTTGGCCGCTATTGCGTCGACCGCAACGGCGACCACTTCGACCTCCAGGAAGCGGCCCTCGATTGGCTGATCACCGATGTGCGCCGCCAGGATGTGGTCTCCCCATCAGCGGAGCAGAAGGCCATGGCCGAACTGCTCGGCACCGACCTGGCCCTTACGGGATCGAACTGACCCCTGCCAAAGGACCCAACCCGGCCAACCGCAGGATCTCTGGGATTCGTTCTTCTGCCTTGATCGCCATCAAATGGACCCCCTGGGCTAACTCCAGGTAGCTCGCCACCTGCTCCGCCGCAATCGCCACCCCTTCGGCAGCCGGGTTGCCCGCCCCGGCCAAGCGATCGATCACGGCCTGGGGGATGTTGGCGCCGGGCACCACCCGGTTGATGAAGGCAGCATTTTTCGCCGACTTAAGCAGGAATACCCCCGCCAGCACGGGGATGCCCAAGGGTCCAGCGATCTCGCCCACAAAGCGTTCGAGCGCCGAGCGATCGGTGACCATCTGGGTTTGGAGAAAGCGCGCTCCAGCGGCTTGCTTGCGGCCAACCCGGCTTTTAAGGCCGCTCCAGCTGGGCGACTGGGGATCGGCAGCGGCCCCCGCAAACAGGGCCGTCGCCCCATCGGGCAGCTCGCCTGCCACCGGGTCTATGCCCCCATTGAGCTGGCTCACCAGTTGCAACAACCGCACCGCCTCGAGTTCATTCACGGGCCTGGCCCCCGGTTGGTCGCCGGCGCGCACCGGATCGCCGGTGAGGCAAAGCACATTGCGCAAACCGAGGGCATGGGCCCCCAGCAGATCCGCCTGCAGGGCAATCCGGTTGCGATCCCGGCAGGCCAGCTGAAGCACGGGCTCGATGCCGGCATCGAGCAGCAAGCGGCACATCGCCAGGCTGCTCATCCGCATCACCGCTCGGCTGCCATCGGTCACGTTGACGGCATGCACCCAACCCTTCAGGGCCTTAGCCGCCGCCAAGGTTCGGCTGGGATCCCCCCCGCGGGGCGGCGTGACTTCCGCTGTGATGGCCAACTGTCCGCTGGCCAAGGCCTGTTGGAGCAGCAAGCCAACCCTTGTTGAGCAAGCCCCATCATGCGGCAACGCCATGCCTACAGTGATCCCAAGCCTGCAGGGTGGGGGATGGATCGCGCGTACGACAGCCGGGAGCCGGCCATCTCAGAGCGGGAGACCGAGATCGTTGAGCTGGTGGCCCGGGGCCTCACCAACCAGGAGATTGCCCAGGTCCTCACGATCAGCAAGCGCACCGTGGACAACCACGTGAGCAATATCTTCACCAAAACGGGTGCCAAAAATCGGGTGGCCTTGCTGAATTGGGCCATGGACAACGGCAAGATCTGCCGCGATGGCTTCAACTGCTGCGCCATCGACACCAGCCATCCCTAGGCCCCTAAGTCGTAGATCCCCCGTCCCTAGGCATCCGCCCAATCAAGGGAGCCTGCAAGCAATTTCTGGCGTCGATGCTCCGGCCAATCGGCCAGGGGGTGCTGGGCCAAGGCCGCATTGCTGAGGGAAGGGCGACCGGTGAGTTCGAGCACGCAGCAAGCAGGAATTGGCACAGGCTGCTCGGGATCCTGCAACTCCACCTCCGCCACCACCAAGGGGGCATTGCTGCCCTCAAACACATCCAGCACCCAATCGCCGCCGGGCCAATTGAGGCCATAGCGCCATTTGCTGAGTTGGCTCGGCGCCAGATCCAGCAGGCTGCATGCATCCTCCAGGGGAATCGGGTACTCGAACTCCTGGCGCACCAAACCATTGGCCGAGCCTGCCGTTTTGAGGGTGAGCCAAGCCTCCTGCTTGGCGGTTCGCACCCGCACGGTGAACCCCTGGGGTCCACTCACCAGATAGCCCTGCTGCAGCTGGGCCTGCCAACGGATCGCCTCCCGCCACTGGTCCCCATGGACCAGAAAGCGCCGTTCAATCTCGAGGGCCATGGGGCTTAGTTATGGGAGGGCTCTGCGGCGACAAGGCTGCCGGTCCAATGCAGTTTGCGCGTCAGGGTGCGGTAGTAAGACGGGCTTTGCTCCAGCACAACCTGGAGGGCTGGGTGGGAGCTGCGTTGCACCATGGCCCGATCCCCAGGTTCCAGTTGGGTGGCGTGGGCCCCGTCCTTCCAGAGCTTCACCCGGCGGCTGGTTTCACCCATGGGCCACACGGAAAGCTGGGAACGCGGCGGCACCACCACGGCCCGGCTCGAGAGGCTCATCGGGCAAATCGGGTTGACCACAATCGCCTCAATGCCCGGATGGAGGATCGGGCCACCTGCTGCCATGGCATAGCCCGTGGAACCGGTGGGGGTGGCGATAATCAGGCCGTCGCCCCGGTATTGATCCACCACCTCGCCATCAATCTCCAACTCCAGGATGCAGGTGGGTGACACCTCATCGAGGCAGGGGCGGAAATAGAAATCGTTGAGGGCGAGATGGGTTTCCTCAAGGTCCTCCTGGGGGCCGCCTGAACCATCTTCCAATCCATAGGTCCTACCCCGCTCCACATGGGCCTGGAGCATCATGCGCCGCTCCATGGCAAAGCGATCATCACGGAGACGGTCCCAGAGGCAGTCCTCTTCACCGCTGAGTTTGAGCAGTTGGCGCTCATGGGTCAAAAAGCCCAGGTGGCCGCCCACATTGAAACTGAGGATCGGCACCCCGAGCGGAGCCAGATGGCGGGCCGCCCCCAAAACCGTGCCATCCCCCCCAAGCACCAAGGCCAGATCGGGGAGCGCGTCCTCGGTGGCCAGCAGACCTGGAAAGGGGTTCGCGTAGAGGCCGCTTTGGGCGGTCACCACATGGGTTCCATGGCTGCGTAAATCCTCGGCGCAGCGCTTGGCCTGGCGCTGGGCCGCCTGGCTACCAGAGCGCACAATCAGCCAGACCCGCTCAAGCAGCATGGGACAGGCCGGCTACCAACGGAGCAGGTTGAAGCGCTCCATATCAACGGTTTCCCGATTGCGGTAGAGCGAGAGAAGGATCGCCAGGCCCACAGCTGCCTCGGCAGCGGCCACGGTGATCACAAAAATCGTGAACACCTGGCCCCGGATCAACTGGCCATCGAGATAGTTCGAGAAGGCCATCAAGTTGATGTTCACAGCATTCAGCATCAGCTCAATGCTCATCAAGACCCGCACCGCATTACGGCTGTTGATCAGCCCCCAAACACCTGTGCAGAACAGCACTGCGGCCAACGCCAGGTAGGCCTCAAGGGGGATTGTGGAGGAGATGTTGGAGTCCATCGGAACAAGGGCGAGCTAGGGGAGAGCGAAGCGGGGTGGAGACAGAAAGGGGTGGGAACGGAAAGGGTTCTGGGGGATGCTCAACGGATCGATGGGGAGACATTCCATGGGCAGACGGTCACCGGGGCGTCCGATCGAGCAGCAAGGGCGTGCGCTCCTTCTCAATGAGGCCTTGATCTACGGGGTCTCCCGTGGCGATATCGCTGGAAATGACATCCCGGCGGGCCAACACGATGGCGCCAATCATGGCGATTAACAGCAAGACAGAGGCCAACTCAAAAGGCAGCAGGTAATCGCTGAAGAGATGTTCGCCAATGCGAATCGTGGCATCTTCTCCCACGGGCTCGGGTCCCGGCAGGGGCCACGGCGTTACGAAGGCCACCCGAATCAGCAGGGCGAACAAGCCGGCACACACCGCACCAGAGAGGACCCGGCGCAGGGCCAAACCGGGAATGGCCTCAAGGTTTTCCTTCTTGTTCACGAGCATGATCGCGAACAAAATCAACACGTTCACCGCTCCCACGTAGACCAGCACCTGGGCCGCCGCCACAAAGCTGGCGTTGAGCATCAGGTAGAGCCCCGCCACCGAGAGGAACACACCCCCCAGGAGGAACGCGGAATAGACGATGTTGGGCAGGAGCACCACGCCCAAAGAGCCCAACACCAGGGTGGCCGCAAGGACCACAAAACAGATCAGCTGGGTGGTGGAGGCGATGGTCATGAAGAGGTCTCCTCGGTTGTCGGGGTCACCTGGGTTGCCTGCGACGACTGGGTTGCCTGAGTCGACTGGGGCAGGGTTGCAAGCACCTCCTCGGGGAGCTTGCCTGCCCGGGGAGCGCTGGGATCGACCCCATGGGGATCCATGACGCCCTTGGGCAGGTAAACCAGCTCCTTCAGGGCGACAACGGCGGGATCGCTGGTCACGCTGGTGGGGAGACGGCCCAAAGCCACATTGTCAAAATTGAGGCTGTGGCGATCGAAGGCTGCCAGTTCGTACTCCTCTGTCATCGAGAGGCAGTTGGTGGGGCAGTACTCCACACAGTTTCCACAAAAGATGCACACCCCGAAATCGATGGAGTAATTCCGCAACTCCTTCTTCTTGGTGGCCTTGTTCATCACCCAATCCACCACCGGCAGATTGATCGGACACACCCGCACACACACCTCGCAGGCGATGCACTTATCAAATTCGTAGTGGATACGCCCCCGGTAACGCTCGGAGGGAATCAGCTTTTCGTAGGGGTACTGAACCGTGATCGGCCGGCGGCGCAGGTGGTCGAAGGTGACCCCCAAGCCCTGGGCGAGGTAATTGGCCGCTCCCACCGCATCACGGGTGTAGTCGCCGACTTTCTTAAGGAACCCGAACATGGATTGAAAGGGGAGAGGGCGCGGAGCGGGGGAAGGGAACGGGACAGCAGCAGCAAGCCAAGCCCATGATGACTGGTGCGGGCGTTAGCCGCCGAAAGCCATCGGGAAGGCCAGCTTCAAAGAAGCCGTGACCAGGAGATTGACCAGGGCAATGGGCAGCAGAAACTTCCAGCCCAAATCCAGCAACTGGTCAATCCGCACCCGGGGCACGGTCCAGCGCAACAGGATGGCAAAGAACACCAGCAGATAGGCCTTGAGCACGGTCATCACGATCCCCACAGAGGCCGTGATCACCTGCACCAACGGCGCATCCACCGATTGGCCTAACCAGCCCGCCAGCCATTCCACCGGCACCGGGAAGCCCCAGCCCCCCAGGTAGAGCACCGAAACCAGCAGGGCCGAGAGCACCAGGTTGATGTAGCTGCCCAGATAAAAGAGGGCAAACTTCATCCCGGAATATTCGGTCTGGTAGCCAGCAACGAGCTCCTCCTCCGCCTCAGGCAAGTCGAAGGGGAGTCGTTCGCATTCGGCCAGGGCACAGATCCAGAAGATCACAAACCCCACCGGCTGGCGCCAGATGTTCCAGCTGAGAATGCCCGCCCCGCTTTGCTGGTTGACGATGTCGACGGTGCTGAGCGAGTTGCTCATCATCACCACGGCGAGAACCGCCAAGGCCAAAGGAATTTCGTAACTGATCGACTGGGCCGCTGCCCGCAAGCCACCCAGCAAGGAGTACTTGTTGTTGGAGGCGTAGCCGCTCATCAGCAAACCGATCGGCTGGATGCTGCTCAGGGCAATCCACAGGAAGATGCCGATCCCCACATTGCTGATTAGCAGGTTTTGGCCAAAGGGCACCACCAACCAGCTCAGGATGACGGGCACCAGCACCAACACGGGGCCGAGGGTGAACAGCACGCCATCGGCCCGCGCTGGGATCACATCTTCCTTGAACAACAGCTTCATGCCATCGGCCAAGGGCTGAAGCACCCCCAAGGCGCCGGCGTACTCCGGGCCAATGCGCTGCTGCACGGCTGCAGAAATCTTGCGCTCCAGCCAAACGTTGACCAGCACGCCAACCACTGCTGCCACAAGCACGAGCACCATCGGCAGGGGCAGCCAAAGCAGGTGCGCAGCCCCTGGGCTTAGCCCCAGGCTCCGCATGGCCAGCTCAAAACTGCCCTCCAAATCAAGGCCCACTTGCGCGACCTGCGCCAGAGCCGGGATGGTCACCATGACGGCCGCTCAGATGGGGGCAACTTAGCGGGCCCCTTGCGGAATCCACTGCCTTTCGGCGTGGCCTGTGTAGATCTGGGTCGGTCGGTAGATGCGGTTGGCCCCGAGCTGCTCCTTCCAGTGGGCCAGCCAGCCGGCGGTGCGGGCAATGGCAAAGAGGGGGGTAAAGAGGTCTTCCGGGATGCCGAGCTTGCGGTAGACGAGGCCGGAATAGAAGTCGACATTGGGATAGATACCCTTCGGCCCCAGCCGTTCCGCTGCAACGCTTTCCAGCTTTCTGGCCAGGTCGTAGAGGGGGTCGTGGCCAAATTGGTCAAACAACTCTTCGGCCAGCTTTTGCAGGATCACGGCCCGGGGATCCTTCACCTTGTATTCGCGGTGGCCAAAACCCATGATCTTGCGCTTTTCAGCGATGGCCCGATCCAACCAGGGTTCCACCTGATCTTCCGTGCCGATCTGCTCAAGCATCTCAAGCACGTCTTCGTTGGCTCCACCGTGGAGGGGGCCCGCCAGGGTTCCCACGGCTGATGCCACCACCGCATAGGGGTCGGTGAGGGTACTGGCGGTGACCCGGGCACTGAAGGTGCTGGCGTTGAGGCTGTGCTCGGCGTGCAGGATCAGGCAGGCATCAAAGATGCGAGCCGCCAGGGGATCGGGCTCCCGTTCCGTGAGCATGTACAGAAAGTTGGCGGCGTAGGCGAGATCGTCGCGGGGCTGGATGGGGTCCTGGCCTTTGCGAATCAGCTGGAACGCCGCCACCATCGTGGGGATCTTGGCGATCAGCCGCACCACCGCCGCCGCGATGTAGTCGGGGCTATCCAGGGCCCGCCGGGAATAGAACAAGCCAAGGGATGCGGCACTGGCCTGCAAGGCATCCATGGGATGCCCCCCCGAAGGGAAGCTCTTCATCATGTCGCGGATCCGGAAGCTGACCCGCCGGTGCATTTGCACCTCACTTTCAAAGGCCAGCAGCTCATCGGCGGTGGGCAACTCGCCCCAGATCAACAGGTAGGCCGTTTCCAGGAAACTGCTGTTGGCCGCGAGGCTTCCCACCTCGTAACCGCGGTAGGTGAGCTTGCCCTTGAGGCCATCGATATCACAGATCGCCGACTGGGTCGCCGGAACCCCCTCCAGACCGGGGCGAAACACGGGAGCTGCCGTCCCTACTGCTGAACTGGCCATGCCTTGGGGCTTCCCCGCGCGGAGCAAGGAATTGAACCTAGGGCTGGCGGCCCTCCCCGTGCCGTAGCGCAGGCTGCCGCTACTGGGTGCCGAGAAGTTGCCGGGGAGCCATCAGCAGCTTCAGCTGGCCCCACCCAGGCCCTAGGAGCAGCAAAGCGATACCAGCCTTTTTCAAAACAATCGCCCCCTCGGGCGCACCGATCAGCTGGGCCGCCAAGGCCCCCAAATCCGGCTCATGGCCCACCAAGGCCAGGCGCTGAAGCCTGGTATGGGCCGAAGCCGCCCGCTGAAACTCCGCCACCAGGGGCAAGGGATCACCCCCTGGTGCCAGGGCGGCATCAACCCGCAACGACAAGGACGCTGATCCCTCGGCCACAAGGCGCTCCGCAACAGCAATCTCCGCCGTTTGGCGGGCGCGCACCAGGGGGCTCGTCACCAACTGATCACAGCCCAGGCCGAGCAGCACCAGCCGCCCAGCCACGGCCCTGGTGCGACTGCGGCCAAGGGGGGTTAGGGCCCTTTCCCCATCCACGCGCTCCGGGCACCGCTCTTCGGCAATGCCGTGGCGCAGCAGCAGCAGCTCAACCAAAACTCAACCTCGCCTTGAGGTGCACCGCATTCGCCTCACTCTCCAAACCAACCGCCAACCCATCGACGGAGGCCGCCAAGGGTTGGCCTGCCAGGCCCGATAGCAGGCGCCAGGTGGTCCAGCGCTGCAACAGCTCCTGGGCCTTGGCCGGGCCCAGGGCCCACTGGAGGGGGGCCTTGGCCATCTCCAAGGCAGCGAGCTGGGCTTGGCGCTGCTTGGGGCCCTGGCGCGACTCCCGTTGCTGCTTCAAAACCTCCAGGTCTTGGCCCCACCAAGCGATCGTGCCTTCCGTGGAGCGGGCCGCTTCCAGGCTGGCTTGCAAGGGGGGCGCCGCAGCGGCATTGGGGCCCGCCTCCAGGTGGGTCCAGACCCGCAAGGGAGGGCCCCCGTCAACGGTCAAAGGTGCACTCAACAGACCCTGGGCTGCAAGGGCCGGATCCAAGGCCTCTGGTGCTGGCTGGGCCAGGCCCGTACCGATCAACCAGCCCGTCGGGCTGTCCCTCCAGAGCAGCGGTCCGGCGTCGGCCGCCGCCACCAGCGCCGGAATTGGACTGGATCCAGCCCCGGCCAACACGCCCTGGAGCAGCCCTTGCAGGGCTTCAGGCCAAGCCGCCGGATTTTGCAGCAAGGCCAAGCTGTCCGCCTCCCCATGGACCGCCGCCAACAGGGCCCCATTGCGGCTTTGATCGGCCAGGGGCCGCCAGGGAAGGCTGCCCTCCGCCAGCTGGAACCAGGCCTCCGCGGCCAGGGTGCGCTGCTCGGGCCGCAGGGACGCCATCACATCCTTGAGCTCACCTGCAACAAGCCGATCTGGGGGGAGCCCCAGCCATTCGATGAGGGCCTCGGGCCTGGCGGTAAGCAGGGCCGAGCCTGGGCCCAGGCGCTGCAAGCCCTGGAGAAACTGGGGGCTTGCCGCCTGGTTGAGGTCATCGATTTGGGAGACATCGAGGGCCTGCTGCAACACCGATCGGCCCGAGGCAATCAACACCAGGTCGTCGTTGATCAGGGCCGTCGCCAAGGGCACAGGGGGCTCACCAGCCCCCACAAGGGCACCGCGGCCGCTGATCAGGCCCATGCCGCGGTAGGTGCTGATCTGCAGGTCGGTACCTGAGAGGCTGCGGGTTTGCCAAAAGCGCTGCAAAAAGCGACGGGCCCCATCGCCGTTGCGGCTACGCAGGGCCAACAACCAGCCCTGGGGCGCATCACCGGGGCCTTCGGAAACCAGGGCCAGGCTGGTTTCCGGACCAATCCAACTGGCTAATTCCGTGGCGTAGTCGATGCCCGCGGCAGCAAAGGCTCCATCGCGCAGGCGCGCAACCGTATCGGCCGCCAGGCGGCGCTGACGCGACGGGGCCACCGCCCGGGCGTACACAACGGGTTGCTCGGGATCGGCCAGCCAGTAGAAGCTCAACGGCGTCAGTCGCGGCACAAACCGAGCGGCGGCGGGCACCACCAGGGCCTGGTTTTGCAATTGCAGCGGGGAGTGTTGCAACACAAACCACCACCCCCCGATGCCGAGGCTGAGCAGCGACAACGCCACCGCAAGCACAACCGCCAGGAAGGGGCGGGCCTTCATGCGCCCAACGCAGGATGGATCCCATCTTGACCCTTACCCCTTCGCTTGCCCGCCATGGCCACCCCTGAAACGATCCGCGCCCGGGATCTGAACGCACGCCTGGCCCAGGGGGAATCCATCCAGCTGGTGGATGTGCGGGAAGACCAGGAACTGGAACTGGCCCGGCTGCCCTACCCCGTGGTTCATCTCCCCCTCAGCCGCTCGGGCGAGTGGATGGCCAGCATCGACGCCCAACTGGACCGGGATCGGCCCATCGCCGTGCTGTGCCATGCGGGGGTCCGCAGCTGGCATTTCGCCTGCTGGCTGATCGAGGAGCACAGCTTTGGCAGCGTGTGGAACGTCCAGGGCGGCATTGATGCCTGGAGCGTGGACGTGGACCGCAGCGTGCCGCGTTACTAGGTGGTGGGGCCGCGGCGTTGGTGCGGCAGCTGCATCCGTACGATCAGTTCGAGAGCCAATCCATCCCCAGCCCGAGCCTCGCCCCCTTGCAGAGCCTCGCTCCCCGTCCACTGTCCAACCGCCAGCGGGATGTGCTGCAGCTGGCGGTCCGCCATTACGTGGACACCATGGAGCCCGTGGGCAGCCAAACCTTGGTGCGGCGCTTTGGCCTACCCGCCAGCCCCGCCACGGTGCGGTCCGCCATGGGAGCCCTGGAGCAGAAGGGCCTGCTGACCCAGCCCCACGCCTCCGCCGGCCGCATCCCCAGCCAGCAGGGCTACCGCCTCTACGTGGATCAGCTCCTGCCTGCCCCAGGGGCCGCGGCCCTGCAACTGGACCGGGAATTGACCGGTCTGAGCCTGCAATGGGCGGCCCTCGACGACCTGCTGCATCACCTCAGTCGTCGGCTGGCGGATCTCACCGGGTTACTCAGCCTGATCACCCGGCCTGAACGCTCCCAAACCCATCTGCACGCCCTGCGCCTGGTGCCCAGCGGCGAACGGCTGTTGATCTTCCTCGTGGCCGGCTCGGCAGCAGCCACCAGCCTCAATCTGCGGCTACCCGCCCAAGCCAGCGACGAATTGCCGGCCCTCGAGCGCTGGGCCGGCAACCAACTGCAACTGGGCCAGGGCGGCCAAATTGATTGGAACGCCCTGCCCCCCCAGCTCAACCGCAGCGGCAGGTTGGTGCGCCAGGCCCTGCAGAGTCACCAAGATGCAGGCCTGGCCGCCGGTGGAGGCGCCGTCGCCACGGGCCTGGCCGGCCTGCTGGGTCAACCGGAATTCAGCCAAACGGCCACCCTGCGCCCCCTGGTGGAACTGGTGGAAGACGCCCCCCAGCAGGTGCTGCAACAGGGCGGCATCTGGATTGGGGCCGAGCATCCCCACGCAGCCCTCCGGGACTGCTCCGTGGTGCAAGCCGACTACCGCACCGGTGATGGGGGCCGCGGCCAGGTGGCCCTCATCGGCCCGATGCGGATGGCCTACGCCACGGCCCATGCGGCCGTGCGGTCGGTGGCGGGGGTGCTGCAACGGCTGTTGGCCTAACCAGCACCAGGCCTGGGGAGCCCCAACACCCCTAGAGGGCACTCCTAGAGGGCACTGCCCAGGCGATCGGCCACGGTGTTCACATCCTTATCGCCGCGGCCCGAGAGGTTGAGCACCAGCTCCGTGCCGGGGGCAAGGGTGGGGCAGAGCGTATCGAGGGCGGCAAAGGCGTGGGCTGTCTCCAGGGCAGGAATGATGCCTTCGAGCTCGCTCACCAAGCGCAGGGCATCCAGGGCCTGCTGGTCGGTGACAGCCACGTACTCAGCCCGGCCGATCTCGCGCAGATAGCTGTGCTCAGGGCCAACGCCCGGGTAATCCAGGCCTGCACTGATCGAATGGGCCTCTTGCACCTGGCCCTCGTTGTCCTGCAGGAGCAGGCTCATGGCGCCATGGAGCACCCCCACCCGGCCTTCGGTGATGGTGGCGGCATGGCGTCCCGAGGCCACTCCCTCACCGGCCGCTTCCACGCCCAAGAGCCGCACCGAGGTGTCTTGCACAAACGGGTGAAACAGCCCCATCGCATTGGAGCCGCCGCCCACACAGGCCACCAGCACATCGGGCAAGCGCCCAAAGGACTCCGCACACTGGCGTTTGGCTTCCTCGCCAATCACAGCGTGAAAATCCCGCACCAGCATTGGGTAGGGATGGGGGCCGGCCACGGAGCCCAGGATGTAGTGGGTGCTTTCCACGTTGGTCACCCAATCGCGAATGGCCTCACTGGTGGCGTCCTTGAGGGTGGCGCTGCCGGCCGTCACCGGCTGCACCGAGGCTCCGAGCAAACGCATCCGAAAGACGTTGAGGGCCTGGCGGCGCATGTCTTCTGCGCCCATGTAGATCACGCAGTCCAGACCGAAGCGGGCGCACACGGTGGCCGTGGCCACCCCGTGCTGGCCAGCGCCGGTTTCAGCAATGATCCGCTTTTTGCCCATGCGCAAGGCCAACAGGGCCTGGCCGAGGGCGTTGTTGATCTTGTGGGCACCGGTGTGGTTGAGGTCCTCGCGCTTCAGCCAAATGCGGGGTCCGCCCTCGGGCCGGGCGTAATGGGCGGTGAGCCGCTCGGCTTCATAGAGGGGGGTAGGCCGGCCCACATAGTTGCGAAGCAGGTGGTTGAGGCGGTCGGTGAAGGCCGGATCCTGCCAAGCCTCCGCTGCCGCCACCTCGAGCTCCGCCAGGGCCGGCATCAGGGTTTCTGGCACGTACTGCCCCCCAAACTGGCCAAAGCGGCCGGCACTCGAGGGGCGCGCCGAAGGCTGCAGGGTTGAAGGATCCAGGAGCGAAGGATCCAGGGCCGCAGAATTGGAAGGAAACGTGCTGGTCACCGGCGGCACTGCGGCTTGGTTGATGCCAGGGTAAGAACTTGAGATCTCCAACCAAGGCAATGCCCAAGGGTGGCTGGCAGGAATTCGGGGCAATGGCCAGTTCGAGCGCCAGCCTGCAGAGGCCCAGCGGCCCCGCAGCCGAGCCCCAAACCAAGGCCCAACAGCGGGTTCGGGTGCAGCGCACCAAGGCCGGCAAGGGCGGCAAATTGGTAACCGCCATCACCGGCCTGGTGTGCAGTGATGCCGAAGCCAAGGCCCTGCTCAAACAACTCAAGGCCGCGGCGGGCACCGGCGGCACCCTCAAAGACGGGGTGATTGAGCTGCAGGGCGACCAGGTAGCCCCCGCCCTGGAGGCCCTGGAGAAGGCGGGCTATCGGCCCAAGCAAGCCGGCGGCTAAGGGCTGGGAGCCGGAGCTGGGAGCTGGCGGGGAGAATGGCAAGCAATTCCATGCCCCCAGCGGCAGCCGTTGTCCGTCATGAGCGCCACCCCCCCAACCACCACGGTCGGCCAATCCACCAACATCGCCTGGCATGCCGCCTCGGTGGATCGCCCCACCAGGGCCCAGCAACGGGGGCACCGCAGCGCGATCCTGTGGTTCACCGGCCTATCGGGTGCGGGCAAAAGCACCCTGGCCAACGCCGTCAATGGGGCCCTGTTTGAGCGGGGTCTGGCCTGCTACGTGCTGGATGGCGACAACATCCGCCACGGCCTCTGCAAAGACCTGGGCTTCTCCGATGCCGACCGGGAAGAAAACATCCGCCGCATTGGCGAAGTGAGCAAGCTGTTCCTCGATGCGGGCATCGTGGTGCTCACGGCATTTGTGTCGCCGTTCAAGGCCGACCGCGACAAGGCCAGGGCCCTGGTGGAAGCCGGCGACTTCATCGAAATCCACTGCGCCGCGGACCTCGACGTGTGTGAAGAACGCGACACCAAGGGCCTCTACGCCAAAGCCCGGGCCGGTGCCATCAAGGATTTCACCGGCATCTCCAGCCCCTACGAGGCCCCCGAGAACCCCGAACTCAAGGTTGATACCGGCAGCCAGAGCCTGGAGGCCTGCGTGGCCCAGGTGATCGGCCACCTGGAGGGCAAAGGCCTAATGGCCGCTTGAGCTTTCGGGGTTGGGGCGGCCCGGTTGGTCGCCCAAGCGCAGCTGGGCGCCCCAGGCATCCAGGAAGGTTTTGGCGCAGCTGGCCACCGGCACCGCCAACAGCAATCCGAGCAGATCTCCCAAGCCCAGCAGGCTGCCAAGCCTGGCCCCTAGCGGCAGGCTGATCAACAGCCAGGCCGGCTGGAGGCCCACGATGCTGCCCATCAACCGGGGCTGGATCACCTGATCCACCACCTGGCCCACCGAAATCGCCGCCACGAGCACTTCGATGCCGGTGCTGGGGTCATCGAGGGCCAACAGGGCACTCACCACCACGATCGTGACGGCACTGGCATAGGGAATCAGGGTGGTGAAGCCAATGGCCACGGCAAACAGCACCCCATAGGGAATGGCCAGCAGGGTGAACACCAGGATCTGGGCCCCGCTGAGGATGCCCGCCAAGAGAACCTGGCCGGCGAAATAGCCCCGAAAGGTGCGGTTCAAGGTGCTCGCCACCAAAGGGCGCACCCCAGGCGAGAGCCATTGGATCAGCCCAGCGGCGATGGGCTCGCCGCCCAAGAGCAAAAACACCGCCAGCACCAGCACGATCACCGTGTTCACGGTGAGGCCCAAGGTGGCCCCCAAAAGGCCCAACAGCCTTTGGCTGAGTTGGCTGGCCAACTGGCTTGTGCGCTTGAGCAGCTCATTGCTGATGTCGCCGAAATCCGTGGGCAAGCCCCGGGACACGGCCCAGTCCTGCAAACGCCCCAGCAGCGATTCCCCATCGGCCAGCCAACTGGGCAAGGCATTGATCAGTTCCCCGAGCTGCTCCACCAGGCGCGGCACCAACCAAACGCCCGCCAGGGAGATCAGGCCCAGGCTCGCCCCCAGGACCAAGCCATAGGCCAACAGGCGGGGGAGCCCCCTGGTCATCAACCAGCGGCTGGGGATATCCAACAAAAAAGCAAGCAGCGCCGCCCCAACAAACAACGCCGGGAATGGTGCCAAGGGCAAGAGCAATTGGCGCAGCACCCACAGGTTGAGCACCAGCAGGGGCAGGGCCAGGCCCGCCTTGAGCCAGGGAGGTAACACCAGCCGTTCCAACATCAGCCCATCTGCTCGAGATAGGCCTGGGCGCCAAGATCCTGCAAGCGTTCATCCTTGGCGCGGACCTGGCCGTGGAGCTCGGCCCGGTAGGCCTCCAGGGCTGTGGCCAAGCCAGGATTCCCAAGCGCCAGGATTTGAACGGCCAGCAGGCCCGCATTGGCCCCATTGCCGATGGCCACGGTGGCCACGGGAATGCCAGCCGGCATCTGCACAATTGAATGCAGGGAATCCACCCCTGAAAGGGCCCGGGTCTGCACGGGCACCCCAATCACCGGCAGGGTGGTGAGTGAGGCCACCATCCCCGGCAGATGGGCAGCGCCGCCGGCGCCAGCAATCACCACTTTCAAGCCCCGGCCAGAGGCCTGCTGGGCAAAATCAACCATCTCCAAGGGAGTGCGATGGGCCGAAAGCACCCGCACCTCCGCAGCCACGCCAAAGCGTTCCAGCATCTGCACCGCAGGCTGCATGGTGGGGAGGTCGGAGTCACTGCCCATGATCACCGCCACCACAGGGGCTGGGGTGCCAAGGGCCGATGCAGATGCGGAAGCGGCGGGCATGGGCGTCAGCGGCGGCGATGGCGGCGAGAATCCCATCCTCTCCCGTCTTGCCCATGCGCTGGCTGACCAACGTTCGTCTGCCCCAGGCCAAAAGCTGCAGCCATGGGGCCCAGCAACGCTGGCGGGTGGGCCTGGATCGCTCCAACCAAATTGAGGCCATCGAGCCCATTCCCCCAGTGGGAGCTGCCGCCGGGATCGACTGGCAGGGGGATTGGCTCAGTCCAGGGGGGGTGGATCTGCAGATCAACGGCGGCCTGGGGCTGGCCTTCCCGGAACTCAGTTCCGGCGATCTGCCGCGGCTGCTGGAGCTGCTCGAGCTGCTCTGGCGGGATGGAGTCGAAGCGATCTGCCCGACCCTGGTCACCTGCGCCGTGGCCCCCCTGCGCCAGTCGCTCGCCGTGCTCGCGGAAGCCCGGGAACGGCATCAGGCCGGCCGGGCCCAGCTGCTGGGCGCCCATTTGGAGGGCCCTTTTCTGGAGCCCAGCCGGCGCGGCGCCCACCCCAAAGAACACCTCTGTGCCCCCAGCCTGGCAGCCCTCGTTGAGCGCATTGGCGGCTTTGAAGCCGATATCGACCTGGTCACCCTGGCCCCGGAACTGCCTGGATCTGAAGCGGTGATTGCGGCCCTACGGGAGAAGGGGATTGTGGTGAGCCTGGGCCACAGCGGCGCTACGGAATCCCAGGCCAACGCGGCCTTTGCTGCGGGCGTGGGCATGCTCACCCACACCTTCAATGCCATGCCTGATCTGCATCGTCGGGAACCAGGGGCGATTGCGGCCGCTGTGCTGCAAGGCGATGTGGCGATGGGCCTGATTGCCGATGGGGTGCATGTGGCCCCATCGATGGCGGTGCTGCTCCAAAAGCTCGCCCCCGAGCAGGTGGTGCTGGTGAGTGATGCCCTCGCTCCCTATGGCCTGAGCGATGGCGAACACCGCTGGGATGAACGCACCTTATTGGTGGCCAACGGCACCTGCCGGCTGGCGGACGGCACCCTGGCCGGAGTCACCCTGCCCCTACTGGAAGGGGTACGCCGGCTGGCCCTGTGGAGCGGCCGTCCCGAACGGGCCATTGCGGCCGCCACGCTTTTGCCCCGGCACGTCTTGGGGGATCGGCGCAGCGCCGCCGAGATGCTGGTGGGCATGCCCCTTCGCGAAACCCTGCGCTGGAGCGGCAATAGCCAGGCGCTGCGTTGGCAGAGGGCCGCCTTGCCAGATCCCACTCCCTAGGATCCGCGCCACCATCCCCTAGGCCCCATGTCCACGGAAACAGCTGCTGAAAAGGCCGTGGTGCAGGCCTACTTCAACAGCACCGGCTTTGAGCGCTGGAACCGGATCTACAGCGACAGCAGCGAGGTGAACCGGGTGCAACGCAACATCCGCATCGGCCACCAAAAAACTGTCGACAACGTGGTGGCCTGGCTCCAGGAGCAGGGCAACCTGGCGGGCCGCAGTTTTTGTGATGCCGGCTGCGGCGTGGGCAGCCTGAGCCTGCCGCTAGCCCAGCTCGGCGCCGGATCGATTGCCGCCTCCGACCTCTCCGAGGCCATGGTGGGCGAAGCCAGCCGCCGGGCGGCTGAAGCCGGGATCGCCACCAGCCAACTGCAATTCAGCGCCTCCGACCTGGAGAGCCTGGAGGGCCGCTTCGACACCGTGATCTGCCTGGATGTGTTCATCCACTACCCCCAGCAGCCCGCCGAAGCCATGGTGCGCCACCTGGCCTCGATGGCGGAGAACCACTTGATCGTGAGCTTTGCCCCCTACACGCCGCTACTGGCGGTGCTCAAAAAGATCGGCGAACTCTTCCCCGGCCCCAGCAAGACCACCCGGGCCTACACCCTCAAGGAAGACGGCATCGTGGCCGCCGCCGCAGAAGCCGGCTTCAAGCCGGTGCGCCGCAGCCTCAACAAGGCCCCCTTCTATTTCTCCAGGCTGCTGGCGTTCGAGAAGGCCTAGGGCGGGATCACTTTGGAACTGTTCATCACCGGGCTCATCGCCTCGATCGCCGCCATCGGTAGCGGCCTGGCCAGACGCCATCAGGTTCGGAACCTAGCCGTGCTTTTGGATGCCCACAGCAGCAGCATTGCCGAACTCCACGGGCTGCAGGCCACCGTCGCCGAGCAACTCGGGCCGGGCTCCTTTCGCGAACGGGTGAAGCTTTCGGCGGAAATTGTCTGCGATGAGCCCTTGCTGGCTCCCTGGAGCGGCGAGCCCTGCGTGGCTTTCAGCCAGACCGTGACCCACCAGCTGGAAGTGCAAACAGAAACAATCAACACCGACAGCGAAGGGAAAACCCAAAAAACAATCAGCTGGGAGCAAAGAAATGAAACCCTTTCGACCCTGGAGCGCCGCTGTCCATTTCATCTTCGCCAGGGAGCTCAAACAGTTTCCCTGATCCCCGATGGAGCGGATCTGGAGCTGGAACCCGTGTTTCACCACGTGGATCCTCCCCAGAACAGCAACAGCCTCACAACCCGCAGCCTGGGAGTGCTCCGGGAGGAAGCGATTTTCAGTGCCAGCGGCATGGTTTTCGTGCTGGCCGAGTGCAGTGATGCCGACGGCATGGTCCGCCTGCAAGCACCCAGCGAAAGCGGCCTGTTTGTGGTGCGCCGGGGCACCGAAGACGACTTCAGCCAGTCGATCCGCTTCTGGCGCCGCCTTTGGGGCGCCGCGGCCTCGAGCTTTTCCGTTCTGGCGTTGGCTCTCTTTCTATTGGCCGCTCGTTAGGTTCCCAATCTTGGGCGCCTCCAGCACCAACTGGCCGCCCCCAGGCAGTACCAGCTCCAGGCGAAAGGCCTGCAGCTGGTAGCCCCCATCGCCTGGCAGGGCCCCGGGGCGCCCCATGCCGCCAACCGCATAGAGCGGGTCCCCCAGCAGGGGCGCCCCGGCAGCGGCCATGTGGATCCGGATCTGATGGGGCCGGCCGCTGGCGATCGCCACCTCCACCAGCCAGCCCTCGGACCGGCGTTCCAGCAACCTCACCCAGCTGTGGGCAAGTAGGGCCCCAGGATCCCCCGGGGCCGCCGCACACCACAACTCGCCCAAGCGGGGGTGGGGCTGCCGGCCAATCGCCGTGGTGATGGCCAGACCCTCGCCCCCCACCAGGGCAGCCTCCGCTCGGGCCAAAGCCGAGCCCACGGCGGGCAACGCCACCAGGGCCCGATAGAGCTTGCGGCAGCCCTTCGCGGGGCCCCCATCAGGCTCGGCCTGGGCTGTGGTGGCTTGCCTAAGGGAGCCCGTGCTCTCCCGCAGCTGGGCGCTCAGCCAGGCCCGGCTCTCGGGCTGGCGCGCACACACAAGCAGGCCCGAGGTGAAGCGGCCCAGGCGATGCACCGGCCTGGGGAGTCCGAGGGGGTCGGCGTGATGGCGCTGCTGCAGTTGGGCGAGCAGGGTGTGCTCAAGAAAGCCCCCAGCTGGCAACACGGGCAGGCCCCTGGGCTTGTTGATCACCACCAGGTCGCCGTCATCGAACAGGGGGCCCGGCAGCACCGGCACGGCCGCCTCCTGCCAGGGGGGCCGATGCCACACGAGCTGATCCCCGGCTTGGACCAGGCCATCGGCCCAGAGCTGCTGGCCGTTGCACCAGATCTCCCCGGCGGCAAGCCGCTCCAGCCACACCCCATGGTCTGAATGGGAGTACCTGGCGGCATAAAACGCCGCAATCCCATCCCTGGGCGCCACCCCTGCACAGGGATCAAGCAGGCTGCGGGCCCCAACCCGATCGCGATAGCGGTGGCCCCGGTTTAGGGCCGCCGGCAACCAGTCAGCCGCGGGCAGCTCAGTCGACAAGCCCGTGCTCGAGGGCGTAGCGCACCAATTCGGTGCGGCTGGCGGTGCCGGTTTTGATAAACAGCCGGCTCACGTACTTCTCCACATTGCGGATCGACGTTTCCAGGCGGCGGGCAATTTCCTTGTTCATCATTCCCTCCGCCACCAGCTGCAGCACGGAGGCCTCCCGGGGCGTAAACACATGCTCTGGAGCTGGGGCAGACTTTTTGCTGCCGCCGGTGGCTAGCAGGGAGCGGATCTCGGTGATCTGCTTGGCCATCTGGCCGATGTCGGCATCGGCAAACCGGGCAGCTTCCGCCAGCAGCCGCTCCTGGCGACGCACCACGTTGTGCACCCTCGCCACCAATTCATCCGGGTCAAACGGCTTGGGGATGTAGTCGTCGGCACCAGCCTGGAAACCACTGATGCGATCGGCTGTCATCCCCTTGGCGGTGAGGAAGATCACCGGGGTGCCCCCCAGCCGTTCGTCGGCCCGCAGCAGCTTCAGCAAGCCATAGCCATCGCAGCGGGGCATCATCACGTCGGTGATGACCACATCTGGCAACAGCTCCTGGGCCTGGACCCAGCCCTCTTCCCCATCGTTGGCCGTGGTCACCTGAAAGCCTTCGTCTTCGAGGTAGGCCTTCACCGCCGTACGCAGGCCGGGCTCATCGTCGACCAACAAAATCCGGGCCGGCGGCTGGGGCTCGCTGGGCAGCTCAGGCAGCGGCTCTGCAGCCGGATCTGCCGCCGGATCGGTGGCGAGATCGGGGGCGAGATCGGCGGGGGAGTCTGGGTTCATGGCAGCCAGTGTGAACGCTGTTAGCGGGAGCGTCCAGGCAGGATTTGCTCGGATTCCCGAAGGGCGCCGCTGTAGCCCAATTGGCGGGCCACAGGGCCCAGGGTGGCGGGATCCTTCCCCGCCTGCTTGGGGAAACAAGTGGCCCACCAAACCAGGTGATTGATGCGGTTGCCGGGGTGGATCGGACCACCGGGATTGAGCTCACGCACGATCAGGTTGGAACCATTGCTGGTGACCCGCATCGGTGCTTCCGGGGTGCAGCGGATCGTTTCGCTGATCACGGACATGTCATTGGGCAACTCATCCCAAACCTTGATCTGGAACAGCCCTGGGTTTTTGGCATCGGCCTGGACGGCGTACACCCCGATCAAATGGGTGCCATAGGCCACCGGACGCTGCCAGATCACCATCAGGCCCTCCGGGCGTGCCTCGGCCGGATCTGACTTGGTCTGGCTGCCAGCCCAGGCTGGCTGGAGCAAACCGGCCAGCACCAGGATCCCCATCAGGGGCTTACGCAGGGGGGTTCGCAAGATTGTCAGCATGGGGCCATGCTCGCCTACCTCGACCACCACGCCACCACCCCCTGCGATCCAGCGGTGGTGGACGCCATGGCGCCCTGGTGGACCGAGCAGTTCGCCAACCCCGCCAGCCGCCTGTACCGGCCAGCCCTAGAAGCCGCCGCCGCCGTGGCAATGGCCCAGGGCCAGGTGGCCCGGGCCCTGGGGGCCAGCCCGGAGATGGTGATCTTCACCAGTGGGGCCACCGAAGCCAACAACCTGGCCCTGAAAGGGGTGTGCGAAGCCGCTCTCCAGGCTGGGACTGGGCCTTCCCAGGGCCCGCCCCGGCGGCGCTTGGTGAGCCTGGTGAGTGAGCACCGGGCAGTCCTGGATCCCCTGGCCTATCTGGAGCGCCATGGCTTTCCTCTCACCCTGCTGCCGATCGGCCCCAAGGGCCAGGTGAACCTGGAGCAGCTCGACCAGGCCCTGGGCCCCGACGTTCTGCTGCTCTCGGTGATGGCCGCCAACAACGAGATCGGCGTTGTGGCTCCCTTGCCGGCCATCGCCGCCCTGTGCAAGGCCCAGGGGGTGCTGCTCCACTGCGACGCCGCCCAGGCGGCAGGCCACATCCCCCTCTCCATGGCCGATCTGGAGATCGATCTGCTCAGCATCAGCGGCCACAAGCTCTATGGCCCCAAGGGCATCGGTGCCCTGCTGGTGCGCCCTGGCGTGCCCCTAGCCCCCCAACTCCATGGCGGCAACCAGCAAGACGGCCTGCGGGCCGGCACCCTGCCCGTGCCCCTGGTGGTGGGTCTCGGGGCTGCCTTAGAGCACGCCATGGCCGACCGCGAGGCCCGGGCGCAGCGGCTGGGGGTCCTCCGCGACCAGCTCTGGGAAGGCCTCGCCGGCCTGGGCGGCCTGGAACGCAATGGCGACCCCCAAGCCTGCCTGCCCCACAACCTGAACATCACGGTGGCCGGGGTCGATGGCACCCAGCTGCATCAACGGCTGCGGCGTCAGATAGCGGTGAGCAGCGGCTCGGCCTGCAGCCAGGGCAGCCCATCTCCGGTGCTGGCCGCCCTCGGACGCACCCGGCAAGAGGCCGCCGCATCGATTCGCTTTGGCCTGGGGCGGGCCACCAGCGCCGAAGAGATTGCCCTTGCGATTGCCACGGTGCGCGAGGCGATCCACGGGCTGAGGGCCTAGGACTCCCGCCGCCTGGCCACCCGCCATTTGGCACTGCGGCTCCGGGGGTTGGCCTCTTCTTCTGCTTCCGTTGCCACCAGGGGTTTACGGGTCACCCGCTGCAGGCGCTCGTCGGAGACAAAGGCCGTTTTGACGCGGCGATCCTCCAGGGAATGGAAGCTGATCACCCCGAACAACCCCCCAGGCACCAGCCAATCGGGGGCCCGCTGCAACAGCTGGTCGAGCACCCCGAGTTCGTTGTTGACCGCAATGCGCAGGGCTTGGAAGCTGCGGGTGGCGGGATGGATGCGGCCTCGCCGGGCCTTGGGGGGGTAGCAACCGGCCACCACGTAGGCCAATTCCGCCGTTCCCTTGCCCGGGCCACCCCAGGGGCCCAGCTCCTTGATCTTGCGGGCAATCCGCCGCGACAGCCGCTCCTCGCCGTAGGCATAAATCAGATCGGCCAGTTCGGATTCCTCCAGCCGGGTGATCAACTCGGCGGCCGTTTCACCCCGCTCGGGGTTCATCCGCATGTCTAGGGGCCCATCAGCTCGAAAACTGAAGCCCCGCTCGGCCACATCCAACTGGGGGCTGCTTACCCCCAAATCAGCCATCACGGCCACCACTGGGGGCAGGCCAGAACCTGGCGGGGTGTAGTCGGCGAAATTGCTGGCCACAATCGTGGCCCGATCGCCAAAGGGGGCCAGCCGATCGGCCGCCGCCAACCGGGCCGAGGGATCTTGATCGAGGCCGATCAACCGCAAACCAGGGTGGGCCTCGAGCAGCAAAGCGCTGTGGCCGCCTCCGCCCAGGGTGCAATCCAGCAACACCCCTTCGCCGTCAGACCGCAGCGCCAGAAGGCCTGAGAGCTCAGCGAGGGAGGCCAGCACCTGCTCCGCCAACACCGGCACATGGTCGAAAACGGTCTCTGGCATGGGTTCCTTCCTAAGATCCCGACATTGCTTTGCAGATCACGGCCCCATGACGCAGCTGGAGACGCGCACGGAGCCGATGCTGATCAATTTCGGTCCGCACCACCCCTCGATGCATGGGGCCCTGCGGTTGGTGGTGACCCTGGACGGCGAAGACGTGGTGGATTGCGAGCCCGTGATCGGCTATCTCCACCGCGGCATGGAGAAGATCGCCGAAAACCGCACGAACATCATGTTCGTGCCCTACGTGAGCCGCATGGACTACGTAGCTGGCATGTTTTACGAGGCCATCGTGGTGAACGCGCCGGAGCGGCTGGCGAACGTGCCAGTGCCCAAGCGGGCCAGCTACATCCGGGTGTTGATGCTGGAGCTCAATCGCATCGCCAACCACCTGCTCTGGCTTGGACCGTTCCTGGCGGACGTGGGCGCCCAAACCCCCTTCTTCTACATTTTCCGTGAGCGGGAAATGATCTACGACTTGTGGGAATCGGCCACCGGTCAGCGGATGGTGAACAACAACTACTTCCGCATTGGCGGTGTGGCCGCAGATCTGCCCTACGGCTGGCTGGAAAAGTGCCTGGATTTCTGTGATTGGTTTGGCCCCAAGATCGATGAATACGAAAAGCTGATCACCGACAACCCCATCTTCCGCAAGAGGGTTGAAGGATTGGGAACCATCACCAGGGAGCAGGCGATCAACTGGAGCCTGTCTGGCCCCATGTTGCGGGCTTCTGGAGTGCCCTGGGACCTGCGCAAAATTGACCACTACGAGTGCTACGACGACTTCGATTGGGCCGTGGCCTGGGAGACGGGCGGTGATTGCTTCGCCCGCTACCGGGTGCGGGTGCAGGAGATGCGTGAATCCCTGAAGATCGTGCGCCAGGCCTGCCAAATGATTCCCGGCGGCCCCACCGAAAACCTGGAGGCCCATCGCATGGCCGAGGGTAAAGGCAGCGAGTGGTTTGGCTTCGATTACCAATACGTGGCCAAGAAAGTGGCCCCCACCTTCAAAATTCCCTCCGGCGAGCTCTACACCCGCCTCGAATCGGGCAAAGGAGAAGTCGGGGTGTTCATCCAGGGCAACGACGACGTGACCCCCTGGCGCTTCAAGATCCGCGCTGCCGATTCCAACAACCTGCAGATCCTGCCCCACATCCTCAAGGGCAACAAAGTGGCAGACATCATGGCAATCCTCGGCTCGATCGACGTGATCATGGGCTCGGTGGATCGCTGAGTCGGTGGCTCCCAAAGCCTGTCTTGAGCTGCACCGCAGGGTGCGTTTCGGCGATACCGACGCCGCCGGCGTCGTGAACTTCGCCCACCTGTTGCGCTGGTGCCACGAAGCCTACGAAGAAAGCCTGGAGCGCTTTGGGCTCACCGCGGCCGAGGTGTTCCCCACCCCGGGCTCCCTACTGGAGGTGGCCTTGCCGATCGTGCACTGCAGCGCCGACTACTTCCGCCCATTGGTGTGTGGCGATGCCATCACGATTCGGTTGGTGCCGGTACGCCTCGATCTCGGCAGCTTTGAGGTGCGCTACAGCTTCACAAGCTCCGACCAATCCGTGGCGCAGGGCCTCACGCGCCACCTGGCCATCGAAAATCCAAGTCGCCGGCGCTGTGCCCTACCAACGGCCATCAATCGCTGGTTGGAGGCATCCAACCTGGGCGGAATCCAGCCCGTCTGAAACCACTCTTTTGTGGCGTCGATGTAGCGGGTCTTGAATTGTTTGGATCACCACAACGGGGGCCAACAGCAAGCTGCCTAACGCTCTGGACTCTGATCTGCTTCTCGCGATTGCAACCACCGCTGCCAATGGCTGCGCAGCCATTTGCCCTGGGGCGAGGGAGCCAACGACCCACAAATCAGCCATTGTCTCGGTCGCTCAGCAGGGGGCCAGGCCGCAACCGCGGCCTGGAGCACCGCGATGAGGGCCTGACCATTCGCTGCCCGTTCATTGGCTGCTTCTCCATTCGCTGCACCTCCATTCGCGATCTCGGCCGGGCGCACCAAAGCCGTCAGGCGCTCACCCCAGCCTGGCTCGGCGACTGCCAATAGCAGCAGCTCCTGCAACGGCCAGCCCTGGATCTGGGCCAGGGCCCGCAGGCGCTGCTCCAACTGCTCGGGAAACACCGTTTCACCGCCACTTTGGATCGCCCCATCGAGTCGGCCGAAGATCTCCAGCCCCGAAGAGCCAAGCCGCCCGCCATCGCCGCTGCGCCACCAGCCATCGGCCGTGCGCGGCAGCGGCTCTAGAGCTCCGCCATCGCCAATCCAGCCCGGGCTGAGCCGGTCGGTGGCCACCTCCACCGCCCCCGTGCGGGCATCGATCCGGAGCCGCACATCCGCCAAGGGCTGGCCGCAACCGCTGGCCCCAGCCAAAAATTGGTCCGGGGGCAGCGCGCTCACCATGGCCGCCGTTTCCGTGGCGCCGTAGCAAGGGGCAAGCCGAATCCCGGCCGAGCGGGCCTGGGCTGCCAGGGCCTCCGGCAGGGCCGCCCCTCCCACCCACACCACCGCCAATTGGCGCAGCCAGGCCCGGGCCTGCGGCACCGCCATCAGGCGGGCCAACTGGATAGGCACCAGCGACAGCAGCACGGGTTGGTCGGGCAACACCACCGCCTCCACCAGGGCTCCGGGCTCCCGGAGCAACGCGGGCGGTACAGGCTGGTGCCGCGCTCCCCATTGGTTCGAACGCACCAAAGGAAGCAAGCCGCTGACATGGTGGAACGGCAGTGGGTTGAGATGGAGGCAAGCAGCAGGATCAAAGCCTTCTTGGCCTAACCACTCCGCCGTCGCAACAGCCGAGGCTTCCAAATGGCTGAGGGGCTGCAGGCACCAGCGCCGTCCGCCCGTGCTGCCGCCACTGGCCACCACCACCCCAGGCCCCCAGGTGGCTTCGAGCTCAGTGCGCAGCTCTGGAGTGAGCAGGGTTTGGGCCCAAGACTGCTGCTCAGGCGGCGCCAGCACCACCAGCTGTCTGCGCCGCCAGGCCCCTTCCAGGGCGGAACCATCTTGAGAGAGCTGGGAAGGGAGGGTCATGCGGCCGCCTGCCAAACCAGCTGCGGATCGGCGCTAAACAGGTCGCCCTGGGGACACCAGCCTGGCGCCAACCCCGGGGCCGTGGGCGTGGGACCGAGGGCCTGGAGGGCCGCCAAATGGTCCACCCAGCGCCGGCCAATGCCCGTTTCCAAGGCCGTACTCACCATCCAGCGGGGCTGTCCCGCCTCAAAGGCGGCCAGGAGCGACCTGGGGTCGCCCTCCAAGAGGGGACGACGCACTTGCCAGCCAGGCCAGCTTGCCGCCAGGGCAGGGGAGGCCCGCAGCGATTCATCCAAGGCCACCGGCACCCTGGCCGCCAGGGCCTCCAAACCCTCCTGATCCAGGGGCTGAAGCGGTTGCTCCAGCCACTCCAGCCAGGGTTCCCTCGCTAGGCGATCCGCCCAGGTTGCGGCTGTTGCCCGATCCCAGCCCCCATTGGCATCGAGCCGGAGCAACGCCCCAGCAGGCAGCCGCTGGACCAGCAGCTCCAGCAGGTCCAGCTCCTGGCGGGCCGGCAAGGCGGCCACCTTCCACTTGAAGGCCGGGGGCGGTGGCCCTGATGCCAGCACCCGCTCCAGCTCCTCCACTGCCCGCGCCCCAGCCGGCAGCAACCACGCCGAAGCCGGGGCCTGCAACCACCCGCCCCTCCCCAGACTGCCCAAACCATCCAGTTCGGCCAGGGCCGCCCCCAAGGCAAAGGCCAGGGACTTGGGTGCGGCGCCGATCGCGGCTTCGATCTGGGGGCGGCTCAGGCAAGGAGGCATGGCTCGGATCGCCCCAGCCAGCCCACTTGCCAGCGCACCAGCCAGCGAACCTTGCTCCGGCTCCAGCGGCAACGCCTCCCCCCAGCCAAGCCGGCCATCGGCAGCTTCTAGGCGCAGCAACCAGCCGCGGCGCTGGGCCAAGGCCCCGTGGGCCGTCACCATGGCCTGGGGCAGATGGAACTGGAAAGGGCGCCAGGCAAGACGCAACAGAGGCTCCCCCACCACCTTCAGCCTGGCCCGCCAACCCAGGGCCTTAGCAGGGGTCCCAGGGCCAGGCCCACCGCCAGACCCAGGCCATTGAGGGCTTGAAACCGCAGGGCCAAAAATTTGCTACCAGCGATCCGATCCGGTTCACGGTGGTGGTCGCGCAACAGGGCAATCAAGGCCCGTCCAGGCGGCAAACCAATCACGCCTAACAATGCCGTAAGCGGCCAATGACCCGCCAGCACCGGGGCCCACTCAAACGCCAGGGTGAGGGCGATCATCCACGGCACCAGGCGGGCCGCGGTGCCGGTGCCAAGCCGCACCACCGGCGAGCGCTTGCCGTGGGCCGCATCCTCATCCACCTGGTGGAAATGGGAGCAAAACAACACCAAGGTGGTGGCCAGGGCCGGGCCACTGCCCAGCTCGATGGCCTGGCGCCAAGGGATCTGGGCCCATGGCGCCTGGTCCCCGCCGATGGCCGCAGGGGCGAGGGCGAGCAATCCCGCCGCCGTGGCGAGGGGCCCAAAGGCCAGCCAACACAGGGGTTCCCCCAAACCCCGATACCCAAGGCGAAACGGGGGGCCTTGGTAGAGATAACCCAGGCCACAACAGGCCAAAACCAGCACCAAAACCGCCGGGGAACTGCGCCAGGCCACCAGGGCCATCAGTCCCAGGCCCAACACCAAACAACCATGGGCCCAAGTCGCGACCCGGTCGCGGCGACCCGTGAGGTTGACCACCGAGTGGGGCTTACCGAGCACATCAACGCCCGTGTCGGCATCAAAAACGTCGTTGGCCAGGTTTTCCCAGGCCAGCAGCAGAATCGCCGCCAACAAAAAAACCAGCAGCTGATCCCAGCGCAACGGCTGGTTCCGCGCCAGGTGCCAGCCCGCCGCCACCAGCACTGGCATCACCGCCACGGCGTACATCGGCCACTTGATCGCGGCCTTCCAGAGCTGGCGGCGATCCCGGTTGGTGGCGTAACGGCTTGCGACGACCTCGAGCTCAGGCATGGGTGGCGCCAGCGGCAAGGTGGGGAAGACCCATACATTTGAGCAGCTCTTCGCCTCGGCCCAAGGCCCTTCCTGGTGCAGGCCCCCAATTCCTTCACCGAATTGCTGGCTGTAGCGAGCGACAGCGCTCGCCAGCTGGAGGAGGATGGCGTCTTGAGCCTGGCCATGCCCCTGGCTGGGGGCGATCCGATGGTGCTGTTGCCCCATCTCGATCCCGGCGCTGGCGGCCAGGGAAATGGCAGCCAGGGAGATGGATTTCGCTTCCTCTGGGATGGGGCCCCAGGGCTGTGCCTGGCTGCCAGCGGCCGCTGCAACAGCCTGGAGCTCAGTGGTCCGCGCCGCTTTGAGCTGGCCCAACGCTTTGCCAGCGCCAGCCTGAGCCGCCTCGCCACCCCCCAGAACTGTCCGCCCCTGGCTCGGCCCAGGGTGCTGCTGGCCTTTGGCTTCTTTGATGCTCCCCTCGAGCAATCCGCAGCCGCCATCCCCGGGGTGCAGGCGGTGCTGCCCCGCTGGCAATTGAGCCGCCAGGGCCTGCACTGCTGGCTGCGGCTGCAACGGCCCCTTGGCGGTGAGGTGACAGCCCGCAGCTTGGCGGAGGAACTCTGGGAGAAAGCCCAAGACCTGATGGCGGCCTGGCATGGCACGCCGCTCCGCGAAACCACCCCGCTCCGCGCTATCTCCCAGCTCCGCCATGGCACCCACTGGGAGCAGGGCTACCGCTCGGCCGTCGAGCAGGCCATGAACCTGGTGAACCAGGGGGATCTGCAAAAACTGGTGCTGGCGGTGCGCCAGGAGCTGAGCCTGGATCGCACCATCGACCCGTTGGAGCTGCTGGCCCCGTTGCGCAGGCACCAAAGCGGCAGCTGCCGTTTCCTCTGGCAACGGGCCGCAGGCTCAGCCCTGATCGGCGCGTCGCCAGAACGGCTGCTCACCGTGCGTCAAAACCAGTTGCGCAGTGATGCCCTTGCCGGCACCACCCCGTGGGGGCCCGGGGCCTCTGAGCTTCTGCAATCGGTCAAAGATCGCCACGAGCACGACTTGGTGGTGGACACCATCACCGCGGTGTTGCGCCGGGCGGGACTCAACCCGTGCCGCCCCAGGCATCCCCGCCTGGCCCGCCACGGGCAACTGGTGCATCTGCACACCCCCATCACCGCCCATCTCCAGGGGGAACAACCCCTCGCGATTGCGGCCGCCCTGCACCCCACCCCCGCCGTGGCAGGTTTGCCCCGCAAAGAGGCCATGGGCTGGCTGCGCAGCCTCGAACCGTTTGAGCGCGGCCACTACGCCGCGCCGATTGGCTGGATTGATAGCGCCGGCGACGCCGACCTGCGGGTGGCCATTCGCAGCGGCACCCTGCGCGGCAGCCAACTGGAACTGACCGCAGGCGCCGGTCTGGTGCGGGGATCCACGGTGGAGAGGGAACTGCAGGAAGTGGCCCTCAAGCTGGGCGTGCTGCAGCAACAACTCAACCTGCCAACTCAGCTGGCCAGCAACCGCTCAATCGTCTGATCGGCGAGGGGAATCCCGCCGAGGCGTTCCACCTCCCGCACCCCGGTGGGGCTGGTGACGTTGATTTCGCTGAGGCGCCCATCGATCACATCGATGCCCACAAAAAACAAGCCTTCTGCCTGCAAGGCCGGCGCCAGGGCCGCGCAGATCTGCCGTTCTGCATCCGTGAGGCCCGTGGCCTCAGGGGCCCCACCCACGGCGAGATTGCTGCGGAATTCCCCCGCCATCGGCTTGCGATTCACCGCCCCCAGGGGTTCCCCATCCACCAACAAGATCCGCTTGTCTCCCGCTGTCACGCCAGGGAGGAAGGCCTGGGCCATCACGGGCAGGCGCTGCTGGTCTGTGACCAGTTCAAGTAAGGCCCGCAGGCCCGGGGCCCCGCCGTGGGAGCGCACCACCCCTTGCCCGGCCCGGCCGCCCAGGGGTTTGAGCACCACATCGCCATGGCCGGTGGCAAAGGCGGCGAGCTGATCCACCTGGCTGCTCACCAGGGTGGGGGCCATCAAATGGCTCCAGCGCAGGGCGCCCAGCTTTTCATTCCAGGCCCGAAGCGAGGCAGGCCGGTTCAACACCCGCACCCCATGGCGCTCCGCCAACTCCAACAGATGGGTGGCATAGAGGTAGGCCTCATCCACCGGTGGGTCCTTGCGCATCCACACCCAGGGGAAGGCATCGAGGGGCAGCTGCTGGGGCTCCCCGAGCAGAAACCAGGGCTCGGGCACCTGCCAGCCCGCTGGGCTGGACTCCATGGGGGCCAGGGTGACGGGCTGGGCCCGAACCCGGCCACCGTGGCCAGCCAAGGGAGCTCCGGGCCGCTCAGCCGCGGATAGGTCTTGGAGGGTGCAGACCCAAATCTGCTGACCAGCACGCTGTGCCGCCTGCATGAGGGCCACGCTGGAATCTTTGGCTGGATTGAGCCGCGGAAGCGGATCGATCACAAACAACTGGGAGTTGGTTCCGGGTGCCGGAGTGGCCAAATTCAAGCTCCCAGGATGGGATCGAGCTGGCCACTGCGCTCCAGCGCATGGATGTCATCACAGCCGCCCACGTGCTGGCCGTCGATAAAAATCTGGGGGACGCTTCTGCTGCCGCCACTCTTGGCCGCCATGGCATCTCTGGCAGCCCCATCGCCATCGATGGCGTATTCGGTGTAGGCAACGCCCTTGCGATCCAGCAGTCCCTTGGCGCGGATGCAAAACGGGCAGGCCCGCCAGGTGTAGATCTCAACGTTGGCCGCCATTCGGGCTCCCAATCCGGTGGGCCAATCCTAGAAGCGACGACCCCACTGATACGGTCTTGGCAACGCTTTACCTACGCTTCTGCCAGGTGCTCGACCTCACCGACTTCAAGCGCGATCTTTCCGAGCTCACCGACCGCCTGGGCCATGCCCAGGACTGTCTTTGACGTACCGGCCCTGAAAGCCCGCCAGCAAGACCTCGAACAACTGGCATCCCAGCCCGATTTCTGGGACGACCAACTGGCGGCGCAAAAGCAAATGCGCCAACTCGATGAGGTGAAGGCCCAACTCGAACAGTTGGACACCTGGAAATCATCCGTAGCCGATGGAGTGGCCACCCTCGAGCTCTACGACCTCGAGCCGGATGCCGAGCTCCTCGAAGAGGCCAATGGGGCCCTGCAAACCCTCAAATCCGACCTCGATCGCTGGGAACTGGAACGCCTGCTGTCTGGCATCTACGACAAGGAAGGGGCGGTGATTTCGATCAACGCCGGCGCCGGCGGCACCGACGCCCAGGACTGGGCGCTCATGCTGATGCGGATGTACACGCGTTGGGCCGAAGACCACGGCATGAAGGTGTCGGTGGCGGAACTCTCCGAGGGGGAAGAGGCGGGCATCAAAAGCTGCACCCTGGAAATTGAGGGCCGCTACGCCTACGGCTACCTCCGCAATGAAAAGGGCACCCACCGCCTGGTGCGGATCTCCCCGTTCAACGCCAACGACAAGCGGCAAACCAGCTTTGCGGGCCTGGAGGTGATGCCCAAGCTCGATGAGGAGGTCAAGCTCGACATTCCCGAAAAAGACCTGGAAATCACCACATCCCGCTCCGGTGGCGCCGGGGGCCAGAACGTGAACAAAGTGGAAACGGCCGTGCGGATCCTGCACATCCCCACCGGCCTGGCGGTTCGCTGCACCCAAGAGCGCTCCCAACTGCAGAACAAGGAAAAGGCCATGGCCCTCCTGATGGCCAAATTGCTCGTGATTGCCCAGGAGCAACGGGCCGCCGAGATCGCCGACATCCGCGGGGACATCGTCGAAGCGGCCTGGGGAAACCAGATCCGCAACTACGTCTTCCACCCCTACCAAATGGTGAAAGACCTGCGCACCAGCCACGAAACCACCGATGTGCAGGGGGTGATGGATGGCGACCTCGATCCCTTCATCCAGGCGCTGCTGCGCCAAGGTGTGGAGGTGGGTATGGGAGCTGAGAGCTAATGGCGTCTACGGACAGCTTTGTGAAATTGGCCATGCGCAACATGGTGCGCAAAGGCAGCCAAAGCCTGCTGCACTTCGGGTTGACTGCCGTGGGTCTCACCGGCTTCCTGGTGTTGATTGCCTGGCTTGGCCGCCCCGGCCTGCCCCCCACTCCCTAACTGCATCCGCCCCATGGGCCCTGCCATCCGATGAGCATTCCAGCGGGCAGCATCGATCTGGATCTGGCCTTCCAAACCGGTGACGACCTGCCCCCAACCCTTCTGGGTGATGCCGTGGGCTTGGCTGATGCAAAAGCCCTGGTAGATCCCTTGGCCGGCAGTGGGGCCTGGGCAGACCTGCTCGGCCACTGGCTCAGCCAGCTGCAGGCCGAACTCCCCCCCCCACTCCAAGCGGGGGCCTACTGCCTGGGCTTGAGCTTGGTGAGCGATGCCGAGATCGCCGAGCTCAATCAGGATTGGCGCCAGAAGCAAGGCCCCACCGATGTGCTGGCCTTCGCCGCCCAAGAAACCATCGACGACGACGGCACCCCCTTCGCCCCCATGCCGCTGCCCCCAGACTTCAGCGATGACGACTGCGGCCTGGGACCCGAAGCCCTCGAACTGGGCGACATCGTGATCTCCCTGGAAACCGCCGCGCGTCAGGCCCCGGACCACGGCCACAGCCTGGCCCAGGAACTGCGGTTCCTGGCCAGCCATGGACTACTGCATCTCCTGGGCTGGGACCACCCCGATGACGCCAGCCTCCAAGCCATGCTGGCCAGGCAAGACCAGCTACTCGCCGGCGCAGAGTGAGATGGAAAGCGGCGTAAGGGTGACCACCTCGGACCCCATCAAACCCCAAGACACCCCCGATGGCGGGCACCGACGGGGCCGGAGGCTGCGGGTTGGGGCCTGGAAAGTGGCCGGTGATCTGCCGAGCAGTTTCCGGTACGCCGCCCAGGGCCTGGCTTACAGCATCGCCAGCCAACGCAATTTCCGCATCCACGTTTTCACCGGGCTGGTGGTCTTCCTGATGGGGCTGTGGCTGGGATTAAGCCCTGAACGGCTGGCCCTGCTGGTGCTCACCGTGACTGCGGTCTTGGTGCTGGAACTGCTCAACACCGCCACGGAAGCCGTTGTCGACCTCGCCATCGGCCGCCAGTTCCACCCCCTGGCCCGCATCGCCAAGGACTGTGCCGCCGCCGCCGTCCTCGTGGCTGCGTTGTCATCGCTGATGATTGCCCTACTGCTGTTGGTGCCTCCCCTGCTGGCCCGGCTTGGCTTCTAAGCACCCATGCTCCTGGTTCTCGACAACTACGACAGCTTCACCTTCAACCTGGTGCAATACCTGGGCGAACTGGCAGGCGACTATCCCCTCGCCTCCGAGCTGCGGGTGGAGCGCAATGACGCCCTCAGCCTCGAGCAGATCCGCCAACTCAACCCCGCCGCGATCCTGATCTCCCCCGGTCCAGGGGATCCCGATCAATCCGGGGTTTGCCTCGAGGTGCTGCGTGAACTCAGTCCCCGCATCCCCACCCTGGGGGTATGCCTAGGGCACCAGTCGCTTGCCCAGGTGTACGGCGGCACTGTGGTGCGCGCCAACCAATTGATGCACGGCAAAACATCGCCGGTGTTCCACGGCAACCAAGGCGTCTTTGAGGGGTTGGCCAACCCGCTTACGGCGACCCGCTACCACAGCCTGATCGCCGAACGCGCCAGCCTTCCCGACTGCCTTGAGATCACCGCCTGGCTCGATGACGACACGGTCATGGGCCTGCGCCACCGCGACTATCCGCACCTGCAAGGCGTGCAATTCCACCCGGAAAGCGTGCTCACCCAAGACGGCCACAAGCTGCTGGCCAACTTCCTGCGCCAGGCCAGCTCCTAATCGACCGCTGCTAGCTTCGCGCCATCTCTGTGCCCGAACGGGGCCCTGGAACCGATGGCTCGTGCTGCCACCAAAGGCCTGAAAGCTCGTCTGGGTTGGGGAGCCCTGGGGTTGGCTACAGCCATGGCACCTGCAGCCCTGGCACCCGCAGTCTTTGCCGGCGGTGGCGTGAGCATCACCAGCTACGGCCATAGCGCCCTCCTGATCCAAGGGGGCGGGGCCAGTGTGCTGGTGAATCCCTTCAAAGCGGTGGCCTGCGCGGCGGGCCTGGCCGAACCGCGGGTCAGCGCCACTGTGATTTTGGCCAGCAGCCGCCTAGCCGACGAAGGCGCCAACGTGGCCAGCGGCAAGCTCCTGGTCAAGCCAGGCTCTTACAAAATCGCCGGCTTGAAGATTGATGGGATCTCTGGCCCCCACGACCGGGTTGGCGGTCGCAGGTTTGGCCAAGCCACCCTCTGGCGCTGGAAGCAGGGGGGCCTGGATATTGCCCACCTAGGTGGCACCGCCGCCAGGCTGAGCCCCGCTGATCGGGTGATGCTGGGTCGCCCCGACGTGTTGATCATTGGCGTGGGCGGTGGAGCCAAGGTGTACGACGGCAGTGAGGCCGCCGCCGTGGTGCGCGATCTCCAACCCAGGGTGGTGATCCCGGTGCAATACGTCAGCGGCAAAACCCCCAAGGATTGCGACCAATCCAGCGTCGAGCCCTTCCTCAAGGCCATGGCAGGTACGCCTGTCAAACGCACGGGCCGCCAAATCAGCCTGCCCGGCAAGCTCAGCGACACCACGGTGATCGAGGTGATGCGCTGAGCCAGTGGGGTACTAGGTCGTGGGGTGCTCGATGGCGGCGTAGGCCGCCCAGAAGCGTTGCATGTGCTCGAGGGTGCCGATGCTGACCCGCAGGGAGCCCGAGATCAACGGCTTGCCATCCATCGAGCGCACCAGAATCCCAGCCTCCCGCAACCTGGCTTCCACCACCGCCGGGCCTTGCTGGGGCCAGAGCAACAGGTAGTTCCCCCCGGCCGCATGGTGTTTCACCCCCGCAGCCATCAATTGCTGCACCAGCCAGTCCCTGGCTTGCCCCACCTGCTGGACATAGGCATCCACATAGGGCTGATCAGCCAAAGCAGCTAGGGCCGCCGTCACCGCAAAGCTGTTGATGTCGTAGGGGCCGCTCACCCGGGAGACCCGATCAACCACGCCCGGATCGCCGATGGCAAAGCCCATGCGCAGGCCAGCCAACCCTGCGGTTTTGGCGAGTGATCTCAGCACCAGCAGATTGGGGTGGCGGGCGAAATCGACCAGGGGCATCAGGCTGTCGCCGGTGAAGGCCTCATAGAGCTCATCCACCACCACCAGGGTTTGGGGGGCAGCGGCGGCCAACGCCAAGATCAGCTCCGGCGCGAGGCGGGTGCCGGTGGGGTTGTTGGGATTGCAGATCAGCAGGAGGCGCGGGGGCTGGCCTAGGAGGGCGGCCCGGAGCTGGTCCAGCGGGAAGGCGAAATCGGCTCCCTGGTAAGGGATCGCCTCAATCGCCATCCCCTGCATCTGGGCGCAGGGGGTGTAATAGCCAAAGGTGGGACTGGTGGTGAGCAGGCGATCGCCGCTGGCTCCATAGGCGTGGAACACCGCATGCAAGGCCGCATCCACACCGTTGAACAGGCCCACGTGCTCGGGGGTCAGGGGGTGGGCAAGGCCAGGTCTGCCGCCGAAGCGATCGGCCAGGTTGGTGGCCACCGCCTCCCGGAGGCCGTCGTACTCGGGATAGATGGCGTAGTGATCGGCGGGGATGGCTCGAATCGCCTCCACCACCTTGGGGCTGGGGCCCACGGTGTTCTCGTTGAAATCCAGGCGCAACAGCCCCCGGCGCCCCTCCAGGGGCGCGCTGTAGGCCTGCAGGTCCTCCACCTCTGGACGGGCCAAAGGCGGGGAGGGCGGGGGCAGCGGAAACCGCGAAGAGGTCACAGGCACCGGAATCTCCCTCACATTCTCTCGAGGGTGGCAATGCCGAGCAGCCCCAGGCCCAGCTTGAGGGTGTCCGCCGTCAGGCTGCAGAGGGCCAGCCGCGACGAGCGGGACGGCTCTTCAGCCTTGAGAACCGGCACCTGGTCGTAGAAGCGGTTGAACATTTGGCTGAGCTCAAACAGATAGCTGCAGAGGCGATTGGGGAGCAACTCCTCCTCCACCTCGGCAATCACCGCATCGAGCTTGAGCAACTCGCGCACCAGGGCCCACTCCTGGGGCTCGCTGAAGTGGAGGGCGGCGGAGGCGGCCCGCATATCCCCCCCCTTGCGGGCAATCCCGGCGATGCGCACCACCGCATAGAGGAGATAGGGGGCCGTGTTGCCCTGCAGGGCCAGCATCCGGTCAAAGCTGAACTGGTAGTTGGTGTTCCGGTTCTGGCTGAGGTCGGCGTACTTCACAGCGGCCAGACCCACGGTGGTGGCCACCTGCTCGATGAAGGCCTCGTCCTCGCTGCGCTCCTCCTCCTGCAGGCGCCGACACAGATCGGCTTTGGAGCGCTCGACAGCCTCATCGAGCAGATCCTTAAGCCGCACCGTGTCGCCAGAGCGGGTCTTGAGCTTCTTGCCGTCCTCTCCCTGCACCAGCCCAAACGGCACATGCTCCAGCCGGCCGTCAGCCGGGATCCAGCCCGCCCGCCGGGCCACCTGGAACACCCCGGCGAAATGGTTGGCCTGGCCCGAATCGGTCACGTAGATCACCCGCCGGGCGCCATCCCCCCCAGGGGCGGCCCCAAAGCGATAGCGAATCGCCGCCAGATCGGTGGTGGCGTAGTTGAAGCCCCCATCTGTTTTCTGAACGATCACCGGCAGGGGATTGCCGTCTTTGCCGCTCACGCCCTCCAGGAACACGCAGCGGGCCCCTTCATCCACCACGAGCAAGCCGGAGGCATCGAGGCCCGTAACGACGGCTTCGAGGTAGGGGTTGTAGAAGGATTCGCCACGCTCTGAGAGACGAATGTCAAGGCGGTCGTAGATGGTCTGGAATTCGCGGCGCGACTGATCACAGAGCAGCTGCCAGGCCTTGCGGCTGATCGGATCGCCCCCCTGCAACTTCACCACCTCCTCCCGGGAGGTGGTTTGGAACGCTTCGTCCCCGTCGAAGCGCTGCTTGGCCTGGCGATAGAAGGCCACCAAATCCCCCAGATCCACCGCATCGGCTGTCTCCAGCACCTGGGGGGCCACCTGCTTGAGGTGGGTGATCAGCATCCCGAACTGGGTCCCCCAGTCGCCCACGTGGTTGAGCCGGAGCACCGGGTGGCCGCGGAACTCGAGCACCCGCGCCAGGGAGTCGCCAATGATCGTGGAGCGCAGGTGCCCCACATGCATTTCCTTGGCAATGTTGGGGCTGGAAAAATCGACGATCACCGGAGTCCCAGCACCCCCGTCGTCGCCCGCTCCGATCTTGGGCACGCCCAACCGGGGATCCCCGAGGCGAGCCTCCACTTCGGCCGCCAGCAGCTCAGGCCGCAGGGTGAGGTTGATAAAGCCAGGTCCGGCGATCTGGGGGGCTTCGCAGAGCTCGGCAAAGCCGGGATCAGCGGCCAGCTGCTCCACGATCGCCGCAGCGATCTGGCGCGGGGCCTGGCCTAGGGGCTTGGCCAGGGGCAGGGCCCCATTGGCCTGGAAATCACCAAATTCCGGCTTGCTGGCCGCAGCCAGCTGGGGGTCGAGGGGCTTGCCGGCCGCCTCAGCCTGGGCCGCCGCCTCGGGGAAGGCCCGCTCCATGGCCGCCAACAGCTGGCTGTGCAAGGTTTGGGCGATGCGGAGCATGGGGCCGAAAACCGCAGCGGCGGCAGCAAATCCCCCCGATCATCCCGCGCCGCCCCAAGGGCATCCGCAAGGAGCAAGTTCAAGGGACCGGATCAAAGCGCATGCTCAAATCCAGCCAGGGGCTGCGGGTGATCGGAGCACTGGTGGAAATCAGATCAATGCCTGTGGCGCCGTAGGCCTTGAGCTGGTCGGGCTGCACCCCTGAAGCCTCCAGCACCACAACCCGGCCAAGCCTGGCTGCTTCAGCCCGCAACTGGGGCACTAACGCCGCCAGCTCCGCCGGGCTGAATTCATCCAGCAGCACGCCATCGGCACCGGCCTCCACTGCCGCCAGCGCCTCGGCAGCGGTTTCAGCCTCCACGATCACCCGCGCCGGCCACGGGGCTTGGAGCCGCACCGCCGCCACCGCAGCGCCCACGCCCCCCGACCAGGCCAGGTGGTTTTCCTTGAGCATGGCCGCGTCGTCGAGGCCCATGCGGTGGTTACGCCCGCCCCCGCAGCGCCCTGCATACTTCTCCAGCAGCCTCAAACCAGGGGTGGTTTTGCGGGTGTCGGCCAGGGCCACGCCCATGCCCTCCAGCTCAGCCACCAAGAGGGCCGTGGCGGTAGCGATCCCGGACAGCCGCATCGCCAGGTTGAGGGCGGTGCGTTCCCCTGCCACCAAAGCCGTCGCTGGACCGTCGAGCCGCAGGAGCGTTTGGCCCGCCACCACCGCCTCCCCATCGGCCACCAACAGCTGGACCGTCACGGCCGGATCCAGCAGCTGAAACAGCGGTTCCACCAACACCCCCCCGCAGAAAATGCCGGCTTGCTTGGCGATCCACGAACCCTTACCGCGCACCCCAACCAGGGCTGGTGCCGTGAGATCACCCCGGCCCACATCTTCGCTGAGCCAGGCCCGCAGGGAGGGCTCAAGGGCGGGGTTGGCGAGCAGCGCAGCAGCGCAAACGGGTTGCATCAAGGTCGCTGGTGGGCCAGGTAGCCCACGGTGAGATCACCGGGATCGCTCTGGATGTAGAGGTAGCCGGCCCCCGAAGCGAGCAGCACAACCCGGTAGTTGTAGACGCCCCCCAAACCATCCACCTCCCGCAACGCGCCCAGGCAATCGGCCTCCAGATTCAAGCTGCCGGTGTAGGGAGCCTGCTGGCGTTTGCCGCCATAGCTGGAGACGGCCAGGCCGCTGACCTTGCCGCCCTGCCACTGTTCACGCTGGATCACGGCGTTGGGCTGCCAGCTGCCTGAGTGAAACGTGAAGCCCTGCTGCTGGCTGATCACCAAACCATCCAATTGGCTGACGTTGCAGGGGCGTTCGGGCTGGGGAAGGTACTGGGAGGTGAACACCACGCCGGCGCTGGTGCCAATCCCAACCTTGGGCCGCCCTGCCCCATCAAGAGCCACCTGGGCCGGCATCAGCCCGGAGCGATCCGCCCGCTGCACCGCCAGCCAACAGCCCGGCATCACGGCATAGCTGGCGAGGTAGCGCTGCTCCACAAACAGCTTGCCCTGGCGGCTAAAGCGCACCCCTTCAATGCGGCCATTGGGCAGCCAGCGCTCCTGGGCCAATTCCGCCAAGGGGGTCACGCCCTTGCGCCCCTGGCCCATCACTACATAACGACCCAACTGGGGCGCCGGGCAGGCCAGCGGGGTTGCTGGGGCCGCCGGTATCGCTGCCGATGCCTGCGTGGCCAGGGCCATGGCGACCAACACAGCAGGGGAACGGTCGACCAGGGCGCGCACGGAGGGACAAGCCAAAAACCTTTTGGCCTTATAGCCCCGGGGGTCCTATTTGCCGATGCAGAAGCGGGAAAACACACGATCGAGCACGGCCTCGCTCACCTCTTCACCGGTGATCTCCCCAAGGCTGTAAACAGCCGATCGCAGATCAATGGTCCAAAAATCCCAAGGCAGCTGCTGCTCCGCCGCCTCGAGGGAGCGCTGCAGGCTGGCGGCCGCTGCGGCCGCCAGATCCCGCTGGCGGGCATTGAGGGCCACCTGGAGCCCCTCCAGGGGGCCTGCTCCACAGCGCTCTAGAAGCAGGGCCACCAGGGCATCGCGCCCCTCGCCGGTGAGAGCACTAAAGCGGCCATGGGCTGGGTCGTTGGCTGGGTCGGTTGGCTGCGGCTCCACCCATTGGTCGAGCTTGTTGCCAGCCACTACCAAAGCCACCCCCTCGGGCACCAGGTCGCGAAGGGCCTGGTCGGCAGCGGTCCAACCGGCGGTGAGATCAAACAACAGCAGCACCAGATCGGCACTGGCGAGGGCCTCCAGGCTGCGATCAATGCCCAGCTGCTCCACCCGGTCGTCGGTGGGGCGGATGCCGGCGGTATCGAGCAGAGTGAGGGGTACGCCTTCAAGCACCAACTGGCTCTCGAGCAGATCGCGGGTGGTGCCTGGGACGTCGGTCACGATGGCCCGCTGCCTGTGGCTGAGCAGGTTGAGCAGGCTGGATTTGCCCACATTGGGCCGGCCCACAATCGCCACCCGCAGGCCTTCGCGCAGCAGCTCGCCCTGGCGGGCCTGCACCACCAGGTCCTCCAATGCGCCCAGCACCGCCGTGAATTCCGCCACCACGGCCCGGCCATCGAGGGGCGGCAAATCCTCTTCAAAATCAACCCGCGCCTCCAGTTCGGCCAACTGATCCAGCAAGCGCTCCCGCAGAGCGCTGATTTGCTGCTGCAACCCCCCATCCATGCCAGCCATGGCCAGCTGGGCAGCCCGGCGGCTGCGGGAACACACCATCTCGCTAATGGCTTCTGCCCGGGTGAGATCCAGGCGCCCGTTGAGGAAAGCCCGCTGGGTGAATTCCCCTGGCAGGGCTCGCCTCGCCCCGGCCGCCAACACCAGCTCGAGCACCCGCTGCACTGCAACCAATCCGCCATGGCAATGGAGTTCCACCACGGTTTCCCGGGTGAAGCTGCGGGGGGCCCGCATCAACAAGAGCAAGGCTTCGTCCACCCGCTGCTCGCCAGCGGGATCCACCACGTGGCCGTAGAGCACCCGATGGCTTTCCCAGCTCTGGCTGCCTGGGGCCACAAACAGCTGCTGACCAATGGCTTCCGCCCCAGGCCCGGAGATCCGCACGATGGCCACGCTGCCCTCCCCCGGAGCCACCGCCGTGGCAATGGCCGCGATGGTGTCGAAGCCGTAGTCGTGGTCTTGCCCGTGATCGTGGAGGTAGTCGGAACCGATGGAGGAAACCATCACCCCATTTCAGCGGTTAGCTGGCCAGGCCGGGGAACACCATCAGATCGATATGGCCCCCACTGGGATGGCGCCATTCGCGAAATTCCGCCGCCAGGGCCCGCTGCTCGGCGGCCAGGGATTGGGCCTGCAGGTCTTGGAGGCGCTGGTGCACCAGGTCGAGGGTGCTGTCAATCAGTTGGGCCGCTTGCTCGGCGGTCATGGCTGGGCTCGCGAAGGCTGGAGCCTTTGTAGATACAGAACCCGGACCCAGTTGTAGCGAAGGGCACTGGGCCGCCAACCAATGAAGCCAGGAGCTTCAACCAATCCCCATCCGGCAGATGTCGAGCACATCGGCCATCGAGCCGATTTGGTTCATGGTGTTGGTGAGCTGGCTGGCGCTGTCGAGTTCCACGCGCAAATCAATCCGAGCCGGCTTGCCTGCGGCGGTGCGCACCCGGGCATCACTGACGTTGATACGGTGGTCGGAAAGGCGCATCAAGATGTCTTTGAGAACGCCGACCCGATCCAGCACCTCGATCCTCAGCTGCACGGGATAGCGGCGGTTTTGGGCCGTTGAAGCCGGATTCCAATCCACCAGCAACCGCCGCTCCGCAGGCACTTGGGCAACGTTGGCGCAATCTTGACGGTGGATGGTGATGCCGTGGTTGCCCAGGGCCACCGCCCCCACGATCCCCTCCCCCGGCAAGGGGCTACAGCAACCGCCGAGGCGGTAATCCAAACCCTCCAAACCCTGGATCGGACTCGAGCCGCCGGGGGCCAGGGGGGCTGGATGGCCGGCATGGGCCGGGCCCACCCCCGCTGCCACCTGCTCATTGCTGAGCACCGGGGCAGCAGTTGCGGAGGCCAGGCGGATTTCTTCGCGCAGGCGGTTGATCACCTGCTGCAGGGTGACGCCACCAAAGCCAAGGGACGCCAGCAAATCTTCGGTGCCAACCAGGTTGCAGCGCTTGGCCACCTTGGCCATCGCCTCCCCATGGAGCAGGGCATCAAAGCCATCCCGGCCCAACTCCCGCTCGAGCATCTCGGTGCCGCGGTTGATGTTCTCGTCGCGGTGGCTGCGCTTGTACCACTGGCGGACGCGATTGCGGGCCGTGGGGGTAGCCACGAAGTTCAACCAATCCAGGCTGGGATGGGCCGCCTTGGCGGTGATCACCTGCACGAAATCGCCGTTCTGGAGGGGCGTTGCCAGGGGACACAGCCGATCGTTGATCCGCACCCCTTGGCAATGGTTGCCGATCTCGGAGTGGATCCGATAGGCAAAATCCACTGCTGTGGAGCCCTTCCGCAGGCCCACCACATCGCCGTTGGGGGTGAACACAAACACCTCCTCATCGAAGAGGTCTTCCTTGATTGAGGCGAGGTAGTCGCTGCTGTCCTGCCCCCCGTCATCTTTCTGCCAATCCACCAGCTGGCGCAGCCAGTTGAAACGCTCGGTATCCCCCGCACTGGCTGGGGAGCCCCCTTCCTTGTATTTCCAGTGGGCGGCAATGCCGTACTCCGCCATCTGGTGCATGTCGGCCGTGCGGATCTGCACCTCAATGGGCCGGTGGCGGCCGATCACCGCCGTATGCAGCGACTGATAACCATTGGGCTTGGGCAGGCCGATGTAGTCCTTAAAGCGTCCAGGGATGGGGCGGAAGGTGTCATGCACCACCGCCAGGGCCCGATAGCAACTCTCCAAATTCGGGCAAAGGATCCTGAGGGCCGCCACGTCAAAGATCTCGTGGAAGGCCTTCTGCTGGCGTTGCATCTTGCTCCAGATGCCATAGAGGTGCTTCGGCCGGCCACTCACCTCCACCCCATCCAGGCCCACGGCGGCGAGGCGGTCGCGAAGGAGTTGAACCGTGACCCCCAACCGCTCCTCGCGCTCACTGCGCTTGGTGGCCACCTGCTGCTGCACATCCCGAAAGGCCTCGGGCTCGAGGATCTTGAAGGCCAGATCCTCGAGTTCCCACTTCAGCCGACCAATCCCAAGGCGATTGGCCAAAGGGGCATAGATCTCCCGGGTTTCGCGGGCAATGCGCTGCTGCTTCTCGGGCTTAAGGGCACCCAGGGTGCGCATGTTGTGGAGCCGGTCGGCCAGCTTGACCAGCACCACCCGAATGTCACTGGCCATCGCCAGGAACATGCGCCGCAGGTTTTCCGCCTGGGCTTCGGTGTGGTTCGTGAAATGGATGCCGCCGAGCTTGGTGACGCCCTCCACCAGGGCCCGAACCTCCGCCCCAAAATGCTGCTCGATTTCCTCGGGGATGACGTCGGTGTCCTCGACAACGTCGTGGAGGAAGCCCGCCGCAATCACCCCCGGACTCGCGCCGATATCGCGCAGCAGATCGGCCACCGCGATCGGATGAATGATGTAGGGCTCGCCGGTGGCCCGAAACTGACCTTCGTGGAGTTGGTAGGCAAAATCGAAAGCCGCGGCCAGCAGGGCTTCCCCATCGGTGGGGCAGCTGTCCCCAGACCCCGGGGGAGCATGCTCGATGCAGCGCTGTAGCCACTCAGGCAAGGGCACCCCATAATCCGCGGGCGCCTGAATCGGGCGCCTGAGCTGCGGAGCTGGATCCAGCTGCTGATCCAGCTGTGGGGGCTCCAGATCGTGGATGGCCCTGGGCATCCCATCCTGCGAACTTTTTCCATCGTATGCAGCCGCCGTCACAAATCCACGGATGTGCGGGTCTGCGGATCCAAGCTGGGGCGATGACCAGGCCCGTACTCACGATTAACAACCTGGTGGTGCACTACCCGGGGGCTGCGCTTCCCACCCTGGACGGCCTGGATCTGAGCCTCAAGGCCGGGGAGCGGCTGGCCTTGATAGGCCCTTCCGGTTGTGGCAAGAGCACCGTGGCCCGCGCCGTACTGCAGCTATTACCAGAGGGCAGCCGCTGCACCGGGGAGCTGGAACTGGCCGGCCAAGACCCGAGGCGGCTGAAACGCCCCGCCCTCAGACGCCTGCGGGGGGAAGCGGTGGGCCTGGTGTTCCAGGACCCCATGACCCGGCTCAACCCCCTGCTCACCATTGGTGACCATCTGGCCGACACCCTCGAGGCCCATCGCTCGAGCTGGCGCCACAAGCGCATTCAAAGCCGGGCCACCGAGCTCCTGGAGCGGGTGGGGATCAGCCCAACGCGCTACGGCAGCTACCCCCATGAATTCAGCGG
>CAMDEM010000007.1 GCA_945896675.1 Cyanobium sp. NIES-981
CATGGCCCTGGCCCCAGCCAGGGCATCCAAGAAGGACACCCTCTGGTCGACCAGCAGAAAGGCCGAGAACCAATAGGCCACGCTCAAATAGATCCCTGGAAGGCCAAAGGCCAACAGACCCAGCAGGATTGCAATCGCTGCAAACACATGCAGGCCGAGCAAGTTGAACAGCTGCTTGGTTTCCCGAAAGAGTTGGCCAAATTGGAAGGTTTGTCCCTTGGCCGCCATCAAGGCGCCATTGAGCAACGCCACGCTGCCCACCAAATGCACCACCACCTGCAACAGGAGCAGCAGGCCGTAGGCAATTCCCTGGATCGCCTTGGGGCCAGGCTCAGCCAGCTTGAGAGCGACGGCTGACGCCGCAAAGGACACCCCGCCGGAAACGATGGTGTAGAGGATCGCAAACCCCACCAGCACCAGGGCATTGCGGCAAAAGCCACGCCAGCCCGTTTGGACAATGGCGCCGTAATCCAAACCACTTGCACGCTTGTTCTGCCTATCGCTCAGCATCGGGAGGGGCCGGGGGCCTAGAAAACATCAAATCAAGTGTTGGCAGCCCAGGGTGGGATGTCAACGAACAAACGCAGATCTGAAACAGAGCGTTCAAAACAGGCCAATAACAGCCTTAACATCGCCGCAACACCCCGTTGCAGCGCGCCCCATCCCATGGCCTATTGGTTGATGAAAAGCGAGCCCGATGTCTACGGGATCGACCATCTCAAAGCTGAAGGCACAACGCTCTGGGACGGCATTCGCAATTACCAAGCCCGCAACTTCATGCGCAGCATGAAAATTGGCGACCTAGCTTTTTTCTATCACTCCAATACCAAACCCCCGGGAATTGTGGGGCTGATGGAGGTGATCGAAACCCAGCTCACCGACCCGAGCCAATTCGATGCAAAATCGAAGTATTTCGACCCAGCAGTCACCCCCGAAAAACCCCGTTGGGATTGTGCGCGCCTGCGCTATCTCCGCCATTTCGACACCCTGCTCAGCCTGGATGCGCTCAAGGAGAAGTTCAGCCCTGAGGAACTTGGTGTGGTGAAACGGGGCAATCGGCTCTCGATCCTGCCGGTGCCAGAGGCCAGCGCCCAGCGCTTACTCGCCCTCCTCGAGCCAGCATGACCCTGCTGCGCCCGATCAGCTCCGATCCCATCGCCATTCGTCAGGCCCTCGAGCGCGGCTGGGCCACCTTCGCGAGCTGCCCCTGGGTCCTGATGGGCTTCACCCTCGTGGTGGGCGGGATCAATTTGCTCAGCCAGGTGCTGTATCGCTACGAAAGTGATCGGTTCATTGGCCTGTTTGGGCGCGTTGATGGCCTGGCCGTCGCCCTGGCAGGCGCAGCTTGGCTGGCCTATGCCCTCAGCAGCCTCTGGCTGGTGGTGGGGCTGATGCGCGGAGCCCAGATGGCCCTTGGGCGCCAGACCCCCCGGTTTAGCGACCTGGCCCGGCTGGATGGTCGGGCCATGGCCCGCTGTTTTGGCACCTTGGTGCTGATCCTGGCGCTGAATGCCCTGATCGTGCGCCTGGCCCAGGCCAGTGCGTTCTTGCTCACCTTGATCCAACCCTGGCTCGCCCCCCTGCCCCTGGTGGCGGGTGTGGCCGTGGCGGTGTATCTGGCCGCAGACCAAATCCTGTGCCTGCCCCTCACCCTGATGGGCAAGCTCACGCCCCTGGGGGCCTTCCGCAGTGGCCGGGCGGCCGTCGACCCCCACTGGCTCCATGCCCTGGGGTTGACCCTGGTGGTGCTCCTCATCCTGCTGGCAGGCTTTTTAGTGCTGCTGGTCGGACTGGTGGCCGCCCTACCAATCACGATCTGCACCCTGGCGGCGGCCTACGAGCAGCTGTTTGAGCTGCCGGATCTCAACCGGCCTCGTCCGACCTAAAGCTGCCTTGGCCGGGAAACAGATTGGCCAGATAGCAGCGCGTCACCTCGCGGTTCTGCAACCCGTTCTGCACCAAAAACCCGGCCAGGGCCGCCTGCACCAGGCGGTATTGATCCCAGTTGGGATGGCGCTCAATGAAGCTGCGCATCGAAGCCAAGAGGGCCTCCGGCACCTCAGCCCGCAAGCTCACCAGCCCCGCTTCTTCTGCCAACTCTGGCCCCAATGTCATCCGTGCCCGGCGCTGTGACATCCAGTTCCCCACATCCCTGCGCCGGAGTCAAATCGGCTGGCTGGGCGTTGAGCCAGGGCTTCCCAGCTTGAGATCGGCTGCCAGCAAAGGTATCCAACCAATGCCTACCCACCAGGTGCCGGTTCCCCATCGACAAAGCCAGGCCTGTCAAGCCGGGTAGCCCCAGCTGGGGGGTTCTCCCCAACCCCCAGAAGCCAGCAGGATCGGCCCACCCTGGCCTGGGGAAAACCTGGGGAGAAGCGCGGCGCTGGCTCCGGAATGCCAGGGGATCAACCATTGATCAGCACAGCTGATCTGCAGCGAATCAACGGCCCTGTCTCATGCTGGAACCGTCTTATCCCGCCGCGACGACAGCCATCGACCGAGGGGCTTTCAGCGCCTTTCACCAGCTCACTGGCTCTGGTGGGCGCCCAGGTCAAGGCCCCAATCCTTGAGCTCCCCAAGCTGGGCCAGGGCCACCGCCACCGCCTGACTCGCCGCAGCATCCCAGCCCGCCTCGAGGCCCCGCTGGAGCCCCTCCGGGGTGAGCACAAAGCGGACCTGCCAATGGCTTCGATCGCCTTCGAGCGCCATCCATAGCCCCCCCAGATCAAGCTCCAAGCCGATGGACTCCTCCTCCATCAACTGATCGGCAATGGCTGCGTGCTGCTCCACCAATTGGCCAAAACCCTGGCGCAGGCTTTGGGCCTCCTGGGCCGTGAGCTCCGCCGCCCAGCCAGCTCCACCGATCAACACAACAAAGGGGTGACGGGTTGGATCCACCAGCAACCGCCACCCCTCTCCCTCTTTCACCTGCATCCGCTAACTGACGCCCGAATCGGCTAAACAATCAGCCGGGCAACAGATCGGGCTGATCCTGCTCGTCACTCAACTCGATGATGGCGCGCTGCACGGGCTTGATCATCGAGTCGTCGAGCAGGCCATCGAAATCATCAAAACGGCGTTGCTTGGCGCGGAAAGCGATCCGTACGGTGGTGAGGTAACGGTTGCTAGAAAAGCGAATCAGGCTCTCGGCCCGCTGGGCCAGTTCCTTCGGGTTCACTTCAACGCCGCTTTGAATGCCGCTTTGCATAACCACGTTTCCAGTATTTCGAGCTTAGGTCAGCAGGGGGACCTGGCGGATTAGAAGGGGGCCGCTGTTGAGGGGGAGGCCATGGAGGACAAGGGAACCCTGGCCATCGATTTGGGCAGCACCACCACGGTGGTGGCCTACCAGGGCCCAGAGACCGCAGCGCAGCTGCTGGCCTTGCCGCCCTTCAGCCTCGATGGACCGGTGGTGGTGCCCAGCCTGCTTTGGCTCACCGAAGCCCCCGGCGCCAAACCACTCATCGGCCGCCAGGTGGTCGATGCCGGATTAGCCCATCACGACGGACCGGAACTGCGCCGCGACTTCAAACGTCTGATTGGCTCCGGTAGCGCCTCAGCCCAGCCAGCCGAACAGGCCGGAGCCCTGCTCATAAAGGCTCTCTGGGCCGCCCTGCCGAGGGGCATCAGCCCCAAACGCCTGGTGCTGACAGCCCCAATCGACACCTACCGCAGCTATCGCCAGTGGCTGGTCCAGGTGTGCGCGGACCTCGGCGTAGAGGAGGTGGCCCTGGTGGATGAACCCACCGCCGCGGCCATCGGCGCCGGGCTGCCCCCGGGCAGCACCGCCCTGGTGGTGGATATCGGAGGTGGCACCGTGGATGTGGCCCTGGTGAAGCTGGAGGGAGGTGAGGGCAGAGCCGCCCCGATTGCCCAGCTGTTGCGCTTTGCCGGCCGCGATCTCGACAGCAGCCGCCAGACCCTGCGCTGCGCCCAGGTGATCGGCAAGGCAGGGCTGGCCTGCGGCGGCCGCGACATCGACCGCTGGATTGCTGACGCCCTCTGCCCAGGCCAACCCCAAGGCCCCCAGCTTCTGGAAGCGGCCGAGCGGCTCAAATGCCTCTTAAGCAGCCAAGACGACGCCCTCGCCCTCGTCAGCTCCGCCAATCAAGCCCCCCGGGAGCTGCGCTTCAGCCGCACCAGCTTTGAGCAACTCCTCGAAGAGCGGGGGCTAATCAGCCAATTGGATGCCCTCCTCGATCAGGTCTTGGCGGCTGGCCGCAGCGCTGGGATCAGGCCAGAGACCATCACAGCCGTGCTGCAGGTGGGCGGCAGCAGCCGCATCCCCCGGCTGCGCCGGTGGCTGGAGGAACGGCTGGCTGGGGTGCCCCTCAAAACCCATCGCCCGGTTGAAGCGGTGGCCCTGGGGGCCCTGGCGCTCACCCCGGGCGTCCAGCTCAAGGATGTGCTGACCCATGGGGTTGAGCTGCGCTGCTGGGAACAACGCAGTGGACGCCACACCTGGCATCCCCTGTTTGTGGCGGGCCAGGCTTGGCCCACCGATCGCCCCCTCGAGATCGTGCTGGCCTGCAGCCTGGATGGCCAGAGCTGCCTCGAGATCAGCCTGGGGGAAGCCCAAATCGAGCAGCGCGGTGAAGTGGTGTTTGAAGGAGACCTGCCGGTGCTGCGTCAACGCCGGGCAGGCCGGGCCCAGGTCATCCCCTGGCGCGACCAGCCCAGTGCCATTGCCCTGGATCCCCCTGGCGAACAAGGTGTGGATCGGCTCAAGCTGGATTTTGTGATCAACGGCCAGGGCCAACTCACGGCGGAGATCACCGATCTCACCACCGGCGCCAGCCTGGGCGAGCGAAGCTTTGGCCCGGTGCGCTGACACTGCCCCCAAAAGCGCCGACAAGACTGATAGAACGGGATTTGATTGCATCTGCCGCCTTGGCCCTCCGCCGGCACAGGCTCCCTCGTTTTTGGCTTGGACTCACCCTGGGGCTAGTGGCCTCAGGGGTTGGCGCGGCCTATTGGTGGGAACGGCAGTTGCCCCAGCGCCTCGAGCAGGCGGCCGCCACCGGAAATCTCAACGCTTGCCTGCGTTACAGCGAGCAACTCGAAGCCCTGCGCTGGCTTGACAACAGCGCGCCGAAGGAACAGGGTCAATGCCGGCGCCTCAAAGCTGGGGAACTGTGGCAGCAACGCCAATGGGCCCAAGCCCTGCGGCTGCAGTGGCAGCTGGTGAATTCCCCAGCGGCCCGACCCAGCGACCAACGCCAACTCGATCGCTGGGTCTTGGAGTTGCAACGCCTGTCCCTCGACCAGTTCCAGCAGGGCAATCTCAAGGGCGCCTTGGCGCTTTTGGCCCCGATTGGCGATGACCACAACAGTGCCGGAAACGCCACGGGGGACTCCTACACACAAATCTGGAACCGCAACCGGCTCCTGATGGAACGCAGCCAAAAACTGGTGGCGCAAAAGCGCTGGTGGGAGGCCCTCGACGCCCTGACCAGGCTCGACCATCCCTGGTGGAAAGGTGAGAGCCAGCCCCTAAAGGCCAAGGTGCAGGCCGCGATCAATGCCTTGGCCGGCAACGACCGCGAGCATGACGGCCATGGCGCCTTGCCCCATACGGTGCCTGCGGCCGACCTGGATGCCAGGGTTCAAGCCCAAATCGCCAAGGGGCTCGATGAGTGGACAGCCTTCACAGCCGCCTGCAAATCCCTGGGCGGCAAGGTGATCGAAGCGGGCCCCGAAACCGCCTGCCAGCGCCCATGACAAGATTGGGCCCGCGAAAGAGTTCCAAGTCCATGCAGCCAGGTGATCAGGTCAAGGTCTGCCAGAGCGTGGTCGTCTACCACCATCCCCTGCACCGTGGTGTGGCCTTTGATCTCCATGGCCAGCAAGGGGAAGTGGTCACCGTGCTGAACGACTGGAAAGGCCGGGTGATCAGCCCCAACCTTCCGGTGGTGGTGGCGTTTGGCAAATTCAAGGCCCATTTCCGCGCCGACGAAATCGAAGCGGCCTAGGGGCGCAACAGGAACACCCCCTCCTCCCCATCGATCCCCTGCAGGGCCAGCTGGATGGTTTCTTGGCGGCTGGTGGGCACCACCCTGCCGCAAAAATCAGGCTGGATCGGCAATTCCCGATGGCCCCGATCCACCATGGCCAGCAGGCTCACCCGTTCCGGGCGGCCCCAGGCCTGCAGGGCCTCAAGGGCTGCCCGCACCGTTCGGCCCGTGAAAATCACGTCATCCACCAGCACCACCTGCCGTCCCTCCAGGCTCACGGGCAGGTCCGTGGGCTGGGCCAGCCGGGTGCCAATCCGCTCCAAATCATCGCGGTGAAAGGTGGGATCGAGGCTGCCGTGGTCGATGGCATGGCCGCAAATCACCCCCAAGCGGGCCGCCAGAACCTCAGCCAAGGCCACCCCGCGGGTGGGAATCCCCAGCAACAGCAACCGGTGGGTATCGGCGACACTCTCAAGCACCTGGGAGGCCAGGCGGTCCAAGGTGCGGGATAGGTCCTGGGCCGAGAGCAATTCGAGCCGATTCATGGGGCTGGCACCAGCAACGCCAATGCTATGGACCCAACCAGCCGAATCCTTTGTTGCCAAAGCCTGACGCGGCTGGGATCAGGGAAATTCGCCATGGGATTGGGGCTGTAGGTTGGGATCGAAGACAGTGCAAACCTGAAGCGTTGCATCCATACCTCTCCTTGAAATCCCGCGATTTGAAATCTCACGATTTGAAATCACCCGCTTTTACCCACGGTTTGACATCCCACGACATGCACACCGCTAGGTGAGTCGGGTGACAGCAATTCCCTCCCAGCAGCACTCCAGCAGGCCTAACGCCCTTGATTCTTCAATAGGCGCTTCTTCGCTGAGCGATTCCCGTTTGCCCGTCACTTCCTTGCGCGACTCAGCCTTGCGCGATTCAGGGTCGAGGCAGCCATCCTCAATCGCCCCAGTTGTTCTCGCCATCCTCGATGGCTGGGGCTACAGCCATGAAGAAGCCCACAACGCCATCCGTGCCGCGGCAACCCCGGTGATGGATGCCCTTTGGCATGCCTATCCCCACACCCTGATTGAAGCCAGTGGTGGGGCCGTTGGCCTGCCCGATGGCCAAATGGGTAACTCCGAAGTTGGCCACCTCACCATCGGTTCGGGCCGGATTATTCGCCAGGAACTGGTGCGGATTAGCCAGGCTGTGAAGGACGGCAGCATTGCCGCCAATCCATCGCTCAATGCCCTGGCCGACAAGTTGCTCGCCAACGGCCACACCCTGCACCTGATTGGCCTCTGCTCCGATGGCGGAGTGCACAGCCACATCAACCACCTCGGCGGCCTGCTGCGCTGGGCCGCCGCTCGGGGCCTCCAGGATGTCTGCATCCACGTGATTACTGACGGCCGGGATACGGCTCCCAGCAGTGCCCCTGGCTTTGTGGCCGAGGTGCTGGAGCAAATTCAAGCGGCTGGTGTGGGGCGGATCGCCACGCTCTGTGGCCGCTACTGGGCCATGGACCGGGACAACCGCTGGGAACGCACCGAGAAGGCCTATCGGCTGCTGAGCCAATCCAGCCCCCTCAGTGACCTGGGCCCCTTGGAGGCCATTGAGGCGTCCTACGCCAGCAACGTGGGCGACGAATTCCTCGAACCGGTGCGCCTATCGGACGATCTGATCAAATCCGGAGATGGGCTGGTCTGCTTCAACTTCCGTCCGGATCGGGTGCGTCAGCTGATCCGTACCTTGGTGCTGCCCACCTTCGACAACTTTGAGCGCAGCCTGATCAGCGATCTGGATGTGGTCACATTCACCCAATACGAGAAAGGCCTCCCCGTGGCCGTTGCCTTCCCGCCCGAATCCCTGGATGGGCTGCTCGGTCAAGTGGTGTCCGAGGCGGGGTTGCGCCAATTCCGCACCGCTGAAACCGAAAAATATCCCCATGTCACCTATTTCATGAATGGGGGCATCGAGCAGGCTTTCCCTGGAGAAGACCGCCACCTGGTGCCATCGCCCAGGGTTGCCACCTACGACCAATCCCCCGCCATGTCGGCCGAACAGCTCACCGATAGCTGCATCGCCGCCATCCAGAAGGGCATCTATTCCCTGGTGGTGATCAACTACGCCAACCCGGACATGGTGGGGCACACCGGCCAGATGCAAGCCACCACCGAAGCCGTCACCACCGTGGACACCTGCGTGGGCCGGCTGATGGAGGCGACCAACCGCATCGGCGGCACGCTTGTGATTACCGCCGACCATGGCAATGCCGAGGTCATGGAAGGCCCCGATGGCCGCCCTTGGACCGCCCACACCACCAATCCGGTTCCCGTGATCCTGGTGGAAGGGGAGAAACGCAAGCTGCCGGGCCATGGCACCGATGTTCAACTCCGAGCTGGCGGCGGCCTGGCCGACATTGCCCCAACCCTGCTTGACATCCTCGAACTGCCAAAACCGGCCAGCATGAGTGGCTTGTCCTTGGTGGCTCCCTTGGGCAGCAAGAACGAGCCCAACCGCGTTGCCGAGACCCTGGGCGTCTAGCCTGAATCCATGATCACGTCGATTTTGTCTTGGGTTTGGATTGGCAGCGGCGTGCTGCTGATCGTGAGCGTGCTGCTCCACAGCCCCAAGGGCGATGGCATGGGAGGGCTTGCCTCCAGCGGTGGCTCGATGTTTACCAGCGCCCGCAGTGCGGAGGACACCCTCAACCGCATTAGCTGGACCCTGCTCGCCATCTTTTTAGGCCTGGCCGTGGTGCTGAGCGCTGGCTGGCTGAAGTAAGGCGATGAACCGCCGCAACCTGTTGGCCAGCTTGGGATCGGGATTTGCCGTGCTTTTGGGCGGTGCCAAGGCAGCCCTGGCCGCCTCCAAAGCCGAAGATCCCGCCTGGGAGCTAAGCAAAGCCGAGTGGAAACAGCGGCTCAGCCCTGGCGCCTTTGCGGTCTTGCGGGAGGAGGGCACCGAACGGCCCTTCAGCAGTCCCCTGAACAACGAAAAACGGGCCGGCACCTTTGTCTGTGCCGGCTGCAAGCTGCCCCTGTTCAGCTCCAAGGCCAAATACGACAGCGGCACCGGCTGGCCCAGCTTTTGGGAACCGCTGCCCAAGGGCATCGTCACCAAGCTGGATTTCAAATTGATCGTGCCGCGCACCGAGTACCACTGCCGTCGCTGTGGGGGGCACCAAGGCCATGTGTTCGATGACGGCCCCAAGCCCACCGGCAAGCGCTACTGCAACAACGGCATCGCCCTGAATTTCATACCCAGTAAGTCAGCCAGTCCCAGCAAGAAGAGCGCGCCAGCCGGTTAGCCGGTGAATTCCGTGTTGTAGGCCTCCTCGCCGTGGGCCTGGATATCGAGACCTTGGCGTTCCTCGAGGTCGTTCACCCTGAGGGGCATCAAGGTGCCAATCAGCTTGAGCACCGCGTAGGTGCCCACGCCCACCCAAAGCGCAGTGAAACCTGCCGCCTTGAGCTGGATCACCAGCAGGCCAGGATTACCGGCCAATAGACCATCAGCCCCGGCAGGATTCACCACTTTCAGGGCAAGAACCCCCGTCAGCACAATCCCCACAAAGCCCGCAACCCCATGCACGGGCAGCACATCCAGGCTGTCATCGAGGCCACTGCGGTTTTTCAGATGAAGGGCATAACTGCAGATTGCCGCTGCCACAAAGCCGATCAACACAGACCCCAAAGGACTCACAAACCCAGCGGCCGGGGTGATCGCCACAAGACCAGCAACCGCCCCGGTGGCCACACCCACCGCCGTGGGCTTGCCCCGCTGGAGGGTTTCGATCACCATCCAGCCGACCGCAGCGGCAGCACCGGCCGTATTGGTGGTGAGGCAGGCCAGGGAGGCCAAGTTGCCAGCGATCAGGGCACTGCCGCCATTGAAGCCAAACCAGCCAAACCAAAGCAGGCCAGCACCCATCAGGATGAACGGCACGTTGTGGGGCGGTGAACCGTTGCCCGGATAGGTGCGGCGCCGGCCAACCACTGCGGCCGCCACAGCAGCGCCCACCCCTGAGGCCATCTCCACCACCAGTCCGCCAGCGAAATCCAGGGCGCCAAGCCCGTCAACGCCAAGAAAACCCCCTGGCCCCCACACCATGTGGGCCAGGGGCAGGTAGATGAAGGTGCTCCAGAGCACCACAAAGGCAATCCAGGCCCGGAAATGCATCCGCTCCACCACCGCCCCGGAGATCAGGGCTGGCGTGATGATCGCGAAGGTGAGCTGAAACAGCGCCACGGCGCCATGGCTGAGCTGGCCATTGCCATAGGACGCCGACCAATTGCTGAGGCCCGCCCACTGGAAACCCCCAATGAACGGCGCCAGGGGGCCGCTGCCCTCGGAGAAAGCCAAGCTGTAGCCGAACAGCACCCAGAGCACACTCACCAGGGCCATGGCAGCAAAGCTCATCACCATGGTGTTGAGCACATTGCGGCTGCGCACAAACCCCGCATAGAAGAGGGCCAAGGCTGGCGTCATCATCAACACCAGGGCCGCACAGAGCAGCACGAAGCCGTTGTTGGCGCTCTGCAGAGCCTGGGATGCCGGCGAGAGGGCGTCCCCCGCAAGGACAGCCACGGGTAGGGCCGAGATCAGAACTGGGGGCACAGCAGGTGCGCAGATCGCTGCACGTTGCCCACCAGAGAGGGCCGCAGTTGGTAGCTATCACTACAAAAATCGATTTTTCGGTTTCTTTTGATACGGAAACCCGGGCGGCATGAAGCCATAAAAAAGCGCCCCCGAAGGGGCGCCGATGCTGGGATCTGAAGGATCAAAATCCGACTGAGATCTCGCTTGAGATCAATCGTCGAAGTCCCTCGATCAATAGTCGAAGTCGCCGCCCATGCCACCGCCACCGGCGGGAGCACCGTCCTTCTTCTCGGGCATGTCAGCCACGATGCACTCGGTGGTGAGCACCATGCCAGCGATGGACGCCGCATTCTGGAGGCCAGAGCGGGTCACCTTGGCGGGGTCAACAATGCCGGCAGCCAGCATGTCGACGTACTCACCGGTGGCTGCGTTGTAGCCCTCGTTGAAGGGCTTGTTCTTCACGTTCTCAGCCACCACAGCGCCGTTCACACCAGCGTTCTGGGCGATGCGCATCAGGGGAGCGGTCAGGGCGGAGGCCACGATGTGGGCGCCGATCAGCTCTTCGCCGGAGAGGTTGGCCTTGGCCCACTCCTCAAGGGCAGGGGCCAGGTGGGCCAGGGTGGTGCCACCGCCAGGAACGATGCCTTCTTCAACGGCCGCCTTGGTGGCGTTGATGGCGTCTTCCAGGCGCAGCTTCTTGTCCTTCATCTCGGTTTCGGTGGCAGCGCCCACCTTCACCACGGCCACGCCGCCGCTCAGCTTGGCCAGACGCTCCTGCAGCTTCTCCTTGTCGTAGGAGGAGTCGGTTTCGTCCATCTGCTTGCGGATTTGCTCGCAGCGGGCCTTCACGGCCACCTCGTTGCCTTCGGCCACGATGGTGGTGGTGTCCTTGTTGATGGTGATGCGGCGGGCGGTGCCCAGCATCTCCAGCTTGGCGTTATCGAGCTTCAGACCAGCGTCTTCGGTGATCAGCTGACCGTTGGTGAGAACGGCGATGTCTTCGAGCATGGCCTTACGGCGATCGCCGAAGCCAGGGGCCTTCACGGCGGCCACATTCAACACGCCGCGCAGGCGGTTGACCACCAAGGTGGCGAGGGCTTCCTTCTCGATGTCCTCAGCAATGATCAGCAGGGGCTTACCGGTGCGGGCGATTTGCTCGAGCACGGGAACCAGGTCTTGCACCAGGCCGATCTTCTTGTCGGTAAGGAGGATGTAGGGCTCTTCGAGCACCGCTTCCATCCGCTCGGTGTCGGTGGCGAAGTAGGGCGAGATATAGCCCTTGTCAAAGCGCATGCCTTCGGTGACCTCCAGTTCGGTGGTCATCGATTTGCCCTCCTCGAGGGAAATCACGCCTTCCTTGCCAACCTTGTCCATGGCGTCGGCGATCATCCGACCCACCTCTTCGTCGTTGCCGGCGGAGATAGTGCCCACCTGGGCGATGGCGTTGCTGTCGCTGATGGGCTTGGCGTGCTCCTCGATCTTCTTGACGAGGAACTCGGAGGCCTTGTCGATGCCGCGCTTGAGGGTGATGGCGTTAGCGCCAGCAGCCACGTTGCGCAGACCGGCCTTGACCATGGCGTGGGCCAACACGGTGGCCGTGGTGGTGCCGTCACCGGCAGCATCGTTGGTCTTGGAAGCAGCCTGACGAATCAGGGCCACACCGGTGTTCTCGATGTGATCTTCGAGTTCGATCTCTTTGGCGATGGTGACACCGTCATTGACGATCTGGGGTGCACCAAACTTCTTCTCGAGCACCACGTTGCGACCCTTGGGGCCAAGGGTGACCGCAACGGCTTCGCAGAGGATGTCGATGCCTTTTTCGAGGGCCCGGCGGGCTTGCTCGTTATAAATAATGCGCTTAGCCATGGAAGGCGATGTCCTTGTGAAGGGTTAATCCCTGGGAAGGGTTAAACGGAGCTGGATCGGCCGAAACTCTGACGAGCTCAGTTGACGATGGCCAGGATGTCTTTCTCGGAGAGCAGCACGTACTCATCGGTGCCGAGCTTGATGTCGGTGCCTGCGTACTTGCTGTAGAGCACCTTGTCGCCCACGCTCACTTCAGGAGCCTGACGGGTGCCGTCATCGTTGCGCTTGCCAGGACCGATTTGCACCACCTCGCCCACCTGGGGCTTTTCCTTGGCGGTGTCGGGCAGGAGGATGCCACCGGCGGTCTTTTCCTCCGACTCAGAAACCTTGATGAAAATGCGATCTCCGAGGGGCTTAACCGTGGAGACGCTGAGAGAAACAGCAGCCATGAATAAATTGCGAAAGCAACGGCATGGCGTCTGAGACGCCACTGGGAGACGGATCCGGCCCCACTCGCAGGAGAGCTGGCACTCGGACCCGTTAAGTGCCAACCCTATGGGCACCGCCAAGAAATGACTAGGGCGGTTCTGTGCGGTTGACCGAACCACCCCAAGCCGGCAATGCGCGGTGATAAGGTCGTGCCGCTTCAAGCGGGATGGTCCCGCTGTGCGCTCCTCGCGTTTTCCTTATTTATGGCTGCTGCTACCGCCACCGGCACCAAAGGCATCGTCCGCCAGGTCATTGGCCCTGTGCTTGACGTTGAGTTTCCGGCCGGAAAGCTGCCAAAGATCTACAACGCTCTTCGCATTGAAGCGAAGAATTCCGCCGGCCAAACCGTTGCCCTGACTGCAGAAGTGCAGCAGCTCCTCGGCGATCACCGGGTGCGCGCCGTGGCCATGAGCACCACCGATGGCCTGGTGCGGGGCATGGAAGTCCTCGACACCGGCTCTCCCATTTGTGTGCCCGTGGGCGAAGCCACCCTGGGCCGCATCTTCAACGTGCTCGGCGAGCCCGTCGACGAGCAGGGTCCTGTCAAGACCAGCGAAACCGCTTCCATCCACCGGGCCGCCCCCAGCCTCACCGAGCTGGAAACCAAACCAAAGGTGTTTGAAACCGGCATCAAGGTGATCGACCTGCTGGCCCCCTACCGCCAGGGCGGCAAGGTTGGCCTCTTCGGTGGCGCCGGCGTGGGCAAAACCGTGTTGATCCAAGAGTTGATCAACAACATTGCCAAGGAGCATGGCGGCGTTTCCGTGTTCGCCGGTGTGGGCGAGCGCACCCGTGAAGGCAATGACCTCTACGAAGAATTCAAGGAATCTGGAGTGATCAACTCCGAGGACCTGAGCAAGTCGAAGGTGGCCCTCTGCTACGGCCAGATGAACGAGCCCCCCGGCGCCCGCATGCGCGTGGGTCTCTCGGCGCTCACCATGGCCGAGCACTTCCGTGACGCCAACAAACAGGACGTTTTGTTGTTCGTTGACAACATCTTCCGCTTTGTGCAAGCCGGCTCAGAAGTGTCGGCCCTGCTCGGCCGCATGCCTTCTGCCGTTGGCTACCAGCCCACCCTCGGCACCGACGTGGGCATGCTCCAAGAGCGGATCACCTCCACCCTGGAAGGTTCGATCACCTCGATCCAAGCCGTCTACGTGCCTGCGGACGACCTGACCGACCCGGCACCTGCCACCACCTTCGCCCACCTGGATGCCACCACCGTGCTGAGCCGCGGCCTGGCCTCTAAGGGCATCTACCCCGCTGTAGATCCCCTCGACTCCACCAGCACCATGCTCCAGCCCGCCGTGGTGGGTGACGACCACTACCGCACCGCCCGCACCGTGCAGTCCACCCTCCAGCGCTACAAAGAGCTGCAGGACATCATCGCGATTCTCGGCCTCGACGAACTCTCCGAAGACGACCGTCGCACCGTTGATCGGGCTCGCAAGATCGAGAAATTCCTCTCCCAGCCCTTCTTCGTGGCTGAGATCTTCACCGGTCAAAAGGGTGAGTACGTGAAGCTCGCCGACACGATCCAGGGCTTCAACATGATCCTGGCCGGCGAACTGGATGATCTGCCCGAGGCTGCCTTCTATCTCGTGGGCAACATTGACCAGGTGAAGGCCAAGGCCGCCAAGATCCTGGCGGAAGCCAACAAGGGTTGATCTGAGGAACCCAAACCATGAGTCTCACCCTCCGCGTTCTGGCACCTGACCAGAGCGTTTTCGATGGCACTGCCGACGAAGTCATCCTGCCCAGTACAACTGGTCAGGTGGGGATCCTTCCCGGCCACGTCACCATGCTTGCCGCCCTCGACACCGGCGTGATGCGCCTCCGCGATGGCAACGGTTGGTCCACCATCGCCCTGATGGGTGGTTTTGCCGAAGTGGAAGCCGACGAAGTGACCGTATTGGTGAACGCCGCCGAGCTCGGCAGCAGCATCAATGCGAGCACTGCCGAAGCCGAATTCGAAGCTGCCCAGAAAGCCGCTGCCAACTTTGAAGGCCAGGCCAGCAGCCCTGAAAAACTCAAAGCAGCCGAGGCCCTGGACCGCGCCCGCGCCCGTTTCCAAGCCACCAAGGCTGGCTGACGAGAGATTCCCCAGCACTGACTTCACCATCCCGGACTGCAGCTCAACCGCTGGGGTCCGGGATTTTTGATGGGCTTGCCCTTGCGCTCAAACCACCAACCAGCAACCGCAAACCACCAACTGCTAACCACCACCTGAAGACCAGAAGCCCAAGCCTGACCCATAAAAAAGCGCCCCCCAAGGGAGCGCTTGCAAGATCCAAAGGGTCCTGCCGAATCAGGCGGTACCGCAGAAGGTGACATCAGGGAACTTGAGCTTGGCCTCGTCGAGGCTCTTACCTTTGCCCTCTTCCTGCCAGTAGTTGATGACTTCGGTGGCCTTGTTGAGCACTTCAACGCGCTCGTTGTCGGTGATCCAGCTCTTGCCCTCGAGCTCGGTCTTGAGGGTTTCCCAGGCATCTTCCCGGGGCCAGAAGAAGTAGGAGGTGAGGGGGCTGGGGCCGCCACCCACAATCTGGTCAACGGCTAGGGCGACGTTGTCGGGCAGCCAGAGGATCTTCAGCAGGAAGCGGCCCTCATCGGCCTTGGGGGTATAGCCCGAAGGCACGCCGTCTTCGTCAATGGTCGCGGTAGCCAGGGCGGCACTGCCACCACGCATCACCGGACGCCCCTGGGTAGTGGTCTCGTCTGCGGCGGCGATAGCCTCTACTGCTTCGCTCACGGCAGCGCCAGGTGCGCTATCGGTGGCTGTCATGGGGTCAACGCTCAAGGCTACGGTTCAAACGACTAACCTACCAGCCGCCCTGGCGCCACCGGCTTTATCCCCAGCCATGACGCTGCGCCTCTTGCTCGATTCTGCCGACCCCGGCGCCTGGGAGCGATGGCTGCCCACCGGGTTGTTCTTTGGGGTCACCACCAATCCCACCCTGCTCAAAAAGGCCGAGCAGCCCTGTGAGCTGGGCCATCTGCGCCAGCTCAGTGGCCGCGCCCTGGGCCTTGGGGCCCAAGAACTGCATCTCCAGGCCTGGGGCAGCACCGCCACCGAATTGCTGCGGTGCGGAAGTGCCTTGCATGCCATCGCCCCCAACCGCATCGTGGTGAAAGTGCCGGTGACCACCACGGGAGCTGAGGCAGCAAAGGAGCTGATCAGCCAGGGCATCCCGATCACGTTCACCGCCTGCTACGAGCCAGCCCAGGTGCTGGTGGCCGCCGCCCTTGGAGCCCGCTACATCGCCCCCTACCTGGGCCGGATCAGCGACCTCGGCCGCGATGGTCACGGCGAGCTGATCGCCATGCAGCGCTGCCTCGATGGGGTGGGCTCTTCGGTGCGGCTCTTGGTGGCCAGCCTGCGGCACCCCAGCGACCTCACCCGCCTGGCGGCCGCCGGGATGACCACCTTCACCATCAACCCGGCCATCGCCGCAGGGCTGTTCGCCAGTGGGGCCACCGAGGCCGCCGCGGCCCAGTTCGAGCAGGATGCGACCGCTTGATGGTCGCTTGATGGCCCCCGTGATGTCCCCCCGTGCCGTCCTGCTCTTCGACATCGACGGTGTGATCCGGGATGTGGGCGGCAGTTACCGCCGCGCCATCGTGGAAACGGTGCACCATTTCAGTGGCCACCGCCCTGATGCCGGTGCCATCGACACGCTCAAAAGCGAGGGCTGCTGGAACAACGACTGGGAAGCCTCCCTCGAGCTGCTGCGCCGCTCAGGCCATGCCCCGCTCCCAGCCTTCGAAGCCTTGGTGGAGGTGTTTGGCAGCTTCTATTTCGGCGGCGACCCCGAAGGCGACTCCGCCCTTTGGCAAGGCTTCATCGGCAGCGAGCCGCTGCTGGTGGAAGCGGCGTTCTTTGCTGCGTTGACCAGGGCCAACGTGGCCTGGGGCTTTGTCAGTGGCGCCGAGCCCCCCTCCTGCCGCTACGTGCTGGAAACCCGTCTAGGGCTGGACGCACCACCGCTGATCGCCATGGGCCAAGCCCCCGACAAGCCCGATCCCACCGGCCTGCTGCGGCTGGCCGCCCAGCTCAGCGGCGCAGAAATGGATGGGTCATTGGACGCGGCAGTGGATGGGGCGAGTCCGCCGATCGCCTATCTGGGTGACACCGTGGCCGATGTGCTCACCGTGCAACGGGCCCGGCAGCAGTGCCCTGATGCCCGCTTCCTCAGCCTCGCCGTCGCCCCACCCCATTTGCATGGCCCGCAAGCCCTGGAGCGCCGGGCTGCCTACGAAGCCCGGCTGATCGAAGCGGGGGCCGATGTGGTGTTACCCAGCACCCAAGCCCTGGAGCCCGAAGCTCTCTTGTCCTGGCTCAGCGCTCCATCGCGCTAACCGCCTTAGCGGCAGCAGCCGTGAGGTTTTCGTGGCCCCGCTCGGTGACAGCCACGTCATCCTCAATTCGGATGCCAATGCCCTTCCAGCGCTCATCAATGGCCGGCTGGCCCTCCGGCACCGGCAGCCGATCGCTCACATAAAGCCCCGGCTCCACCGTGAGCACCATGCCCGGCTCCAACTCCACATGGTGTTCGCCCAGGCGGTAAGCGCCCACATCGTGCACATCCAGCCCCAACCAATGGCCGGTGCGGTGCATGTAGAGGTGCCGGTAGGCCCCCTGGTCGATCAGGCCATCCAGATCACCAGCGAGCAAACCGAGTTCCACCAGGCCTTCCACCAGCACCCGCAGGGCCGCATCGTGCACCCCTTCGGCGGTTTGACCTGGAGCCACCGCGGCCACCGCGGCCTCCTGGGCCGCCAGCACCAGCCCATAGAGGGCCCGCTGCTCGCCACTGAAGCGCCCCCCCACCGGGAAGGTGCGGGTGATGTCGCCGTTGTAGTAGTCGTTGAGCGAGCATCCCGCATCGATCAGCACCAGGTCGCCATCGCGCAGCTCAGCGCTGTTGGCGGTGTAGTGCAGTACGCAGGCATTGTCGCCACCGGCCACGATCGAGCCATAGGCAGGGCCGCGGGCGCCCTGCTCGAGGAAGTGCTGCTCAATCACCGCCTGCACCTGCCGTTCCTTCAGGCCGGGGCGGGTCACCTGGCGGGCCAATTCATGGGCTTCGGCGGAGATGCGGGCGGCCTCCCGCATGCGCTCCAGTTCTTCGGGCCCCTTGCGCAGGCGCTGGGCGTGCAGCAGCGGACAGGGAGCCACCAGGCCGAGGGCCGCCGCTCCGCTGCGGGGCGCCCGATCAAGCTGCTGGCCCCAGGCCTCGAGCACCAAGGGCTCCACCTGGGGGTGGCGCCCCACCCGAAAGGCAATCCCCTCGGCGCCCTTGAGGTAGTCGGCCAGGCGCTGGGGGAGCTCCGCAAGGGGATGGGCTAGATCGGCGCCAAAGGTGGTTACCGCGCCGTCCACGCCCCAGCGGACGCCGGTCCACACTTCTGCGGTGGGCTCCTTGGGCTCCACAAACAACACAAAGCGGGCGTCGTCGCGGTGGGGCAAGAACAGGGCCACCGCGCCTGGTTCGTCAAAGCCCGTGAGATACCAAAAATCGCTGTTCTGGCGAAAGGGGTACTCGCAGTCGGCGTGGTGCACCACCATCGGCGCAGCCGGAATCACGGCCGCCACCCCACCCAATTGCTCAAGAAAACGGGCCCGGCGCTGGGCAAAGATCGACATCAACGGGCAGCCTGGAGCGCAACGGTTGCACGCCAGTTTGATCGAGCCCCGCCAACAGCCGTTGGCAGAGCCGATTAAATAGGTGCATTGCGCTCACCTTGGCGCCCCGTACCCCATCGCGGTTCGATGTCCTCCTCCAGATGCAGGCCTGAATGAACGACGTTGTTGCCCTGGCGCTGCTGGTGGTGGTCGTGATCGCAGGCTCGGCCCTGGCTTCGGGAATAGAGGCGGCCATCCTCACGGTGAACCCGGCCCGGGTGCACGAATTGGCGAACCGCGCCAAGCCGCTGCGCGGCGCTCGCCGGCTCGATCAACTGCGCCAACGCCTGGGCCGCACCCTGGCGGTGCTGGTGATTGCCAACAACGGCTTCAACATCTTTGGCAGCTTGATGCTGGGCGGCTATGCCGCCGCGGTGCTTCACAACCACAACGTGGCCGGGGTCGCCCTGCCCTTGTTTTCCATCGGCCTCACCGTGCTGGTGATCCTTCTGGGAGAAATCCTGCCCAAATCCATGGGCAGCCGTTTTTCGATGCCCGTGGCCCTGGCCAGTGCGGAGGCGGTGCATTGGCTCGGGCGGCTGATGCTTCCGTTGGTTCTGCTACTCGAACAGGTGCTGCCTGCGATCACCCAAGACAACGAAATCAGCACCAACGAAGACGAAATCCGCCTCCTGGCCAGGCTGGGCTCCCAAAAGGGTCAAATTGAAGCGGATGAGGCGGCCATGATCGCCAAGGTGTTCCAGCTCAATGACCTGACCGCCAGGGATTTAATGATGCCCCGGGTGTCAGCCCCCACCCTTGATGGCGGGGCCCGCCTTGGCCAACTTCGCCCGGAACTCTTGGCTAACCATGCCGAATGGTGGGTGGTGCTGGGCGATGAGGTGGATGAGGTGCTCAGCGTGGCTAGCCGGGAACGCCTGCTCACGGCCCTGCTCGAGGGCAAAGACAACCTCACCGCCGCCGCCCTCGGCGAACCGGTGGAATTCGTACCCGAAATGATCCGCGCCGATCGGCTGCTCACCGCGTTTCGGCGCGACACGACGGGCGTGCGGGTCGTGGTGGATGAATTCGGTGGTTTCGTGGGTGTGATTGGTCCTGAAGCCGTCTTGGCGGTCTTGGCCGGCTGGTGGCGCCGCCCCCAGCCGGCCAGCGAGCCCACCTGATGGCGCCAGACCCCTCCACCCCCCTGCGCTGCCGCCTGCTGCTTGAGCAGTGGCGCCAGCAACTGGTGCTCAGTGGACGCGAGCATGCCGTGGTGGAAGGCCTGCTGGGGGCCTTTGATCGCCAATTGCTGCGTTTGCAAAGCCAGCACCTCAAGGTGGCCGTGTTCGGCCGGGTGGGCGTGGGCAAGTCGAGCCTGCTCAATGCCCTGCTCGGCCATGACGCCTTTGCCACGGATGTGGCCCACGGCTGCACCCGCCACCAACAGGCCCAGCCGTGGCACCAAGCCATTGCGGGGCTGCAACGGGTCGAACTGGTCGACACCCCAGGTATCGACGAGATTGCCGCCGCCGGCCGGGCCCGCCTAGCGGGCCGGGTGGCCCTCGGGGCCGACCTGGTGCTGCTCGTGCTCGATGGCGACCTCACCAGCGTCGAGCTCGAGGCCCTCGAAGCGCTCTTGGCCAGCGGCAAGCCCCTCCTGTTGGTGCTCAACCGCAGCGATTGCTGGCCCGCTGGCGAGCAGGCCGCCCTGATCGCCAGCATCCGCCGGCGACTGCCCCAAAAGGCACGCCACTTGGAGCTGGTGGCCGTCGCCGCGGCCCCCCGGCGGGCCAGCGTCCTGGCCGACGGCCGGGTGCGCAGCAGCGTCGAAGCGCCGCGCATTGGCCCCCTGCGGGAGGCCCTGGTGGCGTTACTGGAGCAGCACGGTGAACTGCTGCTGGCCCTCAATGCCCTGCGCTCTGCCGATCGCCTCCACCACCAGCTGCAGCGCTGGCGCCTGAGCCACAGCCGCCAGGCCGCCCAAAGCCTGATCGGCCGCTTTGCGGCGCTCAAGGCCACCGGAGTGGCGGCCAATCCACTGGTGCTTTTGGATCTGGCCGGAGGCCTGGCCTGCGATACGGCCCTGGTGCTGCAGCTCTGCCAGCTCTATGGCCAAAAGATGCACAGCACCAGCGCCAGGGCACTGCTCACCCGCCTATCGGGCCACAACGTCCTATTGGGTGGGGCCCAGCTGGGCATCCAAGTGGTGCTGAGCTTGATCCGCCAGCTGCTGCTGGTGGCGGCCCCCCTCACCGGCGGCCTCAGCCTGGCCCCCGCCGCCCCCGTGGCCATCGCCCAGGCCGCCCTCGCCGTGCACACCACCCGGCGCACGGGCCGGTTAGCGGCGGCCGAACTGATCAAAGGCGCCGAGCGGGGCGGTAAGCCGGGGGCCTTGATGCGGCGACTCAGCCACAGCGATCCCCAGGTGCGCCAGTGGCTCAACACCTGGCAGCACCAGTCCCCCGCCAGTCCGCGCTCGAGCCTGCAAGCCCTGCTGCCATGAGTCAGCTGGCCCTCTTTGGCACCAGTGCCGACCCTCCCACCTGCGGCCACCAGGCCCTGCTCGAGGGGCTACTGGGCCTCTATCCCGCCGTCGCCACCTGGGCCAGCACCAACCCGCTCAAACAGCACGGTGCGCCCCTGGATGAGAGGGCCCAGCTGTTGGGATGCCTGGTGGAAGCGATCGGTAACCCGCGGCTCCACCTCGCCCAGGAGCTCAGCAGCCCATGGACGATTGAAACCCTGGAGCGGGCCCACCAGCGCTGGCCAGAGGCCGAGCTGGTGTTCGTGGTGGGCAGTGATCTAGCGGCCCAAATCCCCAGCTGGAAGCAGGCCGATCAAATCCTGGGCCGCTGCCGCCTGGCGATTGTGCCCCGCCATGGCTGGCCCCTCACCAGCCAACACCGCGAGGCCCTCGAAGCCCTGGGATCCCGGCCGGTGGAACTGGCCCTGCAGATCCCCGCCACCGCCAGTTCGGCCGTGCGCGAACGGCTCGACCCCAGCCAGATTCCGGCCGCCGTCCTACCGGCCTTGCTCAAGCACAATCGCTATGGCCTTGCTGAGCCGCCCTGCTGATGCGCATCGCCCTGGCCCAAATCAATCCCCTGGTGGGAGATCTGGCTGGCAATGGTGCCCGAATTCTGGCGGCCTGCCAGGAAGCAGCTGCCGCCCATGCGGATCTGGTGGTCACCCCGGAGCTTTCCCTCTGGGGTTATCCGCCCAGGGATCTGCTGCTGCGGCCTGCCCTGCTCAGCACCCAACAAGACGTCTTGGCTCAACTCGCCGCCGAGCTGGCGGCGACCCACCCCTCCCTGGCCCTGCTGGTGGGTGTGGCCGAGCCGATTGCTGCAGCAGAGAAGCCCAACCTGTTCAACGCCGTCGCCCTGGTCTCAGGTGGGCAATGGCGCATCGTCGCCCGCAAGCAACTGCTGCCCACCTACGACGTCTTTGACGAACGGCGCTATTTCCAAGCGGCAGACCAGCCCGCTGTTCTGGAGTTCCAACAGGGAGGTCGCAACTGGACGCTGGGTCTCACCATCTGCGAAGACCTCTGGGTGGAGGAGGAACTGCAGGGCCACCGCCTGGCCGGTCCCGATCCCGTAGCCGCGCTGCAGTCGCACCGGATCGATGTGCTGCTCAATCTCTCGGCCTCCCCGTTTGGCCAGGCCAAGGCGGCCCTGCGCCATCGCCTCGCCGCCCGCGCCACCGAAAAACTGCAGTGCCCGGTGGTCTATGTGAACCAGGTGGGCGGCAACGACGAGCTGGTGTTCGACGGGGCCAGCTTTGTGGTGGATGCCAGCGGCAAGGTGGCGGCCCAATTGGCCTGCTGCCAAGAACAGGTCGCCATCTGGGAAACCCCAAGGGCTGGGGGCGGCGCCGGCTCTCCTGGGGACAACGCAGAACCTCCTGGAACCAACCTCCCCACCCTGGGCCTGAGCGCTCCCCTCCCCGGGCCCCGAGAGCAACTCTTCCGCGCCCTGGTACTTGGCGTTCGCGACTACGCCAAAAAATGTGGCTTCCGCCGGGTGCTGCTGGGGCTCAGCGGCGGCATTGATTCAGCCCTGGTGGCCGTGATTGGTGCCGCCGGCCTGGGGGCCGAGCAGGTGCAAGCCCTGCTGCTGCCATCGCCATACAGCTCGGAGGGCTCCATCAGCGATGCCACCGCCTTGGCCGAGCGGCTGGGCATGGCGGCCCACACCCTGCCGATTGCCCCATTGATGGCGGGCTTTGATGCCGCCCTCGGACCAGCCCTGGATGGACCGCCCCAAGGGCTCACGGCTGAAAATCTGCAGTCGCGCATTCGCGGCTGCCTCCTGATGGCCGTGGCCAACCAGCAGGGCCACTTACTTCTCTCCACCGGCAACAAATCGGAACTGGCCGTGGGCTACTGCACCCTCTATGGCGACATGAATGGGGGCCTGGCCGTGATCGGCGACCTCTACAAAACCACCGTCTTTGACCTGTGCGATTGGCTCGACAGCCCGGCGGCGGGCCCCTGCCGCACAGCCCTGGGGCTACCTGCCAGCGGCGAGCTGGTGGGCGCCGCGATCCGCACCAAACCCCCCAGCGCCGAGCTGCGCCCGGACCAACGGGACAGCGATTCCCTGCCCGATTACGCCCTGCTCGATCCGATTCTCAAAGCCCTGATCGAAGAGCTGCGCAGCCCCGAGGAGCTCGTCAGCCAGGGCCTCGCCGATGGCAGCCCCGTGGATGCCGAGCACGCCGAACGGATCATGCAGCTGGTGCGGCGGGCCGAATTCAAGCGGCGCCAGGCCGCCCCCCTGCTCAAAGTGAGCGGCCGCGCCTTTGGCACCGGCTGGCGCATGCCGATTGCGGCTCTGTAGGCCAGCCGCTTAGGCCATCCCAGGGGCGTACGGCCGGGGGAACGGCCGGCCCAAAGCAGCCGGGCTAAGGCCTTCCCTCAAGGCCAGGACCAACCCCGCCGCTTCGGCATAACTGCTGGCGGCGTGGGCCTCCAACCCAAGGGCGGCCGCCGTGACTTCCAAAAGGCAGGGATTGGCCACCGTGATCAAGGGCACCCCCAGCTCGGCGCAAGCCAGCACGGCCTCCCCACCCAGGGCCCCAGCTGGGGCCACCACCGCCCCCAGCTGATCGCGGCCCAAGAGCTGGGGATCGGCCAACACCGCTGGTGACGCTCCTTCTAAGGGCACCAGCTGGGGTGCCCGGCTGAGGCCCACGAGCACGCAGGGCAAAAACGTGTACCCCAGCTCCTCGCCTGCCGCCCGGGGATCCAGGGCGGGGTCGAGGGGCAAGGGGCTCAGGGCCGGGGCATGGGCGCAGGGAATGCCGAGATGGCTGCTGAGGAGATGGCTGATCACCGCCTCGGCGCCGGCCAAACCATCCACGCCAGAGCCCTGGCGATAGGCCGCCAGGGCCTCACTGCCAGGATCTTCCGGGAAACGGGCCACCACGGCGATGGCCGTTGCTCCCTCAGCCAGCAATTGCTCCCCAGCGCGCAGCAGGACATCGGGGCGCTCCAGCTGGCCCCAACTGGCCCCACTCGCCCCCTGGCTCAAGCGCACCCCCAGCGGTGTGTCGGTGGTGATCACCGGACCAATCTCCAGGCCCAACGTGGCCCGACAGCCATCAACTACCTGCAGGTGGCGCTGCCGCAGCTCGGGCTCCATGCCCCCATCCAGCAACAATCCCAGCCGCTGCCGCCTGACGGGCCTGAGGCCCAAGGCACCAGTGGCAAAGCGATTCAAGGAGGATCCCTCCACGTACTGGATGCGGGGATCGCTCCAGTACAGGGCGGCACCGTTCATCACATTGGGGTGGGTGATCAGGCAGCCACTGGCGGCCGCCAGCAGCCGCGCCGCCGGCAGGGCGTCCCCGGCATAGCCGCCCTGGTCGCAGCCAATGCCGGTGGGGATCACCAGCAACGTGGGCATGGGGGGCGCCATAGAAGCTCCGGGACTCATGCTGCAGGGCTCATAGGTCGTCTTCAATCACGACGACAACGGCCTCAACCACCAGTACGGATCCCTCCGGGCTGGGCTCCACCGCCGTAATCGCCCATCGCAGGGGCAGGCCATGGGCGGCCAAAGCCTGTCGCACCTGGTCCAGCAGCGGGCCGCCCTGACGCAGCAGCCGCAGCTCCAGGGGCTCCAGCCTCACTTTTGGTACTGGCCGAACTGGGCTTCATAGAGGGCATCCTCCTGGCCAGCCCGGAGCTTCAGATCGCTGCGGGGGAAGGACACACACAACAGGGCATAGCCCTGCTGCTGGAGTTCAGCTTTCACGCCCATGGCATCGGGTTGGTGCACCGTGCCCTCCGTGACCACAGCGGCACAGGTTGTGCAGACGCCAGAGCAGCAGGAGCTGGGCAAGGCCACCCCGGCCGCTTCAGCTGCCGCCAACACGGTTTGCCCACTGCCGCACTGGAAGGTATGGCTGCTGCCGTCGATGTCGCAGACAACAGTGAAAACTTGGGAATCGGTCACAGGGGAAGGGCAGCAGCGGGCCGTGCGAGCCGATTCTCCCAGGCAGCCCTAAACCTGGTGCCACTGGCTCGGATGGGGGGCCAGGTATTCGGGCGGAGTCTCGCCCTCCCCAACCACTGGGGCCGAAAGGACCAGATCCAGGCTGATCGAATAGCGGGTGTCATCGGGGTCCTCGTTGGGCAAGACCGCGTGGTCGAGATGGGAAGGGAACAAAACCAGCAATCCGGCCTGGGGTGCCAGATCAATCCAGGGAGCATTCCAAAGTTCTTGCGCACCAGCCAAGGGGCCCCCATGGCCCACGGCCAGACCAGGCACCAATTCGTTCACCTGGCGGTGGGGGTAAAGGCGCAAACAGCCTTGGCGGCCACTGCCATCGCCATTGAGGTAATAGACCGCACTCAAATGGGCATTGGGGTGATGGTGCCGGCCCACCACCTGCTCCAGTTCGCTCACCACCGGCCAACAGCGCTGCAGATGCAAGGAGACCTGGCTCAAATCAAAGCCCAAGCCCTGCAAGTAGCTGCGGGAATGCTCCAGCAGTGAGGCGATCAAAGGCGCAAAGGCAGGGTGGCGATGGAGCTGCCAGGCACCATTGAGATCCCCAGTCCAGGCACAACCCGGATCCGGATTGGAGCTGGCCCCGCCCCGAAGTTCGTTAATTGCCTGCAATTGGAACGCCGTGTCCAAGGGATCCGGGGCCAGCTGCACCCGACCGAGGGCCACCGGAAACAGGGGCTCAATCGCCAGTTGCCCCAAGGCCAAGCCTCCCATGGTTGTCATGACCGCCGGCTCTAACGACCTACAGAGGTCATCCTCCTTCGCAAGAGGGTCCATTGATGTCCTACCCACAAAAAACCCAGCAACCCAGAGGTCGTGTTGCCCGCAAAGCGGGCGTAACGGCCGGAGGGTGCTGGGTTTTGGGGATGGGGATCGGGGTTTGCAACCCGATCGTGACTAGTCCGGTCGGCTGTACTGAACCAGCCGAATCAACTAGACCATCGCGGCTGCGCCACCCACCACTTCCAGGATCTCCTGGGTAATGGCAGCTTGGCGAGCCTTGTTGTAGTCAAGGGTCAGGGTCTTGGCGAGCGCCTTAGCGTTGTCGCTGGCGTTGTTCATGGCCGTCATGCGACTGGCCAATTCGGAGGCAGCCGCCTCCTGCAACGAACGCAGCAACTGGTTTTCCAGGTACAGCGGCAGCAGGGCATTGAGCAATTGGTCCGGGCTCTGATCGAAGACGACGTCGGAAGGCAATTTGGCCACCGCATTGGCGGTACTTCCGACTTCCACACCTAGCTCACCCTTGCGGGTTGTTAGGCGGAAGATCTCATCATCGGGAAGGGCAATCCCTTGGGGATCCAGGGGGAGCAAGGTTTGGGATACGGGCTTGGAGCTCACCAAGTTGATGAACTTGGTGAAGATGATTTCCACCCGATCGGTAGAGCCGGAGAGGAAATCGGCAAGCACGTCGCTGGCGATGCCCATCGCTTCCTTGGCATTGGGCACCTGCTCCAGGCCAGTAAACGTGGCCCGAATGGTGTAGAGCTTGGCGCGGTTCTGGAAGTAAGTGATCGCCTTACGACCAATCAGCACCAAATTCACGGTATAACCCTGGGCCTTGAGCTCGGCGTAGCGAAGTTCAGTGCGCTTGATGATGTTCGCGTTGTAGCCACCGCACAGACCCCGATCGCCGGTCACGGCCAACAGGGTGATGGTGGCAACGTCCCGTTGCTCCAACAGGGGAGCATCGGCATCTTCAAACCGCATGCGCGACTGGAGATTCTCCAGGATGCGGGCCAGACGGTCGGCGAAGGGGCGACTGCGCAGGACTTGCTCCTGGGCGCGGCGCACCTTGGCTGCCGCCACCAGGCGCATGGCCTCGGTGATTTTGCGGGTGTTCTTGACCGAACCAATTCGGTCGCGGATGTCCTTGAGGTTTGCCATTGGTTATGCCCTTCCTCAAACCGAGGCGAGCATGGTCGACTTCACCTCTTGGATGGCATCCTTAAGCATGGCCTCAGCTTCGTCGCTGAGTTGCTTCTCGGTCTGCACCTTGGAGATGAAGTCAGCCTTGTTGGACTTCAGGTAGTCACGCAGTTCGCGGCAGAACTGAACAACGGATTCCACGGGAACCTCGTCAATCAGGCCTTTCACACCGGCGTACACAACGGCCACCTGTTCGGCAAGGATCAGGGGGCTGAACTGGGGCTGCTTGAGGATCTCGCGCAGACGCTTGCCCCGTGCCAGTTGTTGCTGGGTAGCAGCATCCAGGTCGGATGCGAACTGGGAGAAGGCCGCCAGTTCGTCGAACTGGGCCAGTTCCAGCTTCAGGGTGCCGGCAATTTTCTTGATCGCCTTGGTTTGGGCTGCACCACCCACCCGGCTCACGGAAATACCCACGTTGATCGCGGGACGCAGACCAGAGTTGAACAGGTCGGAGCTGAGGAAGACCTGACCATCGGTGATCGAAATCACGTTGGTGGGGATATAGGCCGAGACGTCTCCAGCTTGGGTTTCGATGATGGGCAGGGCGGTCATGCTGCCCTTGCCCATGGCATCGGAAAGCTTGGCAGCCCGCTCGAGCAGACGGCTGTGGCAATAGAAGACGTCGCCGGGGTAGGCCTCACGGCCGGGGGGACGACGCAGCAATAGCGACATCTGGCGGTAGGCCTGGGCCTGCTTGGTGAGGTCGTCGTAGATGACCAGGGTGGCCTTGCCCTTGTACATGAAGGACTCAGCCAGGGCTGCGCCGGTGTACGGGGCGAGGTATTGGAGTGCGGCGGCTTCGGAAGCACTGGCAGCCACCACGATGGTGTAATCGAGGGCGCCTTTCTCGCGGAGCACTTCCACCACGTTGGCCACGGAAGCGGCCTTCTGGCCCACGGCCACATAAACGCAAACCACGTCCTCACCTTTCTGGTTGAGGATCGTGTCGATCGCGATAGCGGTTTTGCCGGTCTGACGGTCGCCAATGATCAGCTCCCGCTGGCCACGGCCGATGGGGATCATGGCGTCGATCGCGGTGATGCCCGTTTGCATGGGCTCGTGCACCGACTTGCGCTGGATGATGCCAGGCGCCATCGATTCGATCAGCCGGGTTTCGGTGGTGGCGATGTCGCCCTTGCCATCGATGGGCTGGCCCAAGGAGTTCACCACGCGGCCAAGCATGGCGTCGCCTACGGGCACAGCGGCAATCTTGCCGGTGGCCTTCACGGTGCTGCCTTCCTGAATCCCGCGACCTTCGCCCATCAACACCACGCCGACGTTGTCGTCTTCGAGGTTCAGGGCAATGCCTTCGGTGCCGTCTTCGAACTGAACCAGCTCGCCGGCCATCACCTGCTGGAGGCCGTAGACCCGGGCGATGCCATCACCGATCTGGAGCACAGTTCCGACATTGCTGACCGAAACCGACTTGTCGTAGTCCTCAATTTGCTGCTTGAGGATGGCGCTGATCTCGTCGGGGCGGATGGAAACCATGGGAGGAAGTCCCCGCAGGCGGGGCGAATGAAAGGGAAGGCTGGAGAGAGGAGATGGTTGAAGCGGAAGGGCCAGCGACTAGCTGGTCGCCTGGAGGTGGGCTAGCTCACCTTGGCGAGCGCCAAGCCAAGGCGGCGCACTTGGCCAGACAGGCTGGCGTCGATCACTTGGGAACCCATGCTGACGATGAAGCCCCCAATCAAGCTCGGATCGACGGAGAGGTCGAACTCAACAGCTTTGCTTCCCGTAATCGCCTGGACCTTCTCATTGAGTTGGGCCTGCTGATCTTCGGTGAGCTCAGTGGCTGAGGTGACCTTCGCAAGGGTGATGTTGCGAAGGGTGCGATACAGCTCGAGGAACCGCAGCAGCACCGAATCAAGCGCGGAAATCCGCTGGCGGTCTGCCAGGAGCTTGAGCAGGTTCTGCATCGAAGGCGTCAGCTGATCGGCGAACAAAGTCGCCAAAGCAGCTTTTTTGGCTTCGGGCTCCAACACCGGGGAAGCCATGGCCTCACGCAACACAGCGCTGTCTTTCCAAATAGCGAGCAAATCCTTGACCTGCTCAGCCACCTCGTCGGTTTCCTTGCGGGATTCAGCCACCTGAAGCAACGCTTCGGCGTAGGGGGTGGCGATCGAATTCAGGAGAGGCATCAGGCTTTCTCCAGGGTGTTGATGGACTGATCAATCAGTCGGGCCTGGGCTGCTGCATCCAGCTTTCCGGGCAAAATGGCCAAAGCCTTTTCAATGGCTCGGTTGGCAGCTTCCCGGCGCAGCTGGTCGGTGACCCTGGCGGCTTCTGCACTCAGGTCGGACATGGCGCCCTGCCTGAGGCGGGCCATCTCTTCAATGGTGCGCTTCTCGCTCTCAAGCCTCAGGGCCTCAGCGCGGGCTTGGCCATCGGCGCGGATTTGCTCAGCCTTCTGCTGGGCAGCCGCAAGATCAGCTTGGGCCTGGGCCAACGCAGCGGTGGACTGGACCAAGCGGTCTTCAGCATCCTTGAGATTCGCAAGGATCGCTGCCCGGCGACGCTCGAGGATGCCGCCAAGGAAGCCTGGCAAAAACTTCCAGAGAACGGCGATGACAATGGCCAGGTTGATGATGTTGGTCTCAAACAGGTTGAGATTGAGACCAAACGTTCCATGGGCCGCCAAAAGATGGCTCACAGGAAGGGAAGAAAACACGATGCTCATGACGTTGCCAACAGGCGGGACACGATGAGGGCACCGAGCTGGTCGGCAGAAGCGTTCAGCTTGGTCACGGCTTGATCGCGCTCAGCGTCGATCTCGCGACGGGCCTGCTCCCGTGAAGCATTGGCATCGGCCGTAGCCATCGCCATCGCCTCCCGGTAGAGACGGTCCATCTCCTGCTCGGCCTCTTGGATCAGCTTTTGGGACTGCTGACGCGCGTCCTTGAGCTGTTCCTTGAGGTCGGCTTCCAGACGCTCGACCTGGGCCAGCTTTTGCTTGGCATCGGCACGACTGGTGGTGATGAAGCTCTCGCGTTCCTCCACAACCCGGCCGACCGGGCGGAAAAACAGCGAATTCAGAATGAAGGTGAGGAGGACCACCTGAACTGCCATCAAGGGCAGGGTGGCATCGAGGTCAAAGAGACCTCCCTCCTGAGCACCTGCTTCGGCAAGCAGAAGCCAGCTGGTCATTGGGGCGAGGGCGCTGGAACGGTCGGGCGGAGAAGCGGCAAGTGGGGATCTGGAGGGGAGGGGCTCAAGCCCCCACCATCCAGCCACTCACCTTGCGATCAACCAGCGAAGGGGTTGGCGAACAGAAGCACCAGAGCGACCACGAGGCCGTAGATGGTGAGAGCTTCCATGAAGGCCAGGGACAGCAGCAGGGTGCCGCGAATCTTGCCTTCGGCTTCAGGCTGACGTGCAATGCCTTCAACGGCGCTGCCAGCTGCGTTGCCCTGACCGATGCCGGGGCCGATGGCACCGAGGCCGACAGCCAGGCCAGCGGCCAAAACCGACGCAGCGGAGGTGATGGAATCCATGGTGGAGTGGGGAATGGGTGGCGCCAAACAGCGCGTGGTGGACCGGGAGTAAAACCCTGCGCCTGGGACATCCTTCGAGGGATGGGCCCGGGGTGCAACCGGACCTGCGCGCAGGAGATTTAGCAGAGCGTGGGACGACTCTGCAAAAAGGAAGAGTGCCTAGTGGTGCTCTTCGTGCACCGCCTCACCGATGTAGTAGGCAGCCAAGGTGGCGAAAATCAGGGCCTGGATCGCACTGGTGAACAGGCCAAGGAACATGGCCGGGAGGGGCACGATCAAGGGCACCAAAAACGCCAGCACGGCCACAACCAATTCATCGGCAAGGATGTTGCCAAAAAGACGGAACGACAGCGACAGGGGCTTGGTGAAGTCCTCGATGATCTTGAAGGGAACCATGATCGGCGTGGGCTCCACGTAGTACTCGAAGTAGCGCAGACCTTTGCGGCTCAAACCCGCATAGAAATAGGCCAACGAGACCAAGAGGGCCAATGCCACGGTGGTGTTGATATCGGCCGTGGGCGCGCCGAGTTCCCCACTGGGAAGGTGGATCAACTTCCAAGGAATCAGGGCTCCCCCCCAATTGCTGACAAAGACGAACAGGAAAAGGGTGCCAATGAAGGGCAACCAATCGCGATAGGCCTTCTCACCGATCTGCTCCCGGGCGAGCTCACGGATGTAGTCCCAAAGGAACTCCAGCAGATTTTGAACGCCGCGAGGGTCGCGCTCCAACTTGCGGGTGCCAACCACCACCAGGGCCAACAGGGCGCCAATCACAACCCAGGAGCTCAGGAAAACCTGGCCGTGGATTTTGTAGTTGCCAAGTTGCCAGTAGAGGTGTTGACCAACCTCCAGTTCGGCAAAGGGAAGGATGAAAGGCATTGGAGCCAGCAATGGGGAGTTCAAGGTCGCAAGCGCGACGGAACGGGGAGGGGAGTCAGCGACGGCGAACCGTCAAGGACGACTGGGTGATGAGCCGCCGGTGACAGTTGATCAATCAATTGATCGATCGAGCAGAACCTGAAGGATCACAGCAGGCTTGTAGATCAAGAAGCCCAGCAGGGCCGGCAAGATCGACAACTGGGGAACCTTAGAAGCCACCAAAACCAGGACAGCTGGGACCAGGAACTGGGCCTTGCTGATCCCCCGGGAGTTTTCTCCGAGGCGGGAGACACTCCGGCAGAGAAGCCAGAGATAAACGAATCCAGATAGTGCCCCAACCATCAGGCTGAAAGCCGTGGCGGGACTGCCAACGACTGCTGTGATGGCCACGACTACGGCTGAAAGCAGCAGGGTGAACAGCAACAAATGCCGTTGGAGTCTGAAGAAGTCGTCCATGCCATTGCTCGGATCAGCCGGAGCTGAATCGGCAACCGCGCAGTCGACATGGGGCTGGGCCAGGTCGTTGTTGGCCTGATCCCCGAGCTCGTCTTCCCCGAGGGGATCGGATGCCGTTAGACCGGCATCAGGCGAGCAGGGGACTGAAACCGACAACGAATCTGAGCCCTGAAAAGGCGCGCGGAATCTATCACGACCTTGGCAGGTCCCAGGCCGAGAAAGCGATCTCGCCCGTTAGGCCAGCACGGGCAGCAGCACCCTTTGGGCCACCAACGTGCGCGCCACCGCCGCCTGCCGCTGGGACTCCCAGCCCAGGGCGAGCTGCCCCAGGGGAGTGCCAGCTGGCGCCAGCTCCAAAGCCTGCATCAAGGCCAAACCATCCGGGCTGAGATCGAGGGGGGCCATATCGGAATCCAGCAGGGTCAGGCCCGGCCAACCCCAAAGGCAGCGGTTGCGCTCACCCGGGACCGCCAGCAGGGCCCCATCTGAACCCCAGTCGGGCCGAACCAACTCACCCTGGCTCAGGAAAAACTCGAAATGGCTGATGTCGGGGTCGAGGTCTTCGATCAGGGCCCATTGCTGCTCCACCGGCAGGGCCTGGGCCCGCTCCAGCAGCTCGCCTTGGAGCAATCGGGCCGGATCCCACACCTCGGGGTTGGAAAACCCCGCAAAGCGAAGGTCGGCACTGGCCACAAAGGCCAAGAGCCGCTGGAGGTTGTAGCTCGTCTCCTGGGGATGGAGGTACATGTCGGCGAAATTCGCGTCCGCCGCGGTATCGAGGGCCCAGCGCTGCTCGTGGTGACGGCGCAGTCGATTGGACGCGGGCAGGGCTTCAACCAGACCTCGCCCCAAGCGCAGGCCCTCCTGACCCGTGCCGACCCCAAGCAGGCTGAGGGCCCGCTGGGTGCGGTGAATTTCCCAGCGGCCGCCATCGGCATACAGGAAGAGGTGCAGCACTCCACCGGGCTTCAACAGGGCGGCCAAGGCCTTCAGGCCTGCCTCAGGCTCCCGGAGGTGGTGGAGCACCCCAACGGAATTGATGTAGTCGAAGGGGGCTTCCCCGCCCAGGTCGAGCAGGCTGCGTTGCTCAAAGCGCAGCGAGCTGGCCTGGCCAGCGGCCCCCGAGCGGCGGGTGCGCTCCCGGGCCACCTCAAGGGTTCCAGCGCTGATATCCACGGCGAGGATCTCGGCACCTGGATTGAGGTGGGCCAGGTAATCGGTGCTGACCCCCGTGCCGCAGCCCGCATCCAGGATCCGCCAGGGCCTGGGGCCTTCCGCCGGCCGGGGGAGGAGGGCGCCGGCCACAAAGGCGCGGGCACTATCGATACACCAGCGCCAGTTGTATCCAGGAGGTGCACCGTCCTGAAGGGGATCACCGGGGTAGGGGAAACGGTCGTAAAAGGCACTCACCACAGGGGTGGCGGCATCGGTGTTAGCGGTCACGGGATCTCGAACGGGCAAGGAGCGTGCTTTGGGGAGCATTTCATGGGCTCCCCCCTGGACCAGCACCCGAACCCATCGAGCTGCAAACATTTGTTCATGCCACCCCAAAGGCCCAGACCGCCGGCCGTAACGTGACCCAGCCCGGTTCGCTCTCGTCAATGACCGTGACCGCCAGCAGCGGCAGCACCAGGGTTGCTCCCCAGCGCTACGACACCCTGCCGCTCTCCAGCGTCCGTCAGGCGGAGCAACAGGATCGCTTCCCCGATGGGGGAGAACTCCAAGGCCTGATCACCTTCTTTCAAAGCGGACAGCTGCGCGTTCAAGCTGCCCGTCGTCTTTCGGACAACGCCGAATTCATCGTTGCCAAGGCGGCCAACCGCATCTTTGCCGGTGGGACCCCGCTGTCCTATTTGGATGGGCCGATTGGCAGCGCCCCTAAGGCCCCAGCCGGTGGCGTAGCCCTTGCCGCCGACCAGGCAGCCTTCCAGCAATCGGTTCAAACTTTTGCCCAGGGCACCGGCAGTACCGGGGGCAACATCTTCACCCGGTTGCTCGATGGCGCCGGCGGTGATGCCGATGTGCGCGTCGTACTGCCCACGGGGTTCAGCCCAATTTCGGTTGGCAGTTACGGCACTGTCCGGATGAAAAAATCCATCCGCGACCTCGCCTGGTTCCTGCGCTACGTGGGGTATGCCCTGGTGGCAGGTGACCCCAGCATCCTGACGGTGAACACCCGCGGCCTGCGGGACGTACTTGAGAAGGCCTGCTCCCTGGCGGCCACCAACGTGGCCCTGCAGGAAATGCGCGCTGCCGCAGCCGGTCTTCTCAAAGACACCCCAGCTGCTCGCCAGCTGGTCATCCAGTACTTCAACGTCCTGATTCAGGAATTGGAGGTTCCCACCCCCTCCACCCGCAAGCGGCTTGGCAGCCCCGAAAACCAGGGCCTGCAATTACCCGCCACCTATGCCCTCGCGGCAGAAAGTGCCCAGCGCTTCAACATGAAGCCCGGCATGACAGGCAGTCAAAAGGCCGAAGTGGTGCGGGCTGCCTACCGCCAAATCTTTGAACGGGACATCGCCAAGGCCTACTCCCAAGTGGTGTGCCCGGTGGAGGCCACCCAGGTGCGGCAGATGGATATCTCCATGCGGGAATTCGTCCGCGCCCTAGGCCACAGCAAGGAATACCGCCAGCAGTTCTTCGGCCGCTTCTCCAATAGCCGGGCCGTCGAATTGGCCTTCCGCCACTTCCTTGGCCGGGGGATCAGCACAAGGGAAGAATTCACGCGCTACTTCGACATCGTCAGCGCCCAAGGGCTCAAGGGCCTGGTGGATTCCTTGATCAACACCAGCGAATACGCCCAGGTGTTCGGCGAGGAAACCGTTCCCTACCTCCGCGACCTCGGCGAAGAAGCCCAGGAGAGCGCCGGCTGGGGATCCAACCGCAAGCTGTTCCGCTTCAGCGCTCCGTTTGAAGGCGCGCCCCAATACGTCACCCTATACGCCGCCTACCGCCAGCCCTACCCCGACCAGCACGTCTATGGCGGTGGCAATGATCCGTTAGCCCTCAACTACGGCGCGATCTTCCCCTCCAGCACGGCTTCCGTGGCCACCCGGCCTGCGCCCTACGGCTACGACTCCCGTCGGATCCTGATTGGCAACGGACTCAATCAGCCGGGCCAAATGAACTCGGCCCAATTCCGCAAGGCCGCCCCAAGGCGCGTTGGGCCCAAGGTGGTGCGGTTGCAGCAAATCGCCACGGGTGGAGCATCGGTGCCCCGCCGGGGAGGTCAGCCCAGTGTTCGCGGCACAGAGGCCAGCACCCAAGCGGTGATTCGGGCTGTCTACAACCAGATCCTTGGTAATACCGGCTACGCCGGCGAACGCACAACCGTTGAAGAGATCAAGCTCGAAAACGGCAACATCAGCCTGCGGGAATTCATTCGCCAGGTGGCCCGCTCTAACGCGTTCCGGCGCCGTTATTGGAGTGGCCTCTACATCACCAAAGCCATTGAGGTGATGCACCGCCGCATCCTGGGCCGTCCCACCCTTGGTCGCTGGGAAATCAACGCTTACTTCGACACCGCGGCTCGCAAGGGCTTCTATGGCGTGGTTGACGCCATGCTGAACAGCTCCGAATACAACGAAAGCTTCGGCGAAGACACCGTTCCCTTCGAACGCTTCATCACCCCCGCCGACCGCAACGCCCGGCAGGTGCCCACCTTCAACAGAGCCTTCAACGCAGCCGCCTACGTCGAGCCTTCGAGCCTGCGGCCTGATGTATCGCCGCCCCAAGCTCTCCGCAGCACGGGTGATCTGGTCCAGCGCAACCTGACCGATCGCAATCGCGTGGTTGTGGGCAGCTGGACCGCCCAACTCTCCGGTGGTGCGGTGGCCACACCGAGTAGCCCCTCCTCCAGCCAGGGGCCTGGCAGCATCCGCCAAAACCCAGCCCCCACCAGGCGTTGGCGTCCAACCACCATTGGCTTTGCCGGTGCTGCTGGCTTTGCTGGCAGTCCAGCAGCCTTCCAGGGCTCCACCGGAGCGGCCTGGCGATCCACCCAGGGCGATGGTCGCGTCGGCGCCCCCGCCGCCGAGCCAGGCGCAGCCATGGCCAGGGCCCTCCTGGCGGGCCAACCCCAAGGGTTCAACCGTCGCCAAAGCCTGGGTCAACCAGTGCAACTGGGCCGCACTGCGAGTGAAACCGACGTGCAAGCAGCCATCGAAGCCACCTACAAGCAACTGCTGAACCGGGTTCCCCTCGCGGCAGAGCGGCTTGGCGATGTGGAATCCCAATTCCGCAACCAGCAGCTCACGGTGGCCGAATTCGTTGGCCAACTTGCCGGCAGCGACTGCTTCCAACAGCGCCTCAATCGGATGGCCCCCCTTCGGGCAGCCTCAGCGGCCTACCTTGCCCTGCTTGGCCGCGCCGCCCAACCCCAAGAAGTGAGTCGCTTCCTGGCGACCCGCGCCAAAGCTGGCCAACAGGCCGCGCTAGACGGACTGCTTACCAGCAGCGAATATGCCCAGGCCTTTGGCCAAAACACCGTGCCCTACGTGCGCGGGATGGCCACCGCCGACGGCTTGCCTCTCACCAGCGTGAATCGGACCGCTTCGCTCTATGCCGGCAATGCTGGCCTCAACCCCAGTCCCAAGCCCGCCATCTAGGTCGGCCCGCCCCCAGACCAGACCCAAAGCGGGCTTCAGCCCTCAACCTTCCGACTTCACAGTTGGAAGGTTTTTCATGCTGAGCTACACAAATCAACGCAAAATCGTGGTCGTATCGTGAAGCAAGTGCGCCAATCAGCAAGACAAAATGATGAACAAATACCACACCGTGTTGCTATTAGCGTCATTTGCCAGAGTCCTTGCGGCGGAAGGGATCTGAAAACCAGATAGGCCGTGAAGAACTGTTACCGGCCCCGGGAACAGCGAAGGTCTTTGGCACAGAATGATTCAGCGATCGGCGCAAGTCGATCTCTCCACTTACCCACCGGATACCGGTCACCGTCAAGGCGGCCGCTTGTTTCGAGGCAGAACTGCATGAGCATCGTCTCCAACTCGATCATCAACGCGGACGCCGAAGCCCGCTATCTAAGCCCTGGCGAACTTGATCAGATCAAGTCGTTCGTCTCGGCTGGACAGCGTCGCCTCCGCGTCGCGCAGGTTCTCAGCGAGAGCCGTGAGCGCATCGTCAAACAGGCCGGCGGCGCCCTGTTTCAGAAGCGTCCTGATGTCATCTCGCCAGGCGGCAATGCCTACGGCGAGGAAATGACAGCGTCCTGCCTGCGGGACATGGACTACTACCTCCGCCTCGTCACTTACGGCGTGGTTGCTGGTGACGTGACCCCGATCGAAGAGATCGGCGTGATCGGAGCCCGCGAGATGTATCGCTCCCTGGGCACGCCCCTCGAGGCCATGGCCGAGTCCGTGCGCGAAATGAAGTCCGCCGCCATGGGCCTGCTCACCGGCGCCGATGCTGAAGAAGCTGGCTTCTACTTCGACTACGTGGTTGGCGCCCTCTCCTGAGGCCCCGAACCCCACCTTTGCTCCGCACCGTCTTTTCGCCCTAAGCAGGATTCATGCAAGACGCCATCACCAACGTCATTAACCAGGCCGACGTACAAGGTCTGTACCTCGACGGCTCTGCCATGGGCCGCCTGGAGCAGTACTTCGCCAGCGGTGAGCTGCGCGTTCGTGCAGCTGCCACCATCAGCGCAAACGGTTCGGCCATCATCAAAGAAGCCGTGGCCAAGTCGCTGCTGTACTCGGACATCACCCGTCCCGGCGGCAACATGTACACAACCCGTCGCTATGCAGCTTGCATTCGCGACCTCGATTACTACCTGCGCTACGCCACCTACGCCATGTTGGCCGGTGACACCTCGATCCTCGACGAGCGCGTTCTCAACGGCCTCAAGGAGACCTACAACTCCCTGGGCGTGCCCATTGGCGCCACCGTGCAGTCAATCCAAGCCATGAAGGAAACCACCGCTGCCTTGGTGGGTCCTGATGCCGGTCGTGAGATGGGTGTCTACTTCGATTACATCAGTTCCGGCTTGGGCAACTGATCCAATCGCTTAGGCACAACCCCACGGATCGTTCCCATGCGCCTGTTCAAGATCACAGCCTGCATCCCCTGCCCTGAGAAATCACGCACCCAGCGTGAGCTCCAGAACACCTTCTTCACCAAGTGGGTTCCCTACGAAAGCTGGTTTGCTGAACAGCAGCGGATCATGAAGCAGGGCGGAAAGATCCTGAAGGTCGAATTGGTCTCGGGTCGGCGGCAACAGAACGTTGGCAACTGAGACCAAACTCCTGCTTAGCAAGCCCGGCCATGCCGGGCTTTTTTTGTGGCCCGGTATCCCTAGCCAGCCGCAAGCTTTCACGGCTCAATAGAACCATCGACAACCCTCGCCGCCCCGACCCACCAGCCTTGCCCCGATCCAGCACCCGGCGTGATTCCCCAGCGGCTGGCGTGCAAGCCAGTGCTGCCCAAGGCTTACTGCCCCTGCCATGGCACCTTTGGCCCGCTGAGGCCCGCCTCGTGCTCGGCATGGTGGCCCTCTGGAGCGTGGTGGGCGTCCTGGTGCTCACCTCCTCCAGCTGGTGGGTTGCCGAACGGGAGATGGGCGATGCCGCCTACTACCTCAAGCGCCAATTGATTTGGATGGTGGCCAGCTGGGGCCTGCTTTGGCTCGGCCTCCGCACCAGCCTGCGCCGCTGGCTGCACATCGCCCCCATGGCCCTGTTGATTTGCCTTCTGATGGTGGCCGCCACCTTGGTGGTAGGCAGCACCGTGAATGGGGCAAGCCGTTGGCTGGTGATTGGGCCGATCCAAATTCAACCCTCGGAACTGGTCAAACCCTTTGTGGTGCTCCAAGGGGCATCCCTCTTCGCCCATTGGAAACGCAGTGGCAGCGACCAAAAACTGCTTTGGCTCGGCATCCTAGGGGCCTTAATCCTGCTGATTCTCAAGCAGCCCAACCTCAGCACCGCTGCCCTCATTGGCCTGCTGCTGTGGCTGATGGCCTTGGCCGGCGGCCTTTCCAAAACCCTCCTACTTGGTGCCGCCGTAGCAGGAGGCCTGGTGGGTACGGCGAGCATCTTGCTCAATGAATACCAACGCATTCGCGTGATCTCCTTTCTCAACCCTTGGCGCGATGCCCAAGGGGATGGCTACCAGCTTGTGCAAAGCCTGCTGGCCATTGGCTCCGGCGGCTTCCTCGGCTCCGGCTTTGGACTCTCCACCCAAAAACTGCAGTACCTACCAATCCAGTCCACCGATTTCATCTTTGCTGTCTTTGCAGAAGAGTTCGGCTATGTGGGTTCGGTGGTGCTGCTCCTCTTTCTGCTGCTGTTTGGCTTTGTGGGGCTACGCATTGCCCTGCAATGCCGCACCAACCAGCAACGGCTGATCGCGATTGGCTGCACCACGATCCTGGTGGGCCAATCCATCCTCAACATTGCCGTTGCCAGTGGCGCCATGCCCACCACGGGCCTGCCCCTGCCGCTGATCAGTTACGGCGGCAACTCCCTGATGGCCAGCCTGCTGATTTGCGGCCTGCTGTTGCGTTGCTCCCTGGAGGGCAGTGGCCTCTCCCCCACCCCCAGGCGTCACCGGCCCGCAGCCGCCCGATAGGCTGGCTGAATGATCAGCTTTGGGCCCCAACTGGCCGATTGGGCCCGCACCAGCGAGACCTTGCTCCAACAGTCCCTGGCCTCTCCCACCCCCACCACCTTGGCGGTGGTGTTCGCCGGCGGCCTGCTTACCAGCCTGGGGCCCTGTTCCCTATCTCTGCTGCCGGTCACCCTCGCCTATCTGGCCGGATTCGGCGCCGCCGTGGCCGATGGCCAGCGGCGCCCATCCCCTTGGCAAAGGAGCTTGAGCTTTGCCGCCGGCATCGTCGCGTCCCTGGTTTTACTGGGGCTGGTGAGCGGACTGCTCGGCCGCATCTATGGACAAATTCCTGGCCTCATCCCCACCATCGTGGCGGTGTTGGCCCTGTTGATGGGTTTCAACCTGCTGGGGGTTCTGAAGATTCCCCTCCCCCCTGGGCCAGACCCTGAAATCTGGCGAAGCAAGGTGCCCGCTCCCCTCGCTCCTTTGGCTGCTGGCTTGGCGTTTGGCCTCGCAGCAACCCCTTGTACCACGCCGGTCTTAGCGGTGCTGCTGGGCTGGATGGCCCAGAGCGGCAAGCCTGTGGTTGGCATGGTGCTGCTCACCAGCTTTGGCGCTGGCCAGGTGCTGCCCCTGCTGCTCGCGGGGACCGCGGCGGCAAGCCTGCCGACCCTGCTCAACCTCCGCCAGGTGGGCCAGTGGGTGCCCCCCATTAGCGGCGTGATCCTGGTGACCACCGGAGCCCTAACCCTGGTGGCCCAATGGCTATGAAGGCAGCCCAATGAAACCTCTCCTCCGGTTGGCGTCCTGGATCTCCGACCTGCGCCTCGCCATTGGCCTGCTGCTAGTGATCGCCGTTGCCAGTGGGATCGGCACCGCCATTCCCCAAAAAGAAAGCCCCGCCTTCTATCACCAGCTCTATGACGGCCAACCCTGGCTGGAGCTGATCAAAGGGGATGGCGTGCTGGCGCTCCAGCTCGATCACATCTATTCGAGCAGCTGGTTTTTAGGCCTGCTGGCCTGGCTGGCCCTATCCCTGCTGCTCTGCAGCTGGCGCCGTCAATGGCCCGCCCTGCAAAACGCCATGCGCTGGGTGGATTACCAATCACCGCGCCAACTCAGCAAGCTGAGCGTGGCCGAAACCGTTACAAGCCAAAGGCCCGCCGCCAGCCTGGTGCAGCTGGAAGGGATGCTGAGGGCCCAGGGCTGGCAGATCCAGAGCCACCCAGGCAGGTTGGCGGCCCGCAAGGGCCTGCTGGGCCGGGTCGGGCCGATGCTCGTCCATGCCGGCATGGTTGTGCTGATGCTGGGCGCCGCCTGGGGCTCCCTGGCTGGCCAGCGCTCCGAGCAATTTCTGGCGCCGGGACGCACCCTGGATCTGCTCAACAGCCGCGGCCAAAGCCAATTGGTGGTGGCCCTCGATGGCTTCTCCGTCCAGCGGGATCCGGCTGGCCGGCCGGAACAATTCACCTCCCAGCTGCGGCTCCTGGATGGCGAGTCAGGCCCCGAGCTCAAGCAGGCCGAAATCAGCGTGAACCATCCCTTGCGCTTCAAGGGCATCACCCTCTATCAAGCCGACTGGTCGCTCGCGGCCATCACGCTGCAGCTCGGCAAAAGCCCCTTGCTGCAGCTGCCGCTGCAGGCCTTCCCCCAACTAGGCGAACAGATCTGGGGATTGGTGCTTCCCACCCGCCCCGACGGCAGCGAACCGGTGTTGCTCAGCCTCAACAATGAGGCGGGCCCCGTGGACGTCTACGGAGGGGATGGCCAACTCCTCGGCCAACTGGTGCCAGGAGGTGCCGCCACAGAGATTAAAGGGCTGCCGATTCGGGTGGCCAGCGTGCTTCCAGCCAGTGGCATCCTGTTGAAAAAAGATCCCGGGGTGCCCCTGGTCTATGCGGGCTTTGCCATTGCCCTTGCCGGAGGAGGTTTGAGCCTGGTGGCCACCCGCCAGCTCTGGGCCATCGGCGAGGGGGAGGGGGAGAGCGGTCGCCTGCATGTGGCCGGGCTCTGCAACCGCGACCTTCCGTCCTTTGCCCAGGAGCTTCCCCAGTTACTGGGCCAGCTCTAACAGGGCAGACGGGTGCCGTGACTCACCCGCACCACGGTGTGGACATTGCCCCGGGGATGGAAATCAGCCTCGAGTTGCATCCACTGGGGCGCGGCCGCTGCCACGCAATCATCAAGGATGCGGTTGGCCACTTCCTCGTGGGAAATGGAGCAGTCTCGGTAGCTGTTGACGTAGAGCTTGATCGCCTTGAGCTCCAGCACCCGGGGGCCGGGTTGATAGATCAAGCGCAACACCGCGAAATCGGGATAACCCGAAAACGGGCACTTACAGGTGAACTCAGGCAGCTCAATGGCCACCTCGTAGGGACGTCCAGGACGGGGGTTCTCAAAGCAGATCAGTTCCGCATCGGAAATCGCCCGCTCGCCATAGAGCGGTGTGCGCGTTTGCTCCACCGGTTGCTCGCTATCCATGCTTGCGATCGTAGACAGGCCCCCAGGCCAGGTAGCCGTTGCTACGACGACTCCGTCAACCCTCAGGCCTAATGGGTCCTATCCCCTTCCTTGGGCGGGGATTTCCTGAGAGACTCCCCTTAAAGCCCTAGCTGCTTCCATGAAAAAAATCGAGGCCATCATTCGTCCCTTCAAGTTGGAAGACGTGAAGATTGCGCTGGTCAATGCAGGCATCGTGGGCATGACCGTGAGTGAGGTGCGCGGTTTTGGCCGCCAGAAAGGGCAGGTCGAGCGCTACCGGGGCTCGGAATTCACCGTGGAGTTCCTGCAAAAGCTCAAGCTCGAGATCGTGGTGGATGACAACCAGGTGGACACGGTGGTGTCCGCGGTGCAGGACGCAGCCCGCACTGGCGAAATCGGCGACGGCAAGATCTTTGTCAGCACCATCGATTCGATCATTCGGATCCGCACCGGCGATCGCGACAGCGGCGCGATCTAGGCCCCTGCTACCACCTCGATGCCTTTCAGCTGGTGGCCAGGGTTGTGGTCACCAGCTTTTTGATGGCCCGAGCGTCCACGACGCCAGAAGCGTCACCAGCCGAGGGGCCCTGGCCCCGCAGCCAAAGCAAATACTCATGGTTGCCCGCCGGCCCCGTAATCGGTGAAGCCACCAAGCCCGCCGCCGCCAGGCCCAGCCCTGCCGCGGCCGCCATCACCCCAGCAATCGCATCGGCGTGGGCGTCTGGATCGCGCACCACCCCGCCCTTACCCACCCGGGCCTTACCTACCTCGAACTGGGGTTTCACCAGCACCACCAGCTCCGCCATGGCCTGGGGCGCCAGCAGAGCCTTGAGGGCTGGCAACACCAGGCCAAGGGAAATGAACGACACATCCGCCACGGCCAAATCGGGCCAGGGATCACCCTCTCCGTAGAGATCAGCGGCGATCAGATGGCGCAGGTTGGTGCGCTCCTTCAGCACCACGCGCCCATCACTGCGCAGGCTCCAGGCCGTTTGGCCATAGCCCACATCAATGCCATAGACCCGCTGGGCACCGTGCTGCAGCAGGCAATCGGTAAAGCCGCCGGTGGAAATTCCCCCATCGATGCACACCCGGCCGCCCACCTCCAGGGGGAAGGCCTCAAGGGCCGCCAGGAGCTTTTCGCCACCGCGCGACACAAAGCGCGGCGGATGTTGGACCTGCAGCTCCAGCTCGGGGGCCACATCGGTACCGGGTTTATCGAGCACCTGATCACCGGAACGCACCCGACCGGCCCGAATCAGCTGCTGGGCCTGCTGGCGCGAGGAAACCAGCCCACGGGCCAAGAGCTCCAAATCCAAGCGTTGCTTGCGGGCCATGGCGCAGGGGTGCGGCTTCAACGCTGCCCGGTTGTGATCAAACCATATGGGAAACGGAACACATTCCAAGCAAGCGGGCCTGCTAGCGGAAAACCAGCTGAAGATGCCCCAAACGAAGAGGCGAAACCGATGGCCACTTCCCTTCAACGTCGAAACAATTTGCACTCCAGCAACGTGGTGGAGCTGCTGCGCCCGGGCTGTTTTGTGCGGCTGCCCAACCACCCGCGCGACCTACCCCCATTCCAAGTGATCCAGTGCCGCGGTGGCCGCTGCTGGGTGCGTCAGCAGAGCTGGGGACACCTGGTGCAGTGGGAAGTGGCCCACCAACAACTCCGCACCGCAGCCTGAGCCAGGGGATCACCGGCCTACCCCGATACAGCCGCCCCATACATTGGTGGGGCCGTTGCCACGCGCTGGCCCTTGATCGAGCGTTACACCCTGCCCGAAATGGGCGCCATATGGAGCGAAGAGGCCAAATTCCAGAGCTGGCTCGATGTGGAAATTGCCGCCACAGAAGCCAACTGTGAGCTGGGGCGGGTCCCGGCCGAGGCGGTGGCCACCATCAAAGAGAAGGCCGCTTTCAGCGTGGATCGCATCCTCGAGATCGAGGCTGAAGTTCGCCACGACGTGATCGCCTTCCTCACCAACGTGAATGAACACGTGGGCGATGCGGGCCGCTTCATCCACGTGGGCATGACCAGCTCCGACGTGCTGGATACGGGCGTAGCCCTCCAGATGAAGGCCTCGGTGCAACTGCTGCGCACCGAGCTCGACAAGCTGGCCGATGCCCTGCGGGACCTCACCCGCGCCCACAAGGGCACGGTGATGATTGGCCGCTCCCACGCCATCCATGGCGAACCGATCACCTTTGGTTTCAAGGTGGCTGGCTGGCTGGCCGAAGTGCTCCGCAACCAAGAGCGCCTCGAGCGGCTGGAGCGGGTGGTGAGCGTGGGCCAGATCAGTGGCGCCATGGGCACCTACGCCAACACAGATCCCCAGATCGAGGCGATCGCCTGCGCCAAGCTCGGCCTGGTGCCCGACACCGCCAGCACCCAGGTGATCTCCCGCGATCGCCATGCGGAGTACATCCAAACCCTGGCCCTGGTGGGAGCGGCGCTCGAGCGCTTCTCCACCGAGATCCGCAACCTGCAGCGCACCGACGTGCTCGAGGTGGAGGAAAACTTCGCCAAGGGACAAAAGGGCAGTTCGGCCATGCCCCACAAACGCAACCCCATCCGCAGTGAGCGGATCAGTGGCCTGGCCCGGGTGCTGCGCAGCTACGTGGTGGCAGCCCTGGAAAATTGTGCCCTCTGGCACGAACGCGACATCAGCCACAGCTCGGTGGAGCGCATGATGCTGCCCGATTGCTCCGCCACCCTGCACTTCATGCTCAGGGAGATGACCGATGTGGTGAAAGGCCTGGGGGTCTACCCCGAGAACATGGCCCGCAACATGAATGTCTATGGCGGGGTGGTGTTCAGCCAGCGGGTGCTCCTCACCCTGGTGGAGTCGGGCCTGGCCCGCGAGGAGGCCTACCGCATCGTGCAGCGCAATGCGCACACCGCCTGGAATGTGGAAGGCGGCAATTTCCGCGCCAATCTGGAAGCCGATGGGGATGTCACCAGCCGGCTGACTCCAGGGCAATTGGCCGATTGCTTCTCCACCGATTTGCACCAAGCCAACCTCGCCGTGATCTGGGAGCGGCTGGGGGTCTAAGCCCAAGCAAGAGGCTTAAGCCCCATTCGGGGATGGACGCTCTGTGGCCGGAACCAGCTGGCCATGGCCTCCCGCCAACAGATCCTCAATCTCACAGACCGGGAAGCGATTGATTGCCTTGAGGGCCGCGCGGGCATTGGTGCGCAACTGCTCGCTGATGGCCTCGCAGTAGGGCACCTGGGCCAACAGATCCACGGTGCGGCGCAGGATCCGCACCACGTCTCCCTCATCCAGGGAGGTGTTGGCGATCAGATCGCTCCAGCTCGTGCCCTTGGCCCAGGCGTGCACCAACCCCGTGAGCTCGGGCTCCCACCAGATCGGCACCGTCACCTTGGCCCGCTCCTGCTGGCGTTCCAGCTCCCGGCGCAAACCGCGAAGATCATGGAGGGCCTCCTCCGCCTGGGGCGGCGGCGGGTAGCCACACCACAGATCGGGGCGGTTCACCTCAGTGGAGATGGCTTCAAAGACAGCCGCCAATTGGGCGGGATCGAGCTCATCCAAGTGGCCGCTCATCAAGGCCAAACCCAGCCACAGCTCGTTGTCGCCCCGCAGGGCAGCCACCGTGCGGCCCACTTCGGTGGGCTCCAGCCCATCCTCCCCAGCCAAGGCGCCAAAGAAGCGCAGGATCTCAATGAGGGCCAGGAAGGTATCCCAATGGCGATTGGAACGGAAGTGCAGCAGCCGCTGCCGTTCCTCAATCTCGTCATGGAGTTCCTCCATGCGGCGGCGATGCTTTTTGAGTTGCTTGCGATCGCCCCAGCGATGGGCCGGATGGAGCTCCAGTTCTTCTTCTAAGTGGAGCACCAACTGGGCATGGGCCTGCACTTCCCCAGCCAGGTCGTACTGGGGGGTGCTCATGTCATGGCGATTGGCCATATGGCCCACGGCCAGGGCCAAGCCGCCGCTGGCCTGGTCGCCATGGCGCAGCTCACCGCCATGGCGCAGCAGGGGCGGATCCACCTGGCCCACCTGGAGGCAGCTGAGTTCGGCGTGCAAGCTCACCACCGCATTGCAGGGCAGCAGCACCCAAAGGTTTTCATCCGTGAGGCAGAGGAGCAACGGGAACTGGCCCGATCCCTTCACCTTTTCCACAATCACCGCGGGGGTCACCCGCCCCTTGAGCTGGGGTGCCTTCAGGCTCACCAGGGTGCCTTCACTGGAGAATTGGAGGGCCAATGTGAGCTCATGGGCCAGGGTTTCTTCGGCCTGCTGTTGCAGGATCCGCAGGATGCGGCGCTCTTCCCGCAGCCGGGCCCGCTGCTTTTCGTAGTCTTCAAAGTCTTCCCAGGGCACATCCCCTGAACCGTCTTCCAGGCGATCCAGCTGCCCCATCAACTCGGCAATGCGGGCCTCGTCTTCAACCAGATCCAAGGTGGCCAGATAGCGGCCAAAGCTGCGCTCCACCAGCTCCTTGGCCTTGGTGAGGTCGTAGCGCTGCAGGAGGTTGAGCACCATCCCGTAGCTCGGGGTGAACTGGCTCACCAGGGGATCGGCAGGGCTGGTGGCCAACTGGCCCGCCTCTCGCACGCCCTCAAAGCGGCTCTGCACCGTGACCACATAGCCCTGGGTATCAAGCCCCCGGCGGCCTGCCCGGCCGGCCATCTGCAGGAATTCACTGCCCATCAAGGGCCGGTGGCCCCTCTCGGTGCGCTTCGACAACGCCGAGATCACGGTGGTGCGGGCCGGCATGTTGATCCCCGCGGCCAGGGTTTCGGTGGCAAAGACCACCTTGATCAGGCCCTGCTGGAACAGCTCCTCGATCAGCTCCTTCCATGCGGGCAGCACCCCGGCGTGGTGGGCCGCAATGCCGCGCAACAAGGCATCGGCATGGCCCCCATCGCGCACCGCCTCGGGGGTGGCGGCGATGTAGGCATCGAGGCGCACCTTGATGCGGGCCTGCTCCTCTGGGTTCACCAGGCAGGCCTTGCCCAAGTCGCGAACCCCTTTGTCGCAGCCCCGGCGGCTGAAGATGAAATAGATGGCGGGGAGCATGTCGCGCTCAGCCATCTGGGCCACCACAAAACCCAAGGGCGGGGCTTCGGGCTGGGGAGGCTTCGCCGTTTTCGGGCCTTTGCGCTGGCCGCCCTTCGGGGCGCGCCACACCTTGCAATTGGGATGCAGCCCCGTGCCTTCGTCGTTGAGCAGGGGATGCAAGCCCTTGGCACTGCAGAAACTGAAGGCCAAGGGCACCGGCCGAAAATCACTTAAGACCAGCTGGGTGGGGCCATGCACCCGATCAATCCAATCGGTGAGCTGACCGGCATTCGCCACCGTGGCTGACAGCGCCACCAGTTGAATCGGTGGCGGGCAGTGGATGATCGACTCCTCCCAGACGGTGCCCCGCTGGGAATCGTTCATGTAGTGGCATTCATCGAGGACCACCGCCTCCACATTTTCGAGGGGGTCGTCGTGGTCGTCGGCCTCCGCATACAACATGTTGCGGAAGATCTCGGTGGTCATCACCACGATCTGGGCTTCGCGGTTGAGGCTCAGGTCACCGGTGAGCAGGCCCACCTTTTCGGCGCCAAATTGCGCACGAAAATCCCTCAGCTTCTGGTTGGAGAGGGCCTTGAGGGGAGTTGTGTAGAAGACCTTCTGACCATGGGCCAGGGCCCGATAGATCGCGTACTCCCCCACCAGGGTTTTACCGGAACCCGTGGGGGCACTCACCACCACCGAGTGCCCCTGGTTGAGGGCATCGATCGCCTCGAGCTGGAAGGGATCCAGCGGGAACGGGAAAAGGCTCTCCAGCACTAACTCCCGTGACCCTGATGCCGATGGGGAAAGCTGCGTCGGTCCGGCCTGGTCGGGCACTGGGCGCCGGCTCTGAAATTCCTCCAATCCTATGGCGCCCTTTTCGGCCCGTGGGCGACCAAAGTAAGGATCGCTTTGTATGTGCCGGCCTCCCCGTGGCTCAGGCTGGAATCCCCCACTGGCAGCAACACCTGGTTCGCAGCCTCGAGGCCCTTCCCCCGGAGCGGCTGAGGCGGCTGCGCAGCTACCAGCCCCTCGGTGCCGGCCAGCTTGAAGCCCAACCAACCGATGGGGATGGCGAGAGAGCGCCGCTGCTGGATTTGGCCAGCAATGACTACCTCGGCCTGAGCGGCCATCCGGAGCTTGTCGCCGCTGCAGAAGCCGCCCTCCACACCGACGGCGTTGGGGCCGGCGCCTCCCGGCTGGTGAGCGGCAGCCGGCCTGTCCACCAAGCCCTCGAAACAGCCCTTTCAGCCTGGCTCGGCCGCGCGCGGGTGCTGCTCTTCCCCAGTGGCTTTCAAGCCAACATCGCCGCCGTCAGCGCCCTGGCCGATCGCCACAGCCTGGTGCTCGCCGACCGCCTCATCCACCACTCCCTGCTGGTGGCGATCAGGGCCAGTGGGGCCCAGCTCCAGCGCTTCGCCCACAACGACCTGGACGACCTGGCCCAACGGCTAGGAGCCGCTCGCCAGGCCAACCCCCAGCAGCGGCTCCTGGTGATCAGCGAAAGCCTGTTCAGCATGGAGGGCACCAGCCCCAAGGTGCCCGAACTAGGGGAGCTCTGCCGCCGCCATGGCGCTGCCCTGTTGCTGGATGAGGCCCATGCCCTGGGCGTACTCGGACCCGGGGGTCGGGGCCTGGGCCATAGCCACGACAGCATCGCCATGGTCAGTGGCACCTTTGGCAAAGCCTTCGGTAGTGGTGGGGCCTTTCTGGCAGGCAATGGGCTGGTGGGGGAATGGCTACTGCAGAGCTCGGGGGCCTTTCGCTACACCACGGCCCTGGCGCCTGCGTTGGCGGCGGGGGCCCTGGCGGGGCTTGCCCAGATGCAAGCCAACCCCAGCACCGCTCTAGCCCTGCTCGCGCGCGCCAAGCGCTGGCGCGATGGCCTAGAAGCTGCCGGTTGGCCCCGCCCCCCCGGCACAGGACCGATCCTGCCCTTGTTGGTGGGCAGCGACCGCGCCACCCTCACCCTGCAACAGCATCTGGAAACAGCAGGCCTGCTCACCGTAGCCATTCGGCCGCCCACCGTGCCCGAAGGCACGGCAAGGTTGAGGCTGGTGCTGCGCCACGATCTGCCGCAGGGCAGTCTGGAGCGGCTGATCCAGGCCCTGGGGGACCCACCGGAGCGACCATGCAATTGATTGCGATGCACGGATGGGCCGGCGACAGCCACGGCTGGGCCCCATGGCAACAGACCTGCCAATCCCGGGGTTGGTCCTGGCAAAGCGGCGACAGGGGCTACGGCTACCTGGGCCAGGTCGAACCCCACTGGAACGAAGCCCCCCCCAACGCCAGCCAGCGACGGGTGGTGATCGCCCATTCCATGGGAATCCACCTGCTGCCAGCTGAGGTGCTGTCCGAAGCCGATGCGGTTGTGCTCCTGGCCAGCTTTGGCCGCTTCATTCCCGAGGGCAAGGCGGGCCGGCGCCTGCGCTTGGCCGTCGAGGCGATGGCTGGGCAACTGCGCAGCAACCGGGGCGAAACCATGCTGGCCGACTTCCTCGCCCGGGCAGCCGCTCCGGCGGATCCGGCGCTGTTAACCCCAACCCCTTTTGACTCGGGTCTCTCGGCGATCGGTCGCCAGCGGCTCACCCGCGACCTCGATGCCCTCGCCCACACCTCCGGGCTACCGGATGGCTTCCCCCACCAGGCCCGGGTCCTACTGGTGGAGGCAGGTTCTGACCAAATCCTGGCCCGGGAAGCCTCCGAAGCCCTGGCAGCCTGGTTGCCCCAGGCGGATCGGATCACCCTGCAGGGGGCGGGGCACTGCTTCCTAGGCAGCCCAGTGCTCCCCATGGCCCTGGCTTGGCTCGAGCCCCTGGGATGAGCAGCCAGATTTTTAGCCAGCAGGTGCGGCACCGCTTTGGCCGGCAAGCCGACCACTACAACGGCCACGCCAAGCTGCAACGGGCCATCGCCTGGCGCCTGGCCCGCCATTGCCTCTCCCTCCCCCTGCCGCCGGGTGCCTGGGCCGACCTTGGCGCCGGCAGCGGCCTGGTGGGCCAAGCCCTCAGGGAGCAGGCCCAGGCCCTCCAAGAGGTCAACGCCCAGGCCAATCCATCCTTGCTACAAGTCGATTTCTGCCCCGAATTGCTGGCGTGCAATCCCATCGCCAAGGCCCAGGGCGCGCTGCTCTGGGATCTCAACGCGGGGCTACCCAGCGAACTCGAACAACCCGCCCTGCTCACCTCCAGCTTTGCCTTGCAATGGCTGGACGACCCCATCCAGCAACTCGAGCTCTGGTGCTCAGCGCTCCGCCCCAGGGGCTGGCTGGCCTTAGCCGTGCCCACGGCGGGGAGTTTTCCCCAATGGCATCAGGCCGCCGCGGCCGCCCAGGTGCCCTTTACCGGGCTGGCCTTACCGAGCGCCAAGGGCCTGGTTGCCGCAGCACGGCGCCATCTGCTGATGCACACCTGCCAGCCGCTGCGGTTCACCCAGCCCTGCGGCAATGGCCTCACCTTCCTGCGCGACGTCCGACAGCTCGGGGCCTCCGCCAGCAGGCAAAAGCCCCTCCATCCCAGCCAACTGCGCCGGCTCCTGCAGCACTGGCCCGCGGGGGGAACCCTGGGCTGGGAGGTGGTGCTGCTGGTGGGCCAAAGGATGACGCCATGACATCAGGCCAAAACATGAAAACGGGCACTTACATGGGCACGGGTCAAGACACGAGACAAGCACTCCCTCCCCAGCTGGTTGTTTGCGGCACCGATACCGATGTGGGCAAAACCGTGGTGAGCGCCCTGCTCGTACAGGGGCTTGGCGCCCACTACTGGAAGCCGGTGCAAAGCGGCATCGAGCACGGCGGCGACAGTGGCTGGATCCAAGCCCTGCTTGGTCTTCCGGCTGAGCGCATTTGCCCGGAGAGTTACAGGCTCAATAACCCCGTTTCTCCCCACTGGGCCGCCGAACTGGACGGCCGACGCATCGAACCAAAGCGCCTTGCCCTCCCCAAGGTTGCGGGGCCTTTGGTGGTCGAAACAGCAGGGGGGCTGCTCGTGCCACTGCGGCGGGACTGGCTTCAAATCGAGCAAATAGCCCAGTGGCAACTGCCAGTCGTGCTGGTGGCCCGCAGTGGCTTGGGCACCTTGAACCACACCCTGCTCTCCGTGGAGGCCCTGCGCCATCGAAACATCCCCCTGCTGGGGCTCGTGCTCAACGGCCCACCCCACCCCGACAACCCCCGCACCCTGGCCGAGCTCTCCGGGGCTCCCGTGCTCGCCCAACTCCCCCATCTCGATCGCCTCGATGCCCAAGCGCTCGAGCGCCAATGGCAAAGTCAAGGCCTGGCCCATACATTGGCCACAGCACTGACGGCAATCGCCAACTCCCTGTGAACAAACAAACCTGGTTGATTTCCGCTTTTCTTGTTCTCCTCTGCGGAGGCATCTTTGTGGCCTTCACCGATGTGGAAATTCGGTTGGTGCGCTGGGTGAGTTGCGGTCCCCTATCGACCCAACAGGAAGACCGCACCGAGCTCTGCCGTTAACGCTGCCCATGGGGCGACCGGCCCGTTAGGGGCCCGCCAGAATCGCCGCCTCCGCATCCGAGCGGGACAAGCCATAGGGGAAATGCCTCACGCTCACCCGGCCTTCGTTGTGCCAACTCACCTTTAACTCCTCCACCTCCAACTCAATCTGGGCACTCCATTCGGGGCCATGGAGATCCCAACAGCAGGGTTGGGAACGCTGTTGCTGGGCACCGATCGACGCCAACCAGGCCTCCAGGGCCGGCAGGGGATGGTGATACAGGGGGGTCTCTGACGTGGGCTCTTCTGGGGTCAGCGCCTCTGATGTTGGTGGTGTCGCCATCTCAAACCTCTCCCCTCAGCCAAGCCAAGCCCAGGCCTAGGGCCAAGCTCAGCAGCAATGTGCCCCCCAAGAGTAAAAGTGCCAGCCACTCGCCGCCGGATAGGGGCCTCCGGGTTGCCCCCTGGACTGGCCTGGCCGATGGCAGGGGGGACGAGGGCCAAAGGGAAGCCTGGGCCAGCAGCATCTGGCGCAGGGCCAACAGCTCAGCGTCGTACCGCTGGCGGGAGAGGGGATCACTGAGCACCCCATACCCCTGCTGTAGCTGCTGAAAGGCGGCGGCGGCCTCAACCGGCGGCAGGCTGGTGGTATCGGGGTGATAGCGCTTGCTCAGGGTGCGGAAGGCCTGGCGCAGCTCCTCGGTGGTAGCCTCCGGCGCCACCTCCAGCAGGGCGTAGTAGCTGGCAGGTAGCGATGGCAGTTGCAGGCTTGTCACAGGGCCCGAACCCAGGCTGGGGGATCCTAGGAAGATCACCGCTGCCGCCTGAGTGGATGGCCCATGATCACCACGCCCTCTGGCAAGAGCTCGGCTGGGCCCCCTCTGCCGTCCAGGAGCGGCTGTTCCTAGCCCTGCAGGAGCAGCTCCGCACCTGGAACAGTCGCCTCAACCTCACCCGCCTGGTTGAAGGTGACGACTACTGGATTTCCCAGGTGTTCGACAGCCTCTGGCCCCTGGTTCCCCTGCTGCAACGTTCGCCAGAGGAGGCCCTGCACCTGATCGACGTCGGTACCGGTGGAGGCTTTCCCGGACTCGCCGTGGCCATTGCCCTGCCCCAGGCCCAACTCACCCTGGTGGATTCCGTGGGTCGCAAAGTGGAAGCGGTCAGGGCCATGGCCCTGGAGCTGGGCCTGGCTGATCGGGTGAGCGTGCGCTGCGAACGCATTGAGCAAACTGGCCGCGGTCGAACCTGCCGCGGCCAGTTCGATTGGGCGATGGCCCGGGCCGTCGCAAGTGCGCCTGTGGTTGCTGAATACCTGGTGCCGCTGCTGAATCCCCAGGGCCGAGCACTTCTTTACCGGGGCCAATGGGATCCGAGCGACCAAGACAGCCTGGAGAAGGCCTGCCTTCCCCTCAACGCAGGGGTTGAACAGTGCCGCAAACGCGACTTACCCGGGGGCAAAGGCATCCGCCACGCCCTGGTGTTGAAGCCGCTCGGGCCCTGCCCGAAAACCTATCCGCGGGCCGTTGGCATACCCAGCAAACAACCCCTCGGCGCCCCACCCCAGCCCCCTGGCTAGGTACTGGTCAATCGCTGCACCGTTTGACCGCCCAGCCGGGCCTTGAGCTGCCGCAAAATGGCCGGGATTTCAGCCGCCCAGGGACTGCCCGAGAGGACGCCACGCAACTGGGCTTCATCAACACCACCGCCTGGGGCAGGGGAAGCCCCATCGGCCTCCAAAGCAGTGGGCGCGAAAGCATCGGCATTCGCGCCGGGAAACCAATGGCCGCCCTGGCCCATCAAGCCGTAGCGAGCCTTGGCATAGCCCTCGAGATCCCAAGCGACCAACAAATTGTGCAGCCACAGCAGCACCGGCAGGTTGATCTCGCCGGGGGTATCCGCCCACTCGGGCAGACCCTGCTGCCAGGTGGCCAACCAGGTCTCACCCAACGCCCCTTCCAAGGCCTCCCTGCGGGCCTGCTCCAACCGTTCCACGATGGGCGGCACCAGGCCGACGGCCCCATCCAACAGCGCCACAGCCTCGAGATGGGCATCCAAATCACCTGGGTGGGCAGCCCCCACACTGATCGTGTGAATCCCTGGGGCGGAGAGGCAAAACAGGTCGTTGAAAACGATGGGATGCAGCGGCGCGCACAGCTCAGCCATCCGCGCTGAAGGGCTATGCAGATGACCACCCTTGTCGGTGGGGCTGATCACAAACACACCCATGTCATGGGCCAAGGCCCGATCAATCGCCGGACGGTTGTCCTGGCGAATGAAATACCAATGCAGGTTGATGAAATCGAATTGATCCGTGGCGATGGCCGCTTCGATCAACGCCAGGGAGCCATGGGTGGAAAAGCCCACATGGCCAATGCGGCCTTCTGCTTGCCAACGGCGAACCACCTCCAGGCATCCCCCAGGGCGGAGGGTCTGGTGGAGATGCTCCTCGAGGTTGATGCCGTGAATCGCCAGCAAATCCAACCGCCCACCAACCGCCAGGCCCAAGCGCTCAAAACTGGTTTGCAGTTCGGCTTCAAACACCCCAGGGTCGGGATTGGGCGGCACCTTGGTTTGCAAGATCCGCTGGGGATCGCTCACCTGCTCCAGCACCGTGCCCAACTGGTGCTCGGAGGTGCCGTAGTGACGAGCGGTTTCGATGTGGTGAAAACCAGCTGCCACCGCTTTCTCCAGGGTGGCCCGCAGGTTGGCCTGACTCTCCGCCGTGATCGCATCGGCAGGGAGATCACTCCAGCTCTGTTGAAAGCGCATCCCGCCCAACGACAACACCGGCATGGCCAGGCCCGTGCGGCCAAAACGGCGGGTGGGCACCCTCATGGTCGCGGCAGGGTGCGCTTGAGCCTGGCGGGCTGGGGCAACCCCAAGGGGTGGATGACCTGCTGGGCCAATTGGGATGCAAGTTCCGGCAAGGCCCCGTAGGCCACCCAGTGGATGCAATCCACGGGACAGGTGTCGATCGCCTCTTGGATGAGCTCGGTGCTGTCACCGTCTTGGCGGATGGCTCGGGAGCGACCCCAATCCGGTTCCACCACGAAGGTATGGCTGGCCACGTGGGAGCAATAGCGACAGCCAATGCAGACCGCCTCATCCACCCAGACAGCTTTTTCCCGCAGCGCTCCTCCCAGCAAGGGCTCAAAGCCATTGGGGCGGGGTGAGCTAGCCCCATGGCCAGGGGCAAAGGCCAGGCTGGGATCCGGCAGCAGGGGGTCCACGGTCAGACCCAGCGGGTCACTACCAGCTCAATACTGCCGTCGTTGTGGTCGGTTTGCTCACTCACCTGGAAGCCCTCTTCGGCTGTGGCGGCCAAAATGGTGCGCAGGGCGTAGCGCTGGCTGAGCTGGGCCAAAAAACGCTCCACGGGAACGGCCTGGCTCCAGAGATCTAAATCGGTCACCAACTCATAACTGCCCGTGGCGGGGTTGAGCCGGAAGCCAATGTCGGCCCCGTTGCCTTGGCAAACCGCCAACTCAGCCGTGACGGTCTGACCCCGGTAGCCACGCACCTGGAGAGCACCAACTTCGGGAGCATGGCCCAAATCGGAGAGGGCCTCAACCAGCGCCTGGCGGTCGCGAAGTTCGGTCTTGACGGTGGTGAAGTGGGACATGGGCTCAGGCTGTCGGGGTGTCGTTAGCGGAACTGGGGGGTAAAACTTGAGTAAGGGCGGGAATTGCCCCAAGGGCGGTTTCTTGGTTCACTGCCTTCGGGAGGAACGCCTCAGACGTGCTTTGGCGCTGCTGGACAGATCCAAGTCGGGCCTCAATGCGTTCGGTGAGTTGCTGGCAACCCTCTCCCTGAACCCCCTCTACGAGCTCTTGCACCCTGCCACCGGAATGGATCCGGAAGCGGATGGTTTGTTGTGCCATCCCACGCCAAACCAGAGTGCATCGATGCTAGCGGTGGTTGCCGGCCCTTGAGCTCAAGCCAGCAAGCCTTCATCCACGAGCGTCTGGAGGCGTTCCAAAACCTCGGGTTGCTCGAGCTGTTCCAAGGCCAAGCGGGCCTCATCGCGCACACTCGATTCCATGTCATTGAGCATGGCGTGGAGCAGGCTTTCCACCAAGACCTGCTGCCGCGGTTCAACCAAGTCGGGATAGAGCCGCCCCAGGGCCCAGGCGCTGTTCGAGCGCACCGCAGGCTCAGTATCAATCCGCAAACTCAACAGCAGCTGGGCCGCGGCGGGATCGGCCTTGGCCGGGCCCGTACTCCCCGCTTCCGCCAAGGAGCTGGCCGCCCAGAGCCGCACGGCAGCGATATCCACCTGGAGGGAACGGGTCAGGGGGTTGAGCACGGGGGCATCGGGGTAACTCCCCAAGCTCCAGGCCACAGCCTTGCGTACATAGCCGTTGTCGTCGGATGCCAGCAGGCCCAGCAGATCTTGAACAGCCAGGGGACTGGGGTTACGGCCCAAGGCGTAGACCGCGCTCATCCGCACGATCGGGCATGGGGCCCCAAGCAACGGCAGCAACAGGGGCAGGGCCCTGGGATCCCGGTGCTCACAAAAGATGCGCAGCCCCTGCATCCGCTGGTCGTGGTCACCCACCAATAAGGAAAGGCCCAGATCGCATTCAGCAGCCACATCAGCCGCCTCAGGATCGCTGCTGTCGAGCGCATCGAGGGGATCGCCCAACAACTCTTGGGCGAGCTCCTGGGCCAGCACGTCGAGGTCGAGGTAAAGCTCCTGGGGGCTCTCATCGAAGGGGCCCGAGCGCCCAAGCGATACCGACAGATTGGGCTGGAGATCAGTCACGACAGGGGCTCAACTGATCGGTGCCGGTGCGGCCATATCACCGGGCAACCAAATGCGAGCACTCACCGCAAACAGGGCCAAGCCAAACAGCAGCACGATGGCCGCTGGCAAGAGGGTGGAGCGAAAAAACTGCACAGGTCACCATCAGTGCGAACCATTCTGACGGCAAGCCGCCCCCCTAGCGTTCGCCTCGATGCCTATCCCTTTTTGATGGCCATTAGCCCTGCCAGCGAGCCAGCCAAAGCCGCCGTAGCCGCTCCAGCGCCGGGAAGTGAACGGCAACGGTTGGTGGCCGTGGCCGCCGAAGGCCTGGCCAGTGGGGCGCCCTTGAACATGGGCGGCAAATTGCTGCAGGGCTGGCTGGCCAGCAGTGGCGTCCCCCTGGAGCTGATCGGGGTGATCCCCCAGCTCGCTGGACTGCCCTATGCCTTCAAGTTCCTCTGGGCTCCGCTCCTGGATCGTTGGCCCATCGCCCGGCCCGATCGCCGTAGGGGGTGGATGGTGGTGCTGCAAGTTGCCTTGGTGGTTGTCCTGCTGGTGCTTGCCGTGGTCGCCACCAAGGCACCCACGCCAGGGCGACTTGGGCTGATCACCCTGCTGGCCCTGGTCTTAGCCACCGCCAGTGCCACCCAGGACATCGTGATCGATGCCTATCGAACAGACCTGCTGCCGGAGGAGGAGCGCGGCCAGGGGGCTGCCACCCACAACTTCGCCTATCGCACCGGCATGTTGCTGGTGAGCTCGGGCGGCTTCCTGCTGGCTGGCCGCTTCGGCTGGCCGGCCGCCTTCGCGGGCTGTGCCGCCCTGATCCTGATGGTTGTGCCCTTCACCCTGGGCGCTCCCACCCTTGTGCCGGTGCAGCATCCCGTCACCAGCCTGCGCCAGGCGGTGGTGGGCCCCGCCCGGGAATTCCTGCGCCGCACGGGTGGGAACCAGGCCCCATGGGTTTTGTTGCTCGTGCTGCTCTACCGCTGGCCCGATGGCCTGCTGGCCGCCCTCTCGATTGTCTTTCTGAAGCAGGCGGGCTTTAGCGATGCCCAGATCGGCCTACTTGACGGCGGCTGGGCCATCGCCGCCACCATGGTCGGCACCGTGATCGGCGGCATGCTGTTCGCCCGGCTGGGCATGAACCGCTGCCTGTGGCTCTTTGCCCTGGTGGGAGCCGCCGGCAACCTGGGCTACGCAGCCCTGGCCCGCTTTGGCGGCGGCCTGCCCGCTCTCATGGCAGCGGTGAGCCTTGAGAACATCTCCAGCGGCATGGTGGGCGCCGGGTTCGTGGCCCTGCTCATGAGCCTGTGCAACCCGCGGTTTTCCGCCACCCAGTACGCCCTTCTCTCGGGGGTCTACGCCTTCAGCCGTACCCTGCTGGCCCTGCCCTCGGGCTGGCTAGCAGCCCAGGTGGGCTGGAGCGCATACTTTCTCGCCACAGCCCTGGCGGCCGTGCCGGCCTTCCTGCTCATGGCCAAGCTTGTGCCCTGGAACGGCGAGGGCTGCCGGGGGGCGTTTGATCCCCTCCGCGATGCCACCTAAACCCAGCTAAGCCGCCTGGAGCGTGTCCCCGAAGCGACGGCGCAGCTGGCCGCAGGCAGCGTCGGCATCAAGCCCGCGGCTAGCGCGCACACTCACGGCCACATGGCGCCGCTCCAAACCAGCCTTAAAGGCAGCCACCGCCTCTTGCGTAGGCCGCTGGAATTCCTCCTCCTCGATCGGGTTGTAAGGGATCAGATTCACATGGCTCTGAAACCCTCGCAGCAACTGGGCCAGGGCCTCGGCATGCTGGGGGCGGTCGTTGAGACCGCCCAACAGGATGTACTCAAAACTGACCCGACGCCCCGTGATGGCGACATAGCGGCGGCAATCCTCGAGCAACGCCTCCAGAGGGTAGGCATGGGCCGTAGGGATGAGCTCCTCACGCAACCGCTGGTCGGGGGCATGCAAGCTCACGGCCAAGGTGAACTGGGCGCGCCCCAGCCGCTCCAAGGCCCGTTCAGCCAGGGTGGGCAGGGTCTTGGGTACGCCAACCGTGCTGACCGTGATCTGCCGTTGGGCCATGCCCAAATCCGTGCAAAGACAGTCGATCGCTGCAAGCACCGCATCGATGTTGAGCAAGGGCTCACCCATGCCCATGAACACCACATGGCTAGGGCGCTGATCCATCACCTCGCGCACGCTCAGCACCTGGTCCACGATCTCGTGCACCGCCAACGAGCGCTGCAGGCCCCCCTTACCCGTGGCACAAAAGCGGCAGGCCATCGGGCAGCCCACCTGGCTGCTGACGCAAACGGTCAACCGATCGGTAGCCGGGATGCCCACGGTTTCGAGGGTGAGGCCATCGGCCGTACCCAGCAGCAACTTGGTTGTGCCATCACGGGCCACGCTGCGGTGCAACTCGCTGGAACGGCCAATCCAATCGCCGCCGCCCTCGGGGGGCTGGGCCTGGAGCTGGGCGCGCCAATCCTTCGGCAAAACCGAAATCGCTTCCAGGCTGCGGGCCCCTTTGGCATAGAGCCAATCGTGGAGTTGGCGGCCTCGGAAGGCCGCCTGGCCTTGGGATTGGGCCCACTGCTCTAACGACGAAAGGCCCATCCCCAACAGGGGACGGGCCCCGGATGGGGAGCTCACCAAATCAGGAGGCCATGCCCCAAATACCACTCCACCGCCAGAAGGGCAATGAATCCGAGCATGGCCATACGGCCATTGAAGAGCTCAGTGTGGGTGTGGAAGCCATAGCTCGGCAACCGGCGCTGGGGCACGGGAGTGCCCAAGCTTGTGGTGGTGACCTTACTCATCGGTGAGCAGACCTTCTTCCTGCAGACCCTCGAGGGCTGCAGGATCGGCAATCAGCTCTTCTTCCAGGCCTTCCTCCACCACCGGGCGGGTGAAGGCGGCGCTGCCGCTGGCAGTGGCTTCAATGCCATGGCGGCTGCGCGTCGCCACCAAATCCTCATCGGATGGATCGTCGAGCACGGCCATCGAAGCCGAGGGAGCCGGCATCTCGACGGTGTAGTCGGGACGCAGGTTCTGCATGCGGCGATAGCCCATGCCGTCTTCCTCAAGGATGTCGGGATGGGGACCTGCCTCAGCCCGGAGCTCCTCTTCGAAACCACTAAAGCCGGTGCCAGCAGGAATCAGGCGACCAATGATCACGTTTTCCTTGAGGCCCCGCAGCCAATCGCTCTTGCCCTCGATTGCCGCCTCTGTCAGCACCCGGGTGGTCTCCTGGAAGGAGGCCGCCGAAATGAAGCTGTCGGTGTTCAGCGAGGCCTTGGTGATACCCAGCAGCACCGGGGTGAATTCGGCTGGGGCGCCACCGGTGATCGCCATGGCGGAGTTCACCTGTTCCACCTGGCGCAGCTCGATGAGCTCACCGGGCAGCAGGGTGGTGTCTCCCGCATCTTCGATGCGGACCTTGCTGGTCATCTGGCGCACAATCACTTCGATGTGCTTGTCGTCGATCGCCACGCCCTGGGACTTGTACACGTTCTGCACTTCGGTCACCATCCGGAACTGCAGCTTGGAGATCGCCTCTTGGGCCGCATCCATCGTGGGCTTACGGCTGCGCAGATCTTCGAAGTAGCACTCGAGCAGCTCGTGGGGATTGATCGGACCGTCGGTGAGGGACTCACCTGCATGGACCTGCTGGCTATCGCTAACCATGACGTTGCGGCCTAACAGGATCGGGTAATCGGTCACGACATCGTCGTGCTCAATGACCGACACGGTGGGGTAGTCGTCGTCATCACCCTGCTTGATCTGCACGGTGCCGCTCTTGCGGCAGAGGATTGTGGATTCCCGGGGACGGCGGGCTTCCAGCAGTTCTTCAATACGGGGCAGACCCTGAACAATGTCGCCGGTCTTCTGGCGTTCAAACACCAGCAAGGCCAAGCTGTCACCCCGTTGCACCAATTCACCATCACGGACGTGGAGCACCGAATCGGGCGAGACCATGTAGGGACGGCCAAGGCGGATGGTGATGGTGTTGGCATCGATGGCTTCCACCTGCCCGCAGCAAGGAGATGGCACACCCTTCGCCAGCAGATCACCATCGACGATGCGCTGGTCGACCTTCACCCCAGGTTGGACCGAGCCCAGGTCAATCATGCGGGTATCGGAATCCCGTTCGACGATCAAACGGCGAATCGGCTCGCCCTCAACCTGCTCGGGGATTTGCAGGACACCGTCTTCCTTGCAAAGGATCTGGGTGGTAGCGACTACGTCGCCCTTCTTGACGCTGATGCCGTCTTCTACCTGGAGGTCGGTGTGGGTGGAACCGTGGCTGGCATCCGAGAGGGTGTCCCGGCGGACCAGCAGCGACTCAAGAATCGTGAGCTGAAGACGCTCAATCGTCTTGGCGCGCTTGTCGGCCACGGCCTCCACATCCACCGTCATCTGCGGTGTGGTGTCGTAAGTATCGAGAATCAGCTGGGTGCGCAGGAGTTCCACACCTTCCACAGACTTAATCAACTCACCGTCCTTAAAGGCCAGGCGCTGGGTGGCCTTCAAGCCCAGGGAAGGACCACCGCTTTGCTTGACGGTGGACAACTCGGGGAGGTGGGCCGCATCGGGAATGGCGTACTCCTCAACCGGACGAAGCAGTAGGGCGCCACCTTCAGGGGTATCGACGGCTTCCACGAAGACCATCGCCTCAGCCTTCAGGCCCTTAGCGATCTCTTCGCCCGGATTCACCATCTTGCCGTCGGCGAAACGGGCAATGGTTTTGGTGTCGGAAACGAGGTGAAGTTTGCCGGAGCGAACAATGATTTCGCGAAGAATGTCGTTCTTCTGGGTCACCGTCACGATGCCAGCGGTTTGGCTGAAGATGTCCTTGACAACCTCAGTGCCGGCTTCGATCCACTGACCGTCTTCGATCATCAACAGGGAGATGTCCTTGTTGATCTCGTGGGTTTCCTGGGGAATCCACAGCAGGGTGCCGCCCTTGTTCACCTCGTAGCCGTTTTTGGCACTCCGGGCTTTCTTGATGGACAGGCCAGGGGCAAACTTGACGGTGCCACCGGTCGTCGTACGGAAACGGTCATCGTTGAGTTCGGCGATGACCTCGCCGTTACCAATCTTGCTGCCAGGAATGGTGTTGAGGCGATAGCGAATGTTGTCCTTGCCCTCGAGGTGCCACAGCTCACCGGAGTGGGTGGATTCGCCCTGGAGCTTGCAGTCCTTCAGGGTGAGGCTGGCGGTCACGATCTGAACTTCGCGGGAGTCTCCAGCGGACTCACGCAGACGAACGGCACCGCCGTACTCACTCACCAGACGGCTCTCCGCCAACACCTCGCCGGTGGTGACAGCCTTGGTGCCCTGAATCACGGGAAGGGCATTGGGGGGCAGGTTGTAAACGTCGCCGCTGAACACCCACATCCGCCCCAAACGCTGGGCCTTCAGGGTGATGTTGCCCTGGCGGTCAGTGGATTCCTTGGGCTGGATGGCGTCTTCGTAACTGACCTGACCAGCCAGATCACAGATCACGTCCTTGGTGGCCTTCTCAACGCTCTTCTTGACGGCCACGCCGGCGGCAATCTGGGCGAGGATCGTGTCAGCAAGGGCCGTGTCACCGTCGGCGACGAACAGGATCGAGCCGCTGGTGATATCGATTTTTTGGGGCTTGCCCTTGCCGGAAGGCTTGAGGGTCAAGCTGAAATCCGTTTCAGCCACCTGGGCTTCCACACCGTGGGGGGTCCGGAAAGCCCGCACCCGGGCCTTGGGCCCGAACTCCACAACCCCTTCCAACAGGGAGCGCACCACGCCGGATTCTGCGGTCGACACACCACCGGTGTGGAAGGTCCGCATGGTGAGCTGGGTACCGGGCTCACCAATGGATTGGGCAGCCACGATGCCCACGGCTTCGCCGAGGTCAACGAGCTGGTTGTGGGCCAGGGCCCAGCCGTAGCACTTGCGGCACACCGAGCGGGAAGCCTCGCAGGTGAGCGGTGAGCGCACCTTCACGGTCTTGACGTTGGCAGCCTCAATCCGGCGGGATAGGGGCGGGTCGATTTCGCCATCGCGCTCCACGAGGGTTTCACCGTTTTCGTCCTGCACCAGCTCAGCGGCTAGGCGGCCGACCAACTTGCTGGCGAACTTGCCCTTCTCATCGGCATCGATGGGAATACAACGGGTGGTGCCGCAATCGTCTTCGCGCACAATCACGTCCTGGGCCACGTCCACCAAACGGCGGGTGAGGTAACCCGAGTCAGCGGTGCGTAGGGCCGTATCCACCAGGCCCTTCCGGGCGCCGTAGGAGGAGATCACGTACTCGGTCACCGTGAGGCCTTCACGGAAGTTGGTGCGGATCGGAAGGTCGATGATTTCGCCCTGGGGGTTGGCCATCAGGCCGCGCATGCCCACCAGCTGACGCACCTGGGACATGTTGCCCCGAGCACCCGAGTTGGCCATCATCCACACCGAGTTGAGTGGATCGTTCTCGTTGAAATTACGGCGAACCGCGGCCACCAGGCGCTCGTTTGTTTCAGTCCAGGTGTCGATCACCTTGGTGTGGCGTTCCACCTCGGTGATTTCGCCAAGGCGATAACGCTCTTCGGTTTCGGTGATCTGCTCTTCCGCTTCTGCCAGCAGGGCAGCCTTATCGCCAGGGATGCGCAGGTCGTCGACGGAGATCGAAACCGCTGCCTGGGTGGCGTAGTGGAAGCCCAGGTCCTTGAGCTCATCGGCCATGGATGCCGTGGCCGCCGTGCCGTGGTGCTTGTAGGCCCAGGCCACGAGATTGCGCAGGGCCTTCTTGTCGATCACCCGGTTGCGGAAGGGGGGTGCCTGCTTGCTCAACGGGCCATTGCCTTGCTTGGCCTTGGCTTCAGCTTCGGCAGCAGCCAATTCTGCAGCGGCCTTTTTGGAAATCTTTTTGGTTTTCTTGGCTGGGGTGGCGGTCATGGCTGCGCGCGGGTGAAAAACGGAAGAAAGAGAAAGAAAGGATCTGCCTGGACGGCAATCGTCAGGACGCAGCCACTGCGTCAAGGATCGTGTGGTTGATCACCACCCGACCCACCGTGGTGAGGAGGTAACGGCTAATCAAGCCACCCTCTTCATCGAAGCGGTCCCGGCGGAAGAGCCATTGCTCAATGCGGGTGCCATCACTGAGAGTTTCTTCCTTCTGGGGCTGCTTGTCTTCGTCATCGCTTTCAACTTCGCCGTTGAAGCGCACCCAAACCCAGTCGTGCAGGGTGACGTGCTTCTCATCGAAAGCCTCAATCACATCTTCCAAGCCCGCATAGGTTTTGGCCCGGTCACCGAAGTCCGGCTTTATGGAACCGGGCTGCTCGGCCGTCAGGTAATAGGCGCCAAGCACCATGTCCTGGGACGGGGTAATGATCGGCTCACCCGTGGCCGGGGACAGGATGTTGTTGCTGGCCAGCATCAGCATGCGGGCCTCCGTTTGGGCTTCGATCGCCAGGGGCACGTGGACGGCCATCTGGTCACCGTCGAAGTCAGCGTTGAAGGCTGGGCACACCAACGGGTGCAGTTGGATTGCCCGGCCATCGACCAGCTTCGGTTCGAAGGCCTGAATCCCCAAACGGTGCAGGGTTGGGGCCCGGTTCAACAGGATGGGGTGACCTTCGATCACCTCCTGAAGCACCTGCATCACCTCGTCGTCAGCGCGCTGGATCAGTTTCTTCGCCGCCTTGATGTTGTTGACGATGTTCTGGCGAATCAGGCGATGGATCACGAACGGCTGGAACAGCTCAATGGCCATCTCCTTGGGCAAGCCGCACTGGTGCATTTTCAGCTTCGGTCCGACAACGATCACTGAACGGCCGGAGTAGTCGACCCGCTTACCCAGGAGGTTCTGGCGGAAGCGACCCTGCTTGCCTTCGATGATGTCGCTAAGAGACTTAAGCGCCCGATTGTTGGCGCCCACCACGGTGCGGCCCCGGCGGCCGTTATCGATCAGGGCATCGACGGCCTCCTGCAGCATCCGCTTTTCGTTGCGGACAATGATTTCGGGGGCCAAAATCTCCTGAAGACGACCGAGGCGGTTGTTCCGGTTGATCACCCGGCGATAGAGGTCGTTGAGATCGCTGGTGGCAAACCGACCACCATCGAGCTGCACCATCGGGCGCAGATCAGGTGGGATCACGGGGATCACATCCAACACCATCCAGTCAGGACGGGCGCCGGTGGCGATGAAGTTGTCGATCACGCGCAGGCGCTTGATCAGCTTGGCGCGTTTCTGCCCCTTGCTAGCTGCGATGTCTTCGCGCAGCTGCTCGGCGGTTTCATTCAGCTCGATGTCCTCAAGCAGTTGCTTGAGGGCCTCGGCACCGATACCGACAACGGGCTCGTTTTCGATCTCCGAATCTTCGGCATAGATCTGATCTTCAATCTCCAGCCACTCGTCTTCGGTGAGCAGCTGCTTGTAGGTGAGATCTTTGTGATCGCCCGGATCGAGCACCACATAGCAGTTGAAGTAAACAATTTGCTCCACATCCCGCAGGGGCATATCGAGCAGGATCGCCACATAGCTGGGGATCCCCTTCAGATACCAAACGTGGGACACCGGGGCCGCCAGTTTGATGAAGCCCATCCGGTGACGACGCACCCGACTTTCGGTGACCTCGACTCCGCAGCGCTCGCAGACGATGCCGCGGTGACGCACCCGTTTGTACTTACCGCAATGGCATTCCCAATCCTTGGAGGGACCAAAGATTTTTTCGCAAAACAGCCCGTCCATTTCTGGCTTGAGCGTGCGGTAGTTGATGGTTTCAGGCTTGGTAACCTCACCCACCACCTGGCCATTGGGCAGGGTGCGCTGCCCCCACTGCATGATCCGCTCGGGGGAAGCGAGCGTGATCTTGACGTAATCGAAGTGGTTTTCGGTGCGGAGGTTGCTGTTAGACATCGGGGTTGGGGCGCGCGGAGATCGAGAGAGAGGGGCTATTCAGCGATCAGTCGTCGTCGTAGTCCGCGACGCCGAGGGATTCATAGGTGGGCCTGCTGGGGGTGCTGCGGCGGGGATTGACGTCCTGCATCAGATCCACTTCTTCACCGGCGTCGGTATAGACGGCGATGTCGAGACCCAACGATTGGAGCTCACGCATAAGCACCTTGAACGATTCCGGCGTTCCCGGGCGGGGAATCGGCTTGCCCTTGACGATGGCGTTGAGGGCCTCGTTGCGGCCTTGCATGTCGTCGGATTTGACGGTGAGCAATTCCTGCAAGGTGTAAGCGGCTCCATAGGCCTCAAGGGCCCAGACTTCCATCTCACCCAAGCGCTGGCCGCCCTGCTGGGCCTTACCACCCAAGGGCTGCTGGGTGACAAGGGAGTAGGGGCCGGTGGAACGGGCGTGAATCTTGTCGTCGACAAGGTGGACCAGCTTGAGGATGTGGGCGTAACCCACGGTGACGGGCTGGTCAAAAGGCTCACCACTGCGCCCATCAACGAGTTGGATCTTGCCGGGGTTGTCAGGGTTGTAGACCCATTCCTTACCCGGGAGGCTGGCGGCCTCCTCGAGGTAGGTCTGCACGGTCTGCTTCGACTTCTCGGGGCCGTGCATTTCATCGAAAGGCACCACCTTGACGCGGCAATCCAGGTGGGAGGAAGCCCAACCCATCAGGCACTCAAACACCTGACCCACGTTCATCCGGCTCGGCACACCCAGGGGGTTGAGCACGATGTCGATGGGGGTGCCATCGGGGAGGTAGGGCATGTCCTGCTGGGGCAGGATCCGGCTGATGATTCCCTTGTTGCCGTGGCGGCCGGCCATCTTGTCGCCGACCTGGATCTTGCGGCGCTGGGCCACATAAACCCGCACCACCATGTTGGCGCCGGGCGGCAACTCATCCCCCTGTTCGCGGGTGTAGATGCGCACGTCCACAACACGGCCGCGCTCGGTGCCAGGCACCCGCAGGGAGTTGTCGCGCACATCGCGGGCCTTCTCGCCAAAGATGGCCCGCAGCAGCTTCTCTTCCGGGGGCTGGTCGGATTCGCCCTTGGGGGTCACCTTGCCCACAAGGATGTCGCCGCTCTCCACATAGGCACCAAGGCGGATGATGCCCATCTCGTCGAGATTGCCCAGGCTTTCCTCGGCAATATTGGGGATTTCCCGGGTGATTTCTTCGGGTCCAAGCTTGGTCTGGCGGGCTTCGATCTCGTACTTCTCGATGTGCACCGAGGTGTAGAGATCGTCATGGACCAGACGGTCGCTGAGCAGGATCGCGTCCTCGTAGTTGTAGCCCTCCCAAGGCATGTAGGCGATCAGCACGTTCTGGCCGAGGGCGATCTCACCGCCCTCGCACGCCGAACCATCTGCCAACACCTGGCCGGCAATCACAGGATCACCTTGCCTGACGATCGGACGCTGGTTGAGACAAGTGTCCTGGTTGGAGCGCTGGTACTTCTGCAGGTGGTGCACGTGGTCGGTGCCCTCCTCATCGCGGATGACGATGGCGGTGGCATCAACAAAGGTGACCGTGCCATTGACCCGGGTAATGGGAACCATGCCGGAGTCGCGGGCCACCTGGGTTTCCAGGCCGGTGCCCACCAGGGGACGCTCCGGGCGGAGCAGCGGCACAGCCTGACGCTGCATGTTCGAACCCATCAGGGCCCGGTTGGCGTCGTCGTGCTCGAGGAACGGGATCAGGGAGGTCGCAACCGAAATCACCTGCACCGGTGAGAGCTGCACGTAGTCGACTTGCTCCGGCGGAACTTTTTCAAAGTCCTGGCGGTAGCGCACCGGCACCAGATCCGAGGTGATCCGGCCTTCGGCATCGGTGGGCACGTCACCGGGGGCAATCCGGCACTCGTCCTCGAGGTCTGCCGCCAGGTAGAGGGGATCGCCCTGCTTCAGGACGATGCCGTCCTCCACCCTCCAGAAGGGGGTTTCGATAAAGCCGTACTCGTTAACCCGGGCATGGGTTGCCAGGGAGCCGATCAGACCCGCATTGGGACCTTCCGGAGTCTCGATCGGGCAGATCCGGCCGTAGTGGGAGGGGTGGATATCACGCACGGCAAAGCCGGCGCGCTCCCGGGTCAAACCGCCTGGACCCAGGGCGCTGATGCGGCGCTTGTGGGTGAGCTCAGCCAAGGGATTGGTCTGATCCATGAACTGGCTCAATTGGCTGGAGCCAAAGAACTCCTTAATCGCCGCCACGAGGGGCTTGGGGTTCACCAACTGGGCTGGTGTCAGGGATTCGGTCTCCCCAACGGTCATGCGCTCTTTGATGATCCGCTCCAAGCGGTTCAAGCCCACCCGCACCTGGTTCTGCAGGAGTTCGCCCACCGAACGCACCCGACGGTTGCCGAGGTGGTCGATGTCATCGAGGCTGGCGCCGCCAACATCGAGCTCGAGATTGATCAGGTAATCGATGGTGCTGAGCACGTCCTCAGGGGTGAGGGTGCGCACGGCATCGGGGATGGTGAGACGCAACTTCTTGTTGATTTTGTAGCGACCCACCCGACCGAGGTCGTAGCGCTTGGGGTCAAAGAAACGGCTGTGCAGCAGGGTTTGGCCACCGCTCACGGACGGGGGTTCACCTGGACGCAGCTTTTTGTAGAGCTCAAGCAGGGCCTGGTCTTCCGAAGAGATGCCCTCGTCGTTGGCGGCCTCGATCGATTTTTGGTAGTACTCGGGGTGGCGCAGCTTGTCGAGAACGTCGTTGTCCGACAGGCCGATCGCCCGCATCAACACGTGGGCGTTGATCTTGCGGGTTTTGTCGACCCGCACATGCAGCAGATCGTTCTTGTCGGTTTCAAATTTCAGCCAGGCGCCCCGGTTAGGGATGAGGCTGGCGTTGAAGGTCTTACGACCGTTTTTATCCTGCTCGTCCTTGAAATAGACGCCAGGGGAACGCACGATCTGGTTCACAATCACGCGCTCGGCGCCGTTGATGATGAACGTGCCGCGCTCGGTCATCAGGGGCAGCTCCCCGATGAACACCTCCTGCTCCTTGATCTCGCCGGTCTCTTTGTTAACGAGACGGCAGGTCACATACATCTGGGACGCGAAGGTCGCATCACGACGTTTCGCCTCTTCCACATCGTGGCGGGGGCGCTTCAGGCGGTACTCGCTACCGATGAAGTGCAGCTCCAGCTTGCCGGTGTAATCGGTGATCGGGGAAAAGCTTTCTAGCTCCTCGATCAGGCCCTTCTCCAGGAACCATTTGAAACTCGCGCGCTGTACCTCGACCAAGTCGGGCAGGTACGTAGCGGTCTTAGCGACCTGGATCGCGCTGCTCATGCGGTCAACCTGCAGGAACTGGTGGGATAAATAGGCCTGTCGAGGCAAGGGTCTCGAACCCGCTGGGAGGCCACAGAAACAGCCGCCCCCATTACTGGGAACGGCCGCCCATGGAGGGCTCGCCTAGCGGGTTTTCTTCAAGACTGCAAGCGTCGACAACAAGGAGCGCTTCCGCATCCAGGCCAATAAAACATCATACAGTGTGAAGCGTCAGGCCAAACAGGCGGGCCGCATTGGCGCTGCTGGTATGGGCCACCTGGGTGAGGGTTTCACCACGCAGCACCGCCACCCGTTCTGCCACCGAGGCCACGAAGGCTGGCTCGTTGCGCTTGCCCCTGCGGGGCACCGGGGCCAGGAAGGGGCAATCGGTTTCCACCAAGAAGCGATCAGCCGGCACCTGTTGGGCGCAGGCATGGGTGGCATCGGCCTTGGGGAAGGTGACGGTGCCACTGAAACTGATGTAAAAACCGAGGCTTAAAAATTCAGCCATCTCCTCGGGCGTGCCGCCCCAGCAATGCATCACACCCCGGGGACAGGCACCTGAGGCCGCTCTCCCTCGCAGCTCCTCGAGCATGGGCTCAGCCGCATCGCGGCAGTGGACGATGACTGGCAAATCCAGCTCAACCGCCAAATCCAGTTGGGGCCGGAGCATCGCCAATTGCTCCTCCAGGTTCTTGTCGCGGAACAGGTCGAGCCCAAGCTCGCCGATGGCCACCACCCGGCCATCAGCCTGGGCAGCGGCCTTAAGCACGGAAGGGGTATCGGCCTGCCAATGCTCCGTATCCAGCGGGTGAACCCCGACCGAATAACGCATTTCAGGAAAACGATCCGCGAGGGCCCGGATCGCGGGGATTTCCGAAGGCTCAACGCAGGCGTGAACCAGGGCCTTGACCCCGGCTTGACGCCAACGCTCGGCTACCTCCTCAATGTCGTCGTCGAAATTGCGGAAGACGATGTGGCAATGGCTGTCAACAAGACAAAAATCCCCAGGAGATCCTCCGACTAGCGGTGGGGATTCCTGGAGATTGGGGTCCTGGAGGGTGGCTTGTGGGAATTGAGAATCGCCCATGGGCTCAGGGCAATGGTCGAAGAACGCCGGGGCAGGGCCTGCTTCAGGCTTGGGCAGCTGCCGCGGGCTCGATCGCCTTTTTGACGGCGGCGCTCAGACGGGACTTCTGGTTTGCTCCCGTGTTGCGGTGCAGCACGCCAACTTTGACAGCCTTATCGATCTTGCTGAAGGCGGCACTCATGCTGGTTTGCACGGCGGACTTGGAGTCCTCGCCTGGGGTCTGACCGTAGGCAGCCACAGCGGTGAAGCAGCGCTTCACCAGGGTGCGCAGGGCCGACTTGTAGGTGCGGTTGCGAAGGCGATTGCGCTCGGCAATCTCAATACGCTTTTTCGAGGACTTGTTATTGGCCACAGGCGGACGGGCGATCTTTCAGCAATTGGAAATCCTACCCTCAGGCCGCCCCTAGCTTCAAACCAAGCCAGGGTCAGTGGAATGGCGGCTTAGCTTGAGGGACCTTGCCCCCTCTGCAAGTCCCGTGGTTGCCAGCCCTGCCACCTTCTCGATCACCTGCCTGCGGGATCGCGGCCAAGCCGCCGAGCGCCTCGCTGCGATTGCTGAGCGCACCAGCGGCGGCAGGCTCACCGAAGAAATGGCTCGGGTGGACGCCATCCTGGAGCAGGTACGCAGCTACGGCGACCAAGCCCTCCTGGCCCTCACTGAAAAGTTTGATGGCGTCAGGCCCGACCCCCTGCGGATTCCCCCCGAGCGCCTCGCCGAAGCCTGGGCGAGCTGCCCAGCACCGTTGCAGCAGGCCCTAGAGCTCGCCCACGGGCGAATCCTGGCCTTTCACCAACACCAGCGGCCCCAGGATCTGGCCGTCACCGGCCCCCATGGGGAACTGCTTGGCCGGCGCTGGCGACCGGTGGAGCTGGCAGGTCTTTACGTGCCTGGTGGCAGGGCCTCCTACCCGAGCACGGTGTTGATGAATGCGGTGCCAGCCAAGGTGGCTGGCGTGGCCAGGCTCGTCATGGTGACCCCGCCGGGGCCCAGTGGTGAACCCAATGCCACCGTGCTTGCCGCCGCCCACCTGGCGGGCGTGGAAGAGGTGTACCGGGTCGGTGGCGCCCAGGCGATTGGGGCCCTGGCCTACGGCACCGAAACAATCCCCAGGGTGGATGTGATCAGCGGTCCGGGCAACCTCTACGTCACCCTGGCCAAAAAGGCCGTCTACGGACGGGTGGCGATCGATTCGCTCGCCGGCCCCAGTGAGGTCTTGGTGATCGCTGACCACACGGCCCAAGTCGATCAAGTGGCCGCCGATCTGATGGCCCAAGCCGAGCACGACCCCCTGGCTGCGGCGATTTTGCTCACCACCAGCCCCCAGCTCGCCGAGCAACTGCCAGCCGCTTTGGCAGCCCAGCTCGAGGGCCACCCCCGGGCCGAAATCACCCGGCAGGCCCTGCAGGATTGGGGATTAATCGTGGTGTGTGCAGATCTGGAAGAGGCCGCAAGCCTCAGCGACTGCTTTGCCCCGGAGCACCTGGAGCTGCTGGTGGAAGATCCCGAGCCCCTCGCCGATCGCATCCACAACGCCGGAGCAATTTTCATCGGCCCCCATACCCCTGAAGCGGTAGGGGATTACTTGGCGGGTCCAAACCACACCCTGCCCACCTCCGGCACCGCCCGCTTTGCCGGCGCCCTCTGCGTCGAAACCTTTCTGCGCCACACGAGCTTGATCCGCTTCAACCAGGCAGCCCTGCAAGCCACCGGCCAAGCCGTGATCACCCTGGCAGAAAGCGAAGGGCTCCACAGCCATGCCGAATCGGTGAGGCGGCGGCTGACGTGAGGCCCCTTCCCCTCCGCCCGGTGCTGCTCAGCCTGGGTTCGGTTGGCGTGATGGCGGCAACTTTGGGGCTGCGGCTGTCCTCGCAAGCCACCCCTGCAGGGGTAATCGCCACGGCACCGCCGGTGGCGCTGGCCAGTAAGGCCGGTTTGCCCACCGCAGCAGACGGGCGCCATTACCCCCTGGTGCCGGCTGATCCGGCCACCACCGCTGCCCTGCTGACCCGGGTGGAGGAAGCCCTGCGCTCCCCGGCCATCCCCGAGGCAGACCTGCCGGCCCTCGGCCACCAGCAGCAGGTGATCTACCGCGTACTGGCCCACCAGCGGAACCAGGCGACCCAGGTGCGGGCAGCCCTGGCGGAACGCTGGCGGCCGGTGTTGGACCTGCACCTAGCGGCACGGCGCAACTTCATCGCCATGCACGACCCATCCCGGCGGCCCACCCACCTGCCTGCCTGGCGGATCTTGCCCCCCGAGCGAGCAGAGAACCTGCTTCAGTATTACCGGGAAGCAGCGGCCGCCACGGGCATTCCCTGGGAAGTGCTGGCCGCCGTCAACCTGGTGGAAAGTGGCATGGGCCGCATCGATGGGGTGTCGGTGGCCGATGCCCGCGGACCCATGCAGTTCCTGCCGAGCACCTGGGCCGAACCTGGTATCGGCAACGGGGGTGACATCCGCGATCCCCGCACCGCCATCGGTGCTGCTGCCCGCTACCTGGTGCGCCGGGGCGGGCTCAAAGACATCCGCAAGGGCCTGTGGGGCTACAACAACAGCGACCACTACGGCCGGGCGGTGCTGGCCTACGCCGCCCTGCTGCGCAACGACCCAGCGACCTACAGGGGCCTCTACCACTGGGAAATCCACTTCGCTTCCGCCGCCGGCGACCTCTGGCTGCCGGTGGGTTACAACCAGCGCAAGCCCCTACCCGCCACCACCTGGTTGCGGACCAATCTGGCCGGCGCCAACCCAGACCAACCGGCCGTTCGGGATCTTGAGCCTTGACGGGGCTTTAACCCGAGGGGACTAGGCAGCTGGTTTAGCGCTTGGCCAGATCCCGAACGCCGGGCACCCCATCCACGATTTCACCCACCAAAACTTGGTCGGTGATGTCAACGAACAGGCCGTTCTCCAGCACCCCAGGGAGATTATTGATCTCTTTCTCAAGGGCGGCTGGGTTAGTAATTCCTCCAGCAAATTTGGCATCCAGCACCAAGTTGCCCTGGTCGGTTACCACCGGCCCCGCCTTGCGGACCGCCATGCGCAGCTGGGCCTCCGCCCCCATCTCCTTGAGCTGGCCTTGTACCTGGCGCCAGGCGCCGGGAAGCACCTCCACGGGGAGGAGGAAACCGAGATTGAGCGTGTCCACCAATTTGGTGGAATCCACTACCACCACGAAGCGATCCGCGCGGCGGGCCACCAGTTTTTCCTGCACGTGGCAGGCCCCACCGCCCTTGATCAACTGGAAAGAGGGATCCACTTCATCGGCGCCATCGATGGCGAGGTCGATCCGATCAATGGCATTCAGGCTCTTCAGGGGAATGCCCAGCTCAGCCGCCAAAACCTCGCCCTGGAAGGAGGTGGTCACTCCCACGATGTCGTTGAGATCACCGCGCCGGAGCTTGGCGCCCAGGGCCTGAATCATCAGGGCCGCCGTAGATCCAGATCCCAGACCCAGCACCATGCCATCGCGGATCTGCTCCACAGCCGCCTCGGCCACGGCCTGTTTCATCTGGTCTTGCAGATCCGACATCACGGGTGGGCTCGGGGCCGCGACCGTAGCTCAGGCCGCCGGGGGCATGGCCGAAGGCTTGATGGAAACACTCAGCTCCTGCTGGCCGCGAATCACCCGCAGGGGCAAGGGTTGCCCCACCGTGGAACGCTCCACCAGTTGCAACAATGCCGACGGATCGGTGACCAGTTGGTCGGCGGCTGCCACCACCAGATCGCCGCGACGCAGGCCGGCCAATTCGGCGGGGCTGTCGGGCAAAACCCGCTGCACCAGAGCCCCATCCTGTTCGGGGAGCTGGAGCAGGGCCCCGGGGTCGCGGTTGTTCTCGCGGGCCCGGCGGGCCGTGAGGGGAACCAGCTGCAAGCCCAGATAGGGGTGGAGCACTTGGACGCCGTCGCTGAGTTGCTGGGCCACGCCCTTGGCCAAGTTGATCGGAATCGCAAAACCCAAGCCAGCCCCAGGCCCGGAACGCACCAGGGTGTTGATGCCAACCACCTGGCCGCGAGCGTTGATCAAGGGCCCACCGGAATTACCCGGGTTGATCGCCGCATCGGTTTGGATCAGGTCAAGCCGCTTATCGGCAAAGCCCAGGCTATGGATATCGCGGTGCAAGCTGCTGATGATTCCAAGGGTCACGGTGCGCTCCAGGCCATAGGGACTCCCCATGGCAATCGCCCAATCCCCCACCTCGAGGGCTTCGGAATCCCCCAAGGGCGCTGCCTTGAGGCGGGGGGTGGCCTCGAGCCGCACCACCGCTAGATCCGTGACGGGATCAGCTCCAACAACAACGCCATCGAGCTGGCGGCCATCAGCCAGGGTGACCTCCACCCCGTCCACCTGATCCACCACGTGGGCATTGGTGAGCACCAGCCCCTTTGCCGCGTCAATCACCACCCCCGAGCCTTGCCCGCGCTCGCGCATGCTGCCGGCCGGATCGCCGAGGAGATCCCGCAGGAATGGATCCAACATCACCGGATCAAACGGCTGACGGGCCACATCGCGCTCGGTGTCGATACGCACCACCGCCGGCGCCACAGCCCTGGCGGCATCGGCCACAAAGCTATGGGCCTGGGCAACCAAGCCAGGGGCCTCGGCAACCAAGCCAGGGGCAGCCATGGCCTCCGGGCCTGGATCGGCCCACGCCATAGGGGCCCCCAGGAGGGAGAAAAGCCCGAATAGCAGGGCAGAAACAAGCGACAACCAGTTCAAGGCGCTTTGGCTGACAGCCGAACAAGCAATCGACCCAGGCTAGGGGGACTGCCCGGGCATCAGGGACGGTTGCCATCACCCCCTTGAACCCGCCTAAGTTGCTCGGCATTCCGTGAGGACGCCATGCCCGCAATCCCCCCCGGCAGCCGCCAACGTTGCAGCCTCTGCCAAGTGGAAATCCAGGGAATGGTGGGGGGCAACGAGCTGGTGCATTTCAGCCAAGGGGCACCCGGAACCCGCGCCAAGCTTTGGGCCCGAGTGTGCCAGTACCTGCGCAGCGATGGGCAAAAGGGGCAGTGCCTCAACCAGGACATCAGCCTGCGGGGCACCGTGCAGCCCAACGATTACTTCGCCGAAGCCCCCGTGATCCAACTGCCCCCCATGCCAGGGGCGGGCGAGCCAACCGTCGACTGAATGCGTCCGCCGACTGAAATCATTAGCAGCCATCCCGTAAGGTGACGTTGTGCCCGGCGGGCATTTCCTTTGATTCCAGTCGGTTGGGGTTTGCACCCCACAGATCGGAAGCAAGGGCAGTTTTCCAAAACTGCAGCAGCCGGCGGGCTTCACCGCCCTACCTGCACCAGCAGTTTTGCCCGATCCGCTCAACTCCGAACTCGAACGGCTTGCCCAAGGCGCAGCCGCCCAGGTCGGCTTTGCGGTCGTTGGGGTTCAAGTGCTGAGTCATCGCATCCCGATGACGGTTCAGGTCCTGGTGCAACGCACCGATGGCAGCGACATCAGCCTCGACGAATGTGCCTCCTTGAGCGCACCCCTCGGCGAGGCGATGGATGCGGCCGGACTGCTCGCTGACGCCTATGTTTTGGAAGTCAGCAGTCCAGGTGTCAGCGACGAGCTGCAGGACGACCGGGATTTCCGCAGTTTTCGCGGCTTCCCGATCGAAGTGCAATTCCGCGATGCCAAAGGCGAAACCGTCTGCAGCGAAGGGCTTTTGCTCGAGCGTGACGACACCTCCGTGCACCTCAACCTGCGGGGCCGCACCAAGCGCATCCCACGCTGTGACCTGATCAGCGTGCGGCTGGTCACTCCCACCGAGTGACCAGCTTTTCAAACCTGTCTCGCCTCCTGACCATTTCCCTCCCCTGATCCATGGCTCTGGTTCTTCTCCCCGGTCTGAACAACCTGATCGAGGACATCAGCGAAGAAAAGAAATTGCCGCCTGCCGTGGTGGAGGCCGCCCTGCGCGAGGCCCTGCTCAAGGGCTATGAGCGCTACCGGCGCACCCTTTACCTGGGCATCAGCGAAGACCCCTTTGAGGAGGACTACTTCTCCAACTTCGATGTGGGCCTCGATCTCGAGGAAGAGGGCTACCGGGTCCTGGCTTCAAAAATCATCGTTGAAGAGATCGAAAGCGAAGACCACCAAATCGCCTTGGCTGAAGTGCAGCAGGTGGCCGAAGACGCCCAGATCGGCGACACGGTGGTGCTTGATGTCACCCCAGAAAAAGACGACTTCGGTCGCATGGCCGCCTCCACCACCAAGCAGGTGTTGGCCCAGAAGCTGCGCGACCAACAGCGCCGCATGATCCAAGAGGAATTTGCGGACCTGGAAGATCCCGTCCTGACATCCCGGGTGATTCGCTTTGAGCGCCAGTCCGTGATCATGGCCGTGAGTTCGGGATTGGGCCGGCCTGAAGTGGAGGCAGAGCTTCCCCGCCGCGACCAACTCCCCAACGACAACTACCGGGCAAACGCCACCTTCAAAGTGTTCTTGAAGGAAGTGAGCGAAATCGCCCGCCGCGGTCCCCAGCTGTTTGTGAGCCGGTCCAACGCCGGCCTGGTGGTCTACCTGTTTGAAAACGAGGTCCCTGAAATCCAGGAAGGCTCCGTCCGCATCGTGGCCGTGGCCCGCGAAGCCAATCCCCCAAGTCGCTCGGTCGGCCCCCGCACCAAGGTGGCCGTCGACAGCGTCGAGCGGGAAGTGGACCCCGTCGGTGCCTGCATCGGCGCCCGGGGCTCCCGCATCCAACAGGTGGTGAATGAGCTGCGCGGCGAAAAAATTGATGTGATCCGCTGGTCTCCCGATCCTGGGCAGTACATCGCCAACTCCCTCAGCCCAGCCCGGGTGGAAATGGTTCGCCTCGTTGACCCCGAAGGCCAACATGCCCACGTGCTGGTGCCACCGGACCAACTCAGCCTGGCCATTGGCCGGGAAGGTCAAAACGTGCGCTTGGCGGCCCGCCTGACCGGCTGGAAAATCGACATCAAGAACGCCACCGAGTACGACCAGGTCAGCGAAGACGCCGTGGTGTCTGAGTTGGTCGCCCAGCGCCAGGAGGAAGAAGCCCTTCAGGCCGAAGCCGAATCCCGCCTTGAAGCGGAACAGGCCCTGCGGGCCGAAGAAGATGCCCGGCTCCGGGAGCTCTATCCGCTGCCCGAAGACGAGGATGGGTATGAGGAAGAGGTCGAAGCCGAAGCGGACTACACCGAAGAGGTTTCAGCTGAAGAGGTCTCCCCTGAAGCTGAAGAACTCGCCGCAGAAGTCGAAGACGGGGCCGCAGAAGCCGAAGAGGGTTCCCCAGAAGCTGATGCCGAGGCTGAAATCGGCACCACGGATGGGGCCCGGTGAAACCCAAGCCCGTGCTTCGGCGCTGTGTGAGCTGTCGAGAGTTGCTGAACCGTCAGCAACTCTGGCGAATCATCAGACTGGCCGAAGGGGGAATCGGGTTGGATCAGGGGATGGGCCGTTCGGCCTACCTCTGCCCCAATCAGGTGTGTTTAGAGGAGGCGAAACGACGCAAACGACTGCAACGGGCCCTGCGCTGCCAGGTTGCTGAAACGATCGTCGAGACTCTCGAACAGCGACTGAATACCAGCGCTGATCCCGCCTCTGAGGCAAGATGACAACTGGCCGCCAAGCGCGTGCGGCCTGGTTCCCCTCGGCCCCTTCACGGGCGGCCCCTGGGAGCCGACCACTGGAGACCTTAATGACCAGCAGCGGCAAAGTCAGAATTTATGAGCTATCCAGGGACATGGGCCTGGATAACAAGGACGTGCTCGATGCCGCCATCCAGCTTGGTGTTGCCGCGAAAAGCCACAGCAGCTCGATCAGCGACGACGAAGCAGCAAAGATCCGATCCTTGATCTCAAAAGGCGGCTCAGCTCAACCCAACGCAGGAGCACCTGCCGGCGTGGCACCTAGCAAAGCAATCCTGTCGGTGAAGAAAGCGGAAGCTACGCCTGCTGCAGCCCCACTCACACCGGCGGCACCGGCACGCCCCGCCGCCCCGAGTTCGCCCAAGTCCCCCGTGGTCGTGGCGAAGCCTGTTACTCCGGCCAAGCCGGAAATTGTGGCCAAACCCGCCATCTCGGCCAAGCCAGCGGCTCCAGCCAAGCCAGAAATTGTGGCCAAGCCAGCGGCTTCGGCAAAGCCCCCCATTGTCGTGGCAAAGCCAGAAATTGTGGCGAAGCCTGTAACTCCAGTCAAGCCTGCTGCCCCAGCCAAGCCCCCCGTGGTCGTGGCGAAGCCTGCTGCCCCAGCCAAGCCCCCGGTGATCACTGGCCAGCCCGTGGCAGCAGTGCCGGCAAGGCCGATCACCCCCTCACCCAAACCGGCAGCCCCTGCCACCAAGCCAGCGGCTCCCCTGGGCAAACCCGCTGCTAGCGCAGCCAAGCCCCCGGTGATCGCTGGTAAGCCGCCGATGCCGAAGCCGGTGGTGATCGCATCGAAACCGCCAGCCCGACCTGCCTCAGCGGCTCCCGCTCCAAGCCGTAAACCCGAACTCCCTAGCCGCCCAGCCCCTGGCAAGCCCCAACTGGTCGGCCGTCCCGTCAGCGGCGCACCGGCGGGCACCAGCAGCCGTCCTGCTCCGCCGGCCGGCCGCGCCCCCTTGAGCCAGCGCCCGCCCCAACCCCAGCGCTCCGGCACGCCCGCCCCGATTCGCCCAGGCCAAGCCGGTGGCGCCCGCCCCGCAGCCCCGGGCCGTCCCGCCCCCAGCCCCCTGGAGTTGGTCGGCAAACCCATTCGCCGCGATAGCGCTGGTCCAGCTGGCGCCGGTGGCAACCGTCCCGCCGCCCCTGGCCGTCCTGGGATGCCCACGGGCATGCGCAAGCCCATGGCTCCTGGGGAGCTCATGCAGCTGCAAAAACCCGGACCCGGTCGCCCCATTGCCCCACCACCCAGGCGCGCCGGTGAGCGCACCGAAGTAGGAGCTGCTGCCCCCGGGGGCGGCACAGGAACGCCTGATCTCGTGCGGCCCACCGCCACACCACCAGCCGCCCCCCGCCGCCCCGGATTCCGGGCGCCCACGGCTGCCGGAGCCGCAGGCCGCCCCCGCCGTCCCGATTGGGACGACACCGCCAAGCTGGAGGCCCTGCGCAGCCGGACGCCGCAGAAGCAGCGCACCAAGGTGCACATCATTGGCGAAAACGATGATGCGCTGACAGCCGAAACCGGTGGCTACGCCGGTGAGCAGGAAGCCATGGTGCTGCAGGCCAGCCTGGCCAGGCCTGCCAAGCCCCGCACTCCCGGGGCCCCACCCGCCAAGCCGATGGCGGCCATGCGCAAGCGCAAAAAGGAAACCACCCGCCAGCGCCAGCGCCGCCGTGCCATGGAGCTCCGGGCTTCCCGCGAAGCCAAGCAGGTCCGGCCGGAAATGCTTGTTGTGCCGGAGGGCAACCTCACGGTGCAGGAGCTCGCCGACAAGCTCAGCGTCGAGAGCTCCGAGATCATCAAGAGCCTCTTCTTCAAGGGTGTCATCGCCACGGTGACCCAAACCCTTGACCTCTCCACAATCGAAGCCGTGGCCGAGGAATTCGGCGTCCCGGTGCTGGAAGACGACGTTCAAGAAGCCGCCAAGAAGACGGTGGAGATGATCGAGGAAAGCGACTTCGCCCACCTGATCCGTCGCCCACCTGTGGTCACCGTGATGGGCCACGTCGACCATGGCAAAACCAGCCTGCTCGATTCGATCCGCAAAACCCGCGTCACCGCTGGCGAAGCCGGGGGGATCACCCAGCACATCGGTGCCTACCAAGTGGAGGTTCCCCACGCTGGTGAACTACGCAAAATCACCTTCCTGGACACGCCGGGCCACGAAGCCTTCACGGCCATGCGCGCCCGCGGTACCAAGGTCACCGACGTGGCCGTGCTGGTGGTGGCGGCCGACGACGGCGTGCGGCCCCAAACCCTGGAAGCCATCAGCCACGCGCGCGCAGCTGAGGTGCCCATCGTGGTGGCGATCAACAAGATCGATAAAGAGGGAGCCTCCCCGGAACGGGTGAAGCAGGAGCTCTCCGGTCTCGACCTGGTGGCCGAAGACTGGGGCGGCAACACCGTGATGGTGCCCGTGAGCGCCATCAAGGGCGAGAACGTCGACAAGTTGCTGGAGATGATCCTGCTGGTCACGGAGGTGGAAGACCTCAAGGCCAACCCCGATCGGATGGCGAAGGGCACCGTGATCGAAGCCCACCTCGACAAAGCCAAGGGCCCCGTCGCCACCCTGTTGGTGCAAAACGGCACCCTGCGCGCTGGTGATGTGCTGGCGGCAGGCCCCGTATTGGGCAAGGTGCGAGCCATGGTGGATGACACCGGTAAGCGGGTTAAAGAAGCTGGGCCCTCCTACGCCGTTGAAGCCCTGGGCTTCAGCGAAGTGCCCACCGCCGGCGACGAGTTCGAGGTTTACCCCGACGAAAAAACAGCCCGCTCTGTGGTTGGCGATCGCGCCAACGAAGCCAGGGCGACGCGCCTGGCCCAACAGATGGCCTCCCGCCGGGTTTCCCTGGCCTCGATGTCCAGCCAGGCCAGCGAAGGCGATCTCAAGGAACTCAACCTCATCCTCAAGGCGGATGTCCAGGGTTCCGTGGAAGCCATCCTGGGATCCCTTGAACAGCTGCCCCAGGGCGAAGTTCAGGTACGGGTGTTGCTCTCCGCCCCAGGCGAGATCACCGAGACGGACGTCGACCTCGCGGCTGCGTCTGGTGCTGTGATCATTGGTTTCAATACCTCCATGGCCCCCGGCGCGAAGCGAGCTTCCGATGCCACGGGCGTGGATGTGCGCGACTACGACGTCATCTACAAACTGCTCGAGGACATCCAAATGGCCATGGAAGGCCTGCTGGAACCCGAGATGGTGGAAGAAAGCCTTGGCCAAGCCGAGGTGCGTGCCGTCTTCACGATTGGCAAGAACGCCGTCGCCGGTTGCTATGTCACCAATGGCAAGCTGCAACGCAACTGCAAGGTGCGGGTGTTCCGCGGCAAAGAGAAGGTCTACGAGGGCGACCTCAACTCCCTGCGTCGCAACAAGGACGACGTCAAGGAAGTGGCCACCGGCTTCGAGTGCGGCATCGGCACCGATCGGTTCAACAGCTGGCAGGAAGGGGATCGGGTTGAGGCTTACAAGCTGGTCACCCAGCGCCGCACCCTGAGCACCTAACAGCCGCCGTGACAGCCCGCAGCGAGCCCCTGCTATGGCTCCAGCTCATTGGCCTTGGGGCCATTCCGCTGGAGCTTTTGCTCGTGCTTCTGCTGTTAGCCGGCAGCGATCCGGGCCCCTTCCCGGGTCTTGAGCGGGTGCTGACCTGGGCGTTTGGGGCGGTAGGCCCATCGGTGCTGTTGTGGCGGATGGCCCCGGATCCGTTCTCGCTGTTGCTGATTTGCACCCCCGTGCGCCTGCGCACCCCAGACCAATTGGGCTTCAGCCAGCAGCCCATGGGGCTCCCTCTGAAACTCTTGCTTGCCAGCGGTACGGCCTTCCTCCTGCCCCTGCTGTGGTGGCTCGACACCACATCGGTGCTGGCCACCTCCTATGCCCTGCTGCCTACGCCCAATCGGGTGGCGGCCCTAGTGGCCGTCGCTCCCCTGCTATCCCTGATGGTGTGGCAATGGCAACAGGTGGCGCAGGCGACCCTGCTGCTGGGCCGCAATCAACAACCAACACTGCCGCCCCCAGTGGCCGGAGGCCCACCTGCAGCGCCCCGTCAACCCCTCTGCCTTGGACTTCCCTGGCTGCGCTTACCAGCCCTAACCCAGGCGGCAACTCCAGAATTGCTCCAACAGCCAGAAGGACCCAACAGGGCCCAGTGGGAAAAACCAGAGGAAGCCCAGGATGAAATGCCCGTCGAACCCCGAGGCGAAGAACCAGGGGAAGCAGCCTTAGTCGCAGAGGTAATCGCGATCAGTTCACCTGACGAGCCTGAACCTGAAGAGGCTTCACCTGTGGGCTCTTCACCTGAAGAGCCTGAAGCTCAAGAGCCTGCAGCAGCAGAACCTGAGGCTGAAGAGCCGGCAGCGCCAACCGAGGACCAACAGCAGAACGTTGGGGTAGCCCCCGGGGACCCTGAGATCACCGATGTGGAGTTCACCCCCCTCGGGTCAGCCCATCTGGATGGCGCCCAGCTCGAGTCAGCTGCGGTTGCGATCGAACCAGAGGAGGCTGGCGAAGAGGCTCAGGGCTCCGACCTGGATCCCCAAATCGGATAGGGGCACATCAATGCCGCTGGAGGCACGCAACGCCATGGTGGCTAGCCCCAGACCAGCAGATGCCACCAGGGCAAACCAAAGGCCCCGCCTCAAACCCCGCCAGGGGGTTCGGGCCTCCAGCAGCAGCCGAGCCTTGAGCTCGGGATCGAGGGAATCCGGCTTAGAAGCCATTCAGTAGGCCCAAAGGCAGCTGGAGACTCAATGCTAGTTTCGAAGCTCTGCCGGTGTAGCTCAGGGGTAGAGCAACTGATTCGTAATCAGTAGGTCGTCGGTTCAAATCCGATCACCGGCTTCAGTGACTGCCAAGGGTCTCGCTCAAAAGCGGGGATTCCTTTTCCCTTTGCCAAGGGAGAGCGTGCCAGATACGAGATCAACTCACAGCTGGGGGGTGCTTGGGCCCGGGTTGGCCATTCCCATTTACGGGAGAATGGGTCAAGTCTTAAAAGATAAAAATCTTTGAGCGAACCATTACTCCTGGAGATACTGCCCCTGGCCCTGGGAGCGGCGGCCAGCCCAGTCGTGTTAATTGGAGAGATCTATTGCCTTGTTGAACCAGCGGCAGGAGTCAGGCGGGGCACGATGTATGCAGCGGGTAATGCCCTGGCGGTTGGGATCTGGTTAGTGATCGGCCTAACTCTTGGCCACACCTTTCCCACGACCCACGATGGGACCGACTGGTTTTCAGTGTTTTTAAGGTTGTTGATGGGGTTGGTGATGCTTGCCCTTGGCACCAACCTCTTGATCAAAGGTCCACGGAAGGGCAAGGCATCGAGTCAGTCCGCGTCTAAGCACCCCGACCTCCGGGCATTTTCAATTGGCATGGGCCTCATGGCACCAAACTTCTCCAGCCTGGTGCTGTTCTTTCCTGCTTTAGCAGCGATCACCAGGGGCGCTCCAATAAGAGCTGAAGAGTTCTTATTGATCGGATTGCTCGTACTCATCACGCTGAGCCCTTGCTTGATTCCCCTGGTTCTCGTTGGTGTCGCCGGCCGTAGCGGCAGGGCCCTCCTCGAACGCACCAATAACTGGCTCAAACCGAAGCAATGGGCATTGGGATTGCTGGTGTGCTTTGCCACAGCCACATACCTCATCATCAGCGGAATCCTGGCGGCTTGAACAGCCAGGAGTTGCAGTCAGGTTGCGCCACCAGGGGGAACGTCGCTTCAATCGTCCAGGGCCAGCCGTAGCGCCAGCCTCCCGAGCCGGGTTGCACCAACGCAAGGCGATCAAAACTGATCCCACGATCCCTACCTTTCTGCACCAGTTGGGACGCCAACTCCTGGACCAATGCCCCCCTATCAATCGCTGAACCAGGGGCTCCCGGAGTCGGATCCGCATACAGCAGGCTCAAGTGGAGGCCCAAAGCTGGCCCATGGCACCCTGGCAATGCCAGCAATGCTTGACCGATCAGGTCAAGCCCAGGGGGATGGTGCAGGCGGAGACAAAGGAAGGTGAAGTAGTCAGGCCCACACTCCAGCCCATCAACCCTCAGCGCAACGGGGCGCCAGCTGCGCGCGAGCCCCTCGACCGCCCTGGCACGATCGGCACCATCAGCCGATCCATGGCCAGAGCAGATGGTGAGGTGGGGTTGGAAGGAGTTGGCACCGTGGCGCTTGGCCAGCTCTCCGATGGAGCAGTTCAGCCGGCCAGCCCAGGCGGGGGCGGGGAGCAACCACAAGGCGAAGGGGAAGGTTAGATCCAGGGCTACACGAATTGAATGGCTAGGAGTTCAACCTAGGGGCCCGTATCGAGTTGGCGTCCATGTCGCTATCCCCAGGCAATGACTGATCCGAGGTCCAGACATCAACACACAGGTAAGCAACGACACCTAATCAAGGCCGTGCTGGCCTTTGAGTAGGGGTGGTCTTCAGTGCGGCCATGGATTTCAGCAGTGGTGTCATCGTCCGACTTGCATCCGACGACGGTTGCACCTACGAAGTGGTGAGTATCGAAGAGGATGGGGGTCGTTGCTGGCTACGCAGAAGCCCCCAGCCCCGTAACGGAACAGCCGCATTCCCAGTGGCCATGAGCCAGCTGCGAAGGACCAGCTGACCGGTGGAGCCCAAGAGAGACTTCGCCAGAAAACTGGTGCAGTGCTTGATGTCAATGGGCCCTGGAAGGGCAACCATCCGTGCTTTTGTTGGGTATCACCATCAATTGCCAAACCCTTGATCCCTGAAAATCGTTTTCCTAAAAAGCTCCTGCCACGCAAGCTGCTGGCAACCCTGGCTGGATCAGTCGCCACAGCCGCCTTCGCCATGGCTGGACTGACCCCAGCCCCTGCTAATGCAGTCAGCCTGGATCAGGCCTGTTCCATGTTTGCAGCCAAAATCCAAGCCGCCCTCAGTGCTGGCGACACCGCAAAGGCACAGATGATTTTTAGCGAAGGCAGCCAACGCATTGCCTCGCGCTTCAACGGAGCCAGCTGCCCAAACATTCAGGCGCCCTGAGATGAATCGCTTGCATGAATCATTCCAAGTCTTAAAACAACTTGGAAAATTGATTGCCGTGGGCAAAAGCTCGGGAAATCTCGAAAAGATTGCGGATCTTGTTGATAGTTTTCTCGACACTCCCCAAATGAATGCGTGCATCACGCGCTTCAGGAAACTCCCGGGGGGCTCCGAGATGATGGATGAGCGCTATCCACCACTTCAACCAGATCTTGAGAGCCTGGCTCAATACCCTGCCGGCAGTCTTGGCCACGAGTATGCAGCCCTGATTCGAAGGCTCAACTATGATCCCGAATTCTTCCGGCCGCGCTTAATTGATACCGAAGGGCGATGGTTGACCCAGCGAATTGCCACAACCCATGACATCCACCATTTGATCAGCGGATTTAGCACGGAGCGCGAAGGGGAGAATGGGGTACTTGCCATTACCGCCTCGCAAATTGGCTTTCCCGCCTATGTGTGCCTGAATCAAGCAGTTCAAACCGGCAACTTTCGCTTCAAGCTCGAGAGCTACCCAGCCATCAGCAAGGCGATCAACCATGGGGTGACCATTGGTTTTACCTCCCAAGCCTTCTGCACCGCGCGCTGGGAGGAGCAATGGGGCTGGAGCATCGAGCAATGGAGGCACCATCTCCACATCCAATACCCTGCCGACCAGTGCAGTTACGGCCTCCATCCCAGCGTTTGAAACCCATGGCCAAACGGCCCATCACAATGCTCCCGGCCATGGCCGTTGGCTTAGGGATCTGCCTCTGCCTGAGCAGTTGCAGACGGTTTTCCCCCGAATGCCGGAATGCCAAACAGCAGCGATCCAAGGAGAGCCTGGCCGCCAAGATGTACAACTCAGGCGATGGGCAAAAGGACTCAGCGCGCAACAAACGGGTGCAAATGGCAGAAGATCAGGTTTTTCAACTCTGCACCGACAGGTTGACCTGGTGGTTTGTCAGGAAAGTGGCATCCACGCCATAGCAACGCTGCATCGGCTTGCCTGCGCCTTTCGAAACGCCTGATCCCAATCAGGATCCCAGCGTGACAGGCCAGTTTCAGGAACCAGCATGAGGGGTCAGATCGCCATGAAACCATTGCTCCTCGGCAGCGTTCTCCTGACATGTTCTGACGGAAAATCGCAACGACGGAAGAAAAGGCCTGAGTCTCCTGCAAGCGAAAAAGCAAACAAACAATAAAACAGAAGACTCAGGCCCAAGGGGGCAACCAAAACTGAGCTTGGTTATCAACCCTAACCTCGAACCAGCCGCTTGAACGGCTGCCTGACGCTTTGCCGCACAATTGCGGCAGGGGCAGTGGTAGAAGCAGTAGGAGCAGCAGTGGCAGTGCCATCCTCCTCAAGGGAAATGTCTGCTTTTTTGCGAAGCTTGAAATCCTGGACAACCATTAGCCCCCCCATCAATCCCCCAGCGAAAACTCCAACTCCAATCATCAAGGGGGCCGCCGCAATCGCTAAAGACTGCGTGGCAACAAAGGACGTTGCGAAAAGGGAGGTGAATGTATTTGTCAATACTGTCATGGTTGATTCCTCGTGGCTAAGACCTCGAGCAACCTGACGGGTAGAACCAGGCCAAAACGTACCCAAAGCAGATCCACTGCAAAGTCGCTTTAGTTCAACATTCCATATCTTGAACTGCACAACAAAGCACTGACACACCCAACCCCACGGCTCAAAGCTTGGCAAAAATCAGGTTTAATGCTGACGCATTCGATTCAACCGCTGGAATCCCCGCTCCCAAATCCATTGCATTGGGCCCATCCATCACAACGTGCAAGTCAACTGCGGAACGCGATTAGCCCTTGCCCGCAAAGACAATCGCAGTTGATCCAAAAGCAACTGGATCCCCGGAGCCTCCATGTTCTCTCTCAAGATCACGAGATAGTCGCTGGTCGTGTACTTCACGTCGAAATCAATGCACACACGATCTTGCAGGCCCAAGCCCAAGGCATTGACGTAATAGACCTTCGCCGTGATGGGACATTCACCAAGATACGTAGCTTTTACAAGTTGTGTAACAACTTGCCTTTGTTCCCCAATCAAACTTGCGTGCAGCTGTTCCGTGGCCAAGCGGGTGGCTACAGGTAAAGCATGGAGATGAATCAACTCGGTTTGACTGGCCAAATCAGCAGCCTTAATCCCCTTCTCGTGGCTGAGCGCATGGGAACCATTGGACACCAAATACAGCGGTGAGCTCAACAGTTCAATCACGCAAAAGCGCTGGGAATTGAGCGATACCACCTGGGGGCGCTGCATGATGCAGGCATCCAGCACATAGCTATCGAGGAGCGCAGCTCCATCCACCCAGGGCTCAAGTCGACTGGGAGGATTGCAGCACCAGCCCTGGGGAAGGCCCTTGGCCAAATGGCCCTTGCCCGTAATCAGATGCAACCGCATCGGCCGCCGGCCCAGAAAGCGGGCCACCTGGTGGACCTGGCGCTCAAGCCTTAGCAGGCGATCGTTGCCAGTAATGCCATAGGCGCCGCCCGGCAGGCGCTTCAGGCTGATTCCAAACGTCTGCTGAACATGGTGTGCCTGCCTGGACACGGTCGCTTGGTTGCAGCAGAGCTGGCTTGCAGCAAGTTCTCCCGTGCCTAGCCACTGCAGCAGGTCAAAGGATTCCAGCTCGTGCTGCGAAATCATTGACCTGGGCCTGGCTTGTCTAGAGATTCTGGGTCATACCAGCAAAAATGCACCCATAAAAAAGCCCCCTCTTGTGGAGGGGGCTTGGGGGTTCCATCAAGGCCTATTCAGCCTTAGCAAGGCTCTTAGCCTCAGCCAATCGCAGGAGCGGTCAGAGCCACGGGGGTGGCTTCTGCTGCTGCCAGGTCGAGGGGGAAGTT
>CAMDEM010000008.1 GCA_945896675.1 Cyanobium sp. NIES-981
CTCCGATGTGGCCGTGCTGTGGGGTGGGATTACCCAGTTGGGTTGATCTTGGATTCGGTCGGTCGCTGAGCTCCTAAAATCCCCCCACCACGGAGTGGGGGTCGATCTTTTGCTGTTTGCTGGGTCCCCACGTCGTTTTGCTTGAGACCCCTCTTTGGTCCGGTTGACCGCCTCTTTCCATGGCTGACATCACTACCGGACCTGTCCTCCGCCAAAAAACCTTTTTGTGGTCGGGTGTAACTCCGACCTCCATTTCCCAGCTCAGCAGTGTCCAGCAGGGATTTGCGCTTGGCACGACCGATGGGCCCCAGGTCACATCCGCCCTGCTGTTGGCATTGCCTGATTGGTCGTCCCAGGCCTTACCCAACCCCTGGTTGCTGAGCGAGGCCTTGTTCCCAGGTCTGGCTGTGGCCATGGGCGAGCCAGGCGCAGCCATCGATTTGGCTGGTACAGCCTTACGTGTTGATCGAGGCATCAATGGGGCGGTGGTGGCGCTGCAAGCCCAGTCCGCCAACAATCCGTTGGCTGAGCACCAGGCCCTACTGCTGGGCCTCTCCGCACTGGATACCAGTCCCCAGATCAACTGGAGTTCCCTGCTGCCCTCAGAGGACATCATCCAGCTGCTGCCATGGGACAGCTCGCCCTCTGCAGGGCTGGTGACAGTGGGCACCAGCCTGGCTGGCCAGGGGCCAATCACCACTGCCTACACCCTTGGCGCAGGCAGTGCCCCATCCCTCTCCAGCCAGTGGCGCTCGTACAACGCAGGCCCAACTGACATCAACGCCCAGGCAACGGATGCGGCTGTGCTGACCCCTGCGACGGGCGGTACCACCCCAAGGCTGGTCCAGGTGGCCATGGTGCAGGCCACCACTACCACCGGTTTGGTGCCCAATGGTGGCCAGGATGTGTTGATCACAGCCCTAGCGGCCGATGGCAGCCGCATCTGGGAAAAGCTGTTTGGCAATGCCTCTGCTGAGCAGGAGCCCCGTCTGGCCATTGGCTCTGACGGCAGCATCGTGGTGGGGGCCAGCTTGCGCGGCTCCTTTGGCCTCAATCCTGCTGCCGGAGCGCAAGATATCGGCCTGGCTAGCTACAACGGCGACGGCAGCTTGCGCTGGCAGAAGCTCCTCGGTGACAGCGGCGATCAGCTGCTCACAGATATCAGTATTGCCACTGATGGCACCGTGATGGTGCTGGGTCTCACCACGGGTTCGGGTGGCGGCCTCTACGGCCAGTCCCTGAAGGGGGATGGTACTGATTACGACAGTTTCCTCACGGCCTATTCCCCCCAGGGTGATCGCCTCTGGACCTATCAGTTCGGTTCTGCTGGCGAAGATCTGGCCCTTGCCATGGCCTGGATGCCCCGGGCCGATGGCAGCGCCAGTCCGGTCGACACCCTTGTGGTCGTAGGCAGTCAGGCCTTACCAACTGCTCCCGACCAGCCCCGTGCCTGGGTTGAGCTTCTCGAGGTGCAACCCACCAGCAAAGTGGCCCCAGCCCTGCTGCCACCCCGTCCTCCCACGATCAGTTGGAGCAACACTGACCTTGATCCGACGCTCAACTTGCCCCTGGCTGTCTTGAGCGGATCCGCAGCGACTGTTTCCAAGCTGCAACTTCAAGGCCTGAGTGAACCGGGTAGCACGGTTTTGGTGCGCACGTCCTTGGGCAGCGGTGTGACCACCACTCCTGCGGATCCGATCAGCGGCAGCTGGAGTCTGTTGCTTGAGCTTCCTCAGCTTGCGGCGGCCCAGCTGGGGCAGGGGTTTGTCGTTGTGGAGGCTCGCAATCCGCAGGGGCTTGTTTCCGATGCCACCGCCAACCCAGTGCTGTTTACAGGCACAGGCCTGCCTGGGGAGTTGCCCCAGGTGCTTCCCATCGATCCCGATGGTGCAAGTGGAGTGCTTCCCCCAGCCCTGCTGCAGCGGCAGATCACCCGCCTTGGCTCAGGACCGCTCACCAGCGCCGGTGAGCGTCTGTTGGTCGATTACAGCGGCACCCTGACCAATGGAACGCCGTTCGATAGCTCGCTTAACCCAGGGCGCAGGCCCTTTGATCTCACGCTCGGTGCCGGCCGGGTGATCACTGGCTGGGATCTGGGGCTCCAGGGCCTGCCCATGGGTTCCCAGGTGCGGTTGGTGATTCCCCCTTCCCTGGCCTACGGGGATCGGGCCACGGGGACAATCCCAGCCGCCTCCACCTTGGTCTTTGATGTCGACCTGCGGGCCGATCTCAGCGTTCCGGAGGCGTTTCTGCGGGATGTGGTGTGGCCCAGCCTTTACGGTTCCAGTTACGACCAGACCAACAGCGCTCTGTTGCGCAGCAATGGCCAGGATCTGATCGGTCTCGCCCTGAGCTATGGCCCCGGCGATGGCAGCTCCAGCAATGATCTGCTGAGGATTCAGAGCGTTCAAGGCTTCCCCGCCGCTTACCCGCTGTTGGCCATGGGCGGCGTCGGCAACGACCAGCTCATCGGCCTGGGTCAACCCCTTCTGGCCTTTGGCGAACTTGGCAGCGACCAACTGAGCTCCGGGGATGCCACCTATGCCTACCTCGATGGGGGTGATGGTGATGACCGTTTCGAGTCGACGGCTCTGATCACCTGGGCGCGTGGTGGCAGCGGCACAGACAGCGTGACCCTGCCCTCCGGCGACTGGCGCCAATTGGATAGCGGAACCGTCGCTGGTGAGCCATGGCGGGAGCTTGGTCGCTTTGATGCCAGCGGCAGCCTGGTTCAGCTGCTTGATCTGCAGTCGGTTGAACAACTCCAACGCAGCCGTTGGAGCGCCACCGCCAGTTCCACCGCCACCGACGAACTGGGTTCGGTGCTGCCGATGGCTGATGGGGGCAGCGTGGTCGGCGGCATCCGCAACGCCCAGGCCTTGGTGCAACGGCGCGGTGCTGCTGGGGAGGTGATCTGGCAGCAGGAGCTGGGCGGCAATGGCAGTGACCAGGCCTCCGCCCTGCTTGACCTGGGTAGCACCGTGGTGGTGGTGGGTTCAAGTGCCAGTGCTGCAGCTAGTGCTGCAAGCGGTGGTTTTGCCCCAGGCAGCAGCAATCCCACGCTCCAAGGTCTGGCGGCGGGTGAGACCCGTGGCTGGATGGCCTTCCTTGACAGTGCCACAGGAGCTGTTAAGCAGCAATTTCTGCTCGATGGCCCTGGCGCTGCAACCATCAGCGCCTCGCTCCGCCTTGCGGATGGTTCCCTGCTCTTGGCCGGAACCGCATCCGACAGAGACCTCGCAACCCGACCCCCTGGTGAAAAAGCGCGCCTGCGTCTGTTTGATCCAGCTGGAACCCCATTGGCCAGCCTTGATTTGGCTCCAGGTGCCAATGAGGATCCCTTCTGGCTGAAGCTGAGTTCAGATCTCAGTCGAGCCTGGTTGAGCACAGCCCCATTGGCAAATGCCCAACGCATTGAAGATCTGGCCCAGGCCCCTGATCGCGACATCTGGGTCTTGGGGGAATCCAGTGGCACCAAAAACGGATCTATTGAACCAAGCGACTTGATGCTCTGGCGGCTTGATGCCGACAGTCTCAGCGTGAAGTCCAGCCAGCGCTTCGGCAGCGCTACGGCAGACATCGCCCGTGATCTGCAGTTGATTGGCAGCGATCTTTGGCTGGTTGGATCCGCAGGGGCTCCCCTGGATCACTGGCTGAGCAGCGGTGCCGACCCAGCCGCCACCGCCAGTTTGGATCTGGCAGGCGTTAGCCGCACGGGCAGCAGCGCCGGTAGCGATGACGCCGTAATGGCTCGCATCAACACCGCCACTGGCCTACCGCTGAGCTGGCAGGTTCTGCCAGGCAGCGCCCTGTTTGAACAGGCGGTGGCTGTCATGCCTTGGTCCACCGCTGGCCCTGGTGCCGTTTCGGACTCGCTGCTTGTGGTCGTGAATGGCGAAGCCAATGGGGCCTCCTACAGCGGCGGCTATGACCAGAAGATCCTGCAGCTGAATCTCCAAGGCACCTTGCAATCTTCTCAGTCGCTCGCGAGCACGGCCAGCGACCTGGTGGTGGATGCGGCAGCGGCAGGCTCCCAGCTGTTGCTTGCCGGCCGAGCGATTGGCAGCGTCGATGGCCAGACCACCCAGTCCATCGATGGGTATGTGCGGGCGTTGAGGCCGTTTGACGCCCCAGCGGGTTCGGCTGTCACGGTGGTAGAGCTTCAGATGGCTGCCAGCTCCCTTGCCGCCCTCGATGGGGCCACCAATGGTTTGGTGGATGCCAGTGCGGTGACAACGCTGACGGGCAGTGCCGCTGATGTGAAGGCGGTGTACGCGGCACCTGCAGTTGAGATCACGGGGCTGGGCAATGAAGCGGTGACGCTGGGCGGCACTGGTGGATTGGCTGCTGACCTGAAGGCGATCAATACGGCGACGAGCGGCCTGATCAATGCGACGAGCGTTGAGACGATTACGGGCAATGCCGCTGATGTGAAGGCGGTGTATGCGGCACCTGCGGTTGAGATCACGGGGCTGGGCAATGAAGCGGTGATCGTTACCGACGCCACGGTGTCCGCCTCGGATCTCTTGCTGCTGGATGAGAGAACCAGCGGTGGGATCTCGGCGGCGGGCGTGACAGCGCTGACGGGCACTGCTCTTGAACGGAACCGTGTGTTCCATTCCGCTGGGATTTCTATCGGCCTGAGGGATGACCAAACCCCTGCCCTAGCCCAGCTGGTGGCTCTGCCCGCCGATGGCACCTATGGCCCCGGTCGGTCGATGACCTTTCAGCTGGCTTTTGATGAACCTCTGAAGGTCTCAGGCGTTCCGGTCTTGCCGCTGTCGAATGGGTTGAAAGCGAGTTACGACCCTGGGCGTTCCACCCCTGGCCAGGGCCTCCTCGCCTTCAGCTACACACCCCAAAACGGCGACCAGTCCACCGACCTGTTGATTGCGGCTGGTGCGTCGTTGGCCTTGCCGTTAGGGGCCGCAATCACCGATCAGGCAGGCAATGCTGCTCCTTTGATGGTGCCTGGCTTTGATGCTTCCGTGGCAGTGGATGCGGTGGCACCGCAACTGCAACAGCTCACTGCGCCAGGGGGAACGTACGGGCCCAATCGAACCCTGCGCCTGAGCCTGCAATTCAATGAGCCGGTGGGTTGGCAGGCAGATAGCCCTGGTTCAGTTCCGGTGCTCCAGCTCTCCCAGGGGCTCAACGCCGCTTGGATCGCTCCCGCCAATGCCTCGTCACAGCCTAGTAGCATCCAGAGTTTTGACCTGCTCACCGGCAATAGTCCCCCGGATGTGGCGCTTTTGCAGGTGCTCGGGCTGGCTGGACAGGGCCATTTCATGGATGGGGTGGGCAATCCGTTGGTCGCTCCCCAGGCCAGTAGCTGGGCCTTGCCCCAGGCCATTCGGATCACTCCCGTATCCAGCTGGACCCTGGATGTGGATCGTGATGGCAAGGTGACCGCCCTCGGCGATGGCTTGATGGTGATCCGCAAGTTGTTTGGCTCCACTTTCTCGGGAGATGCCCTCACGGCCAAGGCGATCTCATCAACAGCCACCCGCAGCACTGCCGACATCCACACCTACATCCAGGAGGGGTTCGATCAGGGGCTGTTGGACATTGATAGAGATGGGCGTACAACAGCTCTTGGGGACGGTCTGATGCTGATTCGTCAGCTATTTGGCAGCAGCTTCAGCGGTGATGCCTTGATCAACAAGGCCATTAGCGCCAGCTCAACCCTGATCCCCCAGGGGCAGACCCTTAGCAGCCTGGATCCAGCAGGTCGAATGGCCTTGGCAGATCAGGTGCGCGGGGTGATCTCCGAGTTGATGCCAGCTAGTTCCTCGACAATCTGATCAGGGCTGCCCATGTGGGTAGTGGTGGGTGATAACAGCGATTTTGCCCCAGTTCAGGAGGGGCTTTGAGGCGAAATCCGCTAAGATGGGTGGAAGTGCGCTAACGAGATTCCCGCAATGCCAACGGCTGCTCAGTTGCTTCAGGCTACCTATCCCCAGCAGCTGCTTGAAATCAAGCCTGTCTCCACCTCTGGCGGTATCACCACCTTCCAGGTGATTTATGGCGGCACACCACTTCCAGCTGTTAATGAAACCAGTGGCATTTCATTCCAGGTTAAGCCGTTAATCGCGGGGCTTCAGCCGGTCTTAACCAACACCTCGGCCTACTCGGGACTGTATCCACTTGGATTGCCCACGATTAGCAAATTATCAGACAATAAATATCAAATTAGTGCTTCGGCGGCAAGTTTTACGGGCGTTTTCCCTAGCCTGGCCTCCTTGCCTGCCCCAATTCTTGAGTTTTCTCTACCCTCTTCCTCGGTTCCGATTGATTTGGACGTCCTTGAGGGGGATGTTGGGTATGCACAGGCTGTTGAATATTCTGATTCTTCCGCGTACCCATCTTACACAGATGTTACCGCTACAGGAGCCACTTTCGCTAATGCGATTGGTGGGACGTCTGACACTGTCGACTATGTCTCATTCACTGTTTCTAACGGTCAGGTTTTTGATGCGCTCCGGCTTCAGGATTATTCTGGCGGGGCTATTGGTGGCACCTATGCACTCTTCACTGGCAGTTCCTTTGATGCAGCCTTAAATACTGAAGCTAAGCTTCTTGCCAGCCCAAGCGTTTTGGCTTACGGCAAAATCGGCACATCTGGAGACCCAGGAGTCGTCGGCATTGGCGAGAATGCACTGGTCGATGGCCTCAAGTCCAGCGGCCCCATCACAGGCTTGTCGCCGGGTGAATACACCCTCAAAATCGAAAATGCTGGTACAGCATCTGCCTACCAGCTTGCTCTTCAGAAGCAAATAGCTATCTCTGGAGTGCCAGAAACGTTCCTGGGGAACGAGGATCAGCCCCTGGCAGCTGTCCTGTTGCCTACAAAAACAGACTCGAACGTTGCATTTACATGGAATGCAATTGGATTGCCCCAAGGTTTATCTCTGGCGACCACAGGTGGCCAAGCCTCAATTTCTGGCCAACTTGGTGAGAATCTCAATGGCTCATACCCGTTTACTCTTAAGGCCACGACTAACGATGGCACCGGGAATTCAAGGTCCTATACCCGCTCTATTGTGGTCGCGGCGGTGAATGACGTACCAACGCTGACGACGGTTGGGACGATTGCAGGAGGAGTGGAGGATGTCTTTAAAGAGATCAGCTATGCGGATCTATTGGGAGTAGCAAATGAAGCAGATGTTGATAATAGTAATCTGAGTTTCCTTGTGCAGGGAGTGAGCAGCGGAACGCTGCAGAAGTGGGATGCAGGGGCTGGCGCCTGGTCGGCAGTAGTAGCTGGGACCACGCTGATTTCCAGTGGAGAGAAGGTGCAGTGGAAGGGTGCGGCGGATGCGAATGGAGAGCTGAATGCGTTTACGGTGCGTGCGTGGGATGGCTCTGCGGCATCTGCTGCTGATGTGCAGGTGAAGGTGAATACGGCGGCGGTGAATGATGTACCCCGGCTGTCACCCCCGCAGTCTTTTTCAATTCTTGAGAACAAACCTTTCTCGACATCCTTCTCGGTCTTTAATCCTGATGATTCAGAGCCAGTTTTCTTTGCCTTGGAGGGCAAGGATGCAAATGCGTTCTCAATCACTCAAGCTGGCGAGCTATCACTTAGGAGGAATGCTGACTTTGAAACGCAAACTAGCTATGACCTAACGATCAGGGCAACCGATCAAAATCCAGCAGCATTGTCGTCGACTACATCCTTATCCCTTGCAGTGCGCGATCAACCCGACCAATCATTAATCATTACGCCAGCTTCCCTGGCCTTTATCCCAACAATCGATACCAGCATCACTCTTAATGCTGTTTACAGTCAAGATTTACCTCTTGAAGGTGGCAATGCTCCTGGCAGTTTCTCTGCGACGATTGCTTACGACGGAGCCTCTCTTGATTTCCTCCCCGCTGCTTTAACTCAGCCTGGAGTCACGATCACGAACAGTGATCAAGGGGAAACTGGTCTAAGCTCTTTGACGCTCTCTTCATCTAATCCGGCGCAGCAAGCAACTTTTAGGCTGGATTTTAACGTAACCCCTCGAGCTCTGGGTCCATTTAATTTCAGCTGGAATCTGGTTGGCTCTTCCGAATATGAAAAGCAAACAAATTCTCCTGTATTGATTTCTCCAGATGCCAATGCTTTCATTAGACAGGGAGCCTTGGATCTGTCTCCTTTCGGCAGTCCCCTGCGTGTCGACACCCAGGGCCAAAAAGTGCTGCTGTTGGATCGCCCCACTGTTGCGCTGCCATACTCGACACCAATCACCTCGTTGCTAGCCACTGCGCAAGCGGATGAGCTGATCATTTCTGACTCCCTCGTTTTCAATGCCGGAGCAGGCGATGACAGTATCGATCTCAAGCCACTTTCCCTCCTCAATGGCAACTTTGATGTTGCAGGTCGGCTAGGTGCCGGACGGGATTCACTGCTGCTACCTGGTTCGGCACCCAAAAATCCCGGTTCCAGAATTCAGGTCAATGACTTTGAGCTTGGCTTTGACAAACTTCAATTGACCAATGGCCAGGTCGTTAGTCGCCGTAGTGAAGTTCTCGCCTTGGCTGCAGATAGCATGGGTGCTCTCAATCAGTCCTCAGTTCAATTGCGCTTTGCAGCGATTGCATCAGACCTCGATCCTGGCCTTAAAGCACTCATCAGTGGTCAGGGTTCGGTTATCCCATCGTCCATAGCGTTGGATCCTGGTAGCCAGGGTAAGTCCCTTAAGGTCACACTTGGCTCTGCTGCAGGTCAGTCAGGAAATGGATCCGGTTTTGCTATGGCTGGGCAGGCTCCTCCCTCTGGCTATACCTGGACCCTGTCGGCCGACAAACGGACAGCAACGCTTTCGCTACCACAAACTTTCTCCGTCAGTTCAGATATTCCCCTCCTGCGTGCTGCCGTCGCCAGCTTGACTGCAACTTCGTCTGCTTTGGCTGAAGGGTCCCTGCGGGTTGAATGGCTGGATTCAGCCAATGCAGTGCTGGCTTCGACCACGTCTGCCTTGCAGATCACGCCGCTGTCACCATCGAGTGTCCAGTCTGTTATCGATTTTGCAGGAACATCGCCTGTAAAGCTTGAGATTCAAGCCCTTCCCGCCTCCTCCCCAGTGCCCCTCCAGATCAAGGGGTCAAGTGGCGGTGATTCAATCACCCTTCTGTCCAGTTCCCTCGATCAGCGCACAGACAAGGCTTTTGGTGGTTTTGGAGATGACCTTCTGATCGCCGGTGACGGCGATCGCTTGGTTGGTGGTGTTGGCAACGACACCATAATTGCCCGTCTTGGTTTTGGTTCTACCCAGCTCACCGGTAACTCCGGGAATGACCTGTTGATCGGTGGCCAAAACGATGCTTTGGTTGCTGGTGCAGGTGATGACATCCTTGTGGTTCGTGGATTGGGCAACAGGCTTTCTGGTGGTGTCGGTTCGGATATTTTTGTTCTTGCTGATGCTGAATTTGGGAGGTTTAGCGCTGCAATTGCTCCTAACCGCATCCTTGATTTCAGCAGCGACGACAAGATCGCCTTCAACGTACCCGGTTTGCAACGTTCTGATATCAGCTTGGTTGAAGCTGCTGGTGGGGTCAAGGTCCAATTGAATGCTTCTTGGGCAGACCGTTTGGGGGCATCAGATCTTGCCATGATTCAGGGGGCCAAGCTTGCCACAATCAATTCGTCTCAGCTACTGTTTAACGCTGTAGAAACCAGGATTGATTCAACGATTCTTTCAAGGGTAGATGTGGCGGATCAGTCTTCCTGATTTTCTGGTTGATTATTTTCGTTATTGCTTAATCTATTTTCTTTCTCCCCTACCATGGCTGACCTCCAACCCCAGGCGGACCAACAGGCCTCATCAAACGCCCCTTTTGATGCCTTGAATGATGACAGTATTGTTAAGCTGAATGAGAGCGAATACCGCTATGGCGATCTCAGTGATCAGGCCAAGCAATTGATTGCAGCTCTTCAGGCTTCCGAGCAGCAGGTTCAGAACGTGCGCAACCAACTTGGTCTCATGGATGTGGGGCGTCGTGCCTTGGCGGCACAATTGCGCGTGGCTATTGAAAATCCCGAGGCGCTGGCTCAGCAAGAATAGAAAAGAAATTTGAACTCACGCTTGTTTGAACTCTTTCGGAAATGCGGTATTTCTGATTAGGCTTCTTGTGCGTGTTGCATATTGTCTGGTGAGAGTTCAGCTTTTGCGCTCGTCTTGATTGAGAAAGTTTTTCCGAGATAGCCGTCCCTTTGTCTTGGTAGGGATTGTGATTAATTCTTAGATAATGGATTGATGCTGTGCTTTCCTTTCTAATTCGTTTTTTCTAGATTTTTTGTGTGGATTCTTAGTTGTTCCTGCAGTTTTGTGGCGTCAAACAACACGGGAAGCAGGTGAATGCTGCGCTGTTCACGGAAATAAAACAGCACGGGTACTGCAGGCCAAAACAGTTTCCAGCCCAGCCAGTCGGCGTAGGGAAAGCGTCTCAGCAGGCTGGTTTGGCGCCAAACCAGCAGGGCATCGGGGGCGAATTCCAGCCGTAAAAGGGCTGTTTGCAAGAGTAAAAACAGTCCGAGCACAACCACGACCCCGGCCAGCCAAAGGGCCCCGCCCCACAGGGGCAGGAGGGCGAGGCAGCCCAGCCCCAGCACCACCACACCGATGGGCACGCCATAGCGCGGTGCAAGAACGACGCCCTGGCTGCCCGGCTGGTTCAGGGGATCATCCATGGGGCTACCTTCCATTAGGCAAACAGCAACTTGGTGAGTAGGGCATCGACCAGGGCAACGGTGACCAAAATCATGACCACCGCCCCGGTGGTGGTGGTGCCCACTTCCTTCGGTCCTCCCTTGGTGGTGAGCCCCCAGCCGCAGGCAATCACCGCAATCAGGAGCCCAAAGACCACAGCCTTGAGCAACATCGAAGGCAGGTCGTCAGGCTCCATCCAGGTGCGCACCGAGTTCCAGAACACGGATGGCGGGATGTTGTAAAGCAAGGTGCTGCTCACCTGGCCTGACCAGATCCCAACCCAGAAAAACAGCAGGCATTGCACAGGGGCCATCACCACCATGGTCAACACCCTTGGCACCACCAGAAACTGCACCGGGTCGGTGCGCAGCATGGTGATGGCATCGATCTGTTCGGTCACCTTCATGGTGCCCAGTTCGGCCGCGTAGGCCGTGGCCACCTTGCCGGTGAGCAGGGTTGCGGTGAGCAGGGGGGCAATCTCCCTGGAAAGGCCAAGGGCAAGTAGGCCCCCCACGGTGGAGCCCGCCCCTTGCTTGGTGAGTTCCGCAGCCACTTGGATGTTGAAAACGGTGCCGGCGGCGAGCGCGGTAATGAACACAATCAGGAAGCTGCCGGGGCCGGCTTCCTGCAATTGCAGGGTGAGGTCGTTGAAGTTGATCTGACCTTTGGCCATGGCACTCATGGCCTGGCCGCCGATCAGCAAGCTGGCTCCCAGGCGCCGTAGCCAGCGGGGGGCTTGGATCCGTCGTGTTGATCGGGAAAAACCACTCATGACAAAACTTGGCTCATGAAAGGTGGTGGCTGAGATGCAGGCCTTTCTCGGGCCAGCGTCGCATCACCACCAGCCCCAGTACGACCAGGATGGCGGGGTTCAAGCCCATGCACAAGCGAATGGCGATCAGGGCGCTGTCGGGTTGCTCCATGGCTTTGGCCGCCACATAACCACTGAAGCTCATCAGGTTGCCAAAGAAAAACAGGGCCAGGCTGATACAGATTTTTTGGGCGAGCACCATCCAGGCGCTGTACTGGCCAGCGGGCTTTTCCGAATCGGCATCAATCGCATCGGGCAGTAGGGCCCAGGGAATCAGGTAGGCGGTGGAGGCACCGGTACCCGCCACCACAATGGTGAGCAGCAAGAGGGTCAGCCGTACGGCATTGCCGGCCGATCCCGTGGGGGCGATCGCCGCATCAAGAGGTGGGATGAGCATGGCCATGGTGCAGGCCAAAATCCAAAGCCCTGCACCCCATTGCAGGGCCCTGATGCGGCCATGGCTCTGGGCCACCCCGTTCCACACCCAAAGACCGCCCAAGGTGCTGAGCAGGAAGGGCAGCAGGATCCAGTTGCTCCAGCCCTCTGGCAGGTGCATCACCACGGGCAGGTAGATCAGCGCGGCGGTTTGCATGATCTGCAGGGCGCACCAGAGCAGGAGATAGAGCCCTAAAACCATCATGAAACGACGGTTTTGGCGCACCCGCTTGAGCAGACGCCTGGTGGTGCCGGCCTGGCTGACCGGCTTTTGGCAGTTGCGGGCCGAGGGGGCGAGGCCCCAGCCGCAGAGCAGGCTGGCGCTGGCCACCACCACGCCAGAAAGGATTCCCATCTGCCCATAGGTGGCCGGGTTGTCGTGGTTGCCCAGCAGCAGGGCTCCAATCACAATCCCCAGCAGGCTGGCCAGGATCGAACCGGTGAACCGCACCGTGTTGAGGCCGGTCCGCAGGCCCTCGTCGGTGGTGAGCTCGGCGGCGAGGGCTGCATAGGGAAGGTTGACGCAGGTGTACAGGGTGTTGGCCACGATCGAAATGGCCACAAACACCGCAAACTTCACCCATACGGGTCCGGGCGGCAGCCACCACATCGCTGCCATGGCGGCGCCCAAGGGAATGGCGCAGACCAGGATCCAGGGGATCCGCGGCCCCCATCGGGTGGTGGTTTTGTCGCTGAGCCAGCCGATCAGGGGGTCGTTGAGGGCATCCCACAGGCGGGCGATCATCAGCACCAGGCCCGCCATCCACGGCGGCAGGCCGGCGGCGGAGGTATAGAAAATGAACAGGTAGAAGCCGATCAGCGATGCGGCCATGCCGGTACCGGCATCACCGAGGCCATAGGACCAGAGCAGGCGCTGGCGGCGAAAACCCCGCAGGTCGGCGGCATCGGTGATGGCCAAGGGGGGCTAACTCCTGGATTTGGGTAAAGCGGAGGCCATAATGCTGCAGCTCGCGTCGAGGATCTCGTTTCGGGGATCTCGCAGCGAGGGGCTTGCAGGCCATACCTTCGCTGGTACGTTTGCACTGCTGCGGGCGTAGTTTAGTGGTAAAACCTCAGCCTTCCAAGCTGATGATGCGGGTTCGATTCCCGCCGCCCGCTTTTTGAGTTGCCCCTTCCAGGAGCGGCCTGGCCACCAACAGCATCAGGCTGCGGCTTTCCAGCGGTGCGCTGGGCGGGTGCCAGGGTTCGGGTTCGGCCGGTAGGTCTTCGCCGGCGGGCAGGCCGGTGTCGATGGCTCGCAGCCACCCGGACGGGCAGGTCGGCAGGTCGAAGTGGATGGCCTTCCCGTAGGCATTCATCCCGCACCAAAGAAGCGGGCCCTGGCTGCGGTGGTTCAGGGTCCAGGCCAGGGTGTGGGACCAGCTGGCCCAGTCGGGTTTGTTGAGCTCCACGCCATGCCATTGGCGCCAAAGGTCTGGCTGTTCAGCGCCCTGGCTGGCTCCCTGTTCGGGATGGGCGAGCTCAGGGTTGAGCAGTCCGGCCAGGTGGCTGCGCAACGTGATCAGGCGCTGGAGGAAGGTGCGCAGGGCGGCGTCGTCCTGGTCGGCTTGCCAGTGCATCCAACCCAAGGGGTTGTTCTGGCACCAGGAGTTGTTGTTGCCTCCTTGGCTGCGGCGCACCTCATCGCCCATTAGCAGCATGGGCACGCCAGGGGCGAGCAGCAAGCTGCTCAGCAGATTGCGTTGCTGGCGGTTGCGCAGGGTGGTGATAGCAGGATCACTGCTGGGTCCCTGCACGCCCCAATGGCCGCTGTTGTTGTGGTTGTCACCGTCGCGGTTGTCCTCCCCGTTGGCGAGATTGTGTTTGCGGCTGAAGCTCACCAAGTCCGCCAGGGTGAAGCCGTCGTGGGCGGTGAGAAAGGTGATGCACTGGCCGGGCCGGGCCGGTGATTTTGTGTAGAGGTCGGGGCTGCCCGCCAGCCGTTGTCCCATCGCCCAGCAGGTCTTGTCGTCGCCATTCCAGAAGCGGCGGACGTCGTCTCGGAAGCGGCCGTTCCAGGTGGCCACGCGGCGGGCAGGAAAGTCGGCCAATTTGTAGAGGCCGCCGCAGTCCCAGGGCTCACTGATCAATTTCAGGTCGACCAACTCAGGATCGGCCTCCATCTCTTCAAACAGCGGGGGGTGATCGAGGGGAGCCAGTTCTTCGCCGCGGCTCAGGGCGATGCCCAGGTCGAAGCGGAAGCCATCAATTCCCAGCTCCGTGGCCCAGCAGCGCAGGGATTCGAGGATGAGCCGCCGCACCAGGGGGCGATTGGCGGCAATGGTGTTGCCGCACCCACTCACATCTTGGTAGTCGCCCTTGGCGTTCTGCTGGTAGTAAAGGGGGTCGCAGAAGCCCCGCCAGCTCAGGGTGGGGCCGGCTTGATTGCCCTCGGTGGTGTGGTTGTAAACCACGTCCAGGATCACCTCGATCCCCGCCTGGTGACAGGCGGTTACCAGGGCGCGCACCTGTTGGCGCGCCGTCAGGGGGTCGTCTCCGACGAGGTAGCCGGGGTGGGGAGCCATCCAGCTCAGGGGGCTGTAGCCCCAGTAGTTCTGCCGCCCAGGTGGGGCATCGTGGGGGCAGAAGGCCATCACTGGCAGGAGCTCCACGGTGGTGATGCCCAGCTCCTGGAGATAGGGAATCGTGTCGATGAGTCCGAGGAGCGTCCCTTGCCGTTCCGGCGGCACCGGGGAGCCCTCCCCCTGGCTGAAGCCGCCGACGTGCAGCTCATAAATCAGGGTTTTTTGCCAGCTGTGGCGAGGTCGGGGGGCACGGGTGAAATCAAAAGGGTCCCGATCCGTGACCGCGCCCTTGAGGCAAGAGCCCGTGTTTGGGGCTGCTCCCACGGCCGCCCCCCTCTGGTAGCCCTGCCAGCCAGCAATGGCCCGGGCGCAGGGGTCGAGCAGCACTTTGGAGGGGTTGAATCCATGGCCTCCGGGCTGCAGGGGGCCAAAGACCCGATAGCCGTAGCAGCAGCCAAGGCCCACGCCCTCCACTTCCACGTGCCAGTGGTCGGAAGTGCGGTGGTGCAGGTCGAGCTCCACCACCCGCTGGGGTTCCACGGCCTCGCCGTGGCCAAACAACAGGAGTTCCACCCGGGTGGCCAGGGGGGCAACGACCGAGAAATTCACCCCCCGCTGGGTGGGGGTGGCCCCCAGGGGCCAGGGGCGACCGAGATGGATGGGGGGGAGCGAAGACAACAGGCTGGGCCTGGGCACCCACAAACTAGGCAGCTGAACGTGGCTCAGCCTCCATTTCTGTGCAAACCCTTTCCTCTGACGGTGGTCGGCCACCGGTAGCGATCCGGCCAGGACTGTGGCTGTTTGCCCCGAGTCGGGAAAGCCAAGGGGGGAGCAGTTGGTTGCTCGAAGCGGAAGCGCTGGGCAGCGATGGCGATGTGTTGGTGGATTGTCCTGCGTTCAACCAGGCGAATCTCGCCATGCTTGAGCAGCGCACGGCCGCGGTGGGTCAAGGCACCCTGGTGCTGACGAGCCGTGACGGCCATGGCCGCTGCCGCCGTTTTCAGGAGGCCCTGGGCTGGCGGGTGCTGGTGCAGGAGCAGGAGGCCTATCTGCTGCCTGGGGTCAAGCAACTCACCAGCTTCTCCGGGGAGCATTGCTTGGGAGCGGGGGTGCGCATGCTCTGGACGCCAGGCCCAACTCCGGGGGCCAGCGTGGTGCATGTCTGCGTTGGCTCCCCCGCTGATCCGGTTGGCCTCGATGGACTGTTTTGTGGTCGCTTGCTGCTGCCGGTTGCTCCAGGCCAGCTCGCCCCCTTGCGCACGGCGCGCACCTTCCATTGGCCGCGCCAATTGGCGAGCCTGGAGCGCCTCAGGGACTGGTTGCCGTTACAAAGTCCCCAGTGGATTGCCACCGGAGGGGGCCTCGGGGCTTTGCGGGGGGAGAAATTGGTGATGGATGGGGCAAAAGCCTTGGCCCAACTGGACTTGGTCGATTTGGCTGGGATGTCCGTTTAGATCAATGACGGCGATTTTTAGGCCTTGTTTTGCTGGAAATAATCACCAGAAGCCCTGCGGCAGCATTGGTTTGGGTTGCAGACAACGGCGAAGGCCCATACCATTGGTGAGAACCGCGGCTGGTCGGAGCTTTTGGCTTCCCGGCTAAGACTCAACCACTTGACCGCCGATTCCCAAGTTTCCCGCTCTTATGAACAAAGCTGATCTCGTCAATCTGGTGGCTGCTCGCACTGAGCTGACCAAAACCGATGTCTCCCAAGTCGTCGATGCCGCCATCGAAACCATCATTGATTCCGTTGTGGAAGGCAAGAAGGTTTCGATCCTCGGTTTCGGTTCCTTTGAGCCCCGTGAGCGTTCTGCCCGTCAGGGTTTGAACCCTAAAACCGGCGAAAAGATCAAGATCCCTGCCAAGCGCGTGCCTGCTTTCACCGCCGGCAAAATGTTCAAAGACCGCGTTCAGGGTTGATCCTTCGCGACAAGTCCACGATCCCTCCGCTCTGCTTTTGGACCTTCTTGTGGTCTTAGCAGCCGGACATGTTCGTTCCCAGCGGCCCCATAGGGCCGCTTTTTGATGTCGTTTTCTGGCCTGTCTTCTCTGCTGCCAACCCTGCCAAGCCACGTGGCGGCCCAGATCCAGGCGGGCCTCTCGCAACGGGAGCAGACCTATCGGGGGCGCTTTGCCCCCTCGCCCACCGGTGCCCTTCACCGGGGCAATTTGCGCACGGCCCTGTTGAGTTGGCTGGAGGCGCGCCTGCACGGTGGCGAATGGCTGCTGCGGCTCGACGATCTCGATACCCCGCGTAACCGAGGGGGGGCGGCGGGGGAGATTCAGGCTGATTTGCGCTGGCTTGGGCTCGATTGGGATGGACCCGTGATTTGGCAAAGCCAGCGGCGCGGTCTGTACGCCACGGTGCTGTCGGCCCTGCGGCGCGAAGGACTGCTCTACCCCTGCCGCTGCAGTCGGCGCTTGTTGGCGGATATTTCCGCGCCCCATGGATCCAGTCCGGTCTATCCGGGCTTTTGCCTGGGGGCCTCCCATGGCTGGGGCGTGGTGGAGCAACGGCTGCCCAGTTGGCGCATGCGGGTGCCCGGTGGTCGTCTCCAGTGGCGCGAGCGCTATGGAAGAGCTGGCGATGTGGATGGTCCCGAAGCTGTGGGGGATGTGGTGCTCCGCCGCGCCGATGGATTTTTGGCCTATCACCTCGCCACAGCAATGGATGAATTAACCCTGGGCATCAGTGATGTACTTCGGGGCGATGACCTCTGGAGCTCCACGGCAGCCCAGGTGGCGGTCATGGCCCAACTGGGTGCGGGCCCGCCGCGCTACGGCCACGTGCCGCTTTGGCGAGATGGCTTGGGCCAACGGCTCTGCAAGCGCGAGGGATCGGATGGCTTGGCGGGTTATCGGAGCAGGGGTTTCACGGCTGCTGCCGTGATTGGTGCCATGGCAGCCAGTGCGGGGCTCGTGCCCAAGGGCAGTCAGTTGAGCGCCCAGGACCTCCTGGCTGAACTCACCTGGAGGGACCTTGAGCGCTGCATTCGTGCTGGCTTTTGAGCCCTAAGGCTTAAGAAAGTTTTCCAGGTTAATGCGATCAAATCCAGCCACACTGGTCAGAACATAACGATTGCGAGGCGATACATCGTGATGACTCCTTCGTCCCAAGCTGCCAGCCAAAGTTGCCACCAATGCGGCGGGAGCGGCATGCTTCGGCTGAGCGATCAGCGCTACCGCACCTGTCTTGAATGCCTCGGCCAGGGCAAGGTCTCCCTGTTGTCAGGAGCCATCACAACGGCTGATGTGCTCCAGGGCCAGCTCCCCAGGCCACTGCCCAAGCGATCCGCCCCAAAGCCCCAGCGTGAGGTCAACGCTGTTGGTTTTTCTTCTGGCGCCAAATAAAAAAGCCGGCCGTTGCCACCACGACGGCCAAGGGAGCAGCTGTGAGCAGCAGCAGGATCACGGCAGTCCAATCGGTGTACATCGCTGCGGATTCAAGTCGGTGCCATCATCCCAGGAGAACTCCCCATCGGGAGAGAACCTTGTGTTGCTTGATAGGCCGTTGATGGGGATTGGATTGGGCTTGCTACGGACTGGCTTGCTGCGGTTGGCCCTTGCCAGTGGGGGCCTGGTGGTGGCTTGCGCCATGCCAGGACATGCAGGCGTTGTCTTTGATAACTGCCAAACCCTGCCTGGCGGTGCGGTCAGTTGCAACACCCGGCCTACGGGCAATACCCGCGACAACGATGAAGCAGCTCGCTATGGGCTGTTTGACCAGGCAAGCCCGGGCTGGAACGAGTACGACCCATACGGTGGATACGACGCGATGTAGGGCTTTCAGCTCCGCCAGAGGGCCAGGCCACCGCCCCGTCCCCGGGCTGCCAACCAGCGTTCCTCGCCGTTAGTACCACTGGCGATCAGGGCAAAGAAGGGCAGTTTTGCTTCCGCTGGCTTGGGCAGGACCCGCTGGATCAGGAGCCAGGGACCCAGTCGCACCTCGAGCTGCTCAAACCAGAACACCAGCAATGGGCGCCGGCCTGTGAGCTGCCCAGGGCCTTCGAAAAGGAGCTTGAGCGTGCCGAGTTGGACGCTGTTGTGGATTCGCAAGCTGGTTGGCTGGGTGCCGGGGCGAATCGACAGGGTCGCTTGGAGGCTGCGAAGCAGGGCCGCGGCTGGGGCCATCGGCGGGGCGTTGCGTTGCTTGCCCCACAGTTGATCCAGGCGCCATTCGGCCCCAAGGGCCTCAGGGGTCAGGCCACTGCCCTCCTGGCGGCTCAGTCTTTCTGCGGCGAGCAGGTCTGGACCGTTGGGAAGCCCCTGCTCTTTGGATTCCATGGGCAACCAAACCTTGCGGATCTCGGATCCCAATTTCAGCAGGCTCCCCCCCCCCAGGTCGATCCAGTCCCAAGCCTGCGGCAGATGCGGGCACGCATGATCACGTTGCAGGGAAACCCATAAGGATTGAGAGACGTTTTTCTTCAAGGATGGACCGATGGTGACAACAAACAGTCAGATCAAGTGGGGATGGAATGAGCAAGCAGAGCTTTGGAATGGTCGCCTGGCCATGCTGGGCTTCGTGATTGCGATCGCAACGGAATTTCTCACCGGGGCGGGTGTCTTGGGTCAACTGCGTGGGGCCTTGCCGTACTAGATCGGCTTTAACGATCGTTGGCGCTGATCGAGATGCCCGCAGACACAATCAGTCAAACGCCATTGGCTTCAGCTATTGGCATCATTGTGAACGACTTGCTCCATCTTTGGAGTGATCCTGCGGCATCTTGAGGGCGCCAATAGGGCCGGTGCTTCGTAGGCTTTTATCAAGCTGTCTTTGGAGATCGTGCCTGAGCAGCAAGCTCCAGAAGGGCCTAGGGAATCAGAAGAGCCCAGAGAATCAGATGTTAAGGAGCTCGAAGTAGCGAGGCCCCACCAGTACCGTGCTTTCACTTCTGGGTATCCGGGCGCCACGATTTGGTGGGTTGAGGACGATCTTGAGCTTTGCCGTTTGGTGGCACCCCAGCTGGTGGCATGCAAATGGGAGCTGCATGTTTTCCACCATCCTTCCCCCATGTTGGCTTCGTTATCACGGGGTCGCCCTGATCTGTTGATTCTCGACCAAGTTTTGCCCAAGCAGACAGGTCAAGATGTTCTCGGAGGGCTGCGCCAATTGGGCCACTCATTTCCTGTTTTGATCCTGTCGGGGATGGGTAGTCCTGCAGATCGGATTCTTGGCTTGGAAATGGGTGCCCAGGACTATCTGGTCAAGCCATTTCTTGTCAAAGAATTGCTCTTGCGCTGTGAGCATTTGCTTGGGGTTAGCAAGGTTTTTGCGGAGGGGCCGTTCCTGCATGAGCAATCGATCGATCTTGGGGAGGTGTGCTTCTCCCCCCACCAATGCAGCCTGGAGATGGCCGGTGGTGCGTCGGTCTCCCTCACCCCAGGCGACAGCAGGTTGCTCCTGGAGTTGTGCCGCGCCATTGGTCAGGTTGTTTCCCGCGGCCAACTCGCCCATGCCATCGGTAGCAAGGTGCACGTGGATTCCAGTCGCACCATTGATGTGCGGTTGGGTCGACTACGGCGCGGATGACTGGCTGTCGTTGCCTGATCCCAGTATCCCTGGGGGAATTGCTCGATAAGATCACCATCCTGGAGATCAAGGTCCTTCACCTCAAGGGTGAAGGACTGGCCCACGGGATTCAGGAATTGACTTTGCTGCGCCAGGTCTTGGGGGACCTGGCGTTTCCCGTGGAGCAGGAGAGATTTTCAGATCTTAAGAGCGTGAATCAATCGCTTTGGACCATTGAAGATGCCATTCGCGATAAGGAGCGGCAGGGTCATTTTGATGCCGAATTTGTGGAACTCGCACGCCAGGTGTATTTCCAGAACGACAGGCGTGCAGCCCTCAAGCGCCAGATCAACCAGGCCTACGGCTCTGAGCTCTGCGAAGAAAAGGCCTACGCCAGTTACGCCAGTTGACTGGTTCCAGGGGGGCAAGCGCTCCGGGTGGCACCTCCGGGTTTCTGTGATCAGATCTGATTGGATCTGCGTTCTGGAGCAATTGGTCATTGCACCCATTGCCCTTGAAGCGGCTTCGTTCCTGGTAACGCCCCCTGTTGGATTCGAACCAACGACCGGCTGCTTAGAAGGCAGCTGCTCTATCCGGCTGAGCTAAGGGAGCAATGTGGCGCCGATGCCAGCGCTTTGGGCATTGTGCCAGTGATGCCATAGGTGGCCCCTAGAGTGGTGGGCTGCTCAGCTTGTGCTCCATGGCGGCCACCCGGCTCACTGATAGCCAGAAAAGCGAGCTGGTGGCTCGTTATCGCGATGGGGCGGCCAGCCAGGAGCTGGCCGAGGCCTACGGCTGCAGCATCAACACGGTGACCCGCGTGGTGAAAGCCACCTTGACGCCTTCTGACTACGAGCAGCTCAAGCAGCAACGGGCGAAGGGCGGTAGCAAGCTCCCCCAAGCCAAAGAGGCCGCCCCCAAGGCATCGGTGCCAGAGGAGCCTGAATCGCAACCTGAGTTGCAGTCAGAGCCCCAGCCTGAGTTGCAACCTGTGGTGGTCGAGGCTGAAATCCAACGCGAACTTGTAGCCGAGCCCGACCTCGCCCTTGAGGCCCCGGTGGTCTTGGCCATTGCCGATGCCGACGACTTCGCTGACGATAGCGATGGCGACGACTGTGATGGCGTTGATGCAGAAGGCGACGACGCTGATGGCGACAGCGATGACTTCGTTGAACAATTTGTAGCCGTGCCCATCGCCCTGGTGGGGCACAGCTTCCAGCCGGTCCCGTGCCAACCCCTGGGTGATGCGGCTTTGCCAGCTAGCGTTTACATGCTGGTGGATAAGACCGTTGAGCTCCAGGCCAAGCCCCTGACCGACTTCCCCGAGCTCGGCCAGCTCCCCGCCGAGGAAGAAGGGCGCCAGGCCCTAATGGTGTTCGCCAACCCCCGCCAGGCCAAGCGCCATTGCGGTCGTACCCAGCGGGTCATCAAGGTGCCCGACACCCGGATCCTGGAGCGCACGGCCCCCTATTTGGTGGCCCAGGGCATCACCCGGGTGGTGATGGAAGGCAGCCTCTATTCCCTGCCCGGCAGCTGATCGCCCTGGGGTATCAGCAGGGCGGCCGTGCATCCGCCGCTGATCACGCCCACCACCAGCGCTAGCCCCACCAGGAATCCCGTCGGTAGGGGTGTGGTGCGGCTCGCAGCCAGGTTCAAGCTGGTGCGCTGGTCCAGGTTTTGGGCTCCCAGGCACAGGATCAGCAGCAGCATCCCCCCGCCCACCAGGCTGGAGAGCAGCAATCGCAGGCGCACAACCACAACCATCGGGGCCATCAACGAGCCAGCTAGCCCTGAGAGTTTGCCTGGTTAGGTCGCCTCCGTCTCTCTGGCGTGGAGCAGGGCGTAAAGCTCCCGCTTGTTGTGGCCGCTGCGCTCAGCCAAAGCCTTGGCTGCCTCCTTGCTGCCCATGCCCCCTTCCACCAGCGCCTGGAGCTCCAGGCGTAGGGCCTCGGGATTCCAGATGGGCTTTGCTTTTGGGGGCGCGCCCCCGAGCACCAGGGTGCATTCCCCTAGTGGGGGGGTCTGGCGGAAGTGCGCCAAGGCGATCGCCACCGTGGGCCCCACCTGCTCCTCGTGTTTTTTGGTGAGCTCCCGGGCAACCCGCAGGGGCCGATCGCCCAGCACCGCCAAAACGTCTTCCAGCAGATCAACAAGCCTGTGGGGCGCTTCAAACAGCACCACGGTGCGCTCCTCATCCGCCAACTCTTCGAGCTGTTTGCGCCGATGACTGGCCTTGGCTGGCAGGAACCCCTCAAAGCAAAAGCGGCCGCAGGGCAAGCCGCTGCTCACCAAGGCGGTGGTTACGGCACTAGGGCCAGGAATGCAAATCACCGTGCGGCCCTGGTTTCGGGCTTCGGCCACCAGGACTTCGCCTGGATCGGAGATGCCGGGCAGGCCGGCATCACTCACCACCGCAATCGCTTCGCCGGCCTCCAAGGCCGCCAGTAATTCGGGGATGCGGGCCGTTTGGTTGTGGGCATGGAAGCTCACCAGCCGGTTTTTGATCCCCAGGCTGTGCAGCAGCAGCCCGCTGCGGCGGGTGTCTTCACAGGCGATGCGCTGCACGCCGCTGAGCACCTGGCGGGCCCTGGGGGAGAGGTCGGCCAGATTGCCAATCGGTGTTCCCACCAGATAAAGCACGCCGGCGGCGGGTTCGGTGGCTTGCACGGCACGCGGCTCCTGCACAATGCTGCTTCCAGCCCCCCCATGATGCCGGCTCCCCTTGCTCTGCCCTCGGGCATCGGCCGTGATGCCCTCCTGGCGGAGCTAAGGCGCTTGAGTTGGGGCGCTGCCGACATCCTCCTGGCCTATGGCCGGGGTGAGCAGCCCCCCTACGGCTTTGCCAAGGCACTCAGCGTCGATGATGGCGGCGAGGGCCCTGTCTCAGCGGCCGATCTGGCGGTGAACCAATGGCTGCTCGACGGCTTGGGCGCCGCCTTCCCTGGGGCCGATTGGACCCTGCTCAGCGAAGAAACGGCCAAGGAGCAGCTCGCTGACTTGCCAGCCGGCCAAGGCCTTCCTGCCGAATGGTTGTGGATTCTTGATCCGCTGGATGGCACCAAGGATTTTCTTCAGGGCACCGGCGAATACGCGGTGCACCTGGCCCTGGTGCACCGCCAGCAGGCGGTGCTGGGGGTGGTGTTGCTACCCGAGCTGGGGGAGTTGTGGTTTGGGGTGCTCCCGGCGCTGACGGGATCCGCCGGGGACGCCTGGCGGGAAAACCGGGCGGGTGAGCACTTCCCGGTGAGCTTCAGCAACCGCCAGGAGCTCTCTGAGTTGGTGCTGGTGGCAAGCCGCAACCACCGCGACCAGCGGCTGGAGCAGTTGCTCTCAGCCCTGGCCCTGGGCGACACCAAGGCGATTGGCAGCGTGGGCGGCAAGGTGGCCACGATCCTGCGCGGTGAGACCGATCTCTATATCTCCCTTTCCGGTCAGAGTGCACCGAAGGATTGGGATATGGCCGCCCCCGAGGCGGTGCTGCGGGCGGCGGGCGGTGCCTTTAGCCACGCCGATGGCAGAGCCCTCAGCTACAACAACGGCGATGTGCGCCAGGCGGGCTGCCTGATCGCCAGCCATGGCCCCAGCCACCAGGCCCTTTGCGCGAAAGCGGCAGCGGCGCTGGCGGTGATTGATCCAGGTTTTGCGCCCTAGGTTTTGCGCTCTCAACAAAAAAGCCGGCCCCTTGGGGCCGGCTAAGGGAAGTGCAACCGCTGGCCTGATCAGGGGTTGGTCAGACTGGGGCGGGAGCATCGGCCTGGGGCACACCGCGCAGGATGAGGTTGATGCGGCCACGGTTGTCGATTTCGCGCACCCGCACGGTCACCTGGTCACCCACGTTGACCACGTCTTCCACCTTCTCCACCCGGGCTTCTGACAGCTGGGAGATGTGGATCATGCCTTCCTTCCCGGGAAGGATTTCCACAAAGGCACCAATCGGGATCACCCGGGTGATGGAACCTTGGAACACTTCACCCTCGCTGACGCGACGGGTGAGTCCTTCGATGATGCGTTGGGCTTCTTCTGCAGCAGCACCGTCGTGGCTGGCAATCGTGACGATGCCGCCGTCCTCGATGTCGATCTTGGTGTTGGTGCGCTCGGTGATGCCCTTGATGGTGCGGCCACCGGGACCAATCACGGTACCGATCAGTTCCGGATCGATGCGGAAGCTGAGCAGGCGTGGGGCGTGGGGCGACATGGTGTCGCGGGGCTTGTCGATCGCCTCGAGCATCTTCTCGAGGATGTGCAGACGGGCGGGGCGGGCCTGGTTGATGGCCTCAGCGATCGTGGCCATCTCAAGGCCCGTGATCTTCATGTCCATCTGCAGGGCGGTGATGCCCTTTTCGGTGCCAGCCACCTTGAAGTCCATGTCGCCGAGGAAATCCTCGATGCCCTGGATATCGGTGAGGATCCGCACTTCACTGCCTTCCTTGATCAGGCCCATGGCGGCGCCGCTCACGGGGGCCTTCAGGGGCACGCCCGCATCCATCAAGGCCAGGGTGCTGCCGCAAACCGAACCCATGGAGGTGGAGCCGTTGGAGCTCAGGCATTCCGACACAACGCGCAGTACGTAGGGGAAGGATTCCTTGCTGGGCAGCACCGGTACCAGGGCCCGCTCAGCCAGGGCGCCGTGGCCAATTTCCCGGCGGCCTGGGGAGCGCATCGGCTTGGTTTCGCCGGTGGAGTAGGGGGGGAAGTTGTAGTGGTGGAGGTAGGTCTTCTCGGTGGTCGGGTTGAGATCGTCCATCTCCTGGGCATCGCTGGGGGTGCCGAGGGTGGCGCAGGAGAGCACCTGGGTAAGGCCGCGCTGGAACAGGGCCGAACCGTGAACACGCTTGGGCAGCACGCTGGCGGCGGCGCTGATCGGACGCACCTCGTCGAGGTTGCGGCCATCGACCCGCTTGCCGTCTTTGATGATCTGCTCGCGCATGAGCTTCTTGGTGAGGCTCTTGTAGCTGTTGCCGAGCACCTTGCTGTTGCTGCTTACGGCCACCTTGATGGCGTCGCCATCTTTGAGGGCAGCGATCTTTTCGCCCACCTGGGCCTTAATGGCATCGAGCTTTTCATCGCGCTCGATTTTGGTTTGGCTGAATTGCTTCAGCACCTCGCCAATGCCCTTGCCGCATTCCTTCTCGAGGAATTTGGGCAGGGTGGAATCCTCTTGCTTGGCCTCAGGGAACACCTGCTCGATGCCGAGTTCCTTGAGCAGGTTTTGTTGGGCTTTGATCAGCTCGCCCACGGCCTCGTAGCCGAAGTCGATGGCTTCGATCACGTCGTGTTCGGGCAGCTGGTTGGCGCCCGCTTCCACCATGATCACGCCGGAAGGGGTGCCGGCAACGACGAGGTCCAGCTCACTGCGCTCGATTTCGCGGAAGCTGGGGTTGAGCACAAAGTCGTCGCCCAGCAGGCCCACCCGCACGGCGGCCATCGGCCCGTAGAAGGGGATCTTGGCCAGCAGGGTGGCCATCGAGGCGCCGGTCACGGCGAGCACATCGGGTGGAACCCGCTCATCGAGCGACAGGCAGGTGGCCACGATTTGGATGTCGTCGCGCATCCAGCTGGGGAAGAGCGGCCGCATGGGGCGGTCGATCAGCCGGCAGGTGAGGATCGCCCGCTCGGGGGGACGGGCTTCCCGCCGGAAAAAGCTGCCAGGGATGCGACCGGCGGCATACAGCCGCTCTTCGTAGTCGCAGATGAGGGGAAGGAAGTCGATGCCTTCACGACCTCCGGAGCGGGTTGCGGTGACCAGAACAGCGGTGTCTCCGCACTCAACCATCACCGAACCCCCCGCTTGGGGAGCGAACCGACCGGTGGTCAGTCGGATCTCCCGACCATCGAAGGAGATCGACTGAGTTTGTCCTTGCACTTGCGCTTATGTCCTTTTGTTTTCATTTCCCATTCTCGCATCCGGCCTTGACGTCCCTGGGAAGTTCCGGTTTTGGTGTGGGGTCTGGCTTCTGTCTTTGCCATGAAAAAGGCGCCCTATGGCGCCTTGGGGCTCCCGGTGGGGGAGAGATGGAGGTGGAGATGGGGGCGATCGGAAGGATCAGATGGATCTGATGGATCCAATCCATCGCAGCTGACTACCAGCTGGACTTGACAACGCCAGGCAGTTCACCTTTGTGGGCCCGCTCGCGCAGTTGGTTGCGGCAGAGGCCGAAGTCCCGGTAGTAGCCGCGGGGCTTGCCGGTGGCCCAGCAACGGTTGCGCACCCGGTTCGGGGCGCTGTTCCGGGGCAGGCCCTGGATTTTGCGGTGAATTTCCAGCCGCTCCATGGGATCGGAGGCCGCATCAAAAGCAGCCTTCAGGGCGGCGCGCTTGCCGGCGAAGCGAGTCACCATTTTTTTGCGCTTGACATCGCGCGCGATCATCGACTTCTTCGCCATGCGGGCTGCGGAACTATCGGACTAATAATCCGTCATCTTAGCTTGCGACCTGACCACCCATCGGGCAGAGATCGCCAATGGGGCAGGTGCCGCATTGGGGCTTACGGGCATTGCAGACCGCCCGGCCGTGGAAGATCAGTCGGATCGAGAGGTTTTGCCATTCGCTCCGGGGCACCAGCTTCATCAGGTCGGGTTCGATCTGGGCGGGGGTGCGTTTCTTGCTGAGCCTCAGCCGTTGGCTGAGGCGGCTCACGTGGGTGTCCACGGTGACGCCGGCGTTGATGCCAAAACACCAGGCGAGCACCACCGAAGCGGTTTTACGGGCAACCCCAGGGAGCACCAGCAGCTCCTCCATGGTTTGGGGCACCTCACCGCCGTGGTGCTCCATGAGCAGGCGGGAGCTGCCCACGATCGCCTTGGACTTGTTGCGAAAAAAGCCCGTGGATTGCACGTAGGGCTCCACGTCGCCCGGCTCCACCGCGGCGGCGGCGGCGGCATCGGGGAAGCGGGCAAACAGGGCCGGGGTCACCTTGTTGACCCGCTCATCGGTGCATTGGGCCGACAGCATGGTGGCCACCAGCAATTCATAGGGCGTGCGCCAATCCAGGGAACAGGTGGCCTCGGGATAGAGCTCGCCTAGCCGCTCAAGGATGAGCGGTGCCCGCACCTTGGCGCCCTTCAACGGTTGAACAGCTGCTGGACAGCGGGTAGCTGGGAGGTGTCTTTGACGATCAGCACCGCGCTCAAACCCACCAAAAACACAAAGCCCGACTGCATAAAGGCCATCTGGAAGCGCTCCGGCAGGGGTTTGCCGCGTACCCCCTCGAGCAGCAGCAGCACGAATTGACCGCCATCGAGCAGGGGGAGGGGCAGGGCATTGAGCACCGCCAGGTTGATCGAGATCAGGGCGGTGAACACAAACAGGCTGCCGCCGCCCTGCTTGGCCAGGGACGCGCCCATCTCCACGATTTTCACTGGCCCCGATACCTGGCCGGCGGTTTCGCCGAAATGGGTGGCCAGGGTGACAAAGCCATCGGCGGTGCGGCGGGTGAGCAGGGCCAGGTCGTGGCTGGCTTGCCGCACGGGCTCAAGCGGGCCCTTGGCCGGCCGGAAGGCTTCACTGCCATTGGGTTGGAGCTGGGCGCCGATGCGACCCACCCCCCCCAGGTCGGAGGGGGTGAGTTTGAGCTTGAGCTTCTGGCCATCCCGCTCAGCCAGCAGCGTCAGGGTGCGCTCGGGGGAGCCTTTGATGGTGGTCACCAGATCGGCGACGGCGTCCTGGCCGCCGGCGAGTTGCTGGCCGGCCAGGGCCAGGATCCGATCGCCCGGCTTGAGGCCAGCGGCCGCTGCGGCCTGGTTGGGCTGCACGGCCGAGACCAACACCCCAGGGGTGGTGCTGAATCCGGAGGGGATGCCCACCAAGTAGCCCTGGGCGATCAACACGGTCCAGGCGAGCAGCAGGTTGGCGAGTACGCCGGCGGCAATCACGAGGGCCCGCTGGGGTAGGGGGCGGTTGCTCAGCAGGTTGGGGTCGTCCTTGGCAATCGGGCTGTCCTCGTCGTCATCGGGGAAGGCCACAAAGCCCCCCAGGGGGATGGCCCTTAGGGCAAATTGCACGCCGCGCCGCTGGCGCTCGAACAGCACCGGGCCGAAGCCAATCGAAAAGCTGCTCACCCGAATGCCCTGCCACGTGGCGGCAAAGAAGTGGCCGGCTTCGTGCACCACCACCAATCCCGCCAAGATCGCCAGTGCGGTCAGAACCCCCATGCAGGCAGCGCCCTTAGTCGACCCATTCTGGGGCGAAGCCCGCTTGGCTGTGCCCGATTGCTAATCCAGGTCTTTAGGCCAGTCCGATGGTGTCGGACCCGAAGTAAGGAACGAGGGCGGCCGGAAGTTTGATGCTGCCATCGGTCTGTTGGCCGGTTTCGAGCAGGGCCGCCATGGTGCGACCCACGGCCAGGCCACTGCCATTGAGGGTGTGCACCAGTTGGGTGCCCTTGCCCTCTTTCAGGCGAATGGCCGAGCGGCGGGCCTGGAAATCGCCGCAGGTGCTGCAACTCGAGATCTCGCGGTAGGCGCCGGCCCCGGGCAACCACACCTCCAGGTCGTAGGTGCGGGCTGCCGAGAAGCCGATATCGCCCGTGCAGAGCTCGATTTTGCGGTAGGGCAATTCCAGGGCTTCGAGCACCGCTTCCGCGTCGGCGGTGATCTGCTGGTGGGCCTCACTGGAGTGGTCGGGGTGGCAGAACCAATAGAGCTCCACCTTGTTGAACTGGTGCAGGCGGATCAGGCCGCGGGTGTCGCGGCCGTAGGACCCCGCTTCCCGGCGGAAGCAGGGGCTGTAGGCCACATAGCGGAGCGGCAGCTGATCGGCGGGGATCACCTCATCGCGATGCAAGGAGGTGACGGGAACTTCTGCGGTGGGGGTGAGCCAGAGGTCGTCGTCGGCGCAGCGGAAGCTTTCTTCGGCAAATTTGGGCAGCTGGCCCGAGCCGGTCAGGCTGGCGGTGTTCACCAGGATCGGCGGCAACACCTCCCGGTAGCCCTTGCCGGCGTGCAAATCGAGCATGAAGTTGATCAGGCTGCGCTCAAGCCGGGCCCCCTGGCCCATCAAGGTCACAAAGCGGCTCTGGGCGATCCGCACCGACCGCTCGGTTTCAAACAGACCCAGGCGCTCGGCGATTTGCCAGTGCTCTTCAAGGGTTTCACCGCTAGCGGCGAGCCGGGGTGAGCCCCAGGTCTTGATCTCAACGTTGTCGGCTTCGCTCTTGCCATCAGGGGCATCCGGCGAGGGCAGGTTGGGTAGGGCGGCCAATTGGTCGCGCAGCTTGGCCTGGAGCTCCTTTTCCTCCTCCTCCAGTACCGACACCTGTTGCTTGATGCGATTGCCCTGGTCGCGGAGAGCCTGCACGGCGGGGCCATGGGGGGCTTCACCCCCTTGAATCAGGGCACCCACCTCCTTGCCGATCCGGTTGCCTTCGGCCTGGAGATTGCTGCGCTGTTCCTGCAGATCGCGCTCCTGGTTGGCAATCAACTGCAGCTTGGTGAGGTCAAGCGCCATGCCGCGACGCCCCAGTTGCTGGGTAATCAACTCGGGGTTGTCGCGCAGCAGACGCTGGTCGAGCACGGCTTTTAATCGGATGGGCCGAAGCCTATCTGCGGGCTGTGGCCAACTGCCCTGGCCTCAGAGCACCTGAACCACTTCGTCCACTTCAGGGATGGCTTCCCGGAGCTTGCGCTCGATGCCCATTTTGAGGGTCATGGTGCTGCTGGGGCAGGAGCCGCAGGCCCCTTGCAGGCGCACTTTGACGATGGGACCGTCGATTTCGACCACTTCCACGTTGCCGCCATCGGCCATCAAGTAGGGACGCACCTCGTCGAGGGTGCGCTCCACGTTTTCCATGGTGAGGGCCCGGGGATCGTTGGCTACAGCAGCGGTTTCTGAAGTGACTTCAGTGGTGGGAGCTGACGAGCTGGGGCTGTCGGTACTCATGGCTTGGATTCTGGCTTGGTGGGTTTCGATACCTGGAGCTTAGGAATCCGCAGCTGGAGCTGGCTGGCCTAGCTCCTTAGGATTACGGCCATGACTGATGTGCCCGTTTCCAGGATTCGCAATTTCTGCATCATTGCCCACATCGACCACGGGAAATCCACCCTGGCCGACCGGCTGCTGCAGGAAACCGGCACGGTCGCGGTGCGCGACATGCAGGAGCAGTTCCTCGACAACATGGAGCTGGAGCGGGAACGGGGCATCACGATCAAGCTCCAGGCGGCCCGGATGGAGTACACCGCCGCCGATGGTGAGAGCTACATCCTCAACCTGATCGATACCCCTGGCCACGTCGATTTCTCCTACGAGGTGAGTCGTTCGCTGCAGGCCTGTGAAGGGGCTCTCTTGGTGGTGGATGCCAGCCAGGGCGTGGAAGCCCAAACCCTGGCCAACGTGTATCTCGCGCTTGAAAACGATCTCGAGATCATTCCGGTTCTCAACAAGATCGATCTCCCCGGGGCGGATGCGGATCGGATTAGCGAGGAAATCGAGGCGATTATTGGCCTGGATTGCTCCAATGCCATCCACTGCTCGGCCAAAACAGGCCTGGGCGTTCCTGACATTCTTCAGGCGGTCGTGGACCGGGTGCCACCACCGCCCGACAAGGTGGCCGAGCCCCTCAGGGCCCTGATCTTCGACTCCTACTACGACCCCTACCGGGGTGTGATTGTCTACTTCCGGGTGATTTCCGGCTCCATCAGCAAGCGCGACAAGGTGCTGTTGATGGCGAGCAAGAAAACCTATGAGCTCGACGAAGTTGGGGTCATGGCGCCCGATCAGCGTCAGGTGGATTCACTCCATGCCGGGGAGGTGGGTTACCTGGCGGCTTCGATCAAGGCCGTGGCCGATGCCCGGGTGGGCGACACGATCACCTTGGTGAGCAATCCGGCCACGGAGGCCCTGCCGGGTTACACCGAGGCCAAGCCGATGGTGTTTTGCGGTCTCTTCCCCACCGATGCAGACCAATACCCCGACCTGCGCGAAGCCCTCGACAAGCTGCAGCTCTCGGATGCGGCCTTGAAATATGAGCCCGAAACCAGCAGTGCCATGGGCTTTGGCTTTCGCTGTGGCTTTTTGGGCCTGCTGCACATGGAAATTGTGCAGGAAAGGTTGGAGCGGGAATACAACCTGGATTTGATCGTCACCGCGCCCTCGGTGATCTATCTCGTGAACATGCTCGATGGCGCCACCTTGATGGTGGACAACCCGGCCACCTTGCCCGACCCCCAGCAGCGCGAATCGATTGAAGAACCCTACGTGAAGCTCGAGATCTATACCCCCAACACCTACAACGGCGCCTTGATGGAGCTGTGCCAGGAGCGCCGGGGTGAATACATCGACATGAAGTACATCACCACCGATCGGGTCACCCTGCACTACGAGATGCCCCTGGCCGAAGTGGTGACCGACTTCTTCGATCAGATGAAGAGCCGCACTAAGGGCTATGCCTCGATGGAATACAGCCTGATCGGCTACCGCAAGAACGAATTGGTGCGCCTGGATGTGCTGATCAATGCGGAAAAGGCCGATCCCCTCACCACGATTGTGCACCGCGATAAGGCTTACAACGTGGGCAAGGGTTTGGTGGAGAAACTCAAGGAATTGATCCCGCGCCAGCAATTCAAAATCCCGATCCAAGCATCCATTGGTAGCCGGATCATTGCCTCCGAGAGCATCAGTGCCATCCGCAAAGACGTGCTCGCGAAGTGCTATGGCGGTGACATCTCCCGTAAGAAAAAACTGCTGCAGAAGCAGGCCAAGGGCAAAAAACGCATGAAGGCGATGGGCAAGGTGGACGTGCCCCAAGAAGCCTTCATGGCCGTGCTCAAGCTCAACCAGTAGGCAGCTAGTGCACCCGGTGGGAATCCTGGGGAGATGTTCACCCAGGAGTCCCCCCCGTGACCTATCGATTCCCCCGTACTTGCCCCACGGCGGGCGAGGCCGGTTTTGTTTTGCCCTTGGCCCTGGCGGGTTCGCTGGTGCTGTTGCTCGGCTCACTCTCGGCCTTGGGCACCACCCTCCATGGCCGCCAGCTCCTGGCTAGCGAGCGCAAGGAGCGCATCGAAGCCGACGCCATGGCGTCGGCGGCCCAGCAAGTTACTGCTGATTTGCAGGGCCAATACAACTGCTTGCTGCCGTTGCCCCTGGACCAGTGGCGGCCTGGCTTGCTGCCTTCCAATTGCCCGGCCAGCTTGGATCCCAGGTCGCTCAAGACCAGCGATCAATTTCGGACCCAGGTGCGCCTGGTGGATTGGCAGCCGTCCCTATCGGGCGGCGAACTGCGCCTCCAACCGGTGGGTGGATCCCGGCAGCGGCGCTATGCGATCACGGTGGCTCCCGTTTGGCGCCTGCGGGAGCTGGTGTGATGTCGTTGGTCGAATTGGTGATGGCCACAGGTGTCTTCTTCGCCGCCGGCGCTTGCTCGCTCCAGCTCTGGGCCTCCAGCGCCAGGGCTGCCCAACAGCTTGGCTCCGAGCAGCGACTGCTTTTACAGATGGATGGGCAGCTGTTGCGGTTGCGGGCCAATTGGCTCCAAGCGGCTTCTATCCCGGCAAAACCGATGCTTTGCCGGGAAGCCACCGAATGGATGCTGCAGGATCCGGCGCTCCTGGCACCCCCTGCCGGATTGACCCAACGCCTGGGCCGGTTGGCTGACGGCCAGGGGGTGGCCGTGGCCTTGCGCAGTGAGGCGGCCAACCTGGAGCGCCGCCGCGTGTTTACACCAGCAGCCCTGGGATTTTGCGATGCCAAGGAGGCGGGCTGATGGATCGCGGTTACTCGCTGGCAGAGCTGCTGGTGGGGGTATCTGTCTTGGGTTTGCTTGCGGTTTTGGCCTTGAACTCCGGGGGCGAGGCAGTCGCGCGCCAGCGGCTAGAGGCCTCCGCCCGCAGCCTGGGGCAGGGGATCGAGAGGGCCCGCCGGGAAGCGACCCGGCGCGGCCAGCCCTGTGGGCTGACCTTGGGGCTGCGCGGTTGGCAGGCCCCCAACGGTGGGGAGTTGGCGAGTTGCACGGGCAGCCAAGAGCCTGGCCCCAACGCCAGCGGGAACTCCTGGCTGGAGGCCTCGGATCTGGCTGATTTTGAGCTGACCCACAATCTGCCCGCCGTTATTCGCTTCACCAGCACCGGGTTGGTTCTTGATGGCGGCACGGTGGTGCTCGGGGCCCGGGGCACTGCCCTGCGGCGCTGTTTGGTGATGGCCCTGCCCTTGGGAGTCGTGCGGATAGGGCGTTACCGGGGCATGCCAAGCCAGGGCCCCAACAGCAGCCTCTGTGAGGTGGATGGCTCCCTGTGATGGCAGTCAAGGTTGCCTGGAGACGGGATCGGCGGCGGCGGCCCGGGGGCTTTTCGCTGGTCGAGTTGTTGCTGGCTTTGGGGCTGGGTTTGGTGCTCAGCGGGGTGATGCTGCAATCCCTGCTCGCCGACGGGCAGACCAGCCTGCGGCTGAGTCGCTTGGTGCGAGAAAAGGACAACCAGCGGCGCACCCTGGCCCTGGTGCAATTGGATCTTCAGAGGGCTTTGGCTGTTAGTACCAACCCCGCCGCGGAGAGCGGCGCCTGCCCTTTGGCGGGGCGGCTTCCCGTGCTCCATCTGCGCACCCAATCCGGTGCCATCACCTATTCCGTGGGTGCAGCACCCAGTGGTATTTGGCGGGGGGAGGTGCTGATGCGCTGCGGCCCAGCCTTTGGCCTGGATGGGGCCACCAATTGGGCCAGTGCAGCCCAAAACCGGGTGGTGATTGATGGCTTGGCCCCAGCTCCTGCCACCTGGCTGGGTTGCCGAGCCCTGCTGGGGATTGAACCTTCAGCCGCGGTGGATTTGGCCCAGTCGTCCCGGAAGGCCTTCTCAGCCTGCCTGGATCCAGGTACGGGCTTGGTGGGGTTGCGATTGGCCCAGCACTTTGGGAAGGGGCCTAACCGTCACCAGCGGATTGAAAGTGTGCAGCTGGTGGCTCCGGCTGAGGGCGCAGGGCCCTAGCGCCCAGGGTTTTTGGGGCCTTGGCTTGGCCCCTCAAGCCTCCTGCCGCACCATGAAGCCCACACCGCGCACGGTGTGGATCAGTTTGGGTAAGTGGGGGGCCTCGATTTTTTGGCGTAGGTAGCGGATGTAGACATCCAGGAGGTTGTCGTCGCCAAAGAAGTCGTCTCCCCAGACGCCATGGAGGATGTCGGAACGGGCATGCACTTTGTTGGGGGATTGCATCAGGAAGACCAGCAGCTGATATTCCTTATTGGAGAGTTGGATGGCTTGGCCGGCTCGCTCTACATCGTGGCTGGCCAGGTTGATGCTGAGATCACCAACATGAAGGTGGTCGGGGTCGTTGCCTTCGGCACCGGCTGGCATGGCCCGACGGTGGAGGGCCCGCAGGCGGGCAAGCAGTTCTTCGATGGAAAATGGCTTGATCAGGTAGTCGTCGGCCCCCGCATCGAGCGCCTCCACCTTGTCTTTGATGGCGTCATGGGCGGTGAGCATCAGGATGGGGATCGCCAAGCCTGTGGCCCGAACCCGGCGGCAAATCTCGAGGCCACTGAAATCCGGCAGATTCCAATCCAGGAGTATTAGGTCTGGGGCGGGAGTGCTGCGGATCGCAATCAGGCCACTGGTGCCATCGTTGGCAGTGCTGACGGCATAGCCCTCCAGTTCGAGTTCTCCTTGGAGCAGGCTGGTGATGAGGGGTTCATCATCAACAACCAGGATGTGTAGCGGATTGGGGTTACTCATGCTGGAACTTGGGGCGGATCCGCCCGCCAATGGAGGCTGAAGCAGCTGCCTTGGCCCGGGCTACTTTCCACTTGGATCGCCGCCCCCATGGCTTCCACCAGGAGCTGAACCACCGAGAGCCCCAGGCCTGAACCGGCTTGGCGATGGCTGCTGGAGCCCCGGTAGAAGCGCTCAAAAATATGGGGAAGTTCGTCGGGAAGGATGCCATCCCCGTGGTCTTTGACTTGAATTGTGGAGCCGGCCAAGGTATGCAACAGACCTACTTCGATGGGGGAATCCTTGGGGGAATATTTATCGGCATTTTCGATCAGATTGAGCAGCACTTGTTTGAGTTGGTCGGGGCAGGCCAGGATCTGACGATGACCGTGGCCCCTTGGCCAATGGTGCTCCAAGGCAATGGGTCTGGCTAGGGCCTGGCTGCTTTGGTCGACCAACTCCTGCAACAAGGGCAAGGGATCGATGCGTTGCCGTACCAATTCAAGGCGGCTGCAGTCACTGCGCGACAGGGTGAGCAAATCGCCAAGGAGGCGTTTCATGCGATCGGTTTCATCCGCGGCAATGCCGAGATCGTTCCGTTGGGTGGGGGTGAGGTTGCCATCGCGCCGCAGGGTGCGCTGCAGATAGCCGGAGATGATGGTGAGGGGAGTGCGCAATTCATGGGAGACACTGCCCACAAATTCCTGTTGTTGCCGCCAAGCATGGGCCAATCGGGCCATTAGGGCGTTGTAGGCCGTTGCCAATTCCGCCACTTCGAGGGGGGGATCGTTGAGCAGGATTTGGCTTTGGGGAAGGGTTTCGGAGTTCACATCTGCCGCCGCTGCCCCAAGTTGTCGCAGGGGTTTGACAATCCGCTTCACCAGCAGGGATGTGACCTGAAGACTCAACAGCAGGGCCCCTCCCCAGGTAACAGCGAGCAGGAAGACCTGTTGGTTAATGGCCCGGCTAAAGGCCGTGATGTTTTGGGCTACTCCAACTTTGAGTCCGGGAATGGGTGTGTTTTGCCTAAGGGATAGAACCGTGGTTCCATCGCGCATTTCGGTTTCCCGCGGCACCGTAGTGGCCGACGGGTTGTGGCGGCCCAGTAATTCCCAGATCACTTCAGGGGGCACGGAGCCTTCGGAATGGCTGGGGAGCAGGTCGGTGCCATCGGCCAGCTCCAGCCAAACCGTGTGTTTCCAATTGGTTTGCCGCTCCCGGGCTTGAAGCAGCCGCCGGTTTCGCTCCAGGGTTGGCAAGGCGATCAAGGCCTTGGCTTCACCGGTGATCGAACGGTTGATGCTGGCGCTATCGGCTTCTAAGTCATGAACGAGGTTTTGGCGGGTGACCCATAGGGTCCCGAGGCTGGCGATGCTGAAGCCGAGCAGGAGCACCAGGCCGGTAGCCAGTTTCAGCTGCCCCTCGATGCTGCCTAGCAGGTGTTGCCGCCATGAGGAACGCTGCTTCATCCTCGGACCATGACCTAGGTCCCGGCTGTGTAGGCCTGGTTAACCATTTTATAGGTGCCGCTGGCGCTATCGCTGATCAGCTTTAGCCAGGGAGAGTCTTGGCCAATCGACACGGTGTTGACAATCAGTTTGATACTGCGGCCATTGTTGATGCCGAGGTAGGTATTGGCCGTGGGTTGGAAATCAGCCGACGACCACGCGTTGCCATTGCGATCATTGTTGGGATCGCCATCGGTCATGAAGTAGATCGACTTGGCGCTGGAATTGGCAAAGGCTTTGTCAAGGGTGAGCCAGGGGGATGTACCACCCCAGCGCTTCACATCACCGGAAGAGAGGGAATTCACAAAGGCCAGGGCACTGGCGCGATTGGTTTCGGTAAGTTCCGCCATTTTCCCGCTGTTCCAGGTCCGGTGGTTGAGATAGCCAGCGGAGCTAAAGGCCTGCAGACTGATGCGCGCCGAGCTGGGCAAGGACATCAGCAAATTGCGCAATTCGTTTTGCAGCGACTCCATCCGGGTGACCAGGCAATTTCGCTTGCTGGAGGTATAGGAGGAGCCATCGTAATAGACTCTAGAAGTGCTATTTGTGGTGCTCCCCCAGGTAATGCAGGAACTCATGGAGCCTGATCCGTCGACAATCAGCTGAATGGCATCACTGGTGACTGGAATGCCGTAAAAGCTGCAGATGGATCCGGTGCAGCCCGATAGACTGGTGGGTTGATTTGTCGATGTGGTATCCCCATTCATCACGTCGTAATAGGCGTCATCTCGGGCAACTTTGTCGGCCCTGGCATAGGCCATCATGTCAAGGTTGACGGTGGCATCACTGGTGCCTCCAGGTAGTTGCAGGAAGCTGTAGTTGACTGAATCTGTTGGATCCGTGGGGTCCACCAGTTTGAGCATTTTGCGGATCGAGTCGGTCTGAATGGCCAGGGCGGGCTGGAGGAAGGTGCTGGGTTTGCTGCGGTTGTTTGTATCAAGCGATGTATCAACGGCCACTACAATTTCCGCCAGGGTCATGTCTTTTCCTTGGCTGTTTTTTGGCCGAATGCAGGGGCCAGGGGTTTTGGTGCAAGGAATCTTGCCGATATTTTCCAGAATTGTGGCCAACGTGGGCTGTTCGGTTTCGTAGCGCCCATCGGTATTGAGGGGGGCGCCACAGCGAACCAGGGCGTAATCATTGCCGTTTTGAGAGAGGCCCAGCCCGTAGATCACCGGGGTATTGAGCTCCGCCATCTTGAGGCCAAACACGGGGTTGAAGACCCCATTACTCGCCAGTGCCTTGCAATTAGTAATGCTTTCCGCGTATTCCGGGTGATTGGCATCGTTGAGGTTGGTGTAGTCGCGCTCGCTATCGTGGCTGCCCCCCTTCACCACAATGTAAAGACTGCGTTGCACTTCAGATCGCAGCAGGCGCATGCCGCTGGTGGCGCTCGAGCGCAGGCTGGAGAGATTGCCGCTGTGATTCATCGACGAACTGATCGTGCGCAGGGCCATGGCTCCGCCCGTAATCAAAACTGCCCCGGCGGCGGCCGACACCAGCGTCTCCGTCAGGGTGAAGCCCCGACTCCCCTGGGGGGCTCGATAGCGCTGGGTTGGGGTCGGGCGTTTCACGGGAGGATGGGAGGCTGAATGGTTGGGTTGAATTGCGGGTCTTGGGGCAGGTCTTTTGGCTTGGTTTTAGTATGACTTGTTGTCATCGATCTTTCAACAAAGAGTTGCTTCGATCTCGCTGAGAGTTGGCTGAGTTCATTGGTTTCGGTTGCAGCTTCCTTGCCCAAATGTGGTGCCCAGCCATGTCCCCCTGATCAGGGTTCCTGTCATCGGCTCAAGCTTCAGGCAGCGTTCAAATCCCTTGGCCTCAGAATGCATCGATGTAGAGCGGATGCGAATGATCAAAGGTGTGGTGCTCACGCTGGCATCTGGGGCTGTCACGCCTCCAATGGTGGTCATCGAGATGCTGGTGGGAGAAATCAAGAGGCGGATGTCATTGGCTTGATTTGGGCTAAGGGTTTGTTTGATGTTCACGAGCCGTAAGTCTGTGAGGTTCATGGTCAGGTTGCTTCCGCCTGATCGACCCATGGATGTGGGTTTTGGGCAGTTGCTACCTGCCCCTTGGGTGTCAATTTGAAGGCTTTCCAGGGCCGATGGTTTGATTTCTGTTTCGCTGCCTGCGCCAAGGGGAAACTCAATGGTGCAGGCATCCTGGCGGCTGATCATGCTCGCCTTCATTTGGTTGATACCAGCTTCCAGTCGACTGGTGTAGGCATCCACTTGGGATTGCTTAAAGCGCTGTTGTAGCTGCGGAACGGCGGCCATGGCCAGAATCAAGCCAATCACAATGGTGGCGAGGAGCTCAATCAGCGAGAATCCTGAATCGGGGGAATGGTCTTGCTTCATGTTGGGCACTCGGTCAGAAAACTGGGGTTAATTTCAAGCACGCGCTTTTCAATGCCGGTGCCAATGCCGGTAGTTGCTCCGTTTGTTTCAGGGCTACTGCCCATGCCGGTAGCCTCTGGAATTTCAAAGCTATAGGTAATGGTGAGGATGGTTGGTTCGGTGCTGTCAAGGTTTCGCTGCCAGGTTCGATCGGTTGATACAGGATTAAGGTCCTCAACCTTTGTTTTGAGATAGGTCGATCCCCCGCTTGATCTGCAGCCATTGAGGTCACCGCTCAGGCTTGAATCGATGCCCTGGATAATTTCAATGTCATTGAGAATTTCCGATTCGAGTGTTGTCCTGCTGGCTCCTTGCCTTGTGCCTGCCATGCCCAGTAGCAAGGCTTTATTGGCACTGAGAAGCATGATGAAGAGGATGATTGCTGCAATCAGTACCTCCACCAGGCTGAATCCCGATTCTGGATTCACCTTTCTTGGGTATAATCTTCTTAGGCACAGCCTTCTTGCATAGAGCTGGTCGTTCATGGCTACCAGCGCCTAAAGAGGTCGAGGCCCGTGCCCCGAATCCCCCGGGTGATGGTGCGACCAAAGGTGAGGCTGCTATCCCATCTCCAGAGGCTTTTGAAGCCATCGATGATGCTGGTACCACTGGTGTTGTTCGACGAGATTGCAAGTCCAGGGGCGGCACAGATGTTGCCGGCCCACAGCAGGCCGTTCATCGAGGCTCCCGAGCTGATCGCCACGGTGCCTTGGGGCATCAGCACCAGGGCGGCGGGCAGGCTTGAGCCGCCAAATTTGAGGGTCTGGGTGGCTGTGGTGCAGCTGGAGGCGCCGTCGCCATTGCTCGCCACAATCGCCAGGTTTTCAGCTTTGGGATTGCTGCTGCAGAGCAGGGGGCTCGAGGCGCTGGCGCTGAAATCGGCCTGGCAGAGCTTGCCGCTGGTGAGGTTGATGGTTTCCTGCGGGCGCAACAGGCGCAGAACAACCGGCCTGGCCCCCCCGGAGCTTGCCGTTTCTATGGAGAGCGTGGCGCCATTGCGCAGCTGAATGCTTTCCATCCAAATCAGACAGGGCTGGGTTGTACCCGTTCCCCCGCAAATGGTGTCGGCGTGGATGGTGATCGCGGTGATGCTGCTGCCAGCTCCACCGGAGCGTTTCACGCTGGCGGCCGATTCAGCGCTCGTCCAGGTGCTGCTGGTTTCACCCCGGGTGCAGATCGCGTCGCCGGTGCTGCCATTGCTGAGGGCACCACCGGTGCAGGTGGTGCTGCGTTTGTCATCGATGTTCCAGATGCGCCTTTGGGAGGGGTTGGTGCCGCTCACCTGATCGAGGGCGGCAAGTTGGTCGAACATCCCCGGGCTGGGAAAGTCGCTGCCCTGCAGCGGCCACAGCTTGGTTTGCAAGCTTGCGTTGCTGCTTCCGAGGGCTGAGCCGAGGGCAGAGGGATTGCAGGCGCCGGCCACGCCGAAGCGGGATGCCCCTGCGGTGTCGAGGAGCCATAGCGCTTTGCCGTTGCCCTCGATGGTGCTTGGACCGAGGGCCATGGTTTTGCCGGCGATCACGCCCCAGTCGTCGTTGCTGCGCATTAGGCGCTTGAGCGCCAGGACCCTGGTGAGCAGGGATCGGGCCAGCACGTTTTCCCGGTTGCCGCTGCCCTGGGTGGCATAGCCCTCCACGGTGAAGGTGGCCTTGCTATCTCCAGGGGAATAGCTGTATGAGCGCAGCCTGTAGCTGATGGCCACGCTGTCTGGGCGGCCATCACTGCGCAGGTTGGCGCCGTGGGAAAGGTCACCTCCTTTCAGGATCGATTTGGCATCAGCGTTGAGGTTGAGCGGCGCGCAGGGCTGCTCCATCAGGGGGCGTAGGTCTGTTTCACCTAGATCCCATTGCCGCAAGGGTGTGCCCACGGGATCGAGTTGTTCGTCCTGGCTTAAACGCCACAGATAACTAATATCTGTTGTTTGGCTGTCGTTGAGTTTTGCAAGCACCCGGCTGAGGCCGTTGCCTGAGGCCAACTCGGCGAGCTGCTTATAACTTTCTGCTGAACCAGCACTGCGAAGCATCATTAACTTCACCAGCAATCCTGCGCTGGCTACCAGCAGCAAGGCGCCAATGATCAGGGCCACGGGTAGGGCCATTCCCTGCTCCTGGATCGGAGCGGCTTGACGGGAACGCCATAGTCGAACGGACAGGCCCATGGGTGCCACCTACGTGCACAAGGGATTGGTCGCGGCTGTGGTTCCGTTGCCCAATTTGAGATCAGAAATGCCTGTTTGGGTGTTCAAGCACGACTTGATATCCCAGTTCGTCGAGCCACTCGACACCGGAGTACCACTCAGGCTGAGCAGATTGCCCGTGCTGCTGATTGCGATCGTGTAATACCCACCATTCGGACTGGTGATCGGTGTGAAGGTGTTGCCCTTGGCGCCGCCATTGTTTGTGACCACGGGGCTCATTCTTGAGAGGTCGTCCCAGCTGGAGGGGTTGGCTAGGAATTCTTCCCGATAGGCGCCGATGCTGGTTGCGATCGTGGAGATTTGGTTGGCCACATCTTTTTGGCGGGTGGCCTTGATGGCGTTCATGTAGTTGGGCAGGGAGATCGCACTTAACAGCCCCACAATCGCCACGCTGATCAGCAGCTCGGGGAGGGTGAGCCCCTCGCTGGCCCCCTGCTTTAGGGCTGCTTGCCGGGAGGACCATGTTGGGGTAATTGGGGATCGTCGAGGGCCCATTTTCTCGGCTGTAACTGGGTTTTAAGACAGTGTCATCCTAGGATTTGGCGAGCTTCGCTCACATCTGGCCGGCTACTAAACGGCTTGTTTAACTGGGTCAACGAGCGCAATTGTATGGACATTATTATTACAATTTTTACATCTCTATTGCTCAGCCATGGCTTTGCATCTTGTTGCTTGCGGTACCCCACGTCTGCAATGGCTGCTTGGGTGGGCCATAGCCAGATCTGATGTTGATCTGGCTATGTATTAGTTCGCTTTTGTTGAGAGTGAATCCCTTATGGAGCAGCGATCGGGGCGTAGGCGATATCGCCGCTTCCGGCTGTAACCGTCACCTTGCATTGTTCACCATCGGCCAAGGGGTTGGATCCGCATTTGGCCCCCGAATTGGCTGAGGCGGGAGTTGTGGTGTAAATGATGTCACTGCCAGTAGCTGGGGCTGAGGCTGTGGTGCCGCCATTGCAGTCGCCCGTGATGGTTAGACCGGTGTTGGTTATGGCAGCGGCATAATCGGCTGGATAGGTGCCTTCGGCGATGATCGCTGCCGAGCATTCTTTGGCCAGGCCGGCAGCTTCACCCAGCTGGGTGTTGAGTTTGGCTTTGTCCTTAACGCCAAGGAATCTGGGTAGGGCCACGGCGCTGAGGATGCCCACAATCACGATCACCACCATCAGCTCCACCAAGGTGAAGCCTTTGCTGTGGCGCATGCGCGCCAGGGAGCTGGCTCCAAAGCGCTGGTGGCGGGCAAGATTGTTGGCAGACTTGTTGTTAGCTTGGTTGCTGATGGTCTGGTGGTTCATGGTCTTGTTCAGGGGATGTTCAACAGGGAGCATTAGGGCTTTTGTTGTGCCTCTATGAACATCATTGTGCAGCGCACTTGCTGCTGTCATCACCTAATTGGGGGAGTTTTTGCCCAGCTATCGATGAAGCTTTTCTGAGGAAATCCTGAGAGCTTTTTTGCGGTGTCTGTTGCTGAGCCTTTTGAGACGCCGTGGGCCGCTTCGGCTGGCACCGGTGGGCTAACCCCATAGCGTGGGTTCAAGTCCCCTGGTTTGGATGCGGTTTCCCTTCAGCTCGCCTCCGGCCCGTCAGGGCGACTCGCCTCCTGCCCAGACGGGCTCCTCGCTTCTGGCGCCGGTGGGCCGGTCGCTTTCGGAGCGGATGGCCCGATGGGGGGTGGTGATCGTGGTGACCTACGCCCTGGTTGCCGTGCTGACCCCGCTGCTTGTGCACCTTGGGGTGCTGGGCGATCCCAATGCCGGCCTGCAAAACCCCATCTACGCCCCGCCGTCTTTGGCCCACTGGTGTGGCACCGATCGCCTGGGCCGCGATGTGTGTGTGCGCACCTTGGCGAGCAGTGGTGTGGCCCTGCAGGTGGTGCTCCTGGCCCTTGGCATCGCCCTGGTGATTGGCGTGCCCCTGGGAATGCTGAGTGGCTACCTGGGTGGCTGGGCCGATCGGCTGCTCGTTTTATTGATGGACACCCTTTACACCCTGCCGGTGCTGTTGCTGTCGGTGGTGTTGGCCTTTCTGCTGGGGCGGGGTGTGCCCAACGCTGCAGCGGCCCTTTGCGTTGTGTACATCCCCCAATACTTCCGGGTGGTGCGCAACCAGTCGGCCCAGGTGAAGGCCGAACTCTTCATCGAGGCCGCCCAATCCTTGGGCGCCGGCCCCTTGTGGATCCTGCGCCGCTACCTGTTCCGCAATGTGATCACCTCGGTGCCGGTGCTGCTTACCCTCAACGCCGCCGATGCGGTGTTGGTGCTGGGCGGCTTGGGCTTTTTGGGCCTGGGGCTGCCGGAAACCATTCCTGAATGGGGCGGTGATCTGCAGCAGGCCCTGACGGCCTTACCCACCGGCATCTGGTGGACAGCCCTCTATCCAGGCCTGGCGATGTTTGTGCTCGTTTTGGGGCTGTCGTTTTTGGGGGAAGGACTTGAGCGTTGGTTGAGTGGTGGCAGCGGTGGTCGCCCAGGTGCCTAGAGGGTGCGCCAGAATACTTTTGATGCTTTGGTGGCCATGCCCTGGTGGTTAGACGCCGTTTTGCTGGTTTCCGCAGCGCTGCTGTGGTTCTCCGGCAGCGCCGATCGCGATGACGTCTGGGGGTTGTTGCTGAAAATGCTGGCGGGGATCGCCCTGCTCGTGGTGCTGTTGGGTGGACGCCAGATCCTGCTGGAAGGCCTCGCCCTGGCCCTGGCCCTCTGGCTCCCCAGTGCCACCAGTAGCCGCCTGCTCAGTAACGCAGCTTTACGGTCCGGGGTAGGACCTCGCTGATGGCGCCTTCCGCATCCAGGGCTGGGTAGGGCCGGCCTTCCCGCTGGCACCAGGCCGCCACCTGGGGGTAGGCCCACTCAAACAACAGGCTGTCGTAGCGCCCCTCCGGGACCCCCTCCCCCTGGGTGGGCACCAGGCCTGCAGCTTCGCGTTGGCGGAGGGCTTCAAACAGCAAGGCTGCGGTGGCCACGCTCACATTGAGCGACTGCACCATGCCGACCATCGGGATCACGATGGCCTGATCCACCAGGCCGATGGCCTCATCGCTCAGGCCCCACTTCTCGGCCCCCAGCAGAAAGACGCTGGGGCCGGTGTAGTCGCAGTGGCGGTAATCGACCGCATCCACCGACAGGTGGGTGCCATACAGGCGGAAGCCCTGGTCTTTGAGTTGGCGCATCACCGCCGGGGTGCTGCTGTGGCGGTGCAGGGGCACCCACTTTTCACTGCCCTTGGCCGTGCAGTTGAGGGTGGGCAGCCGTCCTGGCAGGCTCACCACATGGGCTTCCAGCACTCCCACGGCATCGCAGCTGCGCAGGATGGCCGAGAGGTTGTGGGGTTTGTCGACTTGCTCCAGAAGCACGCTGAGATCACCCATGCGACGATTGAGCACGGCCTTGAGGCGCTCGAAGCGGCGGGGCAGAAGGGGCATGGGGAGGGAAACGCGCCCTTCGATGGGCGCAGCTTTGATCAGAGGGTATGGGATGCCGTGACCCAGATCCCCCCAGGCCAGCTGGCCACCTACGGCCAAATTGCGGACCGGATTGGGGCCTATGGCCGGGCCCGGCAGGTGGGTTGGGCGCTGGGGCGCCTGCCCTTGCCCTCACCGGTGCCCTGGCAGCGGGTGGTGAATGCCCGCGGCCGCATCAGTTTCTCTGGCAGCCGGGAAGGCAGTGATTGGATCCAGCGGGAGATGTTGATCGCCGAGGGGATCCCGGTGGATTCCGAGGGGCGGCTGCCCTTGGGGCGCTATCTCTGGAGGCCAGACGCCTCGCCGTGATTGCCAGAGCCTGCTCCCCAGCCTGGTCAAAACCCTGGTCAAAATGCCTCTCAAAGCCCTAGCCCCATTGGCCTGGCGTCCCGCCAGCTGGCCTGGCAGGTGCTCTTGGCGGTGGGGGCAGGGGCCTACGCGGATGTGGCCCTGGAGCGGGAGTTGCAGCGCACCCCCATCGAGGGGGCCGATCGCGCCCTGGCCACGGAGTTGGCCTATGGGGCCATCCGCCAGCGGCGTCTGCTCGACGCTTGGCTGGATGCTCTGGGCAAGGTGCCGGCCCAGAAGCAACCGCCCAAGTTGCGGTGGCTCTTGCATCTCGGCCTCTACCAGCTGCTGTTCAGCGACCGGGTGCCCGCCTCTGCCGCGGTGAGTACCACCGTGGAGTTGGCCAAGCGGGGGGGCTTGGGGCGTTTGGCTCCGGTTGCCAATGGGATGCTGCGCTCTGCCCTGCGGCGGCGGGAGGCTTTGGGCCCTAGCCCCTGGGACGGCCTGGAGCTGCCTGCTGATCCGTGCCAGGCCTTTGGGGTGCGCCATTCCCTGCCCGATTGGTTGGCGGCCCTGGTGCTGGAGTGGCTGCCCTTGGATCAGGCCGAGGCCTTTGGGTTGGCCTGCAACCAGCCGCCGAGTTTGGATTTGCGCGTTAATCCGCTCAAGGCCAGCCGCGACCAGCTCCAGGCGGAGTTGCTGGCAGCCGGGGTTCAGGCCCAGGCGATCGAGGGCCTGCCCTTGGCCCTCAGCCTGGTGGGCCGCAGCGGTGATTTGCGCGGGTTGCCCGGCTACGCCGAGGGCCAATGGTGCGTGCAAGATCGTGCTGCCCAACGGGTGGCCCTGTTGCTGGCCCCCCAGAGAGGCGAGCGCATCTTGGATGCCTGCGCAGCTCCCGGGGGCAAAAGCACCCATCTGGCTGAATTGATGGGCGACCAAGGCGAGGTTTGGGCCATTGATCGCTCGGCGGCCCGGCTGCGGCGGGTGGAGATCAATGGGGCCCGTTTGGGCTTGCAATCCATTCAGGTCTTGGCGGCCGATGCCAGTGGTTTGGCCGAGGCCAAGCCCGAGTGGCGCGCCAGTTTTGATCGCATCCTGTTGGATGCCCCCTGCTCTGGCTTGGGCACCCTGGCCCGCCATGGCGATGCCCGCTGGCGCATGGACCCTGGGGCCATCGAGGAGCTCACGGCCTTGCAGCAGCAGTTGCTCGAAGGCCTGCTGCCCCTGCTCAAGCCCGGTGGCCAGGTGGTGTATGCCACCTGCACGGTGCACCCGGCTGAAAATGGCGGCCTGATCGAGCGCTTTTTGGCCATGCACCCGCTCTGGCAGCTGGCCACGAGCTGGCAGTGTTGGCCGGACTCCGAGGGGGGCGATGGCTTTTTTGCCGCCTTGCTGCAAGCCCCCTGATTGGGCCGTTAGGGCGTGGGGGGGGCGGCCACAGGCGGTGGCGGCATGCTGGGCGGATTGGCTGGGGTGGCGGGGCCAGAGCTGCTGCCTGGCTGGCTGACTGGTTGGGGCACGATCACCGCAGGCCCATCGCTGGGCGTGCCCTCGGGGATGGGGGCTAGGGGCCTAGCGGCGGGCGCTTCTGCGGGGTACCCGCCTGGAGGTGAGTACGTCTCCTGGTAGACCGCTCGCGCTGGGGCCGGTTTCTTGTCGCCTTTGTAGGTGGTGTTGAGCACCGGCCGCGGCGGGAACTGGCGCACCGGCAGGGTTTTGGTGATCGGCTCCATGAACGCCCGCCAGGCGTAGGTAGCCACCACGCTGGTATCAGTGGTGGGTTGGTTGCTGTCGTAGCCGAGCCACACGCCGGTGGTGAGTTGGGGGATGGAGCCGATGAACCAGAGGTCACGGCCCCCTTCCGAGGTGCCGGTTTTGCCGGCTACGGGCCGATTCGGCAGGGCTGCCCCACCGCCGGTTCCATTCGTTACCACCTGCTGAAGCATCCAGAGCATGGTGTTGGCGATGTCGCTATCCACGGCGCGGCTGCCCCGGTCGCCGTCCACCCGGCGGCTCCAGAGCAATTCGCCATTGGGGCCAAGGATCTCTTCAAAGGGTGTGGCTTTCACATAGATGCCGCTGTTGTTGATGGCGGCATAGGCGGTGGTCATGTCGAGCAGGGTTTGCTCGTAGGCGCCGATGGCAAGGGGATAGAAGTGGCCGAGCTCGTGGGTGAGTCCAACGCCCAAACTCTTGGCGGTCTCAATCACCTTGTCGAAGCCCAGTTGCTGCAGCAGGCCCACCGCCACGGTGTTGAGGGAGTTCTGCATCGCCCCCACCAGGGTGATCGTGCCGAGGTAGCGGTTGCCGAAGTTGCGCGGGCAGTAGCCGGCAAAGCAGCGGGGGGTATCGACCACGATCCGCTCGGGGCGCATCCCCTCTTTCAGGGCCGTGAGATAGACAAACAACTTGAAGGTGGATCCCGGTGAGCGCAGGGCATCCACGGCGCGGTTGAACTGGCTCTTGGCAAAGTCCTTGCCGCCCACCATCGCCCGCACCAGGCCGGTGCCCGGCTCCATCGCCACCAGGGCCCCCTCCATCTCGCCGGGGGCGTAGGTGTCGATGGCTTTCTGGGCCTGGGCTTGCCAGGCCAGATTCAAGCTGCTTTTCACGGTGAGACCGCCCACTTCCAGTTGCTCTTTGCTGAGCACCTTCGGCAGTTGCTGCTGCACCCAGCTCGTGAAGTAGGGCGCCTGGCTGAGGAAGTACTTGGGTTCGGCCGGCTTGAGCTCCAGGGGCGTCGCGTTGGCCTGGGCCTGCTCGGCAGCACTGATAAAGCCCGCCTCCGCCATGCGGCGCAGCACCACGGTGCGGCGTTCGAGGGCGAGATCCGGATTCACCAGGGGGGAATACACCGAGGGCGCTGGCGGCAGGCCAGCGATGAGGGCGGCTTCGCTGAGGGTGAGTTGGGCGGGGGTTTTAGAGAAGTAGATCCAGGCCGCATCGGCCACGCCATAGGCGCTGGAGCCGAGGTACACCACATTGAGGTACTCGGTGAGGATCTGCTGCTTGCTGAGTTGGCGCTCCAGTTTTCCTGCGAGCGCCAATTCCGCCAGTTTGCGGACCACGGTGCGCTCTTGGCTGAGGAAAACCGTGCGGGCCAGCTGTTGGGTAATGGTGCTGCCCCCTTCCTCCACGGAGTGCTTGGTGATGTTGCGCACCATGGCCCGGCCAATGCCCATCGGATCGATGCCGTTGTGCTGGTAGAAACGGCGATCTTCCGCGGCAATAAACGCCCGCTCAACGAGGGGCGGCGTGGAACCTGTGGTGAGTTTCTCCCGGGTTGCCGGCCCGATTTTTTGCACCACCTGGCCGTCGGCCGAGAGGATGGTGAGTGTGCCGGGACGGTTGAAGGCACTAATCCCCCGGGCATCGGGAAGGAGTTGGTCGAAACCGGCAATCAGAGCCGCTTGGCCGAAAGCAACCCCACTGCCGATGGCGGCGGCCAGCAGGCCACTGCGGATCAGACGGCGCCGACGCTGACTCACATCACGCCACCAAGCCGCTGTGACCAATGGCCAAGGCGGTGACCAGCATCCCCAACACCAGGAACGGTTGGGCACTGGCCTGGTATTTGACGTCGAAGGCCACCGGATCGCGCAACAGCCAAATGTCCTGGAAGGTCATTTGGGGCACAATCAACAGCACCAGCAGCACGGCTGAAAAGTGCTGGCCGATGGCGATCAGGACGGCCACCATGGCCAGTTGGAACAGATCAATCATTCCGGCGCTGATCCAGCTGGCCCTCTCGATGCCAAAGGCCACCGGCAGGGATTGCAGGCCCATGGCCCGATCCCCTTCCACGCTCTTGAAATCATTGACCACGGCAATGCCAAGGCCCGCCAACGAGTAGGCCAGGGTGAGGATCGCGGTGGTCCAGGTGAGGTGGCCAAACAGGGCTTGGCCTGCCCACCAAGGCAAGGCGATGTAGCTGGCTCCGAGGGCGTAGTTACCGAGCCATCCGTTTTGCTTCAGCTTCAGCGGCGGTGCCGAATAGATGAAGCTCACAAACGAGCCGCCGAGGGCCAGCAGAAACAGCACCGGAGTGGAGTGGGCCGCCCACACATCCAGGCCGTAGGCCACTCCAAGGCCGGACAGCAGCAAGACCCAGATTTGCAGCTTCACCTGCCCCAGGGGAATGGCCCCCGATGGAATGGGCCGATAGGGCTCGTTGATCGCGTCGATGTCGCGGTCGTAGTAGTCGTTGATGGTCTGGGTGTAGCCGGCGAGCAGGGGCCCACTCATCACCATGCAGGCGATCGAAGCGCCCACTTCAGGCAGGCGCCAGTGGAAGTTTCCGGAGGCCGCGGCACCACAGAGCACCCCCCAGATCAGGGGAATCCATGTGACCGGCTTCATCAGTTGGAGCCGGATTTTCCAGATGTTGCTGGTGCCGCTGGCACCTTTCATGCCCAGAAGCTGGCGGGCTCCGCCGCCGCTGATCGCCTCAGGATTAGGGCTGTTGGTCAACGCAGGGACTCAGGCGAGGGCGATTTCGTCTTCAAAAAACCAGGCTTGCTGGCCATTGGCGAGTTGCACGACAACGCCGATGCCCTTGCCATCAACGGTGCGGAAACCGGTCACGGTGCAGAGGGGATCAGCCTTGAGGGCTTCCACCATCTCGGCGGAAATGCGGTCCCGAACCCGGGTGATCCGCACCGTAGAGCCAACATTCACGGAACCCGTGGTGGCAGCCTGGGACATGGCTGGCGCAACTGGAAAGTGGCGCAACACTAACAGTGAGCTCATGGTTGCCAAACGGATCATTCCTTGTCTTGACGTCGCCGACGGGCGGGTGGTGAAGGGAGTCAATTTTGTGGGCCTCCGCGATGCTGGCGACCCCGTGGAGCTGGCTTGCCGCTACAGCGCCTCTGGGGCCGATGAACTGGTGTTCCTTGACATTGCCGCCAGCCATCAAGGCCGGGCCACCTTGGTGGACCTGGTGCGCCGCACCGCTGAAGCCGTGACCATCCCCTTCACCGTGGGCGGTGGCATCAGCAGCGTGGAGGGCATCACCGCCTTGCTGCGGGCCGGTGCCGACAAGGTGAGCCTGAATTCCTCGGCCGTGCGGGATCCGGAGTTGGTGTCGCGGGGGGCCGAGCGCTTTGGCTGTCAATGCATCGTGGTGGCCATTGATGCCCGCCGCCGCCAGGGGGCTACGCCCGGCTGGGATGTGTATGTCAAGGGCGGCCGCGAGAACACTGGCCTGGATGCGGTGGCCTGGGCCCGCCAGGTGGTGGCCCTGGGTGCGGGCGAGATCCTGCTCACCTCCATGGATGGCGATGGCACCCAGGCGGGCTATGAGCTCAACCTCACCCGGGCCGTCGCTGAAGCGGTGGACGTGCCGGTGATTGCCTCCGGCGGCGCCGGCTGCATCGACCACATCGCCCGGGCCCTCGACATGGGTCCCGGGGGGGGCAAGGCTTCAGCGGCCCTGTTGGCCTCCTTGTTGCACGACGGCGTTCTCACCGTGGGCGAGATCAAGGCCGATCTCCTGGCCCGGGGCCTGCCCATTCGCCCCGTGATTGCCGCATCCTGAAGGGCCTAGGGCTCTGGCGTGCCTGTGTCATGGCTCGTTACATTGACCCAGTGACGACCCTTCAAGCCCTACCCCCGTCTGCCTTTACGGTCATCGGCCTGCTGATGGTGGTCGCTGTGGTGGCGTTGGTGGCCTGGGCCTTGCAGTTGATGCAAGCTGCCACCGACACCAAGGAATTTTCGTTGATGTTGGCGGGCTGCATGGTCTGCTCCGCCGCGGTGGGTCTTGCCACCGTGATGGTGCTTACCTTGAACAGCCCCGATCGACTCGAGGCTCGGGGGTTGATGGTTGCCGTTGAAAGCGAGGCCGGCATCAGCCTCGATTCCATAGTGTTGCCCTGGGATGGGCAGCTTTAAGCCAGGCGATCCGGCCGCTGTCGAGTCGCTGTTCGACCAGATTGCCCCCCGCTACGACCTGCTCAACGACCTTTTGAGCCTGGGCCTGCATCGGGTCTGGAAGCGCCAGGCGGTGGCTTGGTTGCAGCCCAGGCCAGGCCAGAAGCTTCTTGATCTGTGCTGCGGCACCGGCGACTTGGCCCTGGTGCTGGCCCCGAAGGTGCGGCCCGGGGGGGCGGTGGTGGGGATCGATGCGGCCGGGGCGCCGTTGCAGGTGGCGGCAGGGCGCTCTGCCCGCCAGAGCTGGCTCAACATCCAGTGGCAGCAGGGGGATGCCCTGGCTACGGGCCTGCCCGCAGCCAGCTTCGATGGGGGCGTGATGGCCTACGGCCTGCGCAATTTGGCCGATCCAGGCCAGGGTCTGGGCGAGCTGCGGCGCCTGCTGAAGCCCGGCGCCCGCGCCGCCGTGCTCGATTTCAACCGGCCCGATCCTGGCCGCCAAGGCGCCGAGCTCACGGCCAGCTTCCAACGGTTTTACCTGCGCCGGTTGGTGGTGCCGGCGGCCGAGCGCTTTGGCGCCCGGGAGAACTACGCCTACCTGGAGGCCAGCCTGGAGCGGTTCCCCACGGGGGCTGCCCAGCAGCAGTTGGCCGAGGTGGCTGGCTTTTCCCGCAGCCAGCACCGGCTCCTGGCGGGGGGGCAGATGGGCATTTTGGAGCTGGTGGCCTGACCGTCAGAATGGCTGGCACAGAAGGTCCAGCCCGCTCCGTGCATTTCCAGGACATCATCGCCACCCTGAATCGCTTTTGGGCTGACCAGGGCTGCCTGATCCTCCAGCCCTACGACACCGAGAAGGGGGCAGGCACGATGAGCCCCCACACGGTGCTGCGCGCCATTGGCCCCGAGCCCTGGGCGGTGGCCTATCCGGAGCCCTGCCGCCGGCCCACCGATGGCCGCTACGGCGATAACCCCAACCGGGCCCAGCACTATTTCCAATACCAGGTGCTGATCAAGCCATCTCCAGATGGCATCCAGGAGACCTATCTGGCTTCCCTGGAAGCCCTGGGCATCCGCGCCAAGGACCACGACTTTCGCTTCGTTGAAGACAACTGGGAATCACCAACCCTTGGGGCCTGGGGTGTGGGTTGGGAGGTGTGGCTCGATGGCATGGAGGTGACCCAGTTCACCTATTTCCAGCAGTGCGGCGGCATCGATTGCCGGCCCGTATCCATCGAGATCACCTATGGCCTCGAGCGCCTGGCCATGTATCTGCAAGATGTGGAAAGCATCTGGGATCTGTCTTGGGATGGTCGGCGCAGCTACGGCGACATCTGGTTGCCCTTTGAGAAGGGCCACTGCACCTACAACTTCGAAGCTTCCAATCCCGAACGCCTGACCCAGCTGTTCGCCCTGTACGAAGCCGAAGCGGCGGATCTGGTGGCCAAGAAGCTCCCGGCACCCGCCCTGGATTTTGTGCTCAAGTGCAGCCACACCTTCAACCTGCTCGAGGCCCGGGGCGTCATCTCGGTAACCGAGCGCACCGCCACCATTGGCCGGATCCGCAACCTGGCCCGCCAGGTGGCAGAAGCCTGGTTCGCCGAACGCCGGGCGCTGGGCTTCCCGTTGATGGAGGCGGACAAACGCCAAGCCTGGTTTGAGGCCCATCCCGAGGCGGCTGGGTGATGGTGCTGGGTGGGAACCCTGGAGGGCTGATGCACCTGGGGTTCGGAGATGGCAGAAAGGCTGGCGGGCCAGGGACTGCGCCGGTGGATCTGGGGGCTTGCCTTGGCTCTGCTGCTGCTGCGCACGGTGGTGATCGCCGCGACCCCTCCCCATCCGAGCGCCGGGGATCCGGCCCTGTTGCTGCCTGAGGCCAGCGGTTCGCTGCCGATCAGCCTGGAAGGTCGCCTGGTGGCCGATCCGTCCCCGATTGGCCTCGGCCAAGCTTGCCGGGCGTTGCTCCAGCTGCCGAAGGGCCGCACGGAGTTGCGCTTTCGCCCTTGCCCCGAGCTGCAGCAGGGCTGGCAGGTGCGCGCGACGGGGACGTTGAAGCGTCCCCAAGCCTCGCCCCATCCGCTGCTAGCGGCCCCGGCGGAGCGCTTGGCCCGCCAGGGGGCCTTCAGCCAGTTGCAGGTGGAGCAACTCCAGGTGCTGGGCCGGCCGGCAACGCCGATTGCCGATCTGCGCCGGCGCATGGCGGCCACCTTGCTGGAGCAGGCGGGAGCTGCTCGCGGTGGGGTTTTGGCCGCCTTGGTGCTGGGGAGTGCCGTGGTGCCGGTGCCGCTGGACGTGCGGGATGCCTTCCGCGCCGCGGGGCTGTCCCATGCCTTGGCCGCCAGTGGCTTTCACCTCAGCGTGTTGCTCGGGGCGGTGATGCCCTTGGGCCGACGGCTGGCTAGGCCGTTGCGCTTGGCCTTGGCGTTTGGAGCGATGGGGCTGTTTGTGCTGTTGGCGGGGCCCCAGCCTTCGGTGCTGCGGGCTGTGTTGATGGGCGCCATCGCCCTGGTGATCTTGGAGGGGGGGTGGCGAGCCAAGCCCATTGGGATCCTGCTGGCCAGTGTGGTGGCGCTGTTGTTGGTGGTTCCGGGCTGGCTGCTGGATGTGGGGTTTCAGCTCAGCGTGATGGCCACCGCTGGCTTGATGGTGTCGGCGCGGCCGCTGGAGCAGGCCCTGGCCGATCGGCTGCCGAAGGTTGTGCCGGGTTGGTTTGCGGGGGCTTTGGCCGTTCCCTTGGCGGCATCGCTGTGGACCCTTCCCCTGCAGCTGCTGCATTTCGGCGTGGTGCCGAGCTACGCGGTGCCGGCCAATCTGGTGGTGACTCCCCTGCTCACCCCCATCACCCTGGGGGCCATGGCCCTGGCTTGCCTGGCGGTGCTTGTGCCGCCCCTGGTGCCCCTGGCCTGCGGCCCGGTGGCCTGGCTTTGTGGGGTGTTGCTGGCGGTGGTGCGCTGGTTTGCCGGTTTGCCGATGGCCCAATGGCAACTGGGGAAAGCCTCGCCGGGGTTGGTGCTGCTGTTTTCCCTTGCGCTGGCGGCCTTGGCCCTTCCTGGTTTTGCTCCGCGATGGCGGCGCCTGGGCCTGGCCCTACTGGCCTTGGTGATGGCCTTGCACCTTGGTTGGCTGGGCTCCGATCGGTTGTTGCTGGTGCACCAGGGGCGTCTGGATGTGCTGGTGGCGCGCCACCAGGGTCGGGGGGCCTTGGTGAGCTTGCAAGGGGATGGCTTCAGCTGCCAGACGGCCCAGAACCTGGCCAAAGGCCTGGGGGTGCAGCGGTTGGATTGGTCCCTCGTGCTTGATCCCGTGCCCCCCACCAATCCCGATTGCTGGCACCAGAACACGGCCATGCTGCTGACATCGGGCGAGGGCAGTCGGCCCTTGGAGCCGGGGGAAACCCTGGCGAGCCCGGGGCTGGCAGCGACGGCGGTGGCGGTCGATAGCCGGGGCGTGCAGCTGCAGGTTGGCCGTGCCCATTGGTTGTTGTTGCCCGATCGCCAGGCGCTCTGGAGTTGGCGCGACCAACACGACCAGTCCCAGGCAAGGCCCGCGTGGGATGGGGTGTGGCTGGGTTTTCGGCCACGCCCCCGCGAGCGCGAGTGGCTGGAGCGTCAGGGGGTGAAGCAGGTGTGGCTGAGTGGGGATCGGCCACTCCATTGGCCCAGGCCGTGGGCTGCCAGCGGAGCCAGTGGATCCCTGGAAGCGGGCTTGGCCTAGTCGATCCTTAAAGTGACGCAAGCCCTCGGGCTGCTCCCGCCCTGCGGCGAGCTTGGAGAGGTGGCTGAGTGGTCGAAAGCGAACGACTCGAAATCGTTTGAAGGGAAACCTTCCGTGGGTTCGAATCCCACCCTCTCCGTTTCCAGTTCCCAAAGGGCCTGTGCGCCCGATGCCATCTCTAGCGCAATTCCAAAATCGCCAACCGCGCATCGATGCTGAGGGCGTGGGACAGGATTCTTTCTCCCCGATCCCAGGCACAGCGCCTTGAGAGGAGTTCCAAATCATCAAACCAGCTCGCCTTCGTCATCTGCCCACCATGCAAGCGAATGTGGTACACAAAGTCGTCGATTAAGACGCCTGGAGCCATACAGGTCACGGCGATCATCATGCCGATATCTTCTCCCTGGGACAGGCCCATCCAGCCCCCAGCCCGTTTCAAGAGATTGGTTTCGACCAGCAAGGTTGTGGGTCCAAGAGGAATGCTGGCACCCGGCTCAGGCCAGGCACGCCAAACGTCTCCAGGCAAACAGGATCCTGCGGGCAGGATCTGGGGATCAGATTTGAAGTCGTCGGTGCAATAACCAGCGGACCAAAGGGCCTCGGGCTGCTGGTGGATTGCGCTCAGCCTTTTATCGAGCGACTGAGGGTAAAGCCAGTCGTCATCGTCGGCGCTGGTAATCCAATCACCTCGGGCAACAACAAGGCCCAGATTGCGGGCTGCGGATTGACCAATCTGGCGTTTGGTAGCAAGGACGGTTGCTCGATCAGCCAACTCCTTAGGGATGTTGTTAGTGCTGTTGCCGTCAACAACAATCACATGTTCAACATTACAGCGATTCTCTGTGAGGCTCTGATTCAGTTCAACCAACATCCCCAACCTGTCAGGCAATAGCCTGGTGGGGGTAATCACACTGACAGTTTCTGGAATGTGCCGACGCTTTTCCTGGCCCTCCAGCTTAGCCGACCCAAGAGACTCCACCAAAAGGATTCCGCTTCCCAGCAGTTGCACGGCCCATGCTCGTTTTATGACAAGCCCCCGTCAGGGCGAAATGCCAGCCATAGCTTGCTGGGGTTGTTACAGCCCACCCCATGGCGACAAGTATTCCGATGGCCAAGAAATGTCTAGCGGAGCTGCTGGGCACCTTCTGGCTCGTGCTCGGCGGGTGCGGCAGCGCCGTCCTGGCAGCCAACTTCCCCTATGACAATGGGGCCGTCAATCCGCTTGGGCTTGGCTTTTTAGGCGTCGCCCTTGCCTTTGGCCTGACCCTGCTCACGATGGTCTATGCCATTGGCCCGATCTCGGGCTGTCACATCAACCCGGCGGTGAGCTTTGGCCTGTGGGCTGGGGGCCGCTTCAAGGGCTCACACCTGCTGCCCTACATCGTTGCCCAAGTTGTTGGCGGTGTTCTTGCCGGCGGCGTGATCAAGCTGGTTGCCAGCGGGAGACCTGGCTTTGTGCTGGCGGGTTCCAACCCCTTGGCCACCAATGGCTTTGGGCTCCACTCACCTGGAGGCTATGGATTCGTTGCAGCCCTGGTGATCGAAGTGGTGCTGAGCTGCTTCTTTCTGCTGATCATCATGGGCGCCACCCACCACCTAGCTCCAACTGGGTTTGCAGGTGTGGCCATCGGCCTATCTCTTACCCTGATTCACCTGATCAGCATTCCTGTCACCAACACCTCGGTGAACCCGGCCCGAAGCACCGGTGTGGCCCTGTGGGTCGGGGGAGCGGCGACGGAGCAGTTGTGGCTGTTCTGGCTGGCACCCATTGTGGGTGCCCTGATTGGCGGCTGGATCTACCGCAACCTGCTGACAGCAGAGGTCACCAGCACATAGGTTGATGTCATGAGGCTCCTTCCCGGCAAGCAGCGTCCCCAATGGTTGCGGATGGCTGCCCAGGTTGGGGCAGGAGCCCTCGTGGTGTCTGCGTTGATCAGCGCCCTGCCGGTGCTGTTGATGGTCAGCCTGGTGACGGCATTGGCCCTGATCCCTACCTTGCGCCAGCTCCGTAAGGAGATGGACAAATCCGGGCTCGGGGCGGATGGTCCGGCCCGGGAACAGATGGTGGATATCACCCCCATCCACAGCCGTGTGGTTCGGAACGTCTGGGCCTTTTGGCGGCGTCAGCGCTAGGAACCAGAGCCCAAAACCCGCAGACCAAATCGCACAAAGCCCAAAGGTCCTAGGGAAGGGCTACCAGTAGCGCACCCGCTGCCATCAGCACAACGCCAATCCAGCCCCGCGGGCCAAGCTGTTCTCCCAACACCCAGACCCCAAACACTGCAATCAAGACAACACTGAACTTGTCGATGGCGGCCACCCGCGCGACGGGTCCTAACTGGAGGGCCTTGAAATAACAAAGCCAGGAGGCCCCAGTAGCAAGACCTGACAGGGCAAGGGCTGCCAGGCTGGCCCGGGGAAGATGGACAAGCTGCTGCCAGCGCAGCTGGCCATTGATCGCGAGCAAACCCGTAAGGGCCACCACCACCACAACGGTGCGAAGCAAGGTGGCGAGGTTGCTATCGATTCCCTCAACCCCAAATTTGGCAAAAACAGCGGTCAAAGCTGCCAGAACAGCTGCGCCAGCGGCCCAGAGTTGCCAGCCAACCATCAGCGTCCCCTCTGTGGGCCCCAGTCTGACGCGGGGCTTGCCGGTAGGTCGCCCGAAAGTATGCGAGGTTTTGAATGTTGAGGAGGCCTTGGAGCACCTGGAAGACCATGGAGCCAGCCCGACCCCGAACTTCGTCCAAGAAACCCATGCCCAGCAACCCTCCATCGCGCTTGAAGCTCCTGGTCAGCCGTTGCGCCCATACAACGGTGATCGCCATGGCTCTCGGCACTGCAGGGGCACTGGCCCCAACGGCCCAAGCCCAAAGCTACCGGGACACCGTGATCAACGAACGCTGTACGAAGGCCGCTACGAACGATTTCGCAAAATTAGCCAAGACACCGCCGGCTGGCTTTATCCCCTTCACCTGCAGCTGTGTGGTCCAAGAGATCAACGCCCAAGTACCCGTTGACCAGGCCAGGGCGACCTGCAAAGCCCAAGCCATTGCAAAATTCGGCAAACCCTGATGGCAGGGGCTGTGGGAAAACCCATGCCGCCTCCCGTTGAAAAGGTTGGCCAACCCCCTTCCAGACACCATCACATCAAGCACCAGTGAGCAAGTTTCAATCCATTATTTCAACGATTGCAGCCCTCGGCACAATCGCAGTCACGTCAGTGACGGCCTACAAGGTATTTGAAAGCCAGCAGGTCAATAGTACAAAACAACAAACGATTATCGATGATCTCAAACGCCAACTTCTCGAAAAGAAAGCAGAAACCGAACAACCCACCCCCGCCGTAGCAGTGCCGGCTCAACCAACCGCCCCCGACCCCTTAGCCGCCGGATCAGCATCGGCGCCACCGCTTCCACCCCTGACGAATTAATGGGCTGCACCCACACAAGTGGACGGCTCATGGCAGGTTGGGTCAGCAGGATCACCCATTTGGGTGATAACACGCCTCACCCAAATGGGTGAAACATGGGCAGAAACAAGGAACGGAGCGACCAACATTTGAGCCCAAATCGAACTGGTCACAGGGATTCTGGAGGAAAGATGAATTTGAAACACAAAAGTTAATAAGTGATCGTCATAGGCGCTTACAAATAGTCATAGCATCGTTGCATCATCCGTTGACTAAAGCTTATGGTCTCCATTCCGCAGCGCAGAGCATTCCAGCAGGAACCCAGGGAGTTTCTTGTCGATGCCTGGCAAAAAATGTGCCAAATCGGCATGCCCGCAGGGATCGAAGAAACCCAAAAACATAAAATTATTGCCTTAAATATCGCCAATCTGATCGGAATTTTACCGCTGAGATTAATTCTTGGCGTAAACTATGCCCTGGCAGGCCAATGGCCATCAGCGATCTTGATGGCCATAGCGTTTACAACGGTTGGTAGCATTGTCCTGCTGCGAATGGGCGGACGCCTGAGCTTTGGAATTTATCGACAGTCCACGATTCTCTTCACCTTTATTTGCCCAGTCCTACTAACATTTCTACTAGGGGGATATGAAGGAAGCAGCATGGTCGTCATATGGTCGCTACTTTGCCCCTTGCTTGGCCTTCTTCTTGGCGAACCCAACACGGCACTGAGGTGGTTCTACCTCTTTCTCGTTGCCAATGGTTTAGCCCTTGGGGTTCAGGGCAGCCTGATGGGCTATCCAGCCAGCCCAATCGAGTGGCGCAATAATCTCGCCGCCTTCAATGTTATCGGGATTGGCAGCCTATTATTCCTTGGCTTGCGTTACTTTTTCAATCAACGACAGGTTGCGCTTGACAAACTTGATCACTTTGCGGCGCTTGCAGCCCATGAGTTACGCAATCCAGTAAGCACAATTCTGATCGCATTAAACCATTTGATGCGCAACTCTAGCGAACTAACAACGTCCAATCAGAAGGCACTTTATGCGGCGACCCATGAAGCAGAACGCTGCAAGCATTTGCTGAACGATCTTCTCGATATGAGCCGGGGCAAAGAAGCTGGCATTAAGCTATCGCTCCAATCGGTTGATGTGCTTCCGGTTCTAGAAGCTGCAGCTCGAAAAGCCACCCAATGCTTGGATGCTATAGTCGACATCGAATGCAAATTAAACCCTCAGCAAAGGATTGCAATGGTCGACCATGACCACCTGGAACAGGTGATCTACAACTTGGTTGAAAATAGCTCTAAGTATGCTAATCACCAGCAACCAATCGAGCTATCTATTAAGGCCCATCCGACCCAAAAACAACTGACAATTCGGGTGTCAGATTACGGCAAAGAACTAACCAGGCGGGAGCTGGATCAGATCTTCAACCCCTTTTTCCGCGCCCAAAATGCAAGTGGCAAAGTGGGTAGCGGCCTTGGACTCTATTTTGTGCGCAGCATTATAGAAACCATGAATGGAAGAGTGAGCGCCGAAGCAAGACATGGCGGTGGACTAGAGGTGACGATCTGCGTACCAACGGGCCAATCCTGAACTCCCCCTATGCCAACGCTCCTCGTCGTAGAAGACAATCTTGCCCTGGCCCAATGCCTATGCATTGAACTTGAGACAGAAGGATTTATGGCAGAGACGACACCTGATGGCGCCCAGGCTTTAAAAAGATTGAGGCAGCCCGAGCCAATTGATCTCGTGCTACTCGACTGGGACTTGCCTGACTTCAGTGGCCTGGAACTCCTGCAAGTGATGCGCAAAAATAATTACTTGCAACCTGTGATGATGCTTACAGCCCACGATGCCATTGATCATAAGGTTTTGGCGCTACAAGCCGGTGCCGACGATTATCTTGCCAAACCCTTTTCATTCGACGAGCTTCAAGCCAGGATCTACGCCTTATTGCGGCGCAGCACAAGTCAGAACCAGACCGAGAAGCTTTTGGCAGGTGACAAGCAAATGGAATCGCCCCTGCTAAACATGCTATCGAGCCGTGAACGGGAAGTGCTTCAACATCTAGGGGAGGGAGAAAGCAATGCTGAAATTGGAGAGGCCCTGTGCATTAGCCAAGAGACAGTTAAATCACACGTCAAGTCACTATTACACAAACTAAAGGCCAAGGACCGCACCCACGCCGTTGTGATTGCCTTCCACGAAGGGTTAATTTGAGCTGAAGGTCCTTTGGGTTCTACCGTCTAGTCATGAGACCCTGCTCAAGAAGAAATGCAGCAAGATTGCTAATGCTCCGGCCCTCATAGCCTGAACGCTCTATTAATTGATTCAGGATCGCGAATGGCACGGTGATCGAGATTCGCTTCGGCGCCTTTTGCTGGATGCCCAAGGCATTTTGTTGCAACTGATACAAATTCATGGTTGCTTAAAGACTGGACAGGTTGCCTTTTGGCTTACAAAGTCTCTGCTGTATTTCTGCTGCTGTCGTCCCTCAAATGGGGGAACTACGCAACCTCAAAAGAGGGACTAGAAGAACGTATCTACTGTAACCAAACCCACGGCATTATGAAACCTTCAATAGCCCAATCCCCACGCCTATCCGCCAATAGAAACATGGGGGATCCCGAAAGCAAGAACCATTGAGTTGGCAGCGCCACAGCTCTTGTGCTCCGGTTCTGAAGCCGGTCACGACGCCAGGGCGCCAGGCCAGTAGGGATGACCTATCAAGCCCTACACAGCACGAAATCCAAGCTCCATGACATTGCGATTCCCTGCATCTAGACCCGCCGTGATCGGCCTGCTGGGGGCAAGCTTGCTCTTCACAAACCAATCGGTGAAGCCTGCTGGGGCCCAAATGCAACAGGGATTCAGCAGCCCAACCCCCGGGGTGGTCTGTGACCAGATGGCGGCCACCTGCTTCGACCGTCAGGGAGCATCGGTGCGCCTCACCCAGACCTACTTCGGCAACAATGCCGCAAACAGACTCAATAAGCAGTTACGCGGTAGGCCATCCGCCAGCGACGTTCTGCTCAGCAACGGCGCCTTGTGCGATCTGAGGGGAATGACATGCTGGAGCGATGGCTGGCGCAGAAGCCAAGTTTCGACCCAGCTCAGCCAGCAATTATTCGGCTCGACTGCGTCCTCGAACTCCGGCTACAACGATGGCCTCCAGGGTCTGCAAACGCCAAGGGCGGGAGTTGCCTGTGATCCAAGCACCAAAACCTGCTACGACCAAAGCGGCCTATCCCTTGGGCTAACGCGGGATTACTTCGGCTCCTATGCCGAACAGACGGCCCTACGCAACCTGGCAGGACAAATGCCGCCGCAGCAATTCCGGTTGAGCACGGGCAGCTCCTGTGATGTGACGGCACGCACCTGTTGGAATGACGTGTGGAGCCGGCAACAGGTGAATACGGCCCTCACCAACCAACTCTTTAGCCCTGGTGGAATCAGCAGCAATCCATCGACCGACTACCAAACCAGCTCCACAGAAACCCGCCAAGCCCAATGCACAGTCAGCCGCTGGTTCCAAACACTTGTCAAGGGCAGCTGTGAAGTACGCGAAACAACCAACAACCTTGGACGCGTCCTGGAAGTGAACCTCCAGGACGGATCCCGCTACACCATCACCAGGCCACGCACTGGCAACTTCGAGCTGAGGGATCCCCAGGGGAAAATCTGGCCCTTACAAGTGCGCGACCAGGGACAAACGGTCAGTTTCAGCTGGTCGGATCGGGTACTCAGCGTGGGCGACCAAGGCACCACCAACAGCGGACAGAGCCTGGGGGATCTGATCAACAGGTTGCTGGGCCAATAGGCGATGGTCAAGTCGGGGGGCTCAAAGCAGGCCAAACCCGCACCCAAGGGCAAAACACGACCAGAATCAATCCTTTCGGAGTCCTGAGCGTGCTGTTCCCCTTCTCACCCTTCACGGCAGCGAAAGTCGCTGGCCTTCAAGCCACGGTTGTGCTGCTCCTGATGCTGTTGATGAAGTCAAACCTGCTCAGGGTGAAAATGTCCCTGCTGGGCAGCCTGGTGGGTTTGGTTCTACTGACTGGTTTTCTGGCAACAACGGGCCTACTCACAGCCGTCACTGCGGGCTCCATTGCCTACGCGCTGCGCCAGAAAAAATCCCGAGCACAAACCGTCTGAACCTGAAACCGATTCAGCAGTGCTGATGATCGATGTCGTGGCTTTTGTCATCATGCTGCCATTCCACCGCAGCCAACCACGCACTGATACCAGCGCCATGCGGGAGCTGATGGATGGATTTGAGAGCCGTGGGGTCAAAGTCGTCACTGATCACCCCCGCTGCCGTGAAGCAACCGTTGAAGGGCTTTGCTGCAGCCGGGGACTGGAGGGGCAGGCGCTGGTCCATGGTGGGGGAACTGAATCGCTTCTATGGCCACCAAAACCAATCTGGGCACCCCCGCCAGCATTAAGGCCTTGAAGGAATCGGTGATGCTGCGGCACCGGCTGGCCTGCTCAGTGCGCGCCGAGCTGAACCGTATGGGACAGATGACCCCCACGGTGGCTCACAAGGGAGCGATGGCAGCCGAGGTGGAACTACTCAAAGCAGTACTCGATTTGCTGATGGGCAAAGGCGGCTAACCATCACCCACCGAGAACTGGCAAGAGAAGTTGGGCGTTCGACTCTTGATCCTGCAGGTGTAGGCCCAATCCTCCGTTCCCAAGACCCGGTCCCAGAAGGTGAAATAAAGCCCGAAGTGTTTGTTCTGATGGTCGTGGTGAACAGAATGATGGGCTGGACCAATAATCCACCGTCCCAGCCAGTGATGGGGAAATCGAACTGGGAGCTGCTCCAAGCCCAGGTGATTAACCACAGCCCAAATTGTCATCGTTGTCAGCACGGCCAAAATGGTGCCGAGATGCAGAGGGATAAGCCAGACAACACCAACAAGAAACATGGCATGGGCCAACGATTCCATGGGCTCAAAAGCGAATGAAGTCCAGGGAGAAGGCCGACGGGACCTGTGATGACCCTGGTGGGCCCAATGATAAAAGCTGGGGCGATGAAACAGGCGATGGGTGACATAAAAGAAGCTATCCTGCAAAATTAGCACCAGGAAATAACTCCCTCCGATGTACCACCAGCCATAGGTACCTAGCTGGTCATAGATACGGGTATAGCCAAGCAGGTGGAGCTCTATTGCTGCTGCCATTGCCATGGCAAAGATGGCTGCTGAAACAATCGACAATCGTACATCTTGGAAGACATCTTGATCCAGCAGGCTAGATCGGGCACAGACCAGCCACCAGGCCAAACCCGCCACAACTAAATAACGGACAAGAATAATAATGAACAAGCAAAGTGCATAGAATGGAAACGAGTAAATTCCCACGCCAAAAAAAAGAGCCTGTACATTTATTTCCAAAAATTGCAAACAGATCCCCCTCACAGCTCAATAAAACACTAGGCAGAAACGACTAAAGGCATAGAACCATCGCCTCGATGTGGGGCGGATTTACGCTTTCTTCGCGACCCGCAGATTTTGATTAACTGTAGCAGTTGGCATTCCAACGATCCTGCAGGGCCTTAACCTGAACCGTATCTCCTGAGCGTTCAGCAACCTTGATACCCATTTGGGTCTGGTTGCAATTCGCCTGGCGAACCATCTGGACCCGCTGGGTTCTGAGGTCTTGGATCTGGCCAATCAACTGTTGGCGCTCCAGCGACCGTTGGGCGGAAACAGCCTGGTTGGCCTGCTCAGCATCCAATGCCCTCAGTTGGAGGGTGAAGATCGACTCTTGCTTGCGCAACTGGTCGGCCTCGTCACTGCGTTCCTGTAGTGCCTTGGCTTGGAGGGCCTGCTGATCCATGGCACGCTGTTGTTGACCAATCTGGCCCCTTTGGTTAATCACCACAATGGAGCCAAAACCGATCACAGCAACGATCGCTCCTGTGAGCCAAATTTGATTTTCACGACGCATGGCATTCAACCTCTCGTTCAGGGTTTGATAAGTTCATTGGAGACTTGCCAAAGCAGGAAGGGGGTAAACGCGGAATAGCTGCATCCCCCCCAACGCTCCCGACTAGCCCACCAATCAGGAGGCTTTGTCGGCGTTCTTGTTGGCCTTCTGCAGGTTGGCCGCGGTGTTCATGGCCGAACCCTGGACCTGCTTGGCAGCACCTTTGATCTTGTCTTCATTTTTGCCGGTCAGATCGCCAGCGGCAGACTGGAGCCGTCCTTCCGCTGTTTTGGCCTTGGCATCAATCTTTTTGGTCATCAATACCGTCGGAAGGGGATAGGGAGAGCCAAGGCTGGTGCTGGGGCTGGAAAGCGCTAAAGCTGGCACTGGACTCAGCAACGACGTCAACAAAGTGACGACCGCCAACAGGGCAACGATCAGGCTTTTCATCGCGTTAATGGCAACGGAACGGCACGGGGTGCCATTCCCATCCCTAAACAGAAGATCCGGCCCTAGGCAGCCAGGGGAGTGGATCCCCCCCACCTGTGATGCAGTTCAGGAGCGCTTGCTATCGGAGAATTCAATGGCCCTGTGGGTGGCTCCGGTTTCGGGAGTTGTCGGCGGACTGGTGAGATCGAGGCGATCTCCCGTAGGGGCTGAGGCCGTGGCGTCGCCGGAGCGGTCGCCCTTCGGTTTCGAGGCGGGATTGACGGCCAGGTTGGTGGTGGCCATCAAACCTGGGTGATGTCTCACTGGCAGCGGAGCTGCCTGGACAGGGGCCTGCAGCCAAAGGGAGAGAAGAACACTGACGAAGGCCAGTAGTGAGAAAACGCGTTGCATCATGGTGACGGTGGCGAGTTGGATGAACAGGTGGAAACAGTCCTGGGGTCCCATGCCTCCTCCTGGTTCCGGTCTAGACATGGCTCAACGGCCTGCAGTGGTTGCGGTAATGGATGGGATTACCGATTGCCTTGGCAACGAAAAGCGATCAATCTGAATCCATCAACCCGGAGGCGCCCCAATGGACGACACGCCACCTGAGCAGGCCCAATAGCAAGCTGACGAACGGTTCCTGCTCCAAAAGTCTCCACCGAACCGTGGGCTAGCCGTCTGACGCGACATTGAATCTGAGGTGACACCGAATCTGAAGTCACACTCAAAGGGTGCATCAAGTCAGTCGGCACTCCATTGCACCGCCTGAAGGTGCCCCCGGAGCAATGAGCCCCACTCCTGGATCCCATGGCCCCAGGCACCGCTGCCAGCAGCTTCGAACAGCCGGTTCCACCGCGGTGGGGCCGGCTTTTTAGCTGACTCAGTAAGAGGCAATAAAAAAGCCCCGCCGAAGGCAGGGCTAGGGGTGGATCACGTAAGGGCGTCTGTCCTCGTTTCGACTCCTCAGAGGCGATCCTTTATCTCCTCACAAAACCATAAAAGCACTAAAGACAAGCAAGGCGACGGGCGGCGAGACCAGTCGATCAGCTGGCCCTAGGCCTCCAGGCATGGGGCAAGGGGAAAACTTGAGCCCCGTTGGCGCCAAGAACATTAGGCACAACTACAGCAACCAATCAGCTGTTCCATGGCCAAGTTGAAGGTGATGAGCTATGTCATCAATCTCTGACCCATGCGGACACGACCATGAACAAGCTCCAGTTCAAAGGTGAATGGCATGAGCTGAAAGGGAAGCTCAGACAGAAATTCGCCGACCTCACCGATAACGACATGGACTACGCCGAGGGCCAGGAGGAGGAATTCCTTGGCCACCTGCAGAAGAAGCTCGGCAAAAGCCAAGACGAGATCGCCCAGCTCGTTAACACTCCCTAGGTACCGACTAATGCTTAATTACGCCATAACATTCTTTATCATTGCGATCGTTGCTGCCTTCCTTGGGTTCAGTGGCATCGCCGGATCTGCTGCGGGCATCGCCCAGATCTTGTTTTTCGTCTTCCTCGTGATTGCCGTTATCTCTTTCCTCACCGGCCGGCGCGGCGTGATGTGATCAGCTTATCGGGCGACATTGGTTAGGGGAATGGGTTGGTGAAAACTTTCTGTCGCCAACCCTTTTCCCCACAACCATGCACTTGATCAGCGCACCTGGGATAATGGGGTCAACAACAGATCTTGACCATGGGCAACGATCACAACGGAGAGAAGCTGAGCCAGCGCGAAATGGTTCGTGCCCATGCCTATCCGGTACTGGCGGCATTAAGCACCATCAGCCTGATCGTGATTGCAGCCTTGCAAATCCCAAGTGCCATCAGGAATAGCCGCTACAACGCCTGCGTCGATGAGCAGATCAATTTACGCAAGACCCCTAACCTGAAAACCCAGGAAGCACCTGGAAAGCTCATCTACCTCATGGCTGTAGGCCATTGCAACGGGAAATGAGGATCAAGGGGATCAGAAATCGATCGGCTCAAGACGAGCAGCTGTAGTGGGAGACGCCTCCAGCGTTAAAGAATTCCCTGGGCTTTAAGCGGTCGTACTTCGCCTCCACCTCCTGGGATAGCTCGTCGTAAGGATTGCTGAACACGGCCTGTAGGTCGTAGATCAGGCTGAAATCACCAAGGGCCGCCTGCTCGTAGGCCGGTGCGATCAGCCATTCGCGCCAGGTGATTTTTGGGTTGGTGCGTTGCATCGCTGCGGATCTCACGGCTGGGTCGCCGCAGCTGGTGATGGGGTGGCGCCAGCGCTGGAGCCATTGGCTCCATTGGCCATCGAGTTGCTCTGAACTGGGCAAATAGAAGCTCTCCTTCAGGCTAGAAAGATGATCTGGGATACCAGCTGTATTACCAGCTGGAAGGGCAGCTGGAAGGGCAGCTGGAAGGGCAGCTGGAAGGGCAGAGAGCTTGCGAAAGAAGATCGTGTAGTCGGCCTTGGAGAGGGCCATCAGCTTCAGCAGCTCGTTCACAAGCTCGTTCACCATGGCGGCGTCATAACTGCCAAGGCCGAGCTTGCTGGCCCACATGGCTTCGAGCTCCTGCTGCATTGCACCGGCGAAGCCGTCCCGGATTTGGTCGAGCCTGGAGCGGGCCTGGGGGTTGTCCTCGAGCAGCAGCCGGATGGCGGCCCAGAACATCTCGTAGTTGGCTTCAGCCGCCAGCGGTTGGTTGAAGAACGAGAAATGCTCGCCGCCTCCGGTCCAGGGCTGAAATCTGGGGTCGAACAGTTCACAGAAGCCGAAGGGCCCGTAGTCGAGGGTGAAGCCACCGGCGGCGCAGTTGTCGCTGTTGAAATTGCCCTGGCAAAAGCCAACCCGCATCCAATGGGCAACCAGGGCTGTGAGCCTGCCGCGAAACAATCGGGCCAGCTCAACCACCTGCTCGCCGAACTCCAGAGCCGGATCAATCTCCGGCCGATAATTCCGCTCGATCAGGTGCTGAACGATCATCTGCAACTCGTTCCGGGCGCCGGGATGGGCCTGGCTGCGGACGCGGCGGGCAAACAATTCCAGCTGGCCGACCCGCAGGAAAGACGGGGCCACCCGGGTTGTAATCGCCGCGGGGTTGTCCACCAGGATGTCGGGATCGAACGACCTGGAATTCGAGGAGTACCAGGGCCTGCGGACGGTTTCAGCCCGCGACATCACCAGCGTGAGGGAGCGGGAGGTGGGTACCCCCAGGGCGTGCATGAACTCCTGGGCCAAAAACTCGCGCACGCTGGAGCGGAGCACGGCGCGGCCATCGGCGCCACGGCAGTAGGGCGTCGGGCCTCCGCCTTTGAGCTGCATCTCCCAGCGTTTGCCATTGAACAGGCCTTCGAAGACGGAAATGGCCCGGCCATCGCCATAGCCGTTGCCGGTTTTAAAGGGGCACTGCTGGATGTATTCGGTGCCGTAGATCGAGAGGGCATAACCGGTGGCCCAACCAAATGGCCGCATCGGTTCCCGGGCCACGGTGATGTCACCGGAAAACAGGCGTAGGAAGTCTTCGTCGTGGACTAGCCCATCGCCCAGGCCCAGGTCTTGGAAGAGGGTTGTGCTGTAAGCGACGAGCTCCGGCGCTGGAATTGGTGTGGGGGTCACCGGCACGTAATGCCCCGAAAACACCTGGCGGGGCCGGTGATCACGGCCATCGGCGGTCGCCTGGGGATCGCCATGCAGGGAATCCAGCAGGGAATAGTCGGCCCGTTGCGCAAACTCCGCGAAGGATGTGGTGGGCACTGGTTTCTCGGGGTTTGAACTGGCTGGGCATGGCCTGGCTTCTCTGGTAGGGATGCCCAGATCAAGTGACCATCATGGGGCTGTTCCTGCCCGTGGGCATGCCATGCGACAGCTGCGGGGCATCGCCATCAACAACGCCTTCAACACTGCTCTGGGGGCCCTGGATCCCACAATGCACGTCCAGCCGGGAAGGCAGGGTCATGCTGTCCTGCTTGATTCCGGAGCACCTTCGACAGGAGCTCGATCGCTTCTGGGCCGAGCAGGGCCTCAGACCGCATGGCCGCACGCAGCAGGCGATGGAGCAGATGATCAGGGACTACCTGAGCTGGCCCCAGGCCAATCCACCTGAGCTTGACCTGGGGCGCTTTGCGTTGAGCGACGTCCGAAGACCCTGACGCAACCCTCCAGCAGCTCATGCTTACAGAAGAGTTGAGGCACTATTGCTGCACCTTGTGGTACGCGGCTGCCTCGCGGCAGCGTTGTACTGATTTCTTGCATGTCACTGCTTCGCTTCGCTCTATCCCCACTGCTTTTGGCCACCACGCCTTTGCAACCTTTGGCTGCCCAAGCGTCCCAGCCTGATTTCAACCTCACTGGGGTTAACCGCTATGCCTCAAGCGATGAGCAGGTCACGAGCATTAGCCAGTTCGCCGATGTGAAGCCCACGGATTGGGCTTACCAAGCCCTTTCCAATTTGATTGAGCGCTACGGCTGCGTGGCCGGCTATCCCGATAGCACCTTTAAAGGGGGCCAGGCGATCACCCGCTTTGAAGCTGCCGCCCTGCTGAATGCTTGCCTTGATCGGATCACCGAAACCACCGATGAGCTGAAAAAGCTGCTGACTGAGTTCCAAAAAGAACTCGCCATCCTCAAGGGCCGCGTCAATGGCCTGGATGCCAAGGTGGGCAAATTGGAAGCCAATCAGTTCTCCACTACCACCAAGCTTTCTGGGTTGGCGACATTTGTCGTTGGAGGAGTGGGATACTCCGGCAGTGCATACAATTCGGCGGCTAATACGGTGAGACGACGCACCGGAACGCCGGTCACGGGGGTCAACGAGAATGTCACATTCAACTACGATCTTCAGATTAATTTAGATACAAGCTTCACCGGCAAGGACTTACTTCGCACCAATCTTCGCGCGGGCAATTTTGGCAACAGCGCCTTTGGCGGAGAGCCCCATGGAATTGGCAATTCCGCCGAATTAGAGATTGCCTTTGAAGAGGATTCTGGCGCCGACAATGTCGGCGTTTATAAGCTATTTTACCAATTCCCCATCGGCAAGCAATTCACAGCCACGGTAGGGGCCAGGGTCGGCCAGGAAGACATGTTGGCGCTCTGGCCTAGCGTCTACCCTGCTGACACCATCTTGAACCTCTTTACCGTTAATGGCGCTCCAGCTGCCTATAGCAAGAATCTTGGTGCCGGAGCTGGCCTGTGGTGGCAAAACAACGGCTGGAGTGTGAGTGCAAACTATGTTGCAGCCCTTGGCTCGGATTCAACAAATGGGCTCTTCACGTCTGAGTCTGGTGCCACCGCAAGTGTGCAGATCGGTTATCAACAAGAGCAATGGGGCCTGGCTGCGATTTGGTCCTATGTGCAACCACTCACCCAGTTTGTACCAGGCACCACTCCAACAGTGCATAGCTCCATCGACCACGGGGAAGCAGTTGGTGCTGAAACCAATGCGTTCGGATTAAGTGGTTTTTGGCAGCCACTCAAAAGTGGCTGGGTGCCTTCTGTGAGTCTTGGCTGGGGGATCAACAAAACTAGCTATAGCGTGCCAACGACTGGTAGGCCCAGTGTCAGTCAGTCCTGGATGGTGGGATTGCAGTGGACTGATGTGTTAGCCCAGGGCAATGACTTTGGCTTAGCAGTCGGTCAGGCAGTCTTCGCCACAGCATTGACTGGTGGAGTCAGTGCAGATGATGGTAATTATGCCTTGGAGGGGTGGTACAAGTTCCAAGTCACTGACGCTATCAGCATTACACCGGCCCTCTTTTATCTTAGCCGGCCGCTGGGGCAGAGAACGCCCGAGGGGCAAGGCTTCAGCTCCCTTGGGGCCCTACTAAAACGACGTTTAAATTCTAGTTGTTAGATTAAAATCCCCGGCATTGAGCTGCCGGGACCCTTGCTCTTCCGCTGAAGTCAGGTCTGGCCTTCATTCATGTTTGCTTGGGCTGGCTTAGTGTCGGTACTGATTGGCTGGGTGCCACTGGGATGGACCGAATCCCCAGGTTTTCCATGGCCGGGCCTCGGGGGTTTGCGATAGGCGCCTGAGCCGCCGCCGCCACAGGCTAGGAGCTCAGAGGTATGAGTATTTAAACCAATCAATTCATAGGACTTTTCTACTGATGCTTTGCTCACGAGGGATGAATGGGATAAGGCAGTGAGGGAGCTGGTGCCGATAAGAATGAGGCGAAGAATGGGGGCCATGGACATTTGTTGATGTGAATAGTGGTAGATAAAAAGAGGGGCTTCAACAAGCTGATTCATCAGTGTTTTGGTTGCCCATGTTCGGCGCATGGCATCCATCGTGAACCCATGGCATGGGCCCCCACGCAGCCAAGCTCCAGGGCTTTCTGTTGCGCTAACGCTTTGCTGGGGTAAGCCATCAGGTTTTCCTGGGCTGGCCGGTTGCTGTGGTGTTGGTGGCTGTTGCCTGGGCTGAATGTCCAGATACCCATGGCATTCATGCCTGCCACCAGCACACCCATTCCAACCACGCAGGCATTAACAACTCCCATTCCCACAACCCCAAGGCTCACGACGCCCATGGGCACCACGCCGATGCTCACCACACCCATCGGCACAACGCCGATCGAGATGATCCCGAGAGGGGCGATTCCGAAGGCCACCAGCTTGGGTGATTGACCGCAACTGCCCATGGGTGACCTCAGTGGTGGCTGTGGGCTGAACCACTGGCCTGGCCGTGCTTCGCGCAGGGCATCCACTGGTGTCCCATCGGATGCGCTCCGGTGCAGTTGAAGTGCTTCCTAGCAGCGGTCTCGGCTTCTGCCTTCGTGGCGTACACAGCTGGCACCGCAGTGGTGTTGGCTAGGGCGACGCCTGCCAGCAGGGGAAGAACTGCTAGCCCCATGGCGCCCAGAAGCCCCTGGATGGGCTTGGATTGGATGACCCTCGCTGGGCGACCTTGAGGCATGAGGCGCTGGATCGTTGAAAGCCGCAAGTTAGCGCAAGTCTCTAGCAGATAGAAGCTAATGGAGTGTTGTTGTCGTCAGATCACAACCCGGGCTATTTGCCTAAAGTTGAATGAAGTTTGCTGTGTCTGGAGGGTTATCGCATGGATGCTCCGGCCCTGCGAATCGGCCAGGTGGCTGAGGCCACTGGGTTGCCCGTGAAGACGGTGCGCTTCTACTGCGACGAAGGCCTCATTGGCATCGTTTCCCGCTCCCCTGGGGGATACCGATTATTCGATCCCTCCGTCGTGGGGGAGCTGGGCCTGATCCGAACGCTAAGAACCTTGGAAGTGCCCCTTCCGGAGCTCAAAAGAATCCTCGATGTGCGGCGCGCCGGTCACTGCAACTGTGGCGCTCTGAAAAGCAATATTCAGGGACGCATCTGTTCAATCGAACAACGTCTGACTGAACTGGCAGCAATGAAGGCAGAGCTGGGCCAGCTGTTGAGCGCCTGGGAGGAGTGCGGAGGGCTGAAAACCGCCTGATCTTCCAGGCGGGCTGCATACAGCCCTCCTGACGTCATTGCCAGCTGGCGGCGATGAGTGATCAATGGGGTGATCCTGGTGGTGCCCGGGCGGCCTCACTTAGCGATTGGAGCACCCCAGGTGTGGCCACACTGAGCCAGGCCCAGGGATGAATAGCGAATCGCCCTGCAATGGAGAGTTCAATCGCGGCGAGTGATCCGCAGCTCGGTGTAGCCGGTGGTGGGATCGAGGTCCCGGAGGAACCGCCACTCCGGCAGCAGGCCGATCACCAGCTCGGCGGTGGTGCGTACCAGCGAGCCAGGGCAAAGGTGGCCACCGATCACGGCACCATTGCTGTTGGCCACAGTGATGTGCAGGTGGTCACCATCGCTCGACAGGGTGCCGGAGAGGCCAAGGATCTCCAGGTCGCCATGGATCCCGGTGGCTTCGCTCGCACCCGCAAAGCGCAGCTGGGCCACCGACAGGCTGCCGACGGCACTGATCAGACAGCCGGCCTGCTCCCCCTGCTCGCCCATCCAGGCTTCGAGGGCATGGCGCAGGTCATCGCCTGGATGTAGCCGCAACGGCACCACCTTCATGGACGTTGGTCCCCAATCGATCTAACGGAGGTTAATCATCCAGCCAAATCAGCCATCAGATGCACTCCTGGCGCATGAGCAACGCCGCTTCCACCGTGAGGCCCGGCCCAAAACCCAAGGCAAGGCATGGTCCGGAGCCGGCCCTGGTGCGCAGCCGCTCCAGGATGAACAAAATCGTGGCTGACGACATGTTGCCGAACTGGGCTAGCACCTCGGTGGAGAGATCGATCTGAGCTGGTTGCAAAGCGGCGCTCTCCAGCACCGCCCGCAGGATGCGGGGACCGCCGGGGTGGACGGCCCAGGTTTCCACCTCCGGCAAGGCCAGGCCCTGGCCAGCCAACCAATGGTCCAGCCATGGGCGCAAATGGGCGGCGATGCGACTGGGGACCTGGGACGAAAGCACCATCGAGAACCCATGGTCCTCAATCGTCCAGCCCATCAGCTCTTCGGTGCCGACGAGCACCGTCGATGACGAGGCAACCAGCTGCAGGCCTCCAGAGCCCACCTCAGACCCGACCGCAACCACAGCCCCTGCGCCATCGGCAAAGAGGGCATTGGCCACGATGTGGTCGGGGTTCCAGCCCTCCTGCAGGTGAAGGCTGCACAGCTCCACCGCACACAGCAGCACGCAGGCCTTGGGATCGGCCTCCACAAAGGCCCGAGCCACCCGCAGTCCGTTGAAGGCCCCGTGGCAGCCCATGAAGCCCACGTGGGTGCGGGCCACATCCATGGGTAAGGGCAGGCTGGCGATCAGGGCCAGGTCGAAGCCCGGGGCGCCAAAGCCCGTGCACGACACGGTGATCAGATGGGTGATCGCGCTGGCCTCGATTCCAGCATCCTCGAGGGCCAGCAGGGAAGCGCGGTGGGCCAGATCCAGGGCCGCCGGTTGGTAGCGCCGCATGCGCTCGGCCGTGGTGGGGTTGGGGGAAACCGAAGGGGGAATGCAGTGGCGGTGGGTCACCCCTGAGCGCTGGTAGATCCGCTCCAGCAACCGTTGTTCGCGGGGGCTGGCCGTGAGCATCTGGGGTGCCAGGGCCAGGGCTTCTGCCTGGCTGATGCGCCCCTGGGGCACCGCGGTGCCAAGACCAATCACGGACAAGGGCATGGTTGATCAGTCCGTCAAACAGGGCAAGGTGGGCCGCTGCACAAACCCAATCATGGAGCTGGTGATCGAGGGGAAGGTGCGCGCCAGCCTGGACACTCCCCAGGTGGCCCAAGGATTCCGCAAAACCATCGCCAGCGCTCGGCAGAAAGTTTGGCGCTGGCTCACCCAGCGATGGTGAAGGCGCCGCCAATCCGCCTCAATCGCGCCATCCCAATGCTCCAGTCCGCGCAACACCAGGGGCAGGGCCGCCAAGGAGGAGGTCAGGGCCCAACCCATGCCCTCGCCGGTAAAGGGCTCCACGTAGCCGGCGGCGTCACCAATCAGCAGCAGCCGGTGGCCCGCAAGCGGACGGGTGCGGCGGCTCAGGGCTGCGGTGAGTTGCCAGGCCGCCCCGTCCAGGCCGGCCGGCGGGGCAAAGCCCGCTTCCTTCAGGACCGTCTGGCAGGCACCAGACGCACCGCCGCTGGACCGCACCAAGGGCGGATCAAACGCACAGGCCAGGTTGATCTCGCCCCCTTCCACCCGAACCAATCCCACATAGCCGCCCCGGCCCACGGCCATCTGCAGAACTCCGGGCGGAAGTGCGGCAGCGCCCGCAGGCAGCACACAACCGGCCCCAACCCGGCTTTTGGGATCAATTCTGCTGGCGATCTGCGCCTCGCCATCCAGGCAGCGGTGGGTGAGGCCCGCCGCGATCAACACCACCTTGGCGCTGACCCTCCGCCGGGCAGTGCCGTTTTGGAGCACCACCTCCCGGTGGGGGGCATGGCCAGCGGCGGGGGCCAGTAGGGCCCGGGTGCCCGTCAGGACCGTGGCACCAACCACCTCAGCCGCTTCCACCAGGGCTTGATCCAAGCGGGCCCTCGACAAAACCCGGCCAGAGCCCAGGGCGATCGGGCTCACCAAACCAGCCACCCCCAGCTCCAGCGAGCCAAGGGCCAGGCCACCCTGATCTGCCACTAGCCCAGCAAGGCCTGCGGCCTCAAGGGCTGCCAGGGCCTGGGGGCTGAGGCACGCCCCACAGACTTTCCAGCGCGGGAAGACCCGCTGCTCCACCAGCAACACCCGCACGCCGCAACGGGAAAGGCCATGGGCCGCAAGGGCCCCCGCCAGTCCGGCACCGACGACCACCACATCCCAATCAGGCGCTGGGGGCATCTCGCCTCCAGGAGAGCAGGAAACGCTCGGGCCAGAAACGGCTGATCTGGGCGCCCGTCAGGCCAGCGGCCGTAGCCAGATGCACCACTTCGTCGAACTGAAAGGCACCCCCCACCGAGAGGGGGCCATCGATGTGCACGATCGGGGAGCGGCTCAGCAACCGGGTACCGATCCAGGTGAGCAAGAGATCCAGGTGGCTGCGGATCAGATCGTGAACCAACAGTTGATCGAGGGTCGCGGCGGCCATGGAGCGCAGCAGAGCTTCCGCATCGACCTCCCTGAGGTGGTGCAGAAACAGGGACGTGGTGATCAGGTGATAACCGCTGGGGAGCGGGGCACCGATCGCATCGGCTTGAAAAAAGTGGGCCTCCAGGCCCTCCGCCCGTGCCGCTGCGGTGGCGAGGGTGACGGCTTCATCGCTGATGTCACAGCCGTGCACCTCCAGATCGATCCCCTCCCGCCGGCCCAGGCGACTGATGGCCCGCACCGTGTCGCCCCCACCGCAGGCCACATCCAGGATGCGCAAGCGCCGCGAGGGGTTTTGGCTTGCAAGGCGACGGATGGATGGAAAGAAGCAAGCGGCACTGCGGGTCAACGCGTTGATCCGGGCGAGGCCAAGCAGGGCCGCCTGGTGGGCCTGGGGGTCAAGGCCGGGCTGATCCATCACCTCGGGCCTCAGCTGCCGCTGGCCAAGCTGACTCCACAAGACTGGCAAGGGCACAGCCAGGGCCATCTGGAGATTGGTAGGCGTGGGCTCCAAACAGTTCCCTTGGGTATTCGGGTGTTGCGCCAACCCTAGGAACGCTGGCCCCCTGGCGATTTCTAAGCTGGGGCCATGGCCAAACCCCAACTCACGCTCCTTTTCGATGGGGCCTGCCCCCTTTGCCGAAGAGAAGTTGAGGCCCTTCGCAGCCGGGATCAGGGCAAGGGCCTGATTTGCTTTGTCGACATCGAGTTCCAGGACTACGACCCCGCCGCCCATGGAGGGATCAGCTACCGCGAGGCCATGGGCCGAATCCACGCCATTGGAGCCGATGGCCGGGTCATCGTCGACGTGGCCGCCTTTCGGGAGGCCTACAGGCTGGTGGGACTGGGTTGGCTGTACGCCCCCACCACCTGGCCCCTGCTCAAGCCGCTGGTTGATGGAATCTATGGTCTTTGGGCCAATTGGCGCCTGAAGCTCACGGGTCGCGCTGACATCCAGACCCTTTGTGCCCAGAGGGAGGGCCAGGTGAAGGGTAGACCCACTGGATCTGGGCTTCGTTAGGCCAGGTAGGGATCGAGAAAGCTCAAGGGCCGGGCCATGGTTGCCGAGAAACCCAGAATGCCCCGGTCTTTGTAGCTGTAGAGCAGGGCATCGCCTTCATCCAAAAGAAAGGTGCCGCCGCGCTGGGTGAGGTGGTTCTCGGAGGGAACGTAGGTACGCCAATGGGCCATCACTTCGGCCATGTTGCGCAGCCGCAGGGTGGCCAATTCGAAGGGCCTTTGGAAGCCCTTGCCACCAGCAAGCGCGAAGAACGATCCTTGGATCGGCGGTAAGGGGCCAGCCTGAACGGTTTCATCGTCGGCAATCCGCTGGGGCGCTTGGCGATCGCCCGTGTACCCCCGCAGCACCTCGGCCAGGGTTCCTGGGGAGCCAATCCCTGCACACATCAACAGCAGGTTGGGCCATGGCCCGCCCAACACGGTTAGCCCCGCATAGAGCCCCAGGTCTCGATGGAGCTCTGGTTCCGCTGTCACCACGAGACGATCGGGGGGAAAGCCCGTAAACGCGCAGAAGCGTTGGCGACCAGCCTCATCGCCAATGGCAATGGCCAGGATGGAGATCCCGGCCGACGCCAGTTGCGGCAACACCGGCACCAGGGCTTGGGCATATTCAAGGCTATCGAAATCCCCGAGTTGGGACAACAGCAACACGAGTCGGCGCTGGCCCCGGCCCATGCCGGCCACCCCTTCCAGGTAGCGAAGCAGCCCTTCCGGTGCCTGCGACGAACCCGAGATTTCGGCTTGATTGCTAATTCCGGCTTGGTTGCTGATCATGAAGACACTGGAGGATTAGGCAACGAAACGTCGGTAGATCCAACGGACAAAACCACCGACCACCGGAACTGGTTCAAAGGTGGGGCCTACAAAATCGAAGTAATCGCGGTGGTCCCCAATCCGCCCATCAGATCCAAGCTGGAGTCGTGTCACGCCGGGGTAGATGAATTCAATGCCCTTGATTTTGAGACCCATGCGCCATTCCACAAAGGCCTGGCTGCCATTGATCACAACAGCTCCAGCCTCTAGAAAGACATCATCACAACGGTCAACCAAATCCTGCTGGGCCTTGATGAAAGCACCGATGCCAGCCCTTTTTTGGGTCGGATCTTCAAACTGAACATCAGCGGCATAGACATCACGCCACTGTTGCTCGTCAGGTGCGTCAACGCCGTAGGGCTTGGTAAAGAGTTGACGCAATTTCAACTCGGTCAATGGCAAATCAATCCGGGCGGCCATGAAGTCTGAATGGGAAGGTTGTTCAACAAGCTGAACTGAAAAGATGGCGGAACGGCGATCTTCATGGACAAAAAATTACCCCCCAACATTCGTCCATGGAATGGTGGGGGGTGGGTTGGCTGGGAGGCTTCAGCGAGACCGACCAAGGTCGGTAGGCCGGGTGAGCACGTAACCAACCATGGCGGTCAGCAGCACGCCGACCACAATCAAACCGGTAACAGCAGCGGAATAGTCGGTTGCCATGGGATCAGCCGAGGCCGATTTGGCCGAGGATGCTCTGACCGGTGAGCAGCTCGGTGCCCAGGCCGATCACGAAGCCGAGCATGGCCAGACGGCCATTCCAGGTTTCGGCGAAGGCAACAAATCCGTACTTGGGCGTGGAGTCGGCCATGGGTATTGCGTTTTGTAAAAACCAATCGTAACTCAACGTTACGTCTTTGGAGCGCTTTGCGAGCCGTTGGCCGTCATCGGCTTAATTGGGCTCAGCGGGCGCCGTTGAAGGCCTCGACGGTGATGGCCGCTGGGATCAGGGTGCCTGAGCTTGCGGCCATGGCTGATTCATCGGTTGGGT
>CAMDEM010000009.1 GCA_945896675.1 Cyanobium sp. NIES-981
ATTGGTTGGTGCGCAGCGCTGAATTGATCAGCAGCGAAGTTCTCTCCTGTTGTGCCAGCTGGCCGGAATTACGCCGCTATCTACTGGAACCAGAGCTGCTAGCCACCCGCAACTTGGAACGCCTACGCAACCAACTCAACGCCCAACAACGTTGGAATAGCTGGTTTGTACGGCCGATCGCCCTCTATGAGAGCCGCCGATCGCTCTTCTCTCTCCAAGCCGGGGGTATTGCCTTGGTCGACCTCACCGAACCCCGGGATGCTGAACTGCGGGACTTGGGCTGGGTGCAGCAACTTGTGACCCTCTCCCTTGAAACCCGGGACGCCCTCGCCCCCCAACTGCAAAGCCTGATCAAGGGGCTCGGAGATCTGTTCGTTGTCTTGCTCACCCAGGTGGTGGGCCGTTCCATCGGCCTCGTGGGCCGCGGCATCCGCCAGGGCATGGGCCGCAGCCTCAGCCGCGGCTAAAGGCCACAATGACCCCACATTGAGGCCTGAAACCGTGCCGTTGCGCCTGCCTGGTCGCCCCTTCCTCGGGGTATTGCTGGCCCTGTGGATCGGCCTCACGGGATTGGGGGTTCAACCTGCGTACGCCGCCCTGACGAACAACACCTACGACGGCAATATCTACGCCCTCTACGCCGGTAATGGCTCCCTAGTGCCCCCCCGGGGCACCCTCGCCCAGGCCATGGCCGATCACCGGCCAGCAGCCGTGATCTACTACCTCGATGACGATGCCGCGAGCAAGCAGTTCTCCCCGGTGGTCTCCGAATTGCAACGGCTCTGGGGCAACAGGATTGAGTTGATTCCCCTGGTGATCGACCCCCTGCAAAACCGCGCCACCGAAGGTCCCACTGATCCGGCCACGTACTGGAGCGGGGTCATTCCCCAGGTGGTGGTGTTTGACCCCGATGGAAAGGTGGTGTTCAACGCCAGCGGCTCTGTGGACGTGGACCGCATCAACGATGGCTTGAGCATGGCCACGGGCATCCCCTTGCCTGAAGGGGGCACCACCAGCACCACAGTGAGTTTCAACGAACTCAATGCGGAGGTTGTCAGCCGCTGATGGCCGAGCCGCACCTGAGCCAACGGATCGAAACCGACAGCCTGGGAGCCATTGAGGTTCCCCACGACCACTACTGGGGCGCCCAGACCCAGCGATCGATCCACTTTTTTCCCTTCGGCCAAGCCATGCCCCTGGCGGTGGTGCACGCCTTCGGCCAGCTCAAAGCGGCCTGTGCCGAAGTGAATGCCGCCAAGGGCAAACTGGATCCAGAGCTCAACGGCTTGATCGTGGCCGCCGCAGAAGAGGTGGCGTCAGGACGCTTGGATCCCGAGTTTCCCCTGAAGGTTTGGCAGACGGGTTCGGGCACCCAAACCAACATGAATGTCAATGAGGTGATCGCCAACCGGGCGATTGAGCTGGCCGGGGGCGTGATGGGCAGCAAGAGTCCGGTGCACCCCAACGACCACGTCAACCTCAGCCAATCCAGTAATGACACCTTCCCGGCGGCGCTCCACATCGCCGTAGCGATCGAGTTGGAACGGCAGCTGATTCCAGCCGTCGAAGGGTTGATCGGCTCACTGCAGCAGAAAAGTGAGGCGTTTGCGGGGATCGTGAAGATCGGCCGCACCCACCTGCAGGACGCCGTGCCCCTGTCCTTGGGCCAGGAATTCAGTGGCTACGTCGCCCAGCTCGAGCTCGGCCTCGAGAGCCTCAGGCACACCCTCCCCCAGGTGTATCAATTGGCCATCGGCGGTACCGCCGTGGGTACGGGTCTCAATGCCCCCAGGGGATTTGGCGATGCTGTTGCCCAGCGGCTAGCCGAGCGCCTGGGATTGCCCTTCATCAGTGCCCCCAACAAATTTCAAGCCTTGGCAGGCCATGAACCCCTGGCGGCAGCCCACGGGGCCCTGACCGTGTTGGCTGGATCGCTGATGAAGATCGCCAATGACGTGCGTTGGCTCGGCAGCGGGCCCCGCTGCGGGCTCGGTGAATTGGTTATTCCGGAAAATGAACCGGGTTCATCGATCATGCCGGGGAAGGTGAACCCCACCCAGTGCGAAAGCCTCACCATGGTGGCCGCCCAGGTAATGGGCAACAACACGGCTGTGCAGTTAGGGGCGAGCCAGGGCAATTTTGAACTCAATGTGTTTAAGCCCCTGATCGCCCACAACATGCTCGAGAGCATCGCCTTACTGGCCGGTGCGGCCACCAGTTTCCGCGCCTTTTGTGTCGATGGACTGGAGGCCAACACCAAGCGGATAGAGCGGCTGCTGAACGACAGCCTGATGTTGGTCACCGCCCTGACCCCAGCCATCGGCTACGACCGGGCCTGCGGCATCGCCAAGCACGCCCACAAGCACCAATTAAGCCTCAGGGAGGCCGCCCTGGTACTGGGGGAAATCAGTGCCGATGACTTCGATCGCTACGTAAAGCCCCAGCAGATGGTGTAGGCCAGCCAGGGGCCCCATTACGCTCCGGCGATTCGCGTTCCGTTGCTCTTGGTGTTCAACTTCCTGCTGCTCGCGGCCCTGCTGCTGGGCCTAAGCCTGCTGTGGCTTGAACTCCGCCATCGCCTTAGACCCGCCTCGCCCCTTCAGTTGAAGGCCGGCCCCTTCCACGTGGAGAGCAGCCCCCAGGGGATCACCGTCACCGGGGAGATCACCATCACCAATCCCCACCGGCGCATGGAAGTGTTCGTGCCGGAGATCAACCTGAATCCCACCTTGTTGGGCAACGGCGACCTCCGCAACCTGGAGGTGAAAACCCAGATTGTGGCCCTCCATCCCGATGAGGACAGCAGGCCCGACCACTATTGGGCCGCCTACATCGTGAAAGGGCGCAAGAACACACGAGCCTCCCTTGAGATCAGCATCACTGCGGCCCCAGGAATTGCCATCAAGAAACTCATTGACACCCTCTGGATCGAGGTGGTCTGGGTCAATTACGGACCCTTTGGTCGCCTGCACCGCCGGGATGGATTCCTTGTTCCCCTGCGCAAACCCGAGCCGATCAACGCCAACACCGCAGCTTGGCGCCAGGGTGATCGCTGCCAGGTGCTTCCGATTGGCACCCACCTGCTCGGTGTTCTCGACGAGCCCCAAGAGGTGTTGCGCCGTTATGCCGGTCACCTCTGGCAGAGCGGCGACGTGCTCACCATTGGCGAAACACCCCTGGCGGTGATGCAAGGCCAGTACCTCCATCCCGCCACGCTGGAACCCTCGGCCCTGGCCCGGTTGCTTTGCCGGGTGTTCCATCCCACCAGCAGCTTGGCCACGGCCTGCGGGATGCAAAGCCTGATTGACCGAGAGGGCCCGGCCCGGATTCTTGGTGCCTGGCTGATTGGCACCGGGCTCAAGGTCCTGGGCTTCAAGGGCTGGTTTTATCGGCTAGCGGGAGATCAAGCCCGGCTGATTGATGACATCACCGGCACCACGCCGCCCTATGACCAAACCCTGGTGATGGGGCCCCAGGAACCGGGGCATTTCTGCCAACACATGGCTGAGGCCCTGGGCGTGGCCGTGGCGGTTGTGGATGTGAACGACCTGGGCCGGGTCAAGGTGCTCGCCGCCAGCCAGGGTTGTGACGGGGCCCTGCTGGAGCGGGCCCTGAGGCCCAACCCGGCCGGAAACGCCAACGAACGCACTCCCCTGGTGCTGGTTCGCGGAACCTAGGGCCAGTTCAACCAATCCACTTCGTTCGAGCTCGATAGACTTGGGGTTCAGGGTCTTTTTGGAACCACCCCCATGGCGGTTGAGCCAGACCCAACCCAGTCTCCAGGAGCCCCATGCGCCACAAGTTGGCGGTTGGAGCCCCTGGCGGGCTGGCACCTGCCTTTGCTCAGTGATCCAACGTTCCTTCCGCTCCAGAGCGTGCTGCAACGGGCCGTTTGGCTCGGGCTACCGGAGAGGCTGATCCACGCCCTCGCCGCCCGCCAGCCCATTGCACCGTTGGTGCTTGTCGCCTTTAGCGAGCACAATCCCCTTGGGCTGATTGTGACCAGCCGACTCAACCGCAGCGGCAGTTGCTGGCAAGTGCAGCACCTACGCCTTGTGAACCCCATCGGTCAGAGGGATTTGGCTACAACCCTGCTGCGGGAAGCCATCCACCAGGCCAGGGATGCCACCAGCTGGATGGCAACGGCCTCCAGCCTTGATTCCAAACGCCTGGCCCTGCTGCGTGAGCAAGGATTCCAACCCCTGCGCACCGACCAACTGTGGTGCTGGCCTGGCGTCAACGAGGCGCAAAGGGGGAACAGCTCAGCCCTTGGCTCCTTACAACTGCGCCAACTCAACCGGCGCACCGGGGGCCTGCTCTGGCACCTGGAGCAGGCCGCTTGCCCAGCCCAACTCCGCCAGCTACTGGACCGGCGGGTCGAAGACCTGCTCGATCAAAGCCATCGCAAGGGCTGGATTTTGGTCGATGGGGTCCGGGATGATGCGGTTGCCGGAGTGCGTTGGGTTGGGGAGCACGCCGGTGGGGGCCATGACGTGGAACTCACGGTTCATCCTGGCTGGCAACACCTGATTGGTGGCGCTACGGAGCTGCTGTTGGCCCAAGCCCAGCAATCCTTTGGCCGCGGTGAAGACCTCTGGCTGCGCTGCGATGTGCGTGATGCATCCCGCCAGGACTGGCTTCGGGGGCGCGGTGCCCTGGAACGGGGGGAACGGGTGCTGATGGCGCGCAGCGTCTGGCGCCGCCACGAACAGCCCCTGCCAGCGCTCGCAGCCCAGCGGCTCGAGGCCATGTTCGGCCAACTGCAACCCCAACGCCGTCCCCTGCCCACCCCGCTCATTCCCCGTTAATGCCCCCCCAACCCCTAGCCAGATCGGTCCTGGCGCTGGATGTGGGTCGCCGGCGGATCGGCTTGGCGGGTTGCGACCCCCTCGGGATCACCGTGACCCCGCTCGGGGCCCTGGCCCGGGGCAAATTTCCAGCGGATCTGGAACGGCTGAAGCCCCTGGTGGTCCAACGGCGAGTTCAGGCCCTGGTGGTGGGTCTACCGCTGGATCGCGATGGCAGGCCCACCGAACAAGCAGCCCACTGCCGCCGTTATGGGGAACGGATTGCCCGATCGTTGGAGCTCCCCCTAGCTTGGGTCAATGAGCACGCCAGCACCTGGGCTGCAGGAGAACAGCGGGGTCTCCACGGCGACCGCAGCGGCGCCCTCGACAGTGCCGCCGCTGCCTTGCTGCTAGAGCAATGGCTGGCCGAGGGGCCTGAAGCGGTTCTGCTGTATTGCGAACCGGTGCAACCAGCGACCCCCAACGACGGCAAAAAAGCCAACGTTGATCCATCCTGAGAAGACAACCACCAACGCCATGAGCTCTGAAAGTTCCGCCATGACCAACGCAGGCGACGTGCCCACAGTGCTGGTGAGCGATACCCGGGGCCGCCAACTCCTCTGTTTCCTGGAAGAGTTGATTCCCCTGGATGGCCATGATTATGTGCTGCTCACCCCGGTGGACACCCCGGTCTGCCTCTTCCAGTTGGACGACGAGGAAGATCCCGAGCTGATCGACACCATCGACGCCACCGAGCCCATCCTCTCTGTGGCTGATGTGGTCCTGCAGGAGCACGACCTCACCCTGGTGCGCTCCGCCGTCACCCTCACCGTCAGCGGCGAACTCGATGAACCCGAGCCCGAAGACCTCGAAGACGACGAGGACGCCGATGATGATTCTGAGACCTATGAACTTCTCGTGAGTTTCATGGTCGACAACCAGGAATATGGCCTCTACATCCCCCTCGACCCCTTCTTTGTGGTCGCTCGGATGCAAGGCACCGAAGCCATTCTCGTGGAAGGCGAGGAATTTGATCGGGTCCAACCCCGTATCGAAGCCGAACTGGCAGAGCGAGAGGGCGATCTCTGATGCTCGCTGAGCTGTTGCGCCCCAACTGGTTGATGGAGTGCACCCTGGCGGAACTTCCGCTGGAGGCCCTCCAGGAGCGCGGTATCCAGGCCCTGGTCTTGGATGTGGATCGCACCCTGTTGCCGCGTCGCCAAAGCCTGGTGCCACCGCTGGCCTTGGGTTGGTTGCACGAAGCTAAGCAGCAGTTCCCGATCCATCTGTTCAGCAATAACCCCTCCCGCCAGCGCATTGGCTCCGTGGCCCAAACCCTGGGCCTGCCTTTCACCACCTCGGCGGGCAAGCCCCGTCGCGGTGCCCTTCGGCGGGTTCTGGCCCAACTCAACGTTCCGGCCGCCCAGGTCGCCCTCGTGGGCGACCGGCTTTTTACTGATGTGATCGCAGGCAACCGCCTGGGCCTATTCACGGTGCTCGTCAAACCGATTGATGCCACTGGCCAGCCCTGCCAACGGGATCGTCTGCAAAAAATGGAATTGCGCTTGGCGCAATGGATGGGTGCTGCCCTCCGCTGATGACGCCCATCAGCAACGGGGTGCGGCGGGTGATCAAGGTGGGAACCAGCCTCCTGCGGGGCACTGCTGAGCGCCCAACTCCAGCGGTGATTGCCGATCTGGCCGCAAGCCTGGCCCGGCAACAGGCCAAGGGGGATGTGCTGGCCCTGGTCACAAGCGGAGCCGTGGGCCTGGGCTGTGGGGCCCTCAAGTTGGCCAAGCGGCCCACGGAAGTGGTCGCCCTTCAGGCCGCCGCCGCCGTCGGCCAGGGCCAGCTCATGGCCCTCTACCAAGACGCCTTTACCCGTTGCGGTGTCGCCGTGGCCCAGGTCCTCCTCACCAGGGGGGATCTCGCCTCCAGGCGTCGGTATCAAAATGCCTGCAGCACCCTCGAACAGCTGCTCAGCTGGGGGGTGGTTCCCGTGGTGAACGAAAACGACACCCTGGCCACCGATGAGCTGCGCTTCGGGGACAACGACACCCTCTCCGCCCTAGTGGCCGTGGCCGTGGGCGCCGATGAGTTGGTCTTGCTCACCGATGTGGATCGGCTCTATTCGGGGGACCCCCGCAGCGACGCCTCCGCCCAACCGATTGAGGAGGTGCGCAACCTCGCGGAGTTGGAACGCTTCAGCCAGGGGGCTACGGGCGGTGGCCAGTGGGGCACCGGGGGCATGACCACCAAAATTGCGGCCGCCCGCATTGCCACCTCGAGTGGCATCCGGGTGCGGCTGGCCGATGGCCGGGATCCCCGGGTTCTCGATGCCTTGTTTGCTGGCGAGAAGGTTGGCACGGTGTTCCAGCCATCCCAGAGCCCGTTACCCGATCGCAAGCGCTGGCTAGCCCATGCCCTGCTCCCCAAGGGAAACCTGAGGCTCGACCCCGGCGCCGAGGCCGCCTTGGTGGACCGGGGGGCTTCGCTGCTGGCCGTGGGCGTGCAATCCGTGGAGGGGGAGTTTGGGCGTCGGGAAGCGGTGCGGCTGCTGAGCGCCGATGGCCGGGAATTGGGCCGAGGTTTATCCACCCTCAGCAGCGGGGAACTGCGGGAGCTGATGGGCAGAGCAGGGGTTGAGGTGGTGCACCGCGACCAGTTGGTGATCACAAGGGGCTAGCCAAAGAGCCACCCCACCTACGATCCGCCCAGCTTCACCTTCCCCGCAGCCAAGCCCGTGATGCTCTTCAGCGAATTGCTCAGCCGACTGGGGCAGGTGACAGGGGAGACACCACGGCATCTCGCCAGCGATCCCGAGCTCCAGGGCGCCAACGCCCTGGACCAGGCCACCCCAGGACAATTGAGTTTTCTGGAGCGGGGCAATGCCCTGGCCCTCGCCCTTGACAACACCAGGGCATCGGCGGTGCTGCTGCCTCCAGATCCCGACTTGCAAGCCATCGCCACCGCCCAGGGCCTGGCTTGGGTTGCCCTCAAGGATCCCCGGCTCGCCTTTGCCGAATCCCTCGACTGCCTGCACCCCCGCAAGCCCAAACCAGCGGGAATCCATCCAACGGCGGTGGTGGATTCCAGTGCCACCATCGGTTTCGGCGTGCATATCGGTGCCCATGTGGTGGTGGGCGAGGCCTGCACCATCGCTGATGGCTGCACCCTCCATGCCGGCGCCGTTCTCTACGAGGACGTGCAACTGGCCAGAGGATGTGAAATCCATTCCGGGGCCGTGCTGCACCCCGGCAGTCGTTTGGCCGCCCAGTGCGTGGTCCATTCCAACGCGGTGGTTGGCAGCGAGGGTTTTGGCTTTGTTCCCACGGCCCAGGGATGGCGAAAAATGCCCCAAACGGGGCTGGTGGTGCTGGAAGAGGCGGTGGAGGTGGGCTGCGGCACCACCATCGATCGCCCATCGGTGGGCGAAACCCGCATCGGCGCTGGCACCAAAATCGACAACCTGGTGCAGATCGGCCACGGGGTGATCACCGGCAAAGGCTGTGCCCTGGCCTCCCAGGTAGGCATTGCCGGCGGCGCCAAGCTCGGCCATGGGGTGATCCTGGCCGGCCAGGTCGGGGTGGCCAACCGCGCTGTGATCGGCGATGGGGCCATCGCCTCCTCCAAATCCGGCATCCATGGCGAAGTGGCCGCCGGTGAGGTGGTGAGTGGCTACCCCGCCATCCCGAACCGGCTGTGGTTGCGCTGTTCCGCTGCCTTCAACAAACTGCCCGAGATGGCGAAGACCCTGCGCAAGCTGCAAGCCTCTGGGCCCAAAGCAACCAGCCAGTAGCCTCGCGCCCTGCCCTAACGCCCCGCGGCACCTGCGATGACGAGCTACCGGATCACCCTGCTTCCCGGCGACGGCATCGGTCCCGAAATCACCGCGGTGACCCGCCAGCTCCTCGATGCCGTGAGCCGCCGCCACGGCTTTGAGCTCGTTTACGACGAGCAGCCCATGGGCGGCTCAGCTATTGATGCCACCGGCGAACCCCTCCCCGCAAGCACCCTCGAAGCTTGCAAGGGCGCTGATGCCGTTCTGCTCGCTGCGATTGGCAGCCCCCAATACGACAACTTGCCGCGCGAAAAGCGGCCCGAAACGGGCTTGCTCGGCCTCAGGGCAGGGCTTGGCCTCTTCGCCAACCTGCGGCCGGTCAAAATCATTCCGGCCCTGGTCGATGCCAGCAGCCTCAAGCGCGAGGTGATCGAGGGTGTTGACCTGATGGTGGTGCGTGAGCTCACCGGTGGGGTGTACTTCGGTACCCCCAAGGGCCGGGTCGAGGCCGATGGCCATGTGCGGGCCTTCAACACCATGGCCTACTCGGACTACGAAATTGATCGGATCGCCAAGGTGGGCTTCGACCTGGCCGTTGCCCGCGGCGGCAGGCTCTGCTCTGTCGACAAGGCCAACGTGCTCGATGTGAGCCAGCTCTGGCGTGATCGCGTTGAGGCCATCCATGCCGATTACCCAGCCGTGGAACTCAGCCACATGTATGTGGACAACGCGGCGATGCAACTGGTGCGCTCGCCGAAGCAATTCGACGTGCTGCTTACCAGCAACCTCTTCGGCGACATCCTGAGCGATGAGGCCGCCATGCTCACCGGTTCCATTGGCATGCTCCCCTCCGCCTCCCTGGGATCGGGCGGACCTGGACTGTTCGAACCTATCCATGGCTCTGCCCCCGACATCGCCCGCCAGGACAAGGCCAACCCCATGGCCATGGTGCTCAGCGCCGCCATGCTGCTGCGGGTCGGCCTCCAGGAAGGGGCCGCCGCCGCCGACCTCGAGGGGGCCGTCGACCGGGTGCTCGACGCCGGCTATCGGACCGGCGATCTCATGGCAGTTGGCTGCACCCTGCTGGGTTGCCAGGCCATGGGCGATCAACTTTTGGCAGCGCTCTAGGGCCGCCTTGGGCAAAGGGCCGACGACCTGCCAAAATTAAATTCGGTTTTTCTCTTCCTGCGCCGATGTCGAAGCGTCACCCGGTTGTGGCCGTTACCGGTTCCTCAGGCGCAGGAACCAGCACTGTCAAACGCGCCTTTGAGGCCATCTTTGCCCGGGAGGGCATCGTGCCCGCGGTTGTCGAAGGCGACAGCTACCACCGCTATGAGCGGGGCCCGATGAAGGAAGCCATGGCTTCCGCCCTGGCCAAGGGTGAGAACTTCTCCCACTTCGGCCCCGAAGCCAACCTCTTCGACAAACTCGAGGAGCTCTTCCAGACCTACGGCTCCAGTGGCAGTGGCGAAAAGCGCTACTACCTCCACTCGTTCGACGAAGCAGCCGAGCACAACACCCGCCTGGGCACCAGCTTGCAACCCGGGCAATTCACGCCCTGGGAAACCATCCCCAGTGCTAGCGACCTACTCTTTTACGAGGGTCTTCACGGTGGTGTCGTCGGCACTGGCTATGACGTGGCCAGCCTTGCCGACCTGCTGATTGGTGTGGTGCCCATCACCAATCTGGAGTGGATCCAGAAAATTTCCCGGGATAACGCCGAACGCGGGTATTCGGCTGAAGCCACCGTGGACACGATCCTGCGCAGGATGCCGGACTACATCAACCACATTTGTCCCCAGTTCAGCCGCACGGATATCAACTTCCAGCGGGTCCCCACCGTGGACACCTCCAACCCCTTCATTTGCCGCAATATCCCCACCCCGGATGAATCCTTTGTCATCATCCACTTCCGCAAGGGAGCCAGGGAGAAGTGGGGCATCGACTTCACCTACCTGCTCGACATGATTCATGAGTCCTTCATGTCCAGCCCCACATCAATCGTGGTGAACGGCGGCAAGATGGGCTTCGCCATGGAGTTGATCCTGGCACCGATCATTCACCGGATGATCGAAGAAAAGAAGAAGCTGGGCTGATTTCTCGCCTACCGATTAACCTGCTTGCATAAGTTGATTGGTGAGGACGATTTCCTTCGCCGCTCCCACTCCTTCCTTCACGATTGCGGGAGCAGCTTCATCGGCTGCTCCCGTTTTGCGTTTGGATCAAATCGATAGCCAGCAGGTCCTACGGGCCGCTCGCCAGGTGCTGTTTCACTACCAGCAGCAGTGCCCCATGGGACGTGATCCCTTTGGCGTCGTGCTTCAGGGCGGGGCCCAGGCCCCGCCGGGGCACCAGGGCCGGGTGGTGTTTGACACCCCAATCCTGTTGCCAGACGAGCAATTCATTGCGATGGAGTGGATTCTTGGGCGCTCCAAGCGAGGTCAAGGCCCTCGCCTGCGGATGCCGAAGCAACCAACGCCGCGACCCTGGGGAGAGCTGCAGTCGTAATGGAGCCCAACCAGACCATGGATTTACCCATCGTTGCCGCCTTTTTGGGAGCCTGCGTCGGCAGCTTCCTCAATGTGGTGGCCTGGCGTCTGCCGCGACAGGAATCGGTGGTCCTGCCGCCAAGCCACTGTCCGCGTTGCGGGACCCAGCTGCAGTGGTTTGAAAACGTACCCGTGGTCGGCTGGATCGGGCTGCGGGGGCATTGCCGCCATTGCGGGGCACCGATTTCACCGCGCTATCCCTTGGTGGAATTGCTGAGCGCCGGGTTATGGGTTGCCGTCACCATGGCCAGCCCCACGGCCATGGGTCCAGGTGCTGCTCCCCTCCCCCTGATCGTGGCTGGTTGGGTCCTGGTGAGTTGGCTCCTGCCCCTGGTACTGATCGACCTCGACAACCTCTGGTTGCCGGAACCGCTCTGCCGATTCGGACTCGTCTTGGGCCTGCTGTTCACCGCAGGCCTCGGCTGGATGCAGGGGCCCGGAGTTGCCCGGGAGCTGCTTGGTCAACACCTACTAGCCGCCGGCCTCGGCCTGGTGGGCTTTGAGGCGGTGAGCGCCATAGCCCAAAAAGTGATGGGTCGCCCTGCCCTGGGGCTTGGCGACGCCAAGCTGGCGGCCCTGCTCGGAGCCTGGCTGGGCCTCACCGGCCTAGGGGTCGCAGTCGCGCTGGCCGTGTTTGCCGGAGCCATCATCGGCGTTTTGGGTCGGCTCAGCGGCAGGCTTGGGCGCAACCAACCCCTGCCCTTTGGACCCTTTCTGGCCTCAGGGGGCCTGGCGGTGTGGCTGGGCGGGCCAGCCCTATGGATCCAAATCTTCGGGATGGTGAGCTGAGCTGCCTTAAATAGGGTCAAGCAAACAGGCACCTTCCTTCGATGTCGCTCTTCGACTGGTTCGCCGATCGCCAGAAAAATGCGCCGGTGGTGCGGGCCACCCAGGAGCCAGAGGAGGGTGATGGGCTCTGGAGCAAATGCCCTGACTGCGCTCTGGTGGTCTATCGCAAGGATCTGGTGACCAATGCCAGCGTTTGCAAAGGCTGTGGCTACCACCACCGCATTGATAGCGACGAGCGCATCCGACTGATTGCCGATGCCGGCAGCTTTGAAGAGCTCGATGCCGACCTCGCCCCCATGGACCCCCTGGGCTTCAAGGACCGGCGCAGCTATGCCGATCGGATCCGCGACAGCCAGGAGAGCACGGGGCTGCGGGATGCGGTGATTACTGGCTTCTGCCGCACCAATGGGTTGCCCCTCGCCCTAGGGGTCATGGATTTCCGCTTCATGGGCGGCTCCATGGGTTCGGTGGTGGGCGAGAAGCTGACCCGGATGATCGAGGCAGCAACCGCGCGCCGCTATCCCGTGCTGATTGTGTGCGCTTCAGGAGGAGCGCGCATGCAGGAGGGGATGCTCAGCTTGATGCAGATGGCCAAGATCTCAGGGGCCCTCCATCGCCACCGAGAGGAGCGATTGCTGTATCTCCCCTTGCTCACCTACCCCACGACGGGGGGTGTCACCGCCAGCTTCGCGATGTTGGGCGATCTCATTCTGGCTGAACCCAAGGCTTTGATTGGTTTCGCTGGTCGCCGGGTGATCGAACAAACCCTGCGCGAAAAGCTTCCCGAAGGCTTCCAAACCGCTGAATACCTGCGCGACCACGGCTTCGTGGACACCATCGTGTCGCGGACTGAATTCAAAGGCACCTTGAGTGCCCTGTTGAAGATGCACGGCTGCCAGCAAGCGGTGGCTGCCTGATGGCTCACCACTGGATCGCCGGGCTCAAGACCATGGCAAAGGCCCTTGCAACCCGCCTCGCTTTTCCCCTCGCTGGCCTTCTGGCCGGGTTGGTTGTTTGGCTTGGTTGTCTGCCATCGGTGGCCCTAGCCGGCCCCGTGAATTGGCAGGAGGTTCCATCGACCGCAGAAGGCCGGCAGTGGTGGGATTCCGGCAGCCTCCGGGCTACCAAAACGGGCAATCTCTCGGTGTTGAGCCGCTTTCAACCTCCCAATCCAGGGGCCCCAGACAGCGGAACCACCGGGGAAACCGAGTCAAGACCGAAGCGGATGGCGGATCTGTATGTCATGGACATTGACTGCGACCAACAGCTGTTTCGGGACACATCGATTAATGGCATCCCCCAGTTCAAAGCCGAATGGCTGCCCGCCGCCGGCGACAACCTGATCAGCGCTGTCATCGAAGGCTCCTGCACAGCAGCTAGGGAGCGGGGTGTGGTGTCATGAGCGCCATCGAGCCCCCCTTGCGGGTGGCCATTGCGGGCCTTGGCTTCGGTGAAAAGGTTCACCTGCCCGCCCTCCGGGCCTCCGCCCATAGCCAACCTGTTGCCCTCTGGCACCCCCGCCAGGAGCGTCTCGAGGCCGCCTGCCGCAAAGCTGAGTTGCCTGGCAGCAGCGATTTCGCCGCACTCCTGGACGATCCAGCGGTCGATGCCGTGGTGATCGCCACGCCACCGGCTCCACGCTTTGCCCTGGCCAGGCAAGCCCTTGAAGCCGGCAAACACGTGATGCTGGAAAAGCCGGTAGCGCTTTGCTCAGAAGATGCGGAAGAGCTCCAACGCTTGGCCCTAAGCAACAAGCTCACCGTGGCCGTGGATTTTGAATACCGGGCCGTGCCCCTGTTTCAACAACTCGAGGCCCTGATAAGAAGCGGGGTGCTTGGTGAGCGCTACTTGGTGAAACTCGACTGGCTGATGGGCAGTCGGGCCGATGGCAGTCGCCCCTGGAACTGGTATTCCCAGCGCTCAGAGGGGGGCGGCGTGCTCGGAGCCCTCGGCACCCATGCGTTTGACACCCTCCATTGGCTGGTGGGGCCCACCCGCAGCCTGCGGGCCCAGCTCTCGACCGCCATCCAGCAGCGCCCCCTTCCCGAAGGTTCCCTCGCCGCGGGATCACTAGCGGAGGGAACCCTCGCAACCGTGGATGCTGAAGACATTGCCCTGGTTCAGCTGGAGCTTGAAAGCCCCTGCGGAGATCCGGTGCCGGCCCAGATGACGTTGGCCTCCGTGGCCCGACGGGGCCGGGGCTACTGGATTGAGCTGTATGGCAGTGGGGGCACGGTGGTGCTGGGATCCGACAACCAAGCCGACTACGTGCACGGATTCGGGCTGTGGCAATCCCAGGGGGGTGAGCCCCTGCGCCCCATCGAGCCCGATCCCCAGTGGGCCTTTGAACGCACCTGGGAAGACGGCCGGATTGCCCCGGTGGAGCGCATCCACGGCTGGTGGAGTCAAGCCATAACCCAAGGGCGTCCGATGGTTCCAGGCCTGGGGGAAGGGATCCTGAGCCAACGCTGCTGCGACTGGGCAAGGAACGGCTTTTGTAGCTGAAGAAGCCCAGGGCATCCCCTAGAGTCGGCCGCAGTTTCTACCCCCGCCCGAGAGGTTTTTCCATGGCGCTAGTCCCCCTTCGGCTTCTGCTCGACCATGCCGCTGAAAACGGCTATGGCATCCCCGCCTTCAACGTCAACAACCTCGAGCAGGTCCAGTCGATCATGGAGGCTGCCCATGAAACCGACAGCCCCGTCATCCTCCAGGCCTCCCGGGGTGCCCGCCAGTACGCCGGTGAGAATTTCCTGCGCCACCTGATCCTGGCTGCCGTTGAGACCTATCCCGACATCCCGGTGGTCATGCACCAGGACCACGGCAATAGCCCCGCCACCTGCTTTGGTGCAGCCGCCAACGGCTTCACCTCGGTGATGATGGATGGCTCGCTGATGGCTGATGCCAAGTCGCCTGCCAGCTACGAGTACAACGTGGCTGTCACCAAGGAAGTGGTGGATGTGGCCCACGCCATTGGCGTGAGTGTGGAGGGCGAACTGGGTTGCCTGGGATCCCTGGAAACCGGCATGGGTGAAGCCGAGGACGGCCACGGCTTCGAAGGCAAGCTTGACCACAGCCAACTGCTCACCGACCCCGCTGAAGCGGCCGATTTCGTTGCCAAAACGAAGGTCGATGCCTTGGCGATCGCCATCGGCACCAGCCACGGCGCCTACAAGTTCACCCGCAAGCCCACCGGCGAAGTGCTGGCCATCAGCCGAATCGCTGAAATCCACAAAGCCATCCCCAACACCCACCTGGTGATGCACGGCTCCAGCTCCGTTCCCCAGGAATGGCTGGACATGATCAATAAGTACGGCGGTGCCATCCCCGAGACCTACGGCGTCCCCGTCGAGGAAATCCAGGAAGGCATCCGCAATGGCGTGCGCAAGGTGAACATCGACACCGATAACCGCCTGGCCTTCACCGCCGCCGTCCGCGAAGCCTCCTTCAAGGATCCCGCCAACTTCGATCCCCGCCACTTCAACAAGCCTGCCCGTCAGTACATGAAGCAGGTGTGCCTGGATCGTTACCAGCAGTTCTGGGCTGCCGGTAATGCCAGCAAGATCAAGCAACGGGACATCAACTTCTACGCCGGTCTCTACGCCAAGGGCAGCCTCGATCCCAAAACAGCAGTTGCGGCCTGATTAACACGTGATCGCCTGATGAGCAGGTTTTTGCTCAACCCTCTGGGGGCTCACAAGAGCCCCCTTTTTTTGTCCTTCTGATCAGTGCATCGGAAGAACTGAACCCATTCCTCAGGATCATGCACCAGGTTCAACGCACCAGCTTGGCCAAGGCATCCTTCAAATTGCGCTCCATCACAAACGTGACTCCATCGGTTACAACCACCCGCACCAAGGTTGGCAGGTCGTTGTTCTTGCTCTGCAAGTAGATCGGTTCCACATAAAGGATCCCCTTGCCCACGGGAAGCACGAGCAGGTTGCCGTGAATCAGGCGGGACCCCACCCGGTTCCAGAGGCCAAATTGATAGCTAATAGCTGGATCCTGCTCAATCAGGGCAGACACTTGCTGGGGACCCAGCAACAGCCGTTGCTGGGGGAATCGGGCCAATTGCAATTGTCCGTAGTGGGGTAAATCGTTGCGAGCCGCCATCCAACCCACCATGTTGGCCCGTCCGAGGGGCGTGAAAGGTAGCAGCAAGACATACTCTGGCTTTTGCTGGCCAGGGAGCTGAACGGTGACGTGATAGGGCCGAACCGGGGTATTGCTTGAGCCATAGATTTCCATGGGAATCGACCAAACGTCATCGCCGTTGTAGAACGTGCGCACGTTGGTGACGTGATAGCGCCGTAGGCGTTCTGCCTGGATATTGAACTGGCTCAAAGGCACTTGAATGTGGGCGAGCAGCGCCTTAGGCATCGCTGTCAAAGGCTGAAACAAATCGGGAAAAGCCCGGCGCCAAGTCCTGAGGATGGGGTCGCTGGGATCACTGACATAGAGCCAGACCCGGCCGTTGTAGGCATCCACCACAGCCTTCACGGGGTTGCGGAAATAGCGGATACCCTGGGGATTGGGATCGGAGTAGGGATAGCTGCGGCTGGTCGTAAATCCATCCAACATCCAATACTGGTGCTGGTCTGGAACAAAGCCTGGCTGGTCAACTCGCGCTGTCACGAGAAAAGGCTGACTTTCAAACCTCAAAAATGGCAGCAGGGCCGCCAATCGACGATTGACCTGGCGGCGTAGCAGTAACCGCGAAGCGGAGCTCAACGAACCGTTGCTCAAAAGCCTTGGCTCGAATAAATACGTGGCCGCCAACAGCCTTTGCAGCGGGCTGTTAATCGGAACACCAGCCTCTCCGTCGTAGCGCGAATACACATTCAGATCACCGTCGGGATAGTCAAACTCCCGAACCTGGGACGGGGCGATGGCGTAGGGAGCCTTAGACGATGAGAAATAAAGCCTGGGCCGGCCCACCGGCAGGATGTTGCGGGCCTGTTCGTTGCTGATGCCGAGCTGGGGAATGCCTTGCACTTGGCCGCCCCTGCCGAGATCCTTGACGAAATACACCGGAAGGCCATCGGCTCCCGCAGCATTAACAGCAGAGACCGTGAACCCATAGCCGTGGGTGAAGACCAGGTGACGGTTCAACCAGGTTCTGGCCGGCTTTGGTAAGGCCGAGGCATCCAGCTCGCGGGCAGAAATTAAGACCTGCTGGGATCCATGCAGCTTGTTGTTGGCCAACAGGGGATAGCGATCGACTGCAGCCGATGCGAAGCTGTAATAAAGGCGCAGTTGCTGCAACTGCCGGTTGGTGGCCAGCAGCGGCTGGCTATCCCAAAGGCGGATATTCGCAATCGTGCCTCGGGATTGCTTGAGGTCGGCTGCGGTGATTTTTTGGCGCGGCTCAAGAACCTTGCTCTCCATGGCGTCCAGGCCAAAGGCCTGGCGGGTGGCGGCGATGCTGCGCTTGATGTAAGGGGCTTCCATCTGTAACTCCCTCGGTTGCACCACCAACCGTTGAATCAGGGGCGCGACAAGCCATTCCGAAACGGGCAACAAGGCCGCTGCAGAAGCAAGGGGCAACAAAATGCCGCGCCGCAGCCAGTCCTTGGGCAGGGGTACGAGCAGGCCGACGCAGCTTGCTACCAACAACAGGGCCAGAAGTATTCGCAGCGGCAAGCGCACATGCAGATCAACAAAGCCAGCTCCGCTGGCCACACCGCTGCCTTGAACCATCAAGGCAAATGGGGATAGGGCTGTTGCAAAGGCTGCCGCCAGGGCGATCACGGCCAACTGGGGCTGGAGCACTCTTTGCTGGATGCGGCTCAAGCCCCCAAAGGCCAGGTCAGAAAGGGTGGAACCCTCCGTAAAGGTGAGCCAGAGGCAGCCGGCAAAGCCCACGATGGCCTGGGCGAGTACGACGCTGATCAGCAAGCGCAGGGCTGGCAGCTGCAACACCGTGAAGCTGAGATCCAAGCCCGTGAGGGGATCGGATTGGCCGAAGGGCACGGCCAATAGAGCTGGCAACCACAGGCTCCAGCCCCGAGCCAAGGCCGTGGCCGAGCCCGCCAGGGCCGCTGCCAAGGCAATCCGCAAGGTGGTGAGGGGCCAGCGCAGCAGGGGGAAAAGCAGACCAATCGCCAACCCCACCAACAGCAGGGGCTGCAGGTCAGCGAACACGGGTATTCCCGTCGTGACATGGCCACTAAATGGTGCGGCGATCAAATCGCGGGCCTGCACCATCAGATAGGTGAGAGCGGCCACCAGTAGCAACAGCAAGAGGCCCAACAGGCCAACCAGGGTCCAGCTGGAGCAGCCCAGAAGCGGCGATAGGGGCAGTTGTTTGCGGGTTGCCTCTAACCGCAGGCGCCAGCAGCGTTGCAGTTGCTGCAATTGCAACGGCACGCCCAGGCCCATGACCACCAGGAAGGCCACGAGTTGGAGCAACCAACGGCGCAGGACTATCCCCTGGACGCCAAATTCACCAAACCATTGCCACTCAATGCTCAGCCTGGCCACCAGGACCAACAGCCCCACGACACCAATGGCGATGGGCACCAGCACCCATCCACCCCATTTCCAGCGCTGCGACCGGGGAAGCAAGGAGATCGCCATGGCTGCTTACTAAAAACGAGGCTAAGCAGCGCCAGCCCAGGCGCAAGCCCAACGGCAGGGATTCCAGGCTCCGAAAATCCCGACCCACAGGATCGGCTTAAATCTGGCCACCAGAATCACGCTGGTAATCTCAGGGCATCGCCTGGTGTGATCGTGACAGCCACCCTTTCTCGCTCCACCTTTACGGGTCTGCGCTGCAAAGAATGCGGCCACCCCTATGAGGCCAGTGCCCGCCACGTCTGTGAGGACGTCTGCTTTGGCCCCCTCGAAGTTGTCTACGACTACGAGGCCATCAAAAACAGGGTGAGCCGCGCCACCATCGAGGCGGGGCCGGCCTCGATTTGGCGTTATCGCGACTTCCTGCCCATTGAAGGCGATCCGATCGATGTGGGCACGGGCTTCACCCCCTTGCTGAAGGCAGGCAACCTGGCCAAGCGCCTTGGCCTTAAAAGCCTGTACATCAAGAATGACGGCGTCAACATGCCGACGCTCTCCTTCAAAGACCGGGTTGTCTCGGTGGCGCTCACCCGGGCCCGCGAGCTGGGATTCACCACGGTGAGTTGTGCCTCAACCGGCAATCTGGCCAATTCCACCGCCGCCATTGCAGCCCACGCCGGACTCGACTGCTGCGTCTTCATCCCCAGCGACCTGGAGCTCGGCAAGGTCCTTGGCACCTTGGTCTATAACCCCACCTTGATGGCGGTGCATGGCAACTACGACCAGGTCAACCGCCTCTGCTCGGAGGTGGCCAACACCTTTGGTTGGGGCTTCGTCAACATCAACCTGCGCCCCTATTACTCCGAGGGTTCCAAAACCTTGGGTTATGAGGTGATTGAACAGTTGGGCTGGCAGCTGCCCGACCACATCGTGGCTCCCCTCGCCTCGGGCTCCCTGTTCACCAAGATCCGCAAGGGCTTTGATGAATTCATCAAGGTGGGGCTCGTGGATGAAAAGGCCGTTCGCTTTAGTGGGGCCCAAGCTGAAGGCTGCTCACCGATCGCCCAAGCCTTCGCCGAGGGGAGGGATTTCATTACTCCCGTGAAGCCCAACACCATTGCCAAGTCGATTGCCATTGGCAACCCGGCTGATGGTCCCTATGCCATCGACATTGCCAACAAAACCAAGGGCACCATCGCTGCCGTTACCGACACCGAGATCATCGAGGGCATCAAGCTCTTGGCTGAAACGGAAGGGGTGTTTACCGAGACGGCCGGTGGCACCACCATCGCCGTGCTCAAAAAACTGGTGGAAGCAGGCAAAATCAATCCCGACGAAACCACCGTGGCCTACATCACCGGCAACGGTCTCAAGACCACCGAAGCGATTGCCTCCTCCATCGGTGAGCCCTATCTGATCGAAGCCACCCTGGATAGCTTCAAATCCGCCTGGCAGCGTTCCCAAGCCGGCTAAACCCTCTTCGTTTCCCGTTTCTTCCTCCCACTACTACACCCATGGCTGTCCAGGTTCTGATCCCGACCCCCCTGCAAAAGTTCACCAACGACGAGGCCACCGCTGAACTAACCGCCAGCAGCGTTGACGGGCTCCTTGATGCCCTTGAAGGTCGTTATCCCGGGATCAAAGGTCGCCTGTGTGATGAAGCCGGCAAACTCCGCCGCTTTCTCAATGTCTACGTGAATAGCGAAGACATCCGCTTCCTCAACAACCAAAACACGCCCCTCAAGGACGGCGACGAGGTCTCGATTGTGCCAGCGGTTGCTGGTGGTTGAAACCAGCCAAACAACCTATGAGTCAGGCCATTAGCCCAAATAGCGACAGCGGGATCAAAAGTGGCACCGTTGACCAAATCAATCCCATTGGGAATTGGCAAACCAAGGGCCAACTCTTTGATTACCGAAAAGCTGCAAACCCGGTGCGCCCTGGTCTGACCGAGCCGATTGGTTACTACCAATGGGATCCAGCCATCCACTCCACCGGACCCACGGCCATCCTCCCCCTGGATCGCAGTGATCATCTGGGCTGCGCCGCTCCCGCCACCAGCCCAGCGCTAGCAGCCCATTTCCTCCGCATCCTTCCAGGCGAGGAACTAAAGGCAGCTGCTGTTGCCACCAGCTCCCTGTTTTACGTGCTGCGGGGTCAAGGGCAGCTGCAGTACGGCTCCAACCAGCTGGAGTGGGGCCAGGGGGACCTGTTTGTCCTGCCGGCCGGGGACACGCCGATCCTCCATGCCAACCAAGAAAGCATCCTGTATTGGGTCCACGATGGCCCCCTGCTTACCTACCTCGGCGTCCAACCCAACCGGGCGCGCTTTGAGCCCACCCACTATCCAGCCCAAGTCCTGCAATCGGAATTGGAGGCCCTCCTGGCCGACCCCAGCAGCGCCAAAAGCAATCGGCTGAGCCTGCTGATGGCCAACAGCGACCTGCCGTCGACCCGCACGGTGACCCACACCCTCTGGGCCATGCTCGGAGTTGTGCCGGCAGGGGCTGTTCAGCCACCGCATCGCCACCAATCAATAGCCCTAGATCTCATTATCGATTGCGATCCCGGCTGTTACAGCCTGGTGGGCAGCGAGCTCGAAGACGATGGGACGATTCGCAATCCCTTCCGGGTGGATTGGCAAAGCGGGGGAGCCTTTATTACCCCGCCAGGCCATTGGCATGCCCATATCAACGAGAGCGGCCGGATCGCCAGGCTCCTGCCGATTCAAGATGCGGGGCTCCATACCTACCTACGCAGCCTGGACATTCGCTTTGCCGGAGGCCTCGTAGCTGGCGACTAAAGCGCGAAAGGCTTCCCCCTCCAGGGTTTCCTGCTCGATCAACAGGCTCACCAACTGATCCATCAACTCCCTCCGTGGTGAGAGCATCGCCACGGCGCGATCGAGGGCTCCATTGGCTAGATCCCGCACCTGCTGATCGATCCGATTGCCCGTTTGACGGGAATAGTGGGGCTCGGAGCGCAACCAATCGCGGCCCAAAAACACTTCACCGCCATCGGCCTCAAAGGCCACGGGCCCAAGGCTGGAAAAGCCATACCGGGTCACCATTTCCCGGCAAATCCGGGTCACCATTTCCAGGTCACCACTGGCGCCTTGGGTGACCTCCCCTGGGCCAAAAACCACCATTTCCGCCGCCCGCCCTCCCAGAGCCACCACGAGCCGGGCCAGGAGGTAGGCCTTGCTGATCAAGCCGGAATCGAGGATGTCCTCGTCGGGCATGGTGCGGGCAAAGCCCCCCACCCCACCGGCCCGCGGCAGCAGGGTCACCTTGTCGAGTTTGTCGGCATGGGGCACCAGGCTGGTGAGCAGGGCGTGGCCAATTTCGTGGTATGCGATCAATCGCTTTTTGGCGCTGTCCTGCAGGGGTGATGCCGTCAGGCCCATGGTGATGCGCTCGAGGGCACCACTGAGGCACGATTCATCAATTTCGCTCTGGTGCCGCCTGGCCGTGAGGATGGCCGCTTCGTTGAGCAGGTTGGCGAGGTCAGCACCCGAGAACCCTGGCGTGCGGCTAGCCCACTCCGCCAGGGAAACCGATTCGGCCAAGGGCCGGGTGCGGGCATGGACCGAAAGAATCTCCTCGCGACCACGGCGGTCAGGCAAATCCACGGTGATGCGGCGGTCAAAGCGGCCTGGCCTCATCAGGGCTGAATCGAGCACATCCGGGCGATTGGTGGCGGCCAGCAGGATCACGCCCGAGTTCTCCTCGAAGCCATCCATCTCGGTCAGCAATTGGTTGAGGGTCTGCTCCCGCTCGTCGTTGCCACCCCCAATCCCAGCGCCGCGCTGGCGACCGACCGCATCAATTTCGTCAATAAAAATGATGCAGGGGGCCTTCGCCTTCGCCTTGCGAAAGAGGTCACGAACCCGTGATGCACCAACCCCCACAAACATCTCGACGAACTCCGAGGCTGCCATCGAGAAAAAGGGGACGCCGGCCTCACCGGCAATCGCCCGGGCCAAAAGGGTCTTTCCCGTGCCCGGAGGCCCCACCAGGAGCACCCCTTTGGGGATCTTGGCTCCAACAGCAGTGAACTGTTCAGGCGAGCGCAGGAAGGTGACCACCTCGGAGAGTTCTTCTTTGGCCTCGGCGATGCCGGCCACATCCTCAAAGCGCACAGCCACACTGCCCTCGGCCTGGAGCCTGGGCTTGCTACTGCCAAAGCCCATGGCCCGGTTGGCCACCTGGGCGGAACGGCGGATCAGCAGGGCTAAACCGCCGAGCAACAACAGCACCAGCAGGCCATTGGCGACCATGCCAGCCATGGCACCATCCTGGCGGTCGTCCCGAACAGTGAGGGGCACCTTGGCCTTCTCCGCACTGCGCAGCAGGAGCTGGTCGTTGCTGAAGACCGGCACCTGGGTCTGGCGGCCATCCTCGAAGCGCACCCGCACCTCACGCTGCCGCAGGGAGAGCTCCAAATCCTTCACCTTTCCGCTGCGTAAATCCCGCAGCAAATCGCTGTAGGACGGCGCAGCTGGAGCAGATGACTTCCCAGCAGGTGATTGGATCGCCTTGAACAGGCCCGAGGGGACGGGGGCCGGAACAGGGTCCGGCGCAGGAGAAAGGCTGTCGCTCACTAAAAACCGACTTTGATCGGAGCTTAGCCATTTGACGAAAGGCAAGGCTGCAGCGGAAGATCAGTGTTTGGTATGAGTGATCTGGGATGGCTGTTCCCAAGAAGAAAACCTCCAAGGGCAAGCGCAACCAGCGCCATGCCACCTGGAAAGGCAAGGCTGCTATCGCAGCCCAAAAGGCCCTCTCAATCGGCAAGGCCGTTTTGAGTGGTCGGGCCCAAGGCTTCGTCTATCCCATGGATGAAGAGGCCGAAGACAGCGAAAGCTGAATTCAACCCTCACATTTCAATGTTGATGCAGCGCCTCCGCCCATTGAGTTGGGCGGAGGCTTTTGCTTGGGCCTTCAATGGCTCTTGATACAGCCCTGGTGGTAGCGACGCCATGCTGGAGCGCACCAACCGAACAAGCTCTTCTGGCTTAAGCCAGCCGTCGGCTTTGTGTTGTTGTCGTTGGAGACGCCGCTGCCGGGCTTCGGCTTGAAAGCGCCAACGCGTCGGTAAACCCCAATCCACCGGACGCAGCACCCAGAGCCCATTACACAGATCAAAGAGCGGGCCATAGGCCTCCAGCTGGCGATCCCAGTGGGGCAGCCAGGTCGCTTCCTCGGCCCGTAATGGTGCCAAGCCTGCTGCCAATTCCATGCCACAGGCAACCCCAGCCGCCCGCAGGCCGGCGACACCGAGGGGCCGGCAACCCATCAGCCAGCCCTCAAGCACCAGGGCATCGGGGGTGGCCCACTCTTCACTTAACGCAGCTTCGCTGAACGGGGCTTCAACCACGCGATCACCGGCGCCATCGCGCAGGGTTTTATCGAACCGGGGGAGCTGCAGCGCCCCCCCCGATTGCCACAACTGCAGCCGCTCCACCAGCAGGGCGGCATCGTGGCTACCTGGAGGCACCCGATTCACCCCGAAGGGGTTGCCCGCCATGGCCACCAGGCGCTGCTCCCACGGCAGATAGGCATCGTCGATCGAGGCCACCGCCAACCGCAAACCGCGGGCTTTTGCCAGGCCAATCAGTTGCTGGCAGAACCGGCTCTTACCCGCCCCCACCGGGCCATTGAGCGCCAGCACAGGACGTTGACCGGAGCCAACCAACCCCTGCACCTGGGCGAGCATGGGCATGGCGAACCCCTCCAGCAACAGGGGATCCATGGCCACAACCACTTGCACCGGATCAGTGGCTACCTGATCTTTGGGGCAGAGACCGCAGCGAGATTCTCCGCTCAAGACCCGAGCTTGAAGGCTTCAAGCACCACGGCATAAACCAAACCAAGGCGCAGGTTGTCGGTGATCACCCAGGCGAGGCCAGGGGTTTGGGAGACCAAGCGGCCGCGTAGGCGAACAATCAGTTCGAGCAGCACGAGCAGGGCCAAAACCAGAACCGGGCGCCCTCCCGGGAAAACAATCACGAAATAGGCCGTCAGATTGCTGCCTGCGTAAAACCCCACCAGCAGCGCCAGGAGCACGGAGCTGCGATGGCGCCAGTTGCCCCGCCAGTTGCCCAGCACCACGGCAGTCAGCCGTTCACTAAAACGCTGAAACCTGGTGGACTGGATCGGCAGGCGACTCACCGCAACAACTCCAGGTAGGAGAGCGTGATTCGTCCATCCTGGCAAGGCGGCCCCTGGAGAACCTCGGCCCCATCGCCCAACTGGTCGACGACGGCAGCAGCTCCCGCAAAACGGTCACCTGGTTCCTGGGCGCTGTAGTGGCTCAGGCTCACCACACAGGGCAGCCCGGCCCCAAGGGCGGCCGATAGGCCAGCGCTGGAATCCTCAATGGCGCAGGCCTCTCTGGGGTCCAGCTCCAGCAGCTCCAGGGCTAAGCGATAGGCCTCGGGATGCGGTTTCTTGCGGGCCACATCCCCTCCGCAAACCCAGACATCAAAGGCCCCGAGCAGGTCGGCGAAAAGCTGCTTCGCCAGGGCATCGACCGCCCCTCGGCCACTGGTGGTCACGATCGCCTGGCGCAAACCCGCCGCCGCCGCAGCTTCAATGAGTTGGCGCACCCCAGGGCGGAGCGCCAACTCCCCCTCGGCCACCAGGTCGGCGTAATGGCGTTGCTTGCTGGCATGGAGCGCTGCCACCCGCTGGGGATCGGGGGGCTGGCCCTCCTCGCTGGTGAGATAGGCGCCAATGCGCTCCGCGCCTCCGGTGATGGCTAAGAGGTCGCCATACCGATCGACATCCCAATGGGCCGATAAACCCGCCTGGCGAAAGGCCCGGTTGAACGCCCTGCGGTGGCCATCGCGTTCGGTTTCAGCGAGGGTGCCGTCCACATCCCACAGCAGGGCAGCAAACCCCATCGGCAGCAGCGCGAATGGGCCCAAACTATGGGGATGTCGGTGCTGGGGTGGCGCCGCAGAATGGCCAAATCCTTGCCCCCTAACCGTTGCTCCCTGCGCTCCACGAGCAACGCTGGCAATTGCCAACTCCCCTGCCGCTCGACGGCAGCCTGGAAGCCCTCAATGGCCCAGGCAAGGCCGCCTTGCCCGCCCCCCTGCTGGCCCTCTTGTGGCGGCGGGGTTTTTGCACGGCCGAAACCATTGATGCCCTGCTCGATCCACCAAGCGCCCCAGCTGCCAAGGGCCACTTTCCCGACCTAGCCAAGGCGGTCAAACGGCTGCAAGGGGCCTGCGCGGCGGGAGAGAGCCTGGCCATCTGCGGCGACTATGACGCCGATGGCATGACCAGCACGGCCTTGCTGGTAGGGGTCTTGCAACGGTTAGGGGCCCAACCGGTTGCAGCCATTCCCAGCCGGATGGAGGAGGGCTATGGCCTGAATGCCGCCATGGTGGACCGGCTTGCGGCCGAGGGGATCCGGCTACTGATCACCGTCGACAACGGGGTTTCTGCCCAAGAAGCCCTGGAGAGGGCCGAGGAGCTGGGCGTTGAGGTGATCCTCACGGACCACCACACGCTCCCTGCCCAGATGCCACCGCACCTGGCCCTCCTGCATCCGGTGCGAACCCCAGTTGATTCGCCCTACCGGGGTTTGGCTGGGGTTGGATTGGCCTACGTGCTCGCAGCAGCCCTCTGCCAAAGCCTCAAGCGTCAAGACGGGCTCGAAGTGGCCCGAAACCTTTTTTGCATCGGCACCATCGCCGACATGGCCCCCTTGGTGGGGGTGAATCGTCGCTGGCTCATCGATGGGCTGCCCCACCTGGTCAAGAGCCCCCTGGCGGGCCTGCAAGCGTTGCAGCAATTGGCCGGGCTCGACGACAGCCCCCTCGATGCCCAGGCCGTGGGTTTCCAAATCGCGCCCCGCATCAATGCGGTGGGGCGCCTGGGGGATCCCCAGTTGGTTGTGGAGCTGCTGACCACCCAGGACAACAACAGGGCCCTGGAATTGGCCCGGGAGTGTGAAGGCCTGAACCGGCAACGGCGCGAACTCTGCAGTGCCATCGAAGCGGAAGCCCTGGCCCTCTTGGACGCCGATGGCCCCCAACGCCCCCCGTTTCTGTTGCTGGCCCAAAGCCACTGGCACCACGGCGTCATCGGCATCGTGGCGGCCCGGCTGGTCGATCGTTTTGGCCTTCCAGCTGCCCTTTTGGCCGGTGAAGGTAATGGCCGGTTGCGGGCCTCGGTGCGCTCACCCAAGGGATTTGCGGTGGATCAGGCCCTCAAGCAATGCGCCCCGCTCCTCGAGCGCTTTGGGGGCCACCCCGCCGCCGGTGGATTCACCATCAAGGCCGAGAGGGTTGCCGAATTGCATGAGCAGCTCAATGGTCTGGCCCAGAGTTGGCTGGAGACAACCGGCAGGGGCAACCCGGTCGAGCCCGAAGCCCTGCTGCGCTTCGAGCAGATTGACCGCGATTTCTACCACCAATTGCAACGGCTCGAACCCTTTGGGATCGGCCATCCCCAGCCCTTGTTTTGGAGTTCTGGTTGCCGCGTGGTTTCCCAGAAATTGCTGCGGGGGGGGCACCTCCAATTGGAATTGGAACAACAGGCGAACCAGCTACGGGCCATGGGATGGCGCTGGCAAGGGGAAGCCAACCTGCCCGCCTGCGTGGACGTGGCCTACCGCTTGAAGCTGGACTCCTGGCAAGGCCAGCCCCGACTCCAGCTCGAGCTGGTCGGGGTTCGGCCCAACACGGGGGCCGATGGCACCAGGGACGTGGTGCTCAGGCGGCGCGAGCGCACCTATTGGTGTCGCATCGAGGGGGATGGATGGGTCGTGCGCAATGCCGCCGGTGGGGAGATCCGCAGCGACAATGCCGCAATGGAGCAACATCCCTACATTCGTTCCCTGCTTCAAGAGGCCGCCATGGCCCTGGGTTTGGTGGCCTGATGGATTCGCTTTTGAACGCGAAGGTTTTAAACGGGAACCCCTCCAAGAAAGGCCAATCCGAGGAAGGCGAACCCAGGGACGACCCCTTCAGGTCGGTTCGTCTGAAACGTCCCCTGGCCACCCTGCTGCAACTGGTTTTGTTTGGTGGGGCCGTTGGATTGGCCTGCCTGCCCCTCAACATTGTTGATAGCTGGCAGGCCCAGCTCCTGCATGGTTTGCCCGGTTTCAACAATCAGGCGTGGCACCTGGGCAATCTGGGCCAAGCGCTGGCGCCCCTGGTGGTGATGCCCGTGTTGCTGTGGCTCCAGGCAGGGCGCTTCAAAGCCGGTGCCGGCTCAGGCATCCCCCAAACTATCGAGAGCATTGAGGAGCCAGGTTCAGCCAGCACCTTGCTTGGCTTGAAACCCACGATCCAGAGGCTCTCGCTTTGGACCGCTGCCAGCCTTGCCCTGATGCCCCTGGGGCGGGAAGGTCCCGTGGTGCAAGTGGGCGCCTCCGTGGCCCTTGCCCTCAAGAAACGCTTCCCACGGCTACTGGCCGGGTTCAGCGAAACCAACCTGGTGACCATTGGCGCCGGAGCAGGCCTCGCTGGCGGCTTCAACAGCCCGTTGATGGGCACGGTTTTTGTGTTTGAAGAGCTGACAGGGCGCTTCCTGCCCTCGGTTGTGTGGCCGGCCCTGGTGGTTTGCCTCACAGCCGCGCTGGTCAGCAACCTCACTGGCACGCCGGTGTTCATCCTGGGCCTGATCCAGGACCCGGAAGCCGAGTGGGTGCAGCTGGTCCTTGCCCTTCCCGTGGGCTTGGTGGGGGGCTGGCTTGGCGGATTGTTTGCCCGGCTTCTGTTTTCAGTAACGGCTTGGCTGCGGCCCAAGGTCAACCGCAGGCCCCTGGCCTGGGGGGTCGCCCTTGGGGGCTGCCTGGCCCTGATTGCGGTGCTGAGCGGTGGCCTCAGTGGCGGCGATGGCGAAGCTCTGATGGGCCACCTGCTGGGCGATGGCGGAAGCCTGCCCGTACCCGGATCTCCGATCGATTTGATCGGCTGGTTGCTCCTGCTTGCCGCCAGGCTCGTGGCTCCGGTGCTGGCCCTCGGCGCCGGAATTCCGGGGGGGCTGATCGATCCGGCCTTTGCCATTGGCGCCGTCTTTGGCAGTGGCAGCCTTGAGTTGCTGGGGGGCAATGGTCAATTGGGATTGGCCCTGGGTATGGCGGCCGGCCTAGCCGGCGCCACCCAACTGCCCTTGATGACGATTCTGTTTTCCCTGCGGATGATGGGCGATCAGCAATGGCTCTTCGGCATGCTGCTGAGCGCCGTGATTGGAGCTTTGATTGGGCGCAAAATCCAGCCAGAGCCCATCTATCACGCCCTTTGGGGTCTCGGCAAAAAGCCAATCAAAAGCCCGGTACCCTAGGGGGATACCGGGCTTAAGGGAGCTCGAAGGCCTGGGGTCTTCGTCCCTAGAGAGCTCCGCGGCGGTAGAAGAGCAGGAAGATCACGGCTGGGCCGGCCAAGGTAATCAGGGCAAGGGCCGCGAAGTTGGCAATCAGATGAATGTCGATGCCCATGGGGTTCCGGTTCGTTAGCGCTGCCATCAGGATAGAAGCCCCGCCGGGCAGTCCACAAGGGTCTGCTTGCCACTGTGATGCCTTGTCACGTCGTAACTGTGATGGCTTGTCACGTCGTAACTGTGATGGCTTGTCACAGCCAACCTTGTGTTGTGACTGAATAGACGGAAGCCGAAGCAACTGGGATGGGTTGTACCGAAGAGCGATGGCAATGCATCAGCCAGTGCGGCTCGTGCTGCCGATTGGATCCGGGCGAACGCCAAGACGCCCTTGGGGCCCTAAACGAATCCCAGCGGGAGCTCTACCTCTCGATGGTGGGAGCCGATGGCTGGTGCATCCACTTCAACAGCGGTTCCCGCAGCTGCCGGATTTACGAAACCCGCCCCGATTTCTGCCGCGTCAGCAATTTGATGAATCTCTTTGGCGAGAGCCAAGACGGGGATCCAGGCGTTGCCGATCGCTTCGCCATTGCCTGCTGCAAGCAACAAATTCGCAGCGAGCATGGCGGCCGTGGCAGGGTGATGCGCCGATTCCTCAGGGCGATCCGCCGGCAGCCATGAGTCCCGATCCCGAAGCCAACCAAAGCCAAGAGCCTGGCCAACCAGACAAGGGGGGGGGGGCGATCCCGGAGAACGGATCGGCCCCCGCCTGGGGCGTGGCCTTCATCACCACCTTCACCACGGTCTTTTTGGCTGAATTGGGCGACAAGACCCAACTGGCCGCCCTGTTGCTTTCGGCCCAGTCCGGCAAGCCTGGGGTGGTGTTCCTTGGGGCCTCCCTGGCCCTGATCTGCTCCAGCTTGGTTGGTGTTCTGCTGGGCCGGTGGCTCTCCAAACTGATGCCCCCCCAACAACTGGAACGGTTGGCCGGGATCTTGATGGTGGCCCTAGGCCTCTGGCTGGGACGGCAGGCGGTCGTGGCCCTAGCTCCCGAATCCCTTCCCCTGACTTGACCAAGAACCATTGACTTGAAGACCAACCATGGACCTCGCCCTCCTTGCCTCCACATTTGTCACGGTGTTCCTGGCCGAATTGGGCGATAAAACCCAATTGGCGATTGTCACGATCAGCGGCACCTCAAACCGACCTGGGGCCGTCTTTGCTGGCAGCTCCGCGGCCTTGGTGTTGGCCAGCCTGCTCGGGGCCGCCGCTGGAGGTTCCCTCTCGGCGGTGATCCCAACCAATGCCCTGCAGTTGGCCGCCTCCGTGGGATTTCTCGTGATTGGGCTGCGCCTCATCCAACGCTCCAGCACGGGCGCAGAGGCTGTAGACGAGGCAGAAACTGAAGGGTCCGCAGACCCCCTAAAGTAGTGATCAAAGGCCTGGCGGCCGTGGGCATCGCTCCGAGCCCAGACTGCCCTGCCCCATTTCCCACCATGCTGCGCCCTTTGGGGCCTCTCGCGGTGGTCCCCCTCCAACCAGCTGACCAAGCCGATGAAGTTCACGGTCGCCGACCTGCTCGACCAGCTTCCCGCCGAAGAAGCCCTACCAATTGCCAAGCTGGAAAAGGCGCTTGGCCTGAGCCAAAAAGCCGAGAAGCAGCAACTGCGGATCGGTGTGGATGGCCTGATCAAGCTTGGGGTGGTGCAGGAAGTTGACGACGGCATCCAGCGCCGGGAGGACCCGGAATTGATTCCCGCCAGGCTGCGGTGCTCCAGCAAGGGGTTTTGCTTTGCCCTACGGGAAGACGGCGGCGAGGACATCTACATCCGCGACCACCAGCTCAACCACGCCTGGAATGGCGATCGGGTGCTGGTGAAAGTGACCCGTGAGGGGGGCCGCCGCCGCTCCCCCGAAGGTGGGGTCCAATGCATTCTCGAGCGCCGCACGGCCTCCCTGCTCGCCCAGGTGGAACAGCAAGAGTCCCGCCTGGTGGCGACTCCCCTCGACGACAGGCTGCTCACCAGCATTGAGCTGCCCGAAGGGGACGCCCAACACCTCGATCCAGAGCGCGCCTCCGTGGTCGAAGTCTTGGTGGATCGCTATCCCGTTGGCCAGTTTTCGCCCCAGGGCCACGTGGCTAGGCAGCTGCCCGTCAAGGGAGGGGAGGCCGCCGATCTCGACCTTCTCCTCACCAAGCATCACCTGCATGAACGCGCCGCTGCACCGCGGGCCACGCTGAAAGCCCTAGCCCCCAAGGACCGCGCCGACCTCACCACCCAACCCGCGCTATTACTCCAGGGATGGTCGGGTAAGGAGGCCCCTGGTGGGACTGCCATCTGCCTGGAAGAACGGGAAGGTGGCTGGACCCTTTGGGTGCACAGCCCAGCCGTTGCTGAGCGGGTGGGTCTGGGCTCCGCCCTCGACCTTTGGCTACGCGACCAGGGCGAGGCGCTCTGTGTGGGTCGCCAGTGGCTCCCCCTGCTCCCAACCGCCCTCGCCAAGGCGGCAGCTTTCAGTGCCGGCGAGGACCAGGACGCCCTCTCCGTAGCCCTTGAGCTCGATGGCGAAGGCACATTGGAGCATTACCGCTTCAGCCGGAGTCGGATCAAACCCGTTGCCACGGTTGATGCAGCGGCCCTGACCGCCCTGGCGGAACGCAAGCCCAAGAGCCGCACGGTGCCGGCAGCTCTGAAAGCCATCAAGGACCACCACCAACAACTGGAAAACCTGGTGGCCGTGGCGGAACTCCTGCACCAGCAACGGCTCTCCCAAGGATCCATCGACCTGGATCTTGGTCTGCCCGCCATTGACAGCCTGGGCGATTTGGCCATTCCTGGCCCAGACAGCCCCCTGCATGGCTGGTTTGTCCAACTGCCGATGCACCACCCCATGGCCCTGGTGCGGGAGTGCGTTCTGGTGGCAGAACGGGCCCTAGGCCAACACCTGGCAGCCCTTTCCCTGCCGGCGCTGTTTGGAACCAACGCCGCTGCGGATCCCAGCGACCTCAACGACGTTGCCAGGGCGGCCCTGGCCCTCGACATTCCCCTGGAACTCAGCGAAGAGGGTGATGCCAGCGCTGCCGAATTGGCCGCTGCTTTTGCCACCACCGATCGCAACCGGGCCTTGCAACAGCAACTGCAAGGAGCCCTCAAGCCGATTCTTCTAGCGAGCGAGACCGGTGACCATGCCCTCGCTGGCCTCAAGGGCGACGGTGCGGCCCTGGCCCCCTGGTGCTCACCGGCTCTCCATTACGCCGATCTCTGGAACCAGCATGTTTTGGTGCTCCTGCTCACCGAAGGCAAGGATCGCCCCAGTGTGCGCCACAAAACCAGTGTTGACCTCAGCTCTGACGCCTGCCTCGGCGCGATCGATTGGCCCCTGCTAGCCCCCAGTGGCCTAACTCCCTACAAGGACGCCCCCGAGCATGGCCTGGTGCAACGGCTCAACGGCCGGGTGCGTTTCATGGCCGAACTCCACAAGGATTTGCTGTCGATGGCCCAGGCACGGCAGGCCGAACCTTTGGTGGGCCAGGTGTTGCCAGGCGTGATTAGTGGCGTTCAGAGCTACGGCTTCTTTGTGGAGGTGCCCCCCTCCCAGGTGGAAGGCCTGGTGCACGTGAGTTCCCTCAAGGACGACTGGTACGAGTACCGCTCCCGCCAGAACCGCCTCGTGGGCCGCAAAAACCGTCGCACCTACAGGCTCGGCGACCACGTTGAAGTGGAGATCCAAAAGGTTGATCCCCTGCGCCATCAAATTGATCTGGCCGTCGTCTTACCCGAGGGGGCTGAGGACGAAGCCAGCGCATCCGAGTCCTTCGGCGGCGAAGACGACCCCTTTGCCCCCATTCCCGTGATCACCGAGGCCTGAACGCTGTGCCCGCGGCAGATCCCATTGTTTTAGCCATCTCGGGGGCCTCGGCCCAACCCCTGGCCCAGCGGGCGCTCCAGCTGTTACTGGAGGCCGGTGAAACCGTGGAAGTGGTGACCTCCAAGGGAGCCATTGGTGTGTGGCAAGCCGAGCTCGGCATCCGGGTGCCCCTGGAACCGCGAGCCCAGGAGGCCTTTTGGCGGGACCGCACGGAGATGGCAAGCGGCCATCTGCGGTGCCATCGGTGGAATGACCAATCGGTGGGCATCGCCAGCGGAAGCTTTCGCACGAAGGGGATGGTGATACTGCCCGCCTCGATGGGCACGGTGGGGCGGATCGCCTCGGGGGTGGCCCTGGACCTGGTGGAAAGGGCCGCCGATGTGCACCTCAAAGAATGCAGACCCCTGGTGATTTGTCCGCGGGAAACCCCCTGGAACCTGATCCACCTGCGCAATTTGACCACCCTGGCTGAAGCTGGAGCCCGCATCGCGCCCCCCGTGCCTGCCTGGTACCACCAGCCCCAGTCCATTGAAGACATGGTGGATTTCTTAGTCATCCGCGTTTTCGACGTGCTCGGCTACGACCTGGGCAACCTCAACCGTTGGCAGGGAGCCCTAGGCCGCCCAAACTCAGCACAAGCCGATCAGGCCGAGTAGCCCCAACCCGATACCCCTGCTGTGCTTCTGCTGCAACGGCTATTGCTGCTTCCCCTGCTGGCTCCGTTGCTAGTCGTTGTGTTGGTTGGGGCGATTAACCCACGGCCGCTGGTGGCCCTGCGCCTACTCACCTGGACCTCACCAACCCTGTCGATCGGGCTATGGCTAAGCATCGCCGCCGGAGGCGGTGCGGCCATTAGTGCGGCCGCTACCGGCCTTGCCCTGCGCCTGGGCCCGGGAGCTCGATCCATGCCCACCGGCCGCCAAGCCAACCGCCAAACCGGTCGGCCAACCAACCACGCCGTGGGACCCGACGACGAGATCTGGCCAGATGGTGAGAGGCAAGCCAAGGGCCCAGCACAGGGTCCAGCCAAGGGCCAATCCAAAGAACGATCCAACGGGCCATCACGGAACCCATTTCAAGCAGGTCCATCCCGGGCGCCAGGAGATCCAGCACCCACGGTGGCCGTGCCCTTTCGGGTGATTCGCAAAGCCCCAACCGCCAGCGCCCCCCCTAGCCACGCCCCTGAGGCCAAAGCAACCGCCGTAGGCGATGGCTGGGATCAGGCCGCCAGCGACGACTGGTAAAACCTCGCCACGTCCTGGGTCTGGGGGCACCCCTCACCCAGTGAGCTGGTTCCAACTAGCTGGATCCGCCTAGCAGAGCACTGCCTCACTGGGCACTGCCTCATTGGGCACTGCCTCACAGGGCACTGTCTAAACTGCAAAAGTGATCCCTTGAGGGCCTGTAACGGTGAGCGATTCCGCCAGTTCTGCCCCCCAGCCGGTTGAGAGCAGCCCCCCTGCCGCCCCCAAAGCCAAGCCCCCGGCCCCCGAAGACAAGCCCTTTGCCGAGTTTGTGCCGCAACTGCTGCTGCCCGCCCTCGCCAAGGAAATTCAAAGCTACGGGGGGCCAGCTGCGGAGCTGAGTTTTGAACAGGGTCCGATGCCCGTGGTCGGCATGGCCTGCTGGATGGTGAAGGGTTGCCTACCTGGGGAACGTCGGTTCTGGCTCTGCTTCACGGCTGACGACATCAACGCCTCGAAAACCGTGGTAATTGCCGAAGCCGGTAGTGAACCGAGCCTGTTGGAGTCGTTTCTGATCGACGAAAAACGGATGAGCTTGGCCCTGATCGTTTCCCGCTTGGTGCAACGGCTTAACGGCCAGAAATGGCTCGGCCCGAACTGACGCTGGCTCCCCCTACGATGCAACGACTGCCTTAAGCCGCAACGCGCGATGGTGCCTCCCGCTGCTACAGCCGAAGCCAAGACCAGCCAAGCCCAGGGGCTAGGGGCAGTCGGAACCTCCGACGCACCGGCGACCAAGGATCCCGCCAGGGACACGATCCTTACCCCTCGCTTCTACACCACAGATTTCGACGCCATGGCGGCGATGGATCTGCGCCCTAATGAGGTTGAGCTCGAAGCCATCTGCGAGGAGTTCCGCAAGGATTACAACCGGCACCACTTCGTCCGGAACGAAGAATTTGACGGCGCCGCCGATCAGCTTGATCCCAAAACCCGCCAGGTCTTTGTCGAGTTCCTCGAGCAGAGCTGCACGTCGGAGTTTTCGGGCTTCCTGCTCTACAAGGAACTGAGCCGCCGCATTAAGGACAAAAACCCCCTGCTTGCTGAGTGCTTCGCCCACATGGCCCGGGATGAGGCACGCCACGCAGGCTTTCTCAACAAGTCGATGAGCGATTTCGGGCTCCAGCTCGACCTGGGCTTCCTCACCGCCAACAAGGCCTACACCTTTTTCAAACCGAAGTTCATTTTTTACGCCACCTATCTCTCCGAGAAAATTGGCTACTGGCGCTATATCGCCATTTACCGCCACCTGGAGCAGCACCCCGAGAGCAAGATCTTCCCGATCTTCAACTTCTTTGAAAACTGGTGCCAGGACGAGAACCGCCACGGCGATTTCTTCGATGCCTTGATGAAGTCCCAACCCGACACCGTGCGGGGCCTGCGGGCTCGCCTTTGGTGCCGCTTCTTCCTGCTGGCCGTTTTCGCCACCATGTACGTGCGGGACGTGGCCCGCAAGGAGTTCTATGAGGCCCTCGGTCTTGATGCTCGCGAGTACGACAAGCTCGTGATCGCCAAGACAAACGAAACCACAGCCCGGGTGTTCCCTGTGGTCCTCAACGTGGACCATCCCAAGTTCTACGTCCGTTTGGAGAGGCTCGTCACCAACAACAACGCCCTGGCGGCAACCGATGCCAGCAATGCACCAGGGGTGCTCAAAGTCCTGCGCAAGCTGCCCTATTGGGCCGCCAACGGTGTTGAGATGGCCAAGCTGTTCATGATGGCTCCCATCCGCAGCGACGCTTTCCAACCCGCCATTCGCTGACGCTGAGTGGTCCTATCCCCCCTTGCCGGCGGTTTTGACACCACCTGGCGTTCCAGGCTGGAAAGCCTTCTTTCCAGCGGCCGTGGCAGCGGCGCCGATCTTGTCGAAGTCTTTCTTGAGCGCACTGACCACATCGGTCTGTTAGCCGAGCAGGACACCATCACCAGTGTCAGCCCGGCCTTCGGCATGGGAGCGGGCATTCGGGTATTCCGCGGCGACCGCGACGGCTTTGTCAGTACCAATGACCTCAGCGATGCGGGTCTGCTCCATGCCCTGGAACAGGCCCTGGGCATGCTCGGCCTAGCGCCAACAGCCTCAGCCGTTGCCAGCTTTGAAGGCCTCATGGATTTGCGCGATTTCGGTGCCAGCAAAACCGATTGGCTCCAGCGTTGCCCGGAGATACAAGAGGCCACGGGCACCTTGCTGGAGGGCACCGCAGCCCTCGAGCGCCATGGCCATCACCTGCAAGCCCGCCGCGGCAGCTATGCCCGTGATTGGCAGGAGGTGCTGGTGGCTGCCAGTGATGGCACCTTTGCCCGCGATATTCGTCTGCACCAATCCCTTGGCCTCAATGTGCTGGCCGCCGATGGGGACCACCGGGCCGGCCTCGGCCGCCGCTATGGCACCTCCGGTCGCCCGGATGATCTGCGCCAATGGGATGCGGATGGCTCGGCCCAGGAGGTGTGCTCTAGTGCCGGAACCATGCTCTATGCCGACTACGTGGAAGCCGGACAGATGCCTGCGGTGCTCGCCAACCGCTTTGGCGGGGTGATCTTCCACGAAGCCTGCGGCCATCTGCTGGAAACCACCCAAGTCGAACGGGGCACCACCCCCTTTGCCGACAAGGTGGGCGATTTGATTGCCCATGAAGCCGTCACCGCCATCGACGAGGGCCTCAGTGATGGGGCCTTTGGTTCCCTTTGCATGGATGACGAAGGCATGGAACCCCAGCGCACGGTGTTAATTGAGAACGGTGTGCTGAAGCGCTTCCTCAGTGATCGAGCCGGGGAACTGCGCACCGGCCATGCCCGCACCGGCAGCGGTCGCCGCCAGGGCCATTCCTTTGCGGCCGCCAGCCGCATGCGCAACACCTTTATTGCCGCAGGGCCCCATAGCCCCGATGAACTGATTGCCTCGGTGGATCAGGGCCTTTACTGCAAATCGATGGGTGGGGGCAGCGTGGGTCCCACCGGCCAGTTCAATTTCGCCGTGGAAGAGGGCTATCTGATCGAAAACGGCAAGCTCACCAAACCGGTGAAGGGGGCCACCTTGATTGGCGAAGCCAAGGAGGTGATGCCTCGGATTTCGATGTGCGCCAACGACCTCGAGCTGGCCGCCGGCTTCTGCGGTTCGGTGAGTGGCAGCATCTTTGTGACCGTGGGCCAGCCCCATATCAAGGTGGATTCCATCACCGTGGGGGGCCGATAACCATGGACACCCAGACCAGCGCCCAGGTGGGCACCAACTCCAAAAGCCTTAACCCCATCCAGCTCAGGGATCAGCTCGAGCAGCTCGCCCGCGGCGCCGGCATCAACCAATGGGATCTGGGCGCGTCCTGCAGTACCGACACGTCGGTGCAGGTGGATCGGGGCGAGGCCAAGCAAATGAAGGGAGCCCAGCGCAGTGCCATCACCGTGAGGGTCTGGAACGGAGACGGACTGGTGGGGGTAACCAGCACGTCCGATCTCTCAGGTCCTGGCCTAGCCAAGGCCCTCGAAGGTGCCCGCGATGCCAGTGCCTTCGGCAATGCCGATGAGACCCCGGCCTTTTCGCCCCTGGCCACAGCTCCGCTTGCGACGCTCGAGCAACCGATCCATCAGCCCCAATCCATTCTCGACCTGCTCGCCACCCTCAAGGATGCGGAGCGCCAGCTGCTGGATCGCCACCAGGCCATTGGCACGGTTCCCTACAACGGCCTGGCCCAGCGCAGCAGCGAGAGGCTTTACCTCAACAGCGATGGCGCCTGCCGCCACCAGCAGCTGACCACAGCCAGCATCTATCTCTATGCCCGGGCAGAAGAGACGGGCCGCAAACCCCGTAGCGGCGGTGCCGTGCGGTTGGCCTATGGGGCCTCAGACCTCGATATTGCTGGCTGCATTGACGAGGCGGCCGAGCGCACCATCTCCCACCTCGACTACGCCCCCATCGACACCGGTCATTACACCTGCGTGTTTAGTCCGGAAGCCTTCCTCGATTTGGTTGGCGCCTTCAGCAGCCTGTTTAACGCCAGGGCCATCCTCGATGGGGTGAGCCTCAGCAGCAGGGAGTCGCTCGGCCAACAGCTAGCGGCACCGTTTCTCTCCATCCACGACAACGGCCTCAACCCGGGCAATGTCGGCGCATCGGCCTTCGATGGGGAAGGCACCCCCACCAAGCCCCTGGCCCTCCTGGAGGGCGGCGTGATCCAGCACTTTCTGCATTCGGAAGCCACGGCCCGGGCTTTTGGCGTATCGCCCACGGGCCACGCCGGCATGGGCTCCAAGGTTTCGGTAGGTCCCGACTGGTTTGAAATCAGTGCCACCCCCGGCAGCGATGGCGGCCAACAGGGCCTCAATCACCTGGGTGAAGGCAGCCCTCTGGTACTGATTGAGTCGCTGTCTGCCCTCCATGCCGGAGTCAAGGCCAGCCAAGGTTCCTTCTCCCTGCCCTTTGATGGCTGGCTGATCCAGAACGGCCAACGCCGTTCCATCGAAGCCGCCACCGTGGCCGGTGACATCCGCACCCTGCTCAAGGGCCTGGTGGGATTCGAGGGTGCAGCCAAGGTGACCCCCGATGGCCTCTGTCCCCACGTGTGGGTTGACGGACTCTCCATCACCGGCGAGGCCTAGGCCCAAAACCAGCTGCACCCCATGAAGATCCTGTTCTGGGGCACCCCTGCCTATGCCGTAGCCAGCCTGAATGCGCTGGTGGAAGCTGGCCACGAACTCGTGGGGGTGGTGAGCCAACCGGATCGGCGCCGGGGACGGGGCAAGGAGCTGGTCCCCTCCCCCGTCAAAGCCCGGGCCCTGGAACTGGGGGTACCGGTGTTCACCCCGGAGCGGATCCGCAAGGATCTCGCCTGCCAAGAGCAACTCGCAGCCCTTGGAGCTGATGCCTACGTGGTGGTTGCCTTTGGCCAAATCCTGCCCCCAGCGATCCTGGCCCAACCCCCCTTGGGCTGCTGGAACGGCCATGGCTCCCTGCTGCCCCGCTGGCGGGGGGCGGGCCCAATCCAGTGGTGTTTGCTGGAAGGTGATAGCCAAACAGGCGTGGGGGTGATGGCCATGGAAGAGGGCCTCGACACCGGCCCGGTGCTGCTGGAGCGCAGCCTGCCCATTGGTCTTCTGGACAACGCCCACCACCTGGGCCAAAGCCTCGCAAACCTCACCGGATCCCTGCTGGTGGAAGCCTTGCCCGTAATTAAACAAGCTGGGCCAGGGAGCCAGGCGGAACGCTGGGCCCGCCTGGGGCTCCAGAGCCAAAATTCGCAAGGCATGACCTATGCCCGCCAGCTGCTCAAAGACGACTTTCTGCTCGACTGGAGCCAAAGCGGCTTGTCCCTGCACCGCAAGGTGATGGGCCTCTATCCCGGGGCCCACAGCCCCTGGGCCGGCAAGCGGCTCAAGCTCTTGGCCACCGAACCCCTGGTTCAGCGGCTCCGCGACCAACTCAGCCCGGAAGCCAGGCCCTTGGCCGATCAATGGGGCCTGGATCCAAATGCGGGCGTTTCCCCGCAACCGGATCCGAACAGACCTGCCCCGGGCACGGTGTTAGCCATCGAGCCGGGCGTTGGTTTGGTCATCGCCACCGGTGGCTGCCCCCTGCTGCTTCGCTCCGGTCAATTGGAGGGCAAGGCTTCGGCTATAGGCCAATCGCTGATCCAACAACTGGCTGCATCCCCCGGCCAACAATTTGGCTGAAAGGGCTTTGATGAGCACTTACCCACTTGCATGCCCCCGCCGGTCCCGGCTAGAGCAAGACAAACACCGATGTAGGGGCAGCCATGGTCAGCGACCTGTCTTTTGTGAATGAAGCCGGAAACGGTTGTGTGATTTACAGGGAAACCACCGGTTCTTACGTTGTGGGCCTCCGAAGAAAGCCCACCCAGCGGCGCAAGGTCCCCACCCTGGCCTGCGCCTATGCCACTTGCCAGGACTTGGGGGCAGAAGCTCCAATTAATGGTGCCCCCACGGGTGGGGCTTGCGGCGACACCATCAGCAGCCAGGACTAACAGGCTGTTTTTCTAAGACCACCTTGCGGTGTAGGGCATGCAAGCCCTCCAGCTGGTTGTGCACGGACACCAGCTGGTCGCGGATGTGCTGGCTGTTATCAAGACGGTCGAGGGCGAGGAGCATCGACTCAATCTGGCTCTTGCAACTGATCAGCACACGGCACTCGGATGATCCGGGCTCGTAGGGCATTCTCGTCGGGCGGGAACACCCATCTGAGCCCAGCAACCGCAAAGCCACTGTGTGCGTCGCTGCAGTTCTCGCCGTTAGGGGCCACCCCAAGTGGAATGGCTCCTAGCGACCACCGGAGGGACGACGTCCGGTCCGTTTCGGCGCAGATTGGCCCGCACCGGGATGGCTGCTGCGGCCGCGCGCTCCCGAGGTCGGACGACGGCCCTTGCCCCGACCGCCACTCAGATCGAGGGGGGCAGCCTTGAGAACCTTGGGTTCGAAGCCGACAACCTCCTGGCGGGGTAAGGGATTGCCGATCAGGCGCTCAATCGCCCGAAGCAGCTCAACTTCTTCTGCCGCCACAAGGGAAATGGCGTGGCCATTGTGGCCGGCCCGACCCGTGCGGCCGATCCGGTGCACATAATCTTCAGCCTGGTTGGGTAGATCCAGGTTGACCACGTGGGGCAACTGGTGGATATCGATACCGCGGGCCGCCAGATCGGTGGCCACCAGCACCCGCAGGGCGCCGCTCTTGAAATCGGAGAGGGCCCGGGTACGGGCGCCCTGGCTCTTATTGCCGTGGATGGCAGATGCCGCCATCCCTTCCTTGGTGAGGCGTTCGGCCATGCGATTGGCCCCGTGCTTGGTGCGGGAAAACACCAGCACCTGCTGCCAGTCGTTGACCCGTATCAGGTGGCTCAGCAGATCGGGCTTGCGGTCCATATCGCAGGGGTGCAACAGGTGCTCCACCGTGGGGGCCGCCCGGTTTTCAGGGGTGGCCTGGAGCTGCACCGGTTCGTGCAACAGGCCAGTGGCGAGCCGGCGAATATCCCCCGAGAAGGTGGCTGAGAACAGCAGGTTTTGGCGCTTGGGGGGCATCAACGCCAGGATTTTCTGGATGTCGCGGATGAAACCCATATCGAGCATGCGATCGGCCTCATCGAGCACCAAGATCTCAACCCGATCCAGGCGCAGGGCCTTTTGTTGATGGAGGTCCATCAACCGGCCTGGGGTGGCCACCAGGATGTCGGTTCCCCGCTGGAGGCGGGTGATCTGGGGGTTGATCTTCACCCCACCGAAGACCACGTCACTACGCATGTCGAGGTAATGGCCATAGGCCTTGACGCTCTCGGCGACCTGGGCAGCCAATTCCCTGGTGGGGGTGAGCACCAACGCCCGCACAATCCCGGCGCGGGCAGGGGGCCCATGGCGAAGCCGCTCAAGCATCGGCAGAGTGAAGCCAGCGGTTTTGCCGGTGCCCGTTTGGGCGGCAGCCATCACATCGTGGCCGGCCAGAACAGCAGGTATGCACTGGCCCTGGATTGGAGAGGGCTTGGTGTAGCCCTTCTCGGCTACGGCCTTAAGAATCGGTTCCCCCAACCCGAGGGAGGCGAAATCAGGAACGGCTTGCGAAATCGCGTTAACAATCAGATCCCTCCACCCTAGGGGCCACCGAGATCCAGGCCCTCCGGTGACCGATCAAGAACCGTGGATCAAGCTCCAGCCTGCAACTTGAAGTGGGCACAGCGCTCGCAGGGGCCATCGGGCAGGACAGCACAGCGCAGCAAGGGGCTGCGGGCATTGAAGTGGCAACTTGGATCACCAATGACCCATTGGTTGCTCCACCAGCGGGCGTCATTGGGTTGGGCCTGGGCCTTTACTTGCAAGGCAACGGAAGCGAGCGTGTAGATGCCATCAGTCAGTTTGTAGCGGTGGCTCCGCTGCAACACCAAGTAACTCTGGTTCTCAACGATGAACCAGCGTCCCGGCTGGGGCACATCGGCCAGGGCCTCCACGTCGAAGGTTGTCAGCAGCGAGTCGTTGCCGCTCTGGCGCAACTCAATCCGCATCAGCCTCGGGCACTATCGGGGATCTTGGCTGCCCCAAGGGGATTGCGCTTCGAGAAGCCCCAAGCAAACAGAACAGCAACTAGCAGCAACAACGACCATTCCGGCAGATCGAAATCAGGAACGAACAGCCGCAACAGCAGCCTGAAACCGACAAAGCCAACCGCCAAGTAACCAGCGGTTTCCAGGTGTTGGTACTGCTCAAGCCAGCGGATAAACAGTTCTGCCGTTAAGCGCAGGGCGACCACCCCGACCACCCCTCCGGCCATCACGAGCAACAACCGATCGGTCACCGCCACAGCTGCCGCCACACTGTCGAGGGAGAAGGCCAAATCGGTGAGGGCCAAGGTGATCACCACCGAAGACAGACCCTTGGAGGCAGCAACCAGGCCCCCTGGGGCTGGGGTCCCAATCCCATCTGGCCCAGGCTCCAGTTCGGCCATCGATCTGAGATCGGCTCCTGTATTCAGATCGGCTGGAGCCATCCCATCCTCTGGAGCACTCAGTTCCACCGGCGAGGAAGCCGACACCTTGATCAGGTGACTGCCACACAGCCAAAACAAATAGCCGGCAGCCAGGAGCTGCAGGGGCCAGAAGTTCAAGACCCACTGGGCCGCCACGATCAAAGCGAGGCGAAAAACCAGGGCGAGGGCCAGGCCCAGATTGAGGGCCTGGCGCTGACTAGCCGGATCTTCGAGGCCGCGGGCGATGGCGGCAAGCGCAATGGCATTGTCGGCCGAAAGGACAATCTCAAGCGCGACGAGCAAGGGGAGGAGCACCAGCACCTCGGCCCATTGATCGGCTTGCTGAAGCAGGGGTGTTAGCGATTGGATCGACTCCGCTTCCAAAATGCTGCAGCGGGCCTGGGGAGGGTCCACTCTAGGAAGTCCGTTGGCTCGAGGAGCCCACTAGCCATGCAGCTCGAGGCCCAGTTGGTGCATGCCGAACCCGGCAAGCGGGTGGTTCAGGTGCGGGCGTTGGCCAACGACCAATGCCTGGGCAGTGCCCTTGGGGAAGCCCCAACGGCCGAAGAAGCGGAAGATCGAGCCAGCACGAGGCTCTTGACCAGGCTTACAGCCGAGCCAGAACCAATTCCCCAGCCCCCTAGCCAGCCCCAGGCCAGGCCCCAACCGCTCAGCGATCCCCAGACAAAGACCCAAAGCCAGGCAGCATCCCCGAAAACGGACAAGACCCACCTCCCCGCAGCGATCCCCAGCCAAGCCCCATCAGCTGAAGTAACTACTGCTTCAGGTGAAGCGCTCAACAACACCGAACCCAAACTGCCTCCGTTTCAAAAGCTGGAACCTCCGTCAGAGGAGCAGGGGAGTGAGCCCGAGGATTGGAGTAGCGAACTGGCGGGCCTAGACCTGCAACTGCAACGGTTGGGTTGGAGCCGGGACGAGGAAGCGATCTATCTGGAAAGAGCTTTTCACCATCCCAGCCGAAACCGCCTCACCAGCTACGTAGACCTCGTCGCCTATCTCAAAGCCCTTGAGGCCCTCAGTCCAGGGGCCAATCCTGGTAACGCTCCGGTACCCCTGCGCCGCAGAGACCTGCTCAGCCAATGCGACCAATTACTCGGTCAATTGCAATGGGATGCATCGCGGGGTAGAAGCTACCTCGATCAACATTTCAGCCTTTCAAGTCGTCAGCAACTGAACGACACCCAATTGCTTCAGTTCAACATGCTTCTCGAGGGAGAACTGATGGGCGTCTAAACCCACAACCATTAGGTCGTGGCACCGACAGCTCGGGCAATCAACACGGTCAGTAGCAACACGCGGGCAAGCCCAACCCTGCCTGCGAACCCCAGTTGCGAAGATCAAGGCATCTTTCATCGCCCTCCAATGCCCCTCTCCCCCCTGGTGCGCCAGCTGCAGCAGGTGCCCCTCACGGGGGAGGTGCTGGAACGCAGCCTGCGTCCTGATCGACTGCGGCTCAGCGGAGCTGGACGGGGTGCCCGGGCGCTGATCAGCAGTGCCCTAGCCCGATCGGCGGGGGCTCCCCTGCTGGTGATCGTGCCCACTCTGGAAGAAGCGGGCCGCTGGGCATCCCTGCTGGAGTTGATGGGGTGGAGCAGCTGTCAGCTGTATCCCACCAGCGAAGGTTCGCCCTACGAACCCCTCGATCCCACCAGTGAGATCACCTGGGGTCAGCTGCAGGTGCTCAGCGAATGGATGGATGCCCCAGGAAAAGGGGATTGCGCAGAGACCTCCAAGGGTTTGGCGGTGGTTGCCACCGAACGGGCCCTCCAACCTCACCTGCCTCCGCCTGCGGCCCTGGCCGCCCAATGCTTCAGCTTGCGCAAGGGGGATGTGCTCGATCTTGAGCAACTCGCCGCCACCCTCACCCGCCTCGGCTACGAACGGGTCTCAACGATTGAGCAGGAGGGCAGCTGGAGCCGCCGCGGCGACATCGTCGATGTGTTTCCCGTAAGCGCAGAGCTGCCCGTGCGGCTCGAGCTTTTTGGCGACGAGCTGGAGAAACTGCGGGAATTCGATCCCGCCAGCCAGCGCTCCCTCGACGCCATTGAGGTGATGCGCCTCACCCCCACCGGCTATGCACCCCTGATCGCCGATATCCTGCGCGACACCATGCCCGATGGGCTCGAGGATCTCCTGGGGCCCAAAACCACCGATGAGCTGCTCGAAGGCGGTACCCCGGAGGGGATGCGGCGCCTGATGGGGCTGGCCTGGAGCCAGCCCGCTTCCCTACTCGATTACCTCCCCGCCAACACCCTGATTGCGGTGGATGAAAGGCGCCATTGCCTCGCCCATGGCCAGCAGTGGTTCGACCATGCCCAAGACCACGGCGCCGACTTAGCCAGCGAGCACCCCCAGCTGCCCATCACCCTGCACCGGGATCCCCAAACAGCCATCGATCAACTCGAGGCCTTTGGCGGTTTTGACCTGGCCGAGCTGTTTGAAACGGACAGCCATCCCAACAGCTTTGATCTGGCCAGCCGCTCCGTGCCGGCCTACCCCAATGCCTTCGGAAAGCTCGCCGGCCTGGTGAAGGGCTTTACCGCTAAGAAAGCCAGGGTTTGGCTGCTCTCAGCCCAGCCGAGCCGGGCCGTGGCCCTGCTGGAAGAGCACGACTGCATCACCCGGTTTGTGCCAAACCCGGCCGATACACCGGCCATTGAGCGCCTGATCGAACAGAACACCCCCGTGGCCCTGAAGACCAGGGGGACTGCCGAGCTGGAAGGGCTGCAGCTACCAACCTGGAAGTTGGTGCTGATTACGGATCGGGAATTTTTCGGCCAGCACTCCCTGGCCGCCACGGGCTACGTGCGGCGCCGCCGCAAGGCCGCCAGCCGCACGGTGGATCCCAACAAAATGCAGCCCGGCGATTTTGTGGTGCACCGCAACCACGGTGTGGGCAAATTCCTCAAACTCGAAAAGCTGGCCATCAGCGGGGAATCGCGCGATTACCTGGTGGTGCAATACGCCGATGGTCTGCTGCGGGTAGCGGCCGACCAACTGGGCAGCCTGGGGCGCTTCCGGGCCACCACCGATGCCCCGCCCGAGCTCAATCGGATGGGGGGCACGGCCTGGACCAAGGCCAAAGAACGGGCCCAAAAGGCCATCCGCAGGGTGGCGATGGACCTGGTCAAGCTCTATGCCGAGCGGCACCAGGCGCCTGGCTTTGCCTTCCCCCCCGACGGACCCTGGCAAAACGAGCTGGAAGACTCCTTCCCCTACGAACCCACCCCCGACCAGCTCAAGGCCATCATCGAGGTGAAGCGCGACATGGAACGGGACCAGCCCATGGACCGGCTGGTGTGTGGCGATGTGGGCTTTGGTAAGACGGAGGTGGCAATCCGCGCCGTGTTTAAGGCGGTGACGGCAGGCAAACAGGTGGCGATGCTTGCCCCCACCACGGTGCTCGCCCAACAGCATTGGCGCACCCTCTCCGAACGCTTTGCCCCCTATCCCCTGAAAGTGGCCCTGCTTAACCGCTTTCGTACGACGGCCGAGCGCAAATCCATCCTGGCCGGGCTGAAAGCGGGCACCGTGGATGTGGTGGTGGGCACCCACCAACTGCTCAGCAAGGACACCAGCTTCGATCAACTGGGCCTGTTGGTGGTGGATGAGGAACAGCGCTTTGGCGTCAACCAAAAGGAAAAGATCAAGGCCCTGCGCAAGGACGTCGACGTCCTCACCCTGTCAGCCACCCCCATACCGCGCACCCTCTACATGAGTTTGTCGGGCGTGAGGGAAATGAGCCTGATCACCACGCCACCGCCCCTGCGGCGGCCGATCAAAACCCATCTCTCGGCCCTTGATGAGGAGGCTGTCCGGAGTGCCCTGCGCCAGGAGCTGGATCGGGGCGGCCAGGTGTTTTATGTGGTCCCCCGGGTGGAGGGCATCGAGGATGTGGCCGGCCAATTGCGGACGATGATCCCCGGGCTCAAATTGCTGGTGGCCCACGGCCAGATGGCCGAGGGGGAACTGGAGAGCGCCATGGTGGCGTTCAACGCCGGCGAAGCTGATGTGATGCTCTGCACCACCATCGTGGAGAGCGGCCTCGACATCCCCCGGGTGAACACGATCTTGATCGAGGACGCCCACAAATTCGGCTTGGCCCAGCTCTACCAATTGCGCGGCCGGGTGGGCCGCAGCGGCATCCAGGCCCATGCCTGGCTGTTCTATCCAGGCAACGCATCGCTCTCAGAAGCGGCCCGCCAACGGCTTAGGGCCATCCAGGAATTCGCCCAACTCGGCAGCGGCTATCAGCTCGCCATGCGCGACATGGAGATCCGCGGCGTGGGCAATTTGCTGGGGGTGGAGCAAAGCGGCCAGATGGAGGCCATTGGCTTTGACCTTTACATGGAGATGCTGCAGGAATCCCTCGCCGAGATCCAGGGTCAAGACATCCCAGCCGTCGAAGACACCCAAATCGACCTGCCCGTGACGGCCTTTATCCCGGGCGATTGGATCACCGAAAACGATGAAAAAATCACCGCCTACCGCCAGGCAGCCGATTGCACCTCCAAGGAGAACCTGGTGGAACTGGCCGCTGGCTGGGTCGACCGCTACGGCGCCATCCCGGCACCAGTGCAATCACTGCTCCTGCTGATGCAACTCAAGCTGGTGGCCAAGCGCTGCGGCTTCTCGCGAATCAAGCCTGAAAAGCCCAACATCGCCTTGGAAACACCGATGGAAGAACCCGCCTTCCGCAACCTGCGCCAGGCCCTTCCCACCCACCTCCATGGCCGCCTGGTCTTCCAGGCCGGATCGGGTAGCACGGCCAAGGTGCTCGCCAGGGGCCTGGGCATGCTGCCCATGGAAAAGCAGTTGGAGCAGCTGATGGACTGGCTGAATCTGATGGCGGAACAAATCCCAGGCTCCGATGGCCTCACCGATGCCCAGCGCATCGAGCAGCTCAAGGCCCAAAACGAAGCGGTCCTGACTGTCTAGGGCCCATGAGCGTTGAGAGGCCCCTCACGGGCGAGCGCAAACCTTCGTTACGATTCTTAGAACGTTGACGGCTGGGCCATGGGTGAACTCCTCGATATCGGCTCGGGTTTCGAATTTGGCTCCGGCCTGACCTCCGCACTTGTGGGGCTGGTCGGTCTTGTCCTGATGGCAACGATGAACAACCCTGGCAACAACAACGACGACGACGATTCCAGCCCCGGTGGTGGCCTGATGCAGCCCGTCGCCTAATCAGGCCCTTGGTTCAGTTCAGCTTGGTAGGCCCGCGGCACCACCACCAAAAAGAGCCACCACCACAGCAAGACCCCCAGGGCCACCGGCGCAGAAATCCACCAGCGGTGTAAGAGCAGCCAGCTGCCAGCCATCGCCATCAGGCCGGTCAGCAGGATGGTCCAGGGCTGGCACCACCAGGGCTTGCTTTGCCATAGGGAGCCGGAGCTGCTGTCTTCCGTTGCCAAATCAGCCTTAACCATCCAGTCCCCTTAGTTCTTGGGCAGGGCTGAGGGCAAATTGGCACCCGTGGGGCTGTAGGCCTGCACACCCGGCTTGGCGGAAGATTTGGCAGAAGCCTTGAGGGTATTGAGCTGTTTCACCAGGGTGTTTTCTGCCACCTTGTATTGGGGATCGCGCCGGGTACCCAGATCCTCAAGCTTCAGCCGCTGGGCCTCCAGCGCAGTCATCTTGACCGACACATCCGGGTCAATGCCGTGCTTGTGGATATCCCGGCCACTGGGGGTGAGGTACTTGGCGACGGTCACGGTCATGCCGGAGCCGTCGGAGAGGCCGCGAACTGATTGCACCAGACCCTTACCAAAGGTCTTTTGACCCACCAGCAGGGCGCGGTGGTTGTCCTGGAGGGCACCGGAGAGGATCTCACTGGCACTAGCGGAACCCTCGTTGACCAAAATCACCAGGGGTTTATCAGTCAGCGCCCGACCCGTAGCCCGCTTGATGTCTTGAATGCCGTCGCGGGTTTTGGTGGACACAATCGTGCCCTCATTGAGCCACTCCCTGGCAATTTCGATACTGGCGACCAACAATCCACCGGGGTTGCTGCGTAGATCAAGTACATAACCATCGACACCCTTCGCCTCCAAATCCTGAACGGCAAGGCGCATATCTTTCGTAGCCGTTGCCGTGAATTGTTTAAGACGGATATAACCCACCTTGCCGCCGTCGGGGGTGGTGTTGAGTTGGTGCTCGACCGCATGCAACTCAATTCTCTGGCGCGTCAACGCCACGTCCAGGGTTTGGGTCTTGCGCTTGAGGGTTAGGGTAACGATGGTGCCAGCCTGGCCGCGGATCAATTTGACCGCGTCTTCGGTGCCCATGCCCTTGGTGCTCTTGCCATCGATGGCCAGAATCACGTCCTTCGGCTGAACGCCAGCCTTGGAGGCTGGGGAACCTTCAATCGGGGAAATGACCACCAATTGTTTGGTGTCCTTCTCAAGGCTCAGCTGGATGCCAACCCCGGAGAGCTCCCCCGAGGTATCGATCTGCAGTTCCTTGAACTCCCGCGGGTCCAGAAACTTGGTGTAGGGGTCGTCCAAGCTGGACAGCATGCCCCGAATGCCTTCATAGGCTTCCTTCGGACTGCCATAGGTCTTGGCCAACATGGCCTTGCGCAGCTTGCGCCACTGCTCCGGCGTGTATTTGCCGTTGATATCGAGATAGTCGCGGAAGACGATCTGCCAGGCCTGGTCCATCACCTCCTTCGGGCTATCGCTGATGAGCGAAGCCCCACTTGGTGCAAGCAAAGGGGGGAGGGCGATTGACGCCAGAAGCCCCGTTGCTCCAACACCTGCGAGCACTAGCACCTTGGCGTGTCCCCTGGCCATGCTTCGAGCTCCCAATGCCCTAGTGATCCCCACAAGCTAATCGCCGAAGCCAGGCTTCGAGCAGGGCGAAAACCGAAGGCAATGGGGTATCAGGCCTCGGGTTCAACCCAGCGGCCATCCTCCTTAATCAGGGCAATCAACGCCTCCACACCCTCGGCTTCCGGCACCCGACGAATCTCATCGCGACCGCGGTACAGGGAAATGGTTCCAGGGGTTTTGCCGACATAGCCGTAATCGGCATCGGCCATCTCACCCGGGCCATTCACGATGCAGCCCATCACGGCAATATCGAGGCCGGTGAGGTGGGCCGTGGCCGAGCGCACCTGGTGCAGCACCTCTTCCAGGTTGAACAAGGTCCGGCCGCAGCTGGGGCAGGCCACGTACTCCACCATGGTCTTGCGCAAGCCGAGCGCCTGAAGAATCGAGTAGCAAACAGGGATTTCTTTCTCAGGGGCTTCGGTAAGGGAGACGCGGATCGTGTCGCCCAAACCATCGGCCAGGAGGGTGGCGATGCCAGCGGTGCTTTTGATTCGGCCGTAATCGCCATCACCGGCCTCGGTGACGCCCAGGTGCAAGGGGTAATGGAAACCCTCAGCGTCCATGCGATGGGCCATCAACCGATAGGCCGCGAGCATCACCGGAGCCCGCGACGCCTTCATCGAAATCACAATGTTGTGAAAGTCGAGGCGATCGCAAATGCGGATGAATTCCAATGCCGATTCCACCATCCCCGCGGGCGTATCGCCGTAGGTAAAGAGCATCCGCTCTGCCAAGGAACCGTGGTTAACCCCGATGCGCAGGGCCTTGTCCTGCTCCTTGAGCAAGGTCACCAAGGGTTCAAACGTGGCCTGGATCCGTTCACCAATCTCCGCGATTTCAGCGTCGGAAAAGGAGGTTCGATTGGGATCGGGCTTGTCAAAGACAAACAGGCCAGGATTGATCCGCACCTTGTCCACGTGCTGGGCCACCTCCAGGGCGATCTTCATGCCGTTGTGGTGCACATCGGCCACCAAGGGCACCGGCTGGTAGGTGTCTTCCAGGCGCTGGCGGATCTCCTTCACCGCCTTGGCATGGGCCAGGCTAGGCACGGTGAGACGCACAATTTCGCAGCCCGCCTCATGCAGCCGGCGAATCCCTGCGGTGGCCCCTTCAATGTCGAGGGTGTCCTCATTGATCATCGATTGGACCGCCACGGGGTGGTCACTGCCGATCCAGATGTCACCCACCCGCACGCTGCGGGTTTTGCGGCGACGGATCACCGTGTCAAAGCGGGGATCGTTAGCCCAATCGGTTGCGGAAGCTTCGGGACGGGCCAGGGTGCCAGTCATGGTGAAGAGACCTGGAGATGGGCCAAGCCTGTCACAGGGAAGCGGTCAATTGGCGAAGCCGCTCGGCAGCGCCGCGAAGATCCTCCCGGGTCAGCCACTTCGGCTTGCCCTCAGCCCCCGATGGATTGCGCAGCAGATAGGAAGGATGGAAGAGGGGAAGCAACAGACGGCCGCCGAGCAGCGGCCCCTCGCCAGCCAGCCATTGGCCGCGCAGCTGGGTCATGCCCGACTTCACCCCCAACACCCCCGCCAAGGCGGTCGCTCCGAGCAAGCCAATCAAGGGGGGATCCACCCAGGCAATTTGTTGATCCAACCAAGGACGGCAGGCAGCCAGTTCCCCACCCCGGGGCCTGCGGTTGTCAGGGGGGCGGCACTTCACCGCATTGCACAGGTAGATATCCCGGCTGGGATCGAGGCCGGCTTCAGCCAAAAGCTGGTCAAGCAGCTGACCGGAGCGGCCCACAAAGGGCTCTCCCTGCGCATCTTCGGTGGCGCCAGGGGCTTCCCCGATCAACATCAAGCGCGCCTCATGGTGGCCTCGGCTGATCACCACCTGCTCGCGCCCGGAGCTGAGGCCGCAACGGGTACAGGCACCACAGGCCATGGCGAAAGCCGCCCAATCGGGCGCCGAACCGGGGGCTGGAGCATCGGCCATGGATGGGACTTGGGTTTGGAGATTTGGTTGGGGATTTTGTTTGGTGTAGGGATGAACCCTGCCGGGTTGATGCGTGGGGCAAAGTGGTTGCATAGCTCATGCCGCGCCACCTGTAGCCGGCCATTGCCCCATGCCGGCCCCCATGAACCATGCCGGATAGGGGCTTGCTCTCCGATCGAGCCAAGGCTCTCCAGCCTTCGCTAACCCTGGCCATCGCTGCCAAGGCCAAACAATTGCGCGCCGATGGGGCCGATGTCTGCAGCCTCAGTGCAGGCGAACCGGATTTCGACACCCCGGAATTCATCCGTGCTGCTGCCTGCCCCCTACTGGCTGAGCTATCCCGAGATTGCCCGGATGGCTGGGGCCTCGGTGAAAGAACTGCCCAGTGATGCCGATCAGGGCTTCCGGCTCAAGCCCGAGCAACTGGAGGCGGCCATCACCCCAGCGAGCCGGCTGCTAGTACTCAACAGCCCGGGCAATCCCACGGGCATGGTGCTCAGTCGAGCCGAGTTGGAAGCCATTGCCAACGTCCTGCGCCGCCATCCCCAGGTGCTCGTGGTGTGCGACGAGATCTATGAATTTCTCCTGGCACCTGGCCACACCCACCACAGCCTTGCGGCAGTGGCCCCGGATCTGTCCGACCGGATCTTCACGGTGAATGGTTTTGCCAAGGGCTGGGCCATGACCGGCTGGCGCATCGGCTGGCTGGCCGGAGCCCAAGAGGTGATTGGCGCCGCCAGCGCCCTGCAAAGCCAGACCACCAGCAATGTCTGCACCTTCGCCCAATTCGGGGCCCTGGCGGCCATCAGCGGATCAAGGCAGTGCGTCCACGCCATGGCCGCCGAGTTCAACGGGCGCCGCAGCCTGCTCACGGAGGGCCTCATGGCCATGGAGGGCCTGAAACTCATGGCCCCAGAAGGGGCCTTTTACGCGTTCCCGGATGTGAGCCATTTCGGGCTCGATTCGATGACGCTGTGCAACCGCCTACTCGACGAGGTGGGGCTGGCTGTCGTGCCGGGAGTGGCCTTTGGCGATGACCGCTGCATTCGCCTCTCCTGTGCCGCGTCACCTGCAACGATCGAGGATGGCCTCGAGCGCCTTCAGCGCTTTTTGAGCTCCCTTTAGGGCTTCCCAATCCCGCCTAAACCGTTCTGATTCCATGCGCATTCCCGCCCGCTTCACCGCCGTTGCCGTTGGCCTGTCGCTGGCCCTACTGCCTGCTCTTCCTGCCCTGAATCCAACGGCCCTCAGCGCCGTTGGCCTTATTCCGGCTCAGGCAGAGGTGCAAAAACCCGTGCTGCGCATCGGTGCTATCCCGGATCAAAACCCTGAAAAACTGAATCGGCTCTACGGGCTCGTCGCCAATGAGCTCTCCCAGCAACTTGGGGTCACCGTCAAATATGTGCCCGTCACCGACTACTCCGCTGCGGTGAGTGCCTTCCGCACCGGCAATTTGGATGTGGTTTGGTTTGGTGGCCTCACCGGCGTGCAGGCCACCCTGCTCAAACCTGGGGCGCGCATGATTGCCCAACGGGATATCGATGCCCAGTTTTATTCGGTGTTCATCGCCAACACCGCCAGTGGCCTCAAGCCAATCCGGAATGTGAAGGGGCTGAGCGAACTCAAGGGCAAGCGCTTCACCTTCGGATCGGAAAGCTCCACCTCGGGGCGCCTCATGCCCCAATACTTTCTCAGCCAAGCGGGCGTGAAATTGAGTGATTTTGCAGGCGGAGCACCGGGGTTCAGCGGCAGCCACGACGCCACCATTGCCCTGGTCCAAAGCGGGGCCTATCAAGCAGGCGCCGTAAATGAACAGGTTTGGAAATCCAACCTCCGCAACGGCAAGGTCAACAGAGCCAAGGTCCAAGTGATTTGGCGCACCAGCCCTTACCCCGATTACCTGTGGCTAGCCCAGCCCAACCTGGATCAAAGCTTTGGCAAAGGGTTCACCACCAAGCTCGCCAAGGCCATCATCAGCTGGCGGGCAAGTGATCCCGAGCAAAAGCAAATCCTGACCTTGTTTGGGGCCCAACAGTTCACCAAGGTCAACGGGGCTGAGTACAAGCAGATTGAGCAGGTGGGCCGGCAGATCGGCAAAATCCGCTGATCGGTTCCCGCAAGACCTAATCCAGAACCAAGACCAAGGCCAAGATCATGGGGTTGGTCTTGGTTCTGCCCCCGTAAGGCCCAGTCTTCGAACCAGGGGCCTGGCCAGCAGCCCCTGGATCACGAGATCCACAAAGATCACGATAAAAACCACCGCGGCCAAGTTTTGAGCCAATGTCTCTGCAATGGCAGGGCTCACACCTCGCAATTCCGGTACTTCCAAAACCAGGCTCATGGACAGGGCCAGGGGCACCGCCGCCCGGACACCACAGAAGGAAATAGCTAGCAGAGCCCCGCGATTCATCTGGCTCGAGCGATGGATGATCAGTACGGCCAAAGGACGCACCACAAACAACAGAATCAGCCCTGTAGCAAAACCAAGGGGCAATATTCCGACCATCCGCTCAGGGTGAACCAAAAAGGCCAACAACAACAAGATTGTGTATTCAGCCAAGGTGTTAAACGGCAGCAAAACTTTCTGCAAAGCCTCGTGGTTAACCCATGAATCTTGATAACGCCAGTTACTCATTACGAGGCCACAAACAAACACCGCTACGATCCCTCCACCTCCAAACGTATTGCCCAAGCCGTAGGAGACAAAAGCTACGGATATGGCCAGAACCAGTAACTGGGAATGCTCGCGCAGCACTCGATCGATCAACAGGCTGGCGCCAAGTCCCACCAGGATTCCCGCCAAAACCCCAGCAAACAGGTGTTTCAGCAAATTCAGCAACTCCTCAACAACAACTCCCGAGCCATAGGTGGCATGAAGATGCCCATGGCCGCCATGGGCCTGGCCCTGAAAAAAGGCCGAGATAAAACCAAAGCAAAGAATGGCAGCCAAATTGGTGAGGGCAGCTTCGAACTGCAACACGTCGCTGACATCCCGGGGTAGCCAACGCCGCAAGGGCTGCAGGAGGTCTTCGGTGGCAGAGCCATCGGTGGCCATCAAACAAGCTGCGGCAAGCAAGCCCGCACCCCAGGGCATTCGCTGCTGCCAGCCAAGGACCAAAAGATCGCCCCCTGGCGAACCCAGCCACACCAGCCAAGAGCCAAGGGAGATGAGGCTCACCACCACTCCCAGAGTGGAGAGCAATAGGGCGAAGCTGAGGTGAATCCGGAAGCGGCGAAGGTCCGTTTTAAGGCCTGAATAGAACAAAAGCAGGGCCAAGCTCATCACATGCAGGGTTTCGACCTGGGCATGGTCAAGCGCCAAAAAATCACCATCGTTGAAGTTCACCAACATGCCCACCACCAGGACCGTTAAGGCGGCAGGCACCCCCAACCGGGTGGCCCAGCGATCTGCCGCCAATGCCAGGAGATAAAGAAGACCAAGAAAGAGGAAAAATCCCCTAGGCAAAATTGTTCCGGGGGAATGATTCAAATCCGCTCCTAGGCCCGTAGCGGCCAAAGGCAGGGGATGGGCGGCCCCGTAGGCCATCCAGTGGGCAAGGGTTTGGGTGGAGAAAAGGCAGGATGGAACGGAACCCAGATCCATACCCGCAAGCTGCCCGTGATCAGTCAGAGGTTAATGGCTGATAACCCAGGTGCCCCAAGCGATGGGGGCCCAGGCCCTGCCCTGCTTGAACTGCAGGGCATCACCCTGGCCGGTCGAGGCCAACAGCGCCTCGAAGCCATCAAGCTCAGCATTGCGCCCGGGGAACGGGTTGCCCTGATTGGGGCCAGCGGGGCGGGGAAAAGCAGCCTGCTGGCGGTGGCCAATGGATTGATCAAACCCAATGGGGGCACCGTGCTCTGGCAGGGGGCGCCTCCAGCCAAAAGCCGGCGCCAACGCCGCCGTCAACAGGCCCGCATTGGCACCCTCTGGCAAGACCTGCGCCTGATCGAAGAACTCACCGTGCAGCAAAACCTCAATGGGGCTCGCTTGGCCCAATGGGGATGGCCCAAAGCCCTGCTCAACCTGCTGCTGCCGCTCGAGACTGGGCGTTGCGCAGCTGCCCTGGAAAAGCTTGACCTGGATCAGGCCCTGCTGGATCGGCCCGTTGCGTCCCTCTCCGGTGGCCAACGCCAGCGCGTAGCCATCGCCCGGCTCCTGCGCCAGGAGCCCCTGCTCGTGCTGGCGGATGAGCCCCTGGCCAGCCTCGACCCCAGGCTCGCCGAAGAACTCCTAGCCCTCTTATTGGATTTCACCAGGGCACCTCGGGCCCTGGTGATGAGCTTGCACCGGCCGGATCTCCTGGGCGGGTTTGATCGCGTGGTGGGCCTGAGGGCTGGACGGGTGATGTTCGATCAACCGGTGGATCAACTCGCCAAAGACCAGCTGACGGCGCTCTATGCCAGCAGCCTTTGAGGAGCATCTCCCTACGTCCGGCAGCGCCGCTCTGGGTGTTGATGCCAGCCCTGGTGCTGATTCCGGTGCTGCTGGTTTTGCCCCAGCTGATCCATGGCGGTGGCTGGGAGCTCGTCGGCCAATTCGCCATGGCCGCCGTACAGCCCTCCCTTGATCCGGTGGTGATCCAGTCGGTGATCAGCGGGCTCGGCACCACCGTGTCGATGGCCCTCCTCGGCTGGGCGGGAAGCATGGTGCTCGGGGTGGGCTTGGGCATTGCCAGCTCCCGCACGGTCTGGCGGGCGGTGCTCGGCCATGGGGCACCCGCGGAACTAATCCGCAAACTGCTCGCCATCCCCCGCTCGATCCATGAGCTGCTCTGGGGGTTACTGCTGCTCCAACTGGTGGGCCTCGAACCCGTGGTGGCCGTGGTGGCCATTGCCATCCCCTTCGGTGCCCTGGTGGCCAGGGTTGTCAGTGACCTGATCGACGCCTTGCCCACGGGCAACCTCAACGCCCTGCGCGCGGCTGGAGCACCAGCGGGGCCGGCCCTGGTCACGGCCCTGGGGCCGCCGCTGTTGCCCCAACTACTGAGCTACAGCAGCTACCGGCTCGAGTGTGCACTGCGCAGTGCCACCCTGCTGGGCGTCTTTGGCCTGGGCGGCCTGGGCACCGAACTGAGGCTCACCCTGCAATCGCTCAACTTCAAGGAACTCTGGAGCGGCCTTTGGGTGCTGCTGGCCGCCATGGTGCTGCTCGAAACCCTGCTGGGCTGGCTTCGCCACCGGTGGTCGATGCCGAATCGCTTCACCAAAAAAGCAATGGTGAGTGGCCGGCAAGGCCAAGAACTGGTGGCCCTTGGGGCGGCGTTAATACCCCTTCTTGTATGGATCGCCCAGGGCCAACAGATCGATCCAGGGGCCTTGCTGCACTGGCAGCCCCTGCCGCCCATCGGGCCGCCGCACTGGGCCGAATTGGCGGGCTTGAACTGGCCATCGCTGGTGGGCAACACCATCGTGCTCACGGGCCTCGCTGCGGCTCTCGCCGTGGGGGGTGCTCCCCTATTGCTGCTCTTGGTGGCGGCCTGGCCCCTGGGCAAACTCCTCGTGCGCGGGATCTGGTTGCTCGCCAGGCTCTGGCCACCGCCCCTGACAGCCCTGTTGCTGTTGTTTGTGCTCAAACCAGGCGTGCCAACCGCTGCCCTTGCCCTGGGGTTCCACAACCTCGGCATCCTGGGCCGCTTGTTGCTGGAGTGCGCCGAAACGGCCGACAGGGCACCTGAACAGGCCCTGATCAGTGGGGGGACAGGTCCCAGCATTGCCCTGCTGTATGGACGCTTTAGCTCTCTGGCGCGCCCCTACCTGGCCTACGGGGCCTACCGGGCCGACGTGATCCTGCGGGAATCTGTGGTGGTGGGTCTGGTGGGGGCCACGGGCCTCGGCAGCCAACTCCTTGAGGCCCTCAGCTCCTTTGCTTGGGACCAACTGCTTGCCCTGGTTGCCGTCTATGCCGCGCTGACCCTGCTGGGAGAAGATCTCAGCGACCGTGCTCGCCACCAACTCCTCGAAACCGCCCATGGTGATGACCAATCCCAAGAAGTTGGTGGTGCTTGGCGATAGCGGCGTGCAGGGCTGGGGGGATCCCCTCGAGGGGGGCTGGTGTGAACGGCTGAGACGCGACTGGATGGGGCGATCCAACGGCCCAGTTTTGTACAACCTGGGCGTGCGGGGTGATGGCTTGGAACGCCTGGCGGCCCGCCTGGTGGATGAGGTGGGCCGCCGCGGAGAACTAAGGCGTCAGAGCCCCCAGGGAATCCTGATCGGCATCGGCCACAACGATGCGGCCCGGGTGGGGCGGGCCGATGGTCGGCAGCAACTGGACCCCGAGGGCTTTCTCTTTGGTTTAAAGCGGCTGCTCGCCACGGCCAAGGCCCTGGCCCCGGTCCATGTCTTGGGACTGGCGCCGGTGGATGAAGCCGCCATGCCCTATGCCGAGGTTCTTTGGTATCAACTCGACGACATCCGCCGCTACGAGGCCCTGCTGGAGGAAGCCTGCCTCGACGCCGATGTGCCGTTTTTGCCCCTGCTCGATGGGCTACTGGCGAATCCCAACTGGCGGCAGTGGCTCTGTGGGGATGGGCTGCATCTCAACACCGAAGGGCATCGCCAGGTGTACGAACGCATCAGCCACTGGCCTGCCCTTCTGCAATGGGCCGATCAGGGTCCAGCCGCCGCTGCGAATCACCCAAACAGGTGAGGGGCATTCCTCCCCCTGGGGGACGCCACAACCCGGGCGAACAAAGAACGTAGATGCCCCCTACCGGCGTCTTCATCGTCCAGGCTCCATGGCCCTATCCACCCCCACCAAGTCCCAACGTCGCTCACGCAACAAGCAATGGCTCCAAGCCTTGGCCCAGGCCAACCAATCCAAACAGGCTGAGCTCAGCCTCCACTGGCGCAATGCCCTGGTCAGCGAAAATTTGGCCCTCGTGCGCCAGGTTGCTAACCGCCTCAGCAAGCAAACAGGCCAACCCTTTGACGAGCTGGTTTCGGCGGGAAGCATGGGGCTGATTCGGGCCGTGGAGGCCTTCGACCTCCAACGGGATTGCCGCCTAAGCAGTTTTGCGGTGCCTTACATCCGCGGTGCGATCTTGCACGACCAGCGGGACAACGGCCAACCGCTCAAAACCCCCAGGCGACTGCGCGAACTACACCAGCGGGCACGACGGCTGGAGGAACAACGGCGGCGCCAGGGCGCAGCAGCCCTGGGTACCGCCGAACTTGCAGGCGCCTTGAACTGCCGGATTGAGCAGCTGGAAGAAGCCAACCGCGTGCAGCGGGCCCTGAAAGTGCTGAGCCTCGATGCCCCTTTTCCTGGGAGCCATCAAACCTGGGGGGAAAGCCCATGCCTGGTGGATCAGATTGCCGATCCAGAAACCAGCGAGGGCCTCAACCATCCCAGCGAAGACCCAACCGAGGGCCCCGCCCAGGCGCAGCGGAGCTGGCTGGAGTGCCAGTTGAAGGCCCTACCGGGCCTGGATCGCGCCCTACTCCAAGGCCACTGGATTCTTGAACGCAGCTGGAAAGAACTTGGTTTTCAGTTACGGATCGGTCCCAAACAAGCCCAAGCCCGCGCTGAAGCCGCCCTCGACCAGCTACGCCACAACCTGCGACGGGAGGCCCAGTAGCAGGAAGCAGGCCATGGCGATGAGGGCCGCAATCGTGGTTTGCAGGCCATTCACCAGTTCATTGGTGAGCCAGCTGAAGCGGTGTTGGCAGGTTGCCCCAATCACGCTTTCAATCAGGGTTGCCAGCAAGCCCACCACGGTCACGAGGATCCACCCCATCGCCGTTGGCAGCAGCCCCAACAGGGCTATCAGCGAGGCCATCAGGGCACTGCCCACAAGGCTGGCGGCAGTGCCCTCCAGGCTGATGGCCCCCTCCGTACCGGGGGGGACCGCTCGAAAGGTGGTGATCAACAGGGTGTGGCGGCCCCAGCGCTTGCCGATTTCACTGCCGAAGGTGTCCCCCAACTTGGCGGCAAAACTGGCAGCAAAACCCACCAGCAACACGGGGGTGGCCTGGGGGGGGAGGAGTTGGGTTGCCAGGGCCAACACCGCACCGGTGGCCGCCGAACCCCAGACATTTTCGGGGCCCCGCCGGCCACCCCTCGCTTCTGCCACACCCCGGGCCTGTTTGCTGCGAAAGCCCAGCTTGGTGACCATCGAACCCAGGGCCAAATAGGCCACCACGGCCAACCAGCCCCTGGGGCCCAAGCTGCCCCAAAGGAGGGTGCCGAGGATGCCGGCATGCACCCAGCCCGCCTTGGTCAGCAGGGGCAGTCGCTGGGCCAGGGCAATCAAAAGCCCATTGATCAACAGGGCATAGAACCAGCTCACCAGGACGGCAATCAACGCAGGGACCTCGCTTCTGTTGCACAGATCTAAGCCAGGCCGCTGAAGTGGCCAACCGCCATCGATAATCGACTCAAGACGTTGCTGCCGTCATGGTGTTTAACCGCAAGGAAGTTTTCCGCCACGATTTCGGCAGCGAAGGCGCCGAACCGGCCACGATTGCGATCAGGCCAGCCACTGAGAAAGCTTCAGCAATCAAAGCCTCTGCCACCGAAGCTTCAGCACGCAAGACTGCAGCAGTCTTGCCTGGTGATTCCTTCCAGTTCCAAGCGCCCAAGGCAGGCGGAGCTTCCCCCGAAGCCAAACAAGCTGGCAGCAGCGAAGCCCCCGTCAGCACCCTCACCACGACGGAAGCCATCGCCGCCGAACTGCGGGCTGCCCAAGAAGCCATGCCAGCGCCGATTAACGCCACCTTCGCTCCCGACTGCCTCAATCCCGTCAACGCAGTCCCCACGGCCCGCCGCCGCGCCGGCGCGAACCTCGCGGGCTTTAAGACCATGGGCAAAGACATGCTCAAGAGCTGATATCCAAAGCTGATAGCTGGGTGTACAGCGGCCCCTACAAGCCCGCCCGCCAATGGCTGAGCAGGGCCGCAGCTGCTACCGCTGCAGTGGAACTGCGCAGAATCGTGGGCCCCAGGCTGACCGGAATCCAGCCCTGGGAGATGGCCAGTTCTTCTTCGGCGGGGCTCCAGCCCCCTTCTGGGCCGATCGCCATCACGGCGCCTTGAGCAGAAAGGCTTGCCTGCTCCAGCACCGCCTCGAGCAAGGGAAGACCTTCGCGCCGCGTCGTCGCTAGCAGACCCAGACCCAAGGGCGGTTGGCCCAAGCAGGCCTGGGCTGGCTGCAAGGCCGCAAGTTCAGGAGACCACAACCGCTCACACTGCTCCACCGCCTCCCGCAGGATCAGTTGGCAGCGCTCGCTGTTGAACGGGCCTGGAACACTGCGCTCAGCCTTGAGGGGCGTGAGGCGATCAAAGCCCAATTCACAGGCCATGCGCAGCACCAACTCCCCATCGCGCTTGGGCAAGGCCACCGCCAATTCCAGGGGCAGCAAAGGCCTGGCTTCCGCCAGCAGGGGCCCATCCACCGGTTGATCCAGGACCGCCCGGGTGCCGCCCGCAAGGGTGGCGCTCCAGAGATGGCCCGCCCCATCAACCAGGGAAAAACGGTCGCCCTCGCGCAGCCGCAACACCCGGCGCAGGTAGTGCAATTCCTCGGCCACGAGCGGCAGCTCAGGGCCCTCGCCCACCAGGCGGTGGGGGGGGATCAATAGGCGGCGCAGTTCTCGGACCACTGGCTACTGGGGGAGGGGCCGATCGCGCTAGTCGTCGAACACCGACTCGGGTTGCTCCTCAATCGGCCAGTCCTCGTTGAGCCCCCCGATCAAGAGCTCCTCAATCTCCACCACATCATGGTTGAGCTGGCGCAGGGCATTGATCAAGACATCGAGGGCGAAGCCATCACTGGTGCCCAGGTCGAGCCAGCAGCGGGCCCAGTTCTCCTGGTATTCCATCGGACCCATGTTGTGCATCAAGGCGGGCATGGCCGCCTGGGCGTCTTCGCTGTCGTAGGCCATCCAGCTGAGCTCGGCGCCCTCCTCGTGCACCTGCAACGCCTCAGCGTTGAAGGCGCCGCATTTACCCAGGAAAAACCAGCTATCCAAGGCCGTTTCCACGTAGCCCCGTTCACCGCCGCCGGGGGGATTGGCAAAGCGCAACCAGATCCAGCAATTGAAAGGGTCAAATTCGCGGAAACGCACCTCCATGACTCGGACCAAAACAACAACGATCCCCCTATCAAACACGCCAGGCCCCCAACACACCAGGCATGCTTGGCAGATGCTTGAGCTGCGCGACGTCTCGTACCAAAGCGCAACCGCCGCTTCACCGGTGCTGCGCCAGATCAATCTGCAACTAGCCCTCGGAACGCCCGCCCTGGTGGCAGGTCCCAGTGGCTGCGGCAAAACCACCTTGCTCGAGGTGATGAGTGGTCTGGCGGAGCCCAAGACCGGCTCGATCACCTGGGATGGCGAAGGGCTCAACGGTCGCCAACGGCGCTGGCTGTGCGGCCTGGTCTTTCAGTTTCCCGAGCGCCATTTCCTAGGGCTCAGCGTGGGCCAGGAACTGAAATTGGGCCAGCGGCGCCTCAGTGCCGACAACGCCGAAGCCGTGCTTGCCCTGGTGGGCCTGGGGGGCCTCTCCCTCCAGCATGCACCGGAACAGCTCAGTGGCGGCCAACAACGCCGGCTGGCCCTAGCGGTGCAATTACTACGCAACCCCAAGGTGCTGCTCCTCGATGAACCCACGGCAGGCCTCGACTGGAGCGTGCGCCGCGAGATCCTTGATCTTCTAGCAGTGCTCTCGAAGGACCGAATGTTGTTGGTGGTCACCCACGAACCGGAGCTGTTCGTTGGGGTGATCGCCCAGGGATGGCGCATGCACGACGGCATGCTCGCCCCCCTCGAGCTGCCAGGGCCCTGAAGAGCGATTCGTACGATGCCTGAATCAGGGAATCATCCTTTGGGCGACCAGTTGTTGCGGGCTACGGCCGCCGATGGAGGCATCCGCATGGTGGCCGTGACCACCACCGAAGCCAGTCGGGTGGCCCGCCAAAGGCATGGGCTGTCGTATATCACCACGGCCCTATTGGGGCGTGCCATGACGGCCGGTCTACTGCTCGCCAGCTCCATGAAGGTGGCCCATGGCCGGGTCAACCTGCGCATCCAATCCGATGGACCCCTGAAGGGATTGATGGTGGATGCGGGGCGCGATGGCACTGTGCGGGGCTACGTGGGCAACCCCCAGCTCGAGCTGGATCTGGTGCAACCCATCGATGGCGGCAGCCAGTTCGACTTCAAAACAGCCACCGGCACGGGCTACCTCCACGTCGTCCGCGACCTGGGCGAAGGTGAACCGTTCAGCTCCACGGTAGAACTGGTGAGCGGTGGCATTGGCGACGACCTCGCCTCCTACCTGGTCCATTCCGAGCAAACCCCATCGGCGGTGTTTGTAGGCGAACAGATCGATAGCCAGGGGGTGCGCTGCAGCGGTGGAGTGCTGGTGCAGGTGCTCCCCAAGGCCGCCCGCGAACCCGCCCTGGTGGCCCTTTTGGAGGAGCGCTGCCAGGAGGTGAGGGGCTTCAGCCAACGGCTAGCCGAGCACGCCACCAACCTGCAGGGACTCCTCGAAGACATCTTCCCCGACCTCGATCCCCAGCCCCTGGAAAGGTTGGCCAACCGCCAGGGCGTGAGATTCCAGTGCACCTGCAGCCGGGACCGCAGCGTTGGGGCCCTGCAACTGCTGGGCCGCAATGAACTCACCGCCATGCTGCAGGAAGACGGCCAGGCAGAGCTGATCTGCCACTTCTGCAATGAGCATTACGTGGTGGAACCGCCTGAACTGGAAGCGTTGATTCAGGCTGTCAGCTGAAGCGAGTTGCTCCCTTGGGGCCCTAACCGAGCAGCAGCGCTCCCAAAAGCAACACCACCAGGGCAGGCAAGCTCTGCACCTGGACAGAAGACAGGGGAAAGCCCATGGGGAGGGATGGATCCAAGCCCGCCGCCAGCAGACCACCGAGCACCAAACCGAGGCTCAGCAAGCCAACGCTCCAGCCCACAGCCTTGAGAAACTTGCCAGTGCGCCGCTGGAGATTGATCACGGCCATGCCTGTAGCCAAGGCCAACAACAACTCCGGCGGGGCCGCAGGCACCAACACCAACAGGCCGAGCAAAACACCTGATGTGGCCAGAGGAAACCAGAGTTCCCGGCCCTGGGCCGCCGGCGACACCCTGGGCAGGGCCGCCTGGGCAAATTTGGGCAACTGGGTGAGCTTTGGCAGCTGGGGAAGCTTGGGCAGGGCGGACACAGACAATTTCTGGGCCGGCGGCACCTGTTCCCGCTGGGATGCGGTTTTAGCTGCGGTGCTCACCTTGCCTTGCTGGCGCTCCTTCAAGCGCTCCATCAACACGGCGTCGTACGCGGCCTCCACTTTGGAGGAGGCCATGGTGTCGCCTGCCACTTCGAGCAGGCGGGCCCGTTTAGCCGCCTGGACCTCATCAAAACTGGCATCAGCCGTAATCCCCAAGCGCTCGTAGGGACCAGGGGCATCGGCCGGCGGCGAGGGCGAATCGGAACGTTGATTCATAGGAACGAAGCCTATCGAGGCCAGCCCAGCAATGGGACGAAAAGAGTGCCCCTAGAACAAAGGCTCACTGTTTTGGTAACCGTCGTCCTGCTGGAGTTGGAGGAAGCAGAGCTCAGCATCAGCCAGCAGCAGGCGCTGACGATGCTTGAGCAGGGGGATCTGGGGGGGCAAATGGCTGCCTTCACGCATGACCACCGTGCCGGACGACAAACCCTCAAGATCGGGTTGAAAATTGACGTAATCGCAGCCCCCGTCAGGGCGGGGACGCACCAGCCAAACAGGCTTCGGCATCGCAGTGATGGATTGTTTCACCCCATGCTGGCGCGAACCGCGGCCGCCTGTGGTCCTTGGGTCCTAGGATTCACTACTGAAGAGAGAAAGAGACACGATATTTGCAGTCGTGGGCGTAAAAATGCCAATGTTCACCATGCATTGCACCAGGGACCGGTTCCGTCATTATTTGGAATTTAGGGAAGCAACTATCAGCGAAACATGAGCCAACCAATTAAATCTTACTGGGTAACTGGTTTAACTTGCCAAACAACAAGCTAACAAAATTGTCATCACAATCAATACCGCCAGAACCGGACAATCTTCAAGTTCAAATGCAAATGTGCCAAAAGCAACAAAGAGGTTAATGCCATCAACGCTACCTGTGGGAAGGCCACAAACAGATTGCCATTCAATTGGCCAATAATGCAGAGATGGGTGGTTTATTACACCCCCAGCCAGCTGCAGCAATTGAAAAGCTGAGGTATTTAGCCCCTGCTTCTCGAGCGTCTGACAGAGCTGCGAGACCTTCTGTTTAGTGATGCCGCAGCCAACTAAACCCCGCAGGTCAATGGCGAGAACCAGAAGGCCTACCAGGTGGACTTGGAGCATCGACCCCATTCCACAGACGGTTGGCTATCGCTGAGTAATCGAATTGACAACCTGAGTACGAAGCCGAGAGGACCGATTTTTACGAGCAATGCAGGCGCTTGCAGGAGCCAAGTCTGGTGTGACTTTTCCCAGCCCAGCCCTGCCAGAACCCATCCTGCCAACAATGCCAAGTCCTCCGAATTGCCCCCTTGCGGCAGGCCCGTACTTAAAGTTGCCTAAACAACAGGTTAAGACTCGATCGATTGGCAGTCATAGCCCGAGGGATTGGGGCATGGGAGGTGTTATAACCCAACAGGCTTGACAACCAATGTGACGGATTTATTAAGCCCATCCAAGGCCGAGCCACTGCCCTTTTCGCTAGCTCAGCTGCACTGGCTATCGCGGGCCCAGCTCTTGCCAACGGTCTTGCGTACGCTCATTGCAGATCCAGCCTTAGCCTCGGCCTCCTTAACAGACGAAGAGCGCCAGCAGGCCTTTCAGTCATTTTGCAGCGACCAGAAACTAAGTAGCCCTGAGGAGCTCGAGGCATACAGGCAGCAACAGCTCCTGCAGCAAGAAGATTTACAGTTTTTGATCGAACGACCCCTCCGCCTGGCCCGGTTATGCGAACAGCAGTATCTACCGAAAGCTGAAGCCCGCTTCCTCGAGCGCAAAACATCGCTCGATCAGATTGTTTATAGCCTACTCCGCGTGGACGATGGTGGCCTAGCCCGGGAACTGTATTTACGAATCGCCGATGAAGAGACCGATTTCCCGTCGGCTGCCACTCAATACAGCCTGGGCCCTGAGAGCAAAAGCAATGGCTTGGTAGGCCCCGTACCCCTACTGCAAGCCCATCCCAATTTGGCCCAGCGGCTACGAACCAATCGACCAGGCCAACTGATTGAACCCTTTCAGATTGAACAGTGGTGGGTTGTTGTTCGAGTCGAAAGCTATACCCCTGCGGTCTTGAATGACACCACCCGCATGGCCATGGCCAAGGAGCTCTTTGAGCAATGGCTTGAAGAGGAGTTGAAAATCAAATTAACCCAGATCGCCCAGCAATTACAATCAAATCAACAGGGAGCTGATCGGCCATGACCCAAGCCAAGATCCATCCTTTTGTGATCAGCCATCCCGCCTTGGCCGACCTGCCGGCTCCCCTGGCTGAACGCCTGCAATCCGAGGTAATTCTACGTCGTTACGAGGTAGGTCAAGCGCTGTGCCTGGATCAGCAACTTCCTAGTGAAATGTTACTGATTGTCCAAGGAAGTGCCCGATTGATGGCCCGGGATCAGGGCCGATTGCTCACGGTGGAAAAGCTGGGTCCGGGCAGTTGGGTTGGTCTGGCCTCGTTCCTGCGGGCTGGGGGCTGCGAGGAAGTCAGTGCGGCGGAGCCAGTATTGGCGGCAGCCATCCCGGATGTCCTCGCCCTCGAGTTAATCGCCGATTCCTCCTTTTACCGAGAGGCCTGCGGCAATGTTCTAGCCGCAGAATTGGCAGCATTGCTCCAGTGCCTACTCGATCGAGGAGCCGGGGGAACCCTCGGGCTCAAAGAAGCCCTTGGGCAGGCCAAGGCCTTTACTTCAGTAGCAAAACCTAGTACCTATCAATTAGAGCAACAGGTCTATCTCGCCAGTTGCAATGGCATCGACCAGACCTATGGATCCCTAGTGGATCTGGCCATTGGCATGCCCCCAAGCCAAGGGCCCCTACCCCTGCGGCTTGTTGCCCTTCCAGAAAACTTTTTGAAGCGCCCCCAGCAGCGCTCCTCCGCCCTGCTACCAGGTTCGAACGGCCACCCACATCAAGAGCTATCAGGAGAACTGGCGCTAGCCCACGATGTGGCCCCTGCCCCCCTAGCAAGTAGCTTGGATTTGACTGGGGAAGGGGAGCGTCGCTTTCGCTTGATCCGCGCCGAGGGTGTGCTCGAAGAGACCCTGGCCTGCTTCCAGATGCTCTCCCTGGAACTGGAGCTGCCGTTTCGTCGCGATGCGATCGAGAAAATCCTCAGGGATGTGTTGCGCCGAGGGCAGACCCCGGATCTGCAAATATGTGGCCAGTTGGCGGCCATGCTCGGATTGCACGTGAGCGGAGCCAAGGTGGCCGCCTCCCAAGGAACGCGGCTGCAGGTGCCCGCCCTGGTTCCCTGGAAGGAGGGTTTTGCCCTGCTGCGGGCCAGCCACGCCGGGGGCATGGTGCTGGCATCGCCGCGCGATGGCATCGTGCTGCTCCCCCCCGATCAGATCGAGGAGCACTACCCCGAGGGGATCGAGCTCCTGTTGCTCGAGCGCACGCTTCAAACCCCAGAGCAGCGCTTTGGGCCGAGTTGGTTCTTTCCCGCCATCAAGCGTTATCGCGGGATACTCGTGCAGGTGGTGCTGGCCTCGTTTGTCGTCCAGATGTTTGGCCTGGCGGGCCCCCTGCTCATCCAGGTGATCATCGACAAAGTGATCACCCAACGCAGCCTCGACACTCTCCAGGTACTTGGTATCGGATTGGTGGTTGTCACCCTGTTGGAGGGGGTGTTGGGGGCATTGCGCACATTTTTGTTTACAGAAACCACCAATCGCATTGACTTGCGGCTCGGCGCGGAGGTGATCGATCACTTGCTGCGCCTACCCCTTAATTACTTCGACAAACGGCCCGTCGGTGAATTGGGAACGCGGATTGCTGAACTTGAAAAAATCCGCAGTTTCCTCACCGGCCAAGCCCTAAGCACCGTGCTTGATGCGGTTCTATCGGTTCTCTACATCATCGTGATGGTTGCCTACAGTTGGTTGCTGACCTTGATCGCCCTTGGCGTCCTACCGATTCAAATTGCCCTCACCTTACTTGGAGCCCCATTATTTCGTCGTCAATATCGAGAGTCCGCCCAGGAAAATGCCCGCACCCAAAGCCACTTAGTTGAGGTGTTGAGCGGAATCCAAACGGTGAAGGCCCAGAACATCGAGATGATCAGCCGCTGGAAATGGCAAGACTATTACTCGAAATACATCGCCCGCACCTTTGAAAAAACCGTCACCGGCACGGCCCTCACGGAAACCAGCCAGGTGCTTCAGAAGCTCTCGCAACTGTTGGTGCTATGGGTGGGCGCAACCCTTGTCTTAAAAGGGGAAATGAGCCTGGGTCAGCTGATTGCCTTCCGCATCATCTCGGGGTATGTGACCCAGCCCTTGCTGCGCCTTTCATCGATCTGGCAAAGCATCCAGGAACTCAAAGTCTCCTTTGAACGTCTTGCAGACGTGGTCGATACGCCCCAGGAATCGGATGATGCCGATAAGGCCAAGATTCCCTTACCTCCACTTGTCGGTGCTGTGCGGTTCGAGCAGGTCGAATTTGCATTCTCCCGAGTGAATCCTCCCGTTCTTCATGAGGTGTGTCTAGATATCTCCCCCGGCACCTTTGTCGGGGTGGTCGGCCAAAGCGGCAGTGGTAAGAGTACCCTCACCAAAATGTTGTCGCGCCTCTACGCGCCCGACAAGGGGAAGATCCTGATTGATGGCTACGATATAGCCAAAGTTGAGCTCTATTCCCTGCGCCGCCAAATCGGCATCGTGCCCCAAGAACCCCTTCTATTTAGTGGCTCAGTTGCAGACAACATTGCCTTGGGCGATCCCGATGCCAGTAGCGATGCCATTGTTGAAGCGGCCCGGCTAGCTTGTGCCCACGAATTCATCATGGAGATGCCTGCTGGCTATAGCAGTGATGTCGGAGAACGGGGAGCGGGCCTATCGGGTGGCCAAAGGCAACGGATCGCCCTGGCGCGCACCCTAATGTTGCAACCCAGATTGTTGGTGCTCGATGAGGCAACCAGTGCCTTGGATTACGACACCGAGAGAAGAGTATTTAGAAACCTCTTGGAAAGCTTGGACAATTGCACGGTCTTTTTCATCACCCATCGCCTGTCTACCATTAAACGCGCCGATCGAATCGTGATGATGCACCAAGGCGCGGTTGCAGAAGAGGGAACCCACGATGCCTTAATGGAGCTCAAGGGACGCTATTACGCCCTATTCCTTCAACAGGAAGCAGCCTAATGACCTTGAAACTCTCGCCCCTAGGGCTCTTCCGCAAAGCGCAGAATGCCCTGGAACAACGAGTGGGATCAGGCCACCAGCAGGTGGCCATCAAGCAATCGCCCCGCATGGTACGCCTAGTGGTGTGGGTGTTGATGGGAACCACCGCCTTCGGGGTGGGTTGGTTAGCCTTCGCCAAAACCGAGGAAGTGGTAACAGCCCCCGGCAAACTGCAGCCCATTGGTGATGTCAAAACCGTACAAATGCCCCAAGGGGGAGTACTCAAAGAAATGTTGGTCAAGGAGGGGCAGCGCGTGAGCAAAGGGGATGTGCTCCTCAGGCTCGACAACGAGGCTAGTGTGGATAGGGAAAGTGGGCTGGATAACTCAATCGCCGCAAAACGCAAAGAACTCACGCTGAAGCAAACGGAGTTTGATCGCTATTTGGAAATCAACCAAACTGAACGCCAAGTTGCCGTGAGCACCCTTGATCTTGACCGGGAAGTTTTAATGCGGCTGGAGCTATTGCGGCGGGCCGGAGGAGTGGCTGAGTTGCAGTATCTGCAACAGAGAACCAAAGTCAAGCAGGACGAAGGTGATGTCACTAAGGCAAAAATTGATCGCTTGCGTCAGAGCGCCATTTTGAGGCAGCAGATTCAGTCGCTCAAGGGTGAACTGGCCGACCTATCCACCAGGTTGACCGAATCCAGGGTCGCAAACCGTTACCAGGCGATTCGTTCGCCGGTCGATGGGGTGGTGTTTGACCTCAAACCCACTGGTCCAGGGTTTGTGGGCCAAGGCAGTGAGCCGGTCATGAAAATTGTGCCGTTTGATGCTCTTCAAGCCAAGGTGGAAGTTCCCAGCTCAAAGATTGGTTTTGTGCGGCTAGGTCAAAGCGTCGATGTGAGCATCGATTCCTTTCCAGCCAGCGACTTTGGCGTCCTGCAGGGGGAAATTAAACGCATTGGATCGGATGCTCTACCGCCCGATCAATTGAAACAAGATTATCGCTATCCGGTCAATGTGGGACTAAAAAGCCAAACTCTGAAGCTTAGTTCAGGGCAACGCCTACCCCTGCAGGTGGGGATGTCGTTGACCGCCAATATCAAGTTGCGTAAAGTAACTTACCTCCAGCTCCTGCTCAGCGATTTCAAGGACAAGACCGATTCACTGAAGAAGATATAAGGCTAACAACTTAACATCATAAGTTCAGAAACTTCTTTTAACGATAGAGCAATCCTGAAATAGAACACAACTAAAGGGCAATCGGTTCCACACCACTCACCACCGGGGCCACGGCACTGAGCTCCAGATCGGGGTGATCCTCGGCGAGCTGGTTGAGATTCCAATCGTTCTTGAACAGCAGCACCGGCCGATCCCAGGCATCACGCACGGTTTTGCAATTGAAAATACGGCCCACCTTTTCCAGGGCTGGCCAACCGCCGCTCACCCAACGGGCAACGTTGAACCCCAAGGGTTCGATGCGGGTTTGAACCCCGTATTCATGTTCCAGCCGGTATTGCACCACCTCTAGTTGCAGTTGGCCCACCGCCGCCAGGATTGGATCGCGCTTGCTCTGGTCGGTGTCATAGAGCACCTGCACGGCCCCCTCTTCCCGCAGTTCGTTCACACCCTTGCGAAAGCTTTTAAACGCCGAAGGGTTGGGATTGCGTAACCAGGCAAAGATTTCTGGACTGAAGCAAGGAATTCCCTCATATTCCACCTTGGAGCCCACATACAAGGTGTCGCCAATAGCAAACATGCCGGGATTGTTGAGGCCAATCACGTCACCCGGGAAGGCCTCGTCCACCACCTCCCGGTCCTGGCCGAATAATTTCTGGGGCCGGGACAGACGGATCGTTTTGCCACTGCGGGCATGGCGTACGGCCATGTCCTTTTCAAACTTGCCGCTACACACCCGCACGAAGGCCACCCGGTCGCGGTGGCGGGGATCCATGTTGGCCTGCAACTTGAACACAAACCCCGTGAAATCGGGGCTCAAGGGATCCACCTCCCCCGCCGCCGATTGCCGGGCCGTGGGCTTCTGGGCCAGTTCCAAAAAGGCATCCAAAAACGGACGCACGCCAAAGTTGGTCATGGCCGACCCGAAAAACACCGGGCTGAGCTCGCCAGCATGCACCAACTCCAGGTCGAGGTCGGCACCGGCCCCATCGAGCAACTCCAATTCCTCCAGGGCCGCAGCCAAGAGTTCCGGTTCCACCAGGGTGGCCAGCTCGGGATCGCTGGAATCCAGCCGCCGTTCGTTGCTCTGCTTGCCCCGCTCGGCCCGCTCAAACAACACCACCTTCTTGGTGCGCCGATCGATCACCCCGCGGAACCGGTCGCCGCTACCGATCGGCCAATTCACCGGCCAACAGGCCAAACCCAACTCCTGCTCAATTTCATCGAGCAGCTCGAGGGGCTCCCGCCCTGGCCGGTCCATCTTGTTGATGAAGGTGAAGATCGGGATGCGCCGCATCCGGCACACCTCAAACAATTTGCGGGTTTGGGGTTCGAGCCCCTTGGCGGCGTCCTCGAGCATCACCGCGTTATCGGCTGCGGCCAGGGTGCGGTAGGTGTCTTCCGAAAAGTCCTGGTGGCCGGGGGTATCCAGCAAGTTGATCGTGCTGCCGGCGTAGTCGAACTGCAGCACCGTGGACGTAATCGAGATGCCGCGCTGCTTCTCCAGCTCCATCCAGTCGGAGGTCACCTTGCGCTGCTCGCCCTTGGCCTTGACGGCACCGGCCTGCTGGATCGCGCCCCCATAAAGCAAAAGCTTTTCGGTGAGGGTGGTTTTACCGGCGTCGGGGTGGGAAATAATCGCAAAGTTGCGGCGCCGGCCCACAGCAGCGGCCAACTCGGCCAGTTCTTGAGCTGTGCTCCCCTGGGAGCTCAGTGAATGGGTGGAGCTGGTGGTCATGGGGCCAACCTAGAGGCGACCCCAGACCTCCATATAGCGGTCGTCCAGGGCGGCTACCTGCAAACCTTGCTCTCCCACCGGCAAGCCAGCAGATCTCAACTGGGCCTCCACCTCGGCAGGCTCAAACGCAGCATGGAGAGAGGCCAGGTAATCCCGTTGGAGCACGGGGGGCGCCGCAGCCAGGTGCATCTGTTGCAGAGCTAGGGCTGCCCCGGGGGTGGCAGGGCGGCGCAGGTCCTTGATGTAAACGGCAGCGCCTGGGGCTGCCAGTTGGCGCAGGTGCCTCCAGAGGACCTGGGGGTCATGGAGATGGTGCAACAGGCTGTTGCTTACCACCGCCGTAAACCCGCCAAAGGGAAGGGTTTCGGGCCCCAAGAGCACCTGGGCAAAGCCCAGCCGATCAGCCAGGCCAGGGGCTCCCAACCCGCGTTGGGCCAGCTCCTGCCCAGCCACCGCGAGCATGGCAGCGGCGCCATCAAGCCCGAGCACCGATGCCTGGGGAAACCGTTCAACCAGCCCAAAACTGATGTTTCCCGGGCCGCAACCGAGATCCACTAACCGCGGCCCTGGCCCATCCCCCAGCGACTCGCCAAAAATCTCCACCAAGCGGTCCACCAGGGCTTGGTCTGAGACCCTGAAATCGGCCTGGGCATAGGCCAGCACCTGCAGGGGGTCGTCCATCAGCTCTGGCTCAACGCTGCGCTGCATGACAACCGCGAAACCGCACTGCAGATAGTGGCAATGGATGCTTGCACACCCCACCGGTGGCGTTATCGTTCGTCACACGTCAGGCCCTATACCCGTGCCCCCCTCAGCGCTCTCCCCAAAAGCCGCCAACCCAGAAGCCCAGCAGGCAGAAGCCCGCAAACAAGAGGCTGAAAACGCTTTTGCTGCAGCGGCGGGCACTCCGGTGGGCGAAGCGAAGAGCGGGGATTTTCCCTCCACAGCCCCCGCCGCCAACCCGGTTTTTTACCGCACCTATAGCCGCAAAACCCCCAGCGGCCGCGAAAGCTGGCACCAGGTGGCCGAGCGCAACTTGGGCGGCCTCAAACAACTGGGCAACCTCAATGACGAGGAGATCAGCCTGCTGCGCCGGATGCAGCAACAACAAAAGGCCCTGCCCTCGGGCCGCTGGCTCTGGATTGGTGGCACCGAGTGGATTGAGCGGAACGAAAATTTCTCCGGCGCCTACAACTGCACCTCCACCAACCTGGTGGATTGGGAAGCTTTCGGTCTGATGATGGACCTGGCCATGATGGGCTGCGGCACCGGGGCGATCATTGAGCCCCACCTGATCAGCCGTCTGCCAGCCATCCGCAACAAGCTGGTGATCGATGGGGTCACCGACATCGGCGCCACCCCCGCCGGCCAACGCCAGGACCACACCACCAGTTCGATCGACGGGAACCAGGTGAAGATCAAGGTGGGCGATACCCGCCGAGGCTGGGTGGACAGCTACCAACTGCTGCTCGAACTCTGCAGCGATGAACGCTTTGAGGCCGGCGCAGAGATCCACATCAACATCGACCTCTCCGATGTGCGCCCGGTCGGCGAAACCCTCAAGGGGTTTGGCGGCATGGCCAACCCCGTGAAGCTCAAGGATCTCTATGGCCGGGTAGCCCACCTGCTCAACAAAGCCTTGGGCCGCCAGCTCACCTCCGTGGAGTGCTGCCTCCTGATCGATGAGGCTGCCGTCACGATCGTGGCCGGCAACATCCGCCGCAGCGCTGGCATGCGCCAGTTCTGCGCCGACGACAACTCCGCTGCCGGTGCCAAGGAAAATCTCTGGCAGCAAGACGCCGATGGCAATTGGCGGATCGATCCGGAACGCGATTCGCTGCGCATGGCGAACCACACCCGCGTGTTCCACGTTCGCCCCTCCAAGGAGGTGGTGCTGGAGGCCGTCACCAAGCAGTTCCAAAGCGGTGAAGGCGCCATCCAATTCGCCCCCGAGGCCATTGCCCGCTCCAATGCCGACCTCCTGGGCACCCCGGAACTGCGCCAGGAATTCATTGGCATTTATTGCGACCAAGGCCGGGAGCAAGCCGGCCAATGGCTCACAACCCACCATCCGGAGATCGACGCCGCCGAACTCGAGCACCGGCTCGGGCGCTACGGCCTCAACCCCTGCGGCGAAATCCTCGGGGCCGACTTCCACTGCAACCTGGCCGAAATCCATCTCAACCAGATTGATCCCGCCGATCACCAGGCCCAAGCCGATGCCTTCAAGGCGGCAGGTCTGGCCGTGGCTTGCCTGCTCAACCACCGCTTCGACGTGGAGCGCTACCGCCAAAGCCGCGCCTGGGATCCAATCGTGGGCGTGAGCTTCACAGGCCTGTTCGACTTTTTCGTGCATGCCTTCGGCACCCCGTGGCTGAACTGGTGGGAAGCCGGTCGCCCCGATACGGAAGCCGGTCTGGCCTTCAAGGAGCAGGAAGCCGCTTACCTGAGCCGCTGGAAAGAGATCGTCAACGAAGCCGTTTGGGAGTACTGCGATCGCCATGGCCTGCGGCGCCCCAACCGCTGCACCACCGTGCAGCCTGCCGGCACCAAGAGCCTGCTTACCGGCGCATCCCCCGGTTGGCACCCCCCCAAGGCCCAGCGCTTCATCCGCCGCATCACCTTCCGCAAGAACGACCCTGTGGCCCTGGCCTGCTTGGACTACGGCTATTCGATCGTGCCATCCCAATCCGACAAGGACGAGCAGGGACGCCTGCTGGATGACCCATTCGATGCGCGCTGCACCGAGTGGCTGGTGGAAATCCCCACCGAAGTGAGCTGGGCCAACATCCCCGGGGCCGACACCGTGGAGATCAACAACTTCTCCGCCATGGCCCAGTTCGACTTCTACATGCAGGTGCAGAAGCACTACACCGCCCACAACACCTCCGCCACGGTGGAGTTCCGCGAAAACGAGATCGAGCCCCTCGCTGAAGCCATCTACAAGGCCATTGAGGAAGGCGAAGGTTACATCTCAGCGGCCCTGCTGGCCCGCTTCGACGCCAACGCCACCTTCCCCCGTTTGCCCTTCGAACCCATCGATAAGGCCACCTACCTCAGCCTCAATACCGAGGTCGCCAAGCGCCGGAGCTGCCAGGACTTCTTTGAAGCCCTCCAGCGTTACGACCGCGGCGAATTGGTGGAAGCGGGCCCTGCGGGATGCGATTCCGACAAGTGTCTGCTGCCCCTCGCCAAGCCGAACAACTAGGCCAGGCTGACCAAAGGGAGCAGCAAGGATGGCCATGGAACAGGGCAACGTTCAACCAAGCCGACTCGCCCAATCCAGGCGGGTCTGCTTCTGGTTGCTCCTCGCTGCTTTGGTGGGAGGCTGCCAGAAGGCCAAGCAACCCCCGAATCCGCAGCTTCTCGAATGCTTGCGTGATCAAAGCAAGCTCGTTGCCCAAGTGGCTGGGTTGAGACCCCAGCTGCAAGCCCTGGCGACAATCAAACAAGAAACGTTCGTACCTCCGGCCAAACCCACCGCGATTGACCCCGAACTGGCCGAGCGGTATAGCCAGGAGGATCGGGAGCTGGATGAGCAGCGCTACCAAAGCTCGCTGCTCGTTTGGGAGCAAATGAATGCAGAGCGCTACCGGCTCTGGCTGGTCGACCACACCCGGAGGCTGCGGGCCCTAGAGCTTGACGTGGAACGCCAGGCCCAGGCCCTCAAGCAGCTCAATCCCGCGGTTGTGCAACGCAGAGCCAACAAGCCAGGATCCATCCAACTGAACCGCCAGGCTGTAGAGAAGTACAGCCAATGCGATCCCCAGGCTTTTTGAGGCAAAGCAACTCCCGGAAGCGCAGCGGACTTGGCATCGGGCCAGTTCTTGCCGCAGGCCTCTACAGCCTGATGGCGCTTGCCGCCCAATCCAAAGAGCTGCCAGTGCCTGCGGGCTGCCTGGGTGACTACGGCACCACGGGTTGTGCGGCCCTGATTTACAGCCAAATGGTTTGCGATCGCGCCTATGTGGCCGTGCCCCAGCCCCTGCTGAGCCTGCGGCTGGATGAGGCCTTTAAGACAGCTGGGCTGCAATCGGCCGAGCTGCAGGTGGATGGGGTGGTGAGTACGGCCCTCGCACGGTTCATCCCAAAGCTGTGCCCCAAGTTGCTTCAGCCCCTCCAAGGGCTAAGGAACTAAGATGCGGCGGCTTCTGCTGCTGCGGAAGCAACCTCTGGAGAGGTGGTCGAGTGGTTGATGGCTCTGGTCTTGAAAACCAGCGAAGTGAAAGCTTCCGTGGGTTCGAATCCCACCCTCTCCGCTTTTCAAGAGTCTTCAAAGGGTCTGGTTCGTCCAGACCCTTTGCTGTATCTGGGGTTTTGATCGATAGGTGGTCCAGGTTCGTCCCGCCAAGTATGGGGGTGAATCGAGCACGTGTTGTTGGATGTGTTGTTGGACGTTAGAATGGTGTTGTTGGAAAAAAAGCGTGTTGTTGGATTGCTCAAATGCCTCTCTCTGACTCGCAAGTTCGTGCCCTTAAGGCAGGTGAGCGCAGGCAGAGCAAATCTGTGGGCGATTCCCTGATTTTGGTGATTGAGTCTTCCGTCAAAGGTGGCGGTAAGTCCTTTGAGGGGCGGATGCGCTTCCCTCCTGGAAGGCATGGCAAGCAGGTTCCCGTGGCGTGACCCCCTTTGCTGCTCCAGTTCTTATGAGAGCTGGTGGGTGATCAGGCCGCTTTCCATTGCTGGAGGACTTCCAGGGGCGTACGCCCCTGGAGCGCCGAATGCGGTCTGTAGACGTTGTACTCGATTCGGTGCTGCTCTGC
>CAMDEM010000010.1 GCA_945896675.1 Cyanobium sp. NIES-981
AGCTCGCCGAAATGGGTGGTGGCGATCGTCAGCCGGGCCCGATCGGCCAGGTGCTTGAGCAAGGCAGTAGCCAAGGCCGAACCCTCCACCGGATCGGTGCCTGCCCCCACCTCATCGAGCAAGACCAGGGATGCTCCAGGCCCGGGCACTCCACCGATCTCCGGCAAGGCCTCCAGGATGCGGGCGATGCGGCGAATGTGACCACTAAAGGTGGAGAGGTTTTGCTGCAGCGACTGCTCGTCGCCGATGTCGGCGAGCACCTGGGCGCACCAGGGAAGGCGCGGCGATCCGGTGCAGGGAAGAAACAAGCCAGCTCGGGCCATCAGCGCCGCGAGCCCAACACTTTTCAAGCCCACGGTTTTACCGCCCGTATTCGGCCCCGTGATCGCCACCACCCGCAGGGATTCGCCCACGCTGATGGTGACCGGCACCACGGGGTGGCCGCCCTCGCGCTTCTGCTGCCACAGCAGCAAGGGGTGCCGCAGATCCTTGAGCTCAAAGCCGGCGCTGGGCCCATTGGATAACTCCGGCCGCACCGCGCCCAACCATTGGCCGTAGCGGGCCCGGGCCAGGGCGAAATCCAGGCGCACCAAAATCGACTGCAGGAGTTCGAGGGCCTCCCCATCAGCCCCCACAAGGCCACTCAGTTGGCGGAGCACCTCCAGCTCCAGGTCGCGCTCTTTGCCCTCCAGCTCGCGGATGCGATTACCCAAGGTGATCACCACCTGGGGCTCGACAAACACGGTGTTGCCGGAGGCCGAACTGTCGTGCACCAGGCCAGGTAACTGGCTGGCAGCCCCCGCCCTCACCGCCAATACGGGGCGGCCGTGGCGCTCTGAAACCACGCTGTCCTGCAGCAGGGCGCTGTAGCGACGCACCAGGTCTTGAAGCCGATCGCGCCGCTCCCGCCGTCCCTCCATGAGCTGGCGACGGAGGCCTTCGAGGGGGGCGCTGGCCCGATCGGCGATGCGTCCGCCCTCTTCAAGGCAAAACAGCAGGCGTTGCTCGAGATCTGGAAGCGTGCGCAAGGCGCTCAGCAAGGCCGTGCACACCGGCCGCAGCTCGGGCTCATCGATGGCGCGCCTTAGCCGCCGCGCCGCCGCCAGCGTGGTGGCCACATCGAGAAGGGATTCGCCGCCAGCGCAGCCCCCCTTGGCGCAGTGCGCCACCACCCCAGCGATATCGGCAACCCCTTGGAAGCTCAAGCCCGCCCCCCCGGCCGCCGCCGTCAACCCATCAAGGCCTAGCAGTTCGGTGGTTTCAGCCAGTAGGGCTTGGCTTTGCTCGAGACTCTCGGGCAGGGGGAGGGCAAGGCATGCCCGTTGGCCCGCCGTGGTGCTGGCGAAGCTGGCCAACTGCTCAGCCAGCCGCGGCCACTCCAACAACCCCAGCGCCTCGGCCTGAATCGTGGTCACCGCTGGATCGCTCACCCGAGCTGCGCCGGAATGGACGCCTGGCCCGCCACGTTGGACGGGATGCCTTCTGCAGGCTCGTACAACATCTCGAGCCAGTTGCCCTCGGGATCCTGCAGATAAAAACTGGCCGTACCGTCGCGGTGGTCATGGACGGGGCCCACGCTGTGGCCCGTGGCGGTCAGCTGGGCGTGGATCGCATCCACCTCAGAACGGCACTTGAAATGGAAGGCGAAATGGGGGCCGGCGGCCTTGTAGGCCGGACTCAGCAGGGCCACGCCATCGCCGGTTTCAGGCGACTGCAGATAGGCCCAATCCTCAGCCTTCCAGGTGAGCCGCAAGCCCAACAACTCATAGAAAGCCACCGCCCGGGGCATGTCTTGCACCCGCAGCGCCACATGGCCCAGACGGTGGACCGCAGCCGCTGCCATGGGGAGGGGGGGAGTCATGAACTCAATTCTCGGGCACCGGACCTCGGGAACCAGGCTTCGGTGGTGGACACCACCGCCACCAAACAAGCCATGCCGGTGAGGGCCTGCCAGGGATAGGCCGCATTGGGATGGGTGGTCACAAAAGGAAGCAAGGCCAAGCCAAGGCAGGGGGGACAGGTCAGGCGCGCCAGGTGCAGCAAGCCCAAGGTGATCAGCACGGCCAAAAAGGCGGCCCAGGGCTCCACGCCGAAGGCCGCCACCAGGCCATTGCCGGCCCAAGCTGCCCCGGTTCCCACCACCATCATCGCGCCGCCGCGGCCTAGCCACGGGCTGTGGTGGGGCAAGGCGAGCATGTCGTAAGCGATCACCAGCAACGGAGGAAACAGCACCAACGGCGAATCCCAGACCTTCACAAACACCAGCCCAAGGGCAAGGAACACCGCTAGGGCCCCAGCCCAGCGCCGCAAGGGCACCGTGGGGGTCATCGCAAAACTCGACTCAATCCGATCCAGGACCGTAGGGGAATCCTCCGCATTGGGGGAGCTGGCTATGGGGGCTGGCGCCAGTCGCCGGGCGCGCCATTGGGAGAGCAGGGCCAGGCCACCGGTGCCCACCAGGATCGAAACCGGATAGGCCCAATCGTGAATTCCTAGGGCTAGGGGCAAAACGCCGGCGGAAATCGCTGGCACGATCGGCGAGCGCAGGCCGCGGATGATCAGCAGGCAACCCACCACATCCAGGCCCAGCGACAGCGGGCCATAGGGCAACGAGCGGGTGATCGCCACCCCAAGCAAGGCCGTCAGAAAAGGGGTCAGCATCAGCAGGCGGGGCGACGTCGCCCACGGACCCTTGGGGTCGGTGAAGATCACCCAGGCCAGGGCCCCCAGCTCGGGGAAGAGCACGTAGGCCTGGCCTGTGGCCTTCGCGATTGCCGTGATCAAGCCAATGAAGACCGCCGTGGCCAAAGCCCATGTCAGGTGTTGCCTAGGGCCCATCACCCCTGCACTGCTCAACGTTCCCCGAGCCACTGGGCCGCGTCACAGGCGTGGTACGTGAGGATCAGATCCGCCCCGGCCCGCTTGAAACAGAGCAGGGTTTCGAGCACCACGGCCCGCTCATCGATCCAGCCCTTCTCGGCAGCAGCCTTGACCATCGCGTATTCGCCGCTCACGTTGTAAGCCGCAATCGGCAGCTCACTTTCAGCACGCAGGCGATAAATGATGTCGAGGTAGGCCAAGCCTGGTTTCACCATCATGATGTCGGCCCCTTCGGTTTCATCGAGCTGGGCCTCGGTGATGGCTTCCCGGCCATTGGCCGGATCCATTTGGTAGGTGCTCTTGTCCTTGGGGATTGGCTTCGTGGCTAGCGCCCGGGGTGCCGAATCCAGGGCTTCGCGGAAGGGGCCGTAGTAGGCGGAGGCGTATTTAGCCGTGTAACTAATGATCCCTACATGCTCAAAGCCTTCCTCATCGAGGGCTTCGCGGATGGAACCAACGCGCCCGTCCATCATGTCGCTCGGACCAATCAAATCCGCACCGGCCCTGGCCTGGGCAATGGCCTGCTTGCAAAGCAGCGCCACGGTTTCATCGTTGAGCACCACCCCCTCCTCACTGACGATGCCGTCATGGCCATCACAGGAGTAGGGATCCAGGGCGACGTCGGTCATGATCGCCATCTCCGGATGCACCTCCTTGAGCCGGCGAATGGCCCGGGGGATCAGGCCACCTTCGTTAAAGCACTCGGCGCCATCTTCCGTTTTGAGCCCATCGGCCACCTTGGGGAAGAGCACCACACAGCGGATGCCGAGGGCCCAGGCCCGGCCCACTTCCTGCACCAAGCCCTCCAGGCTCCAGCGTTGGCAACCGGGCATGGCCCCAATGGGCTCGTTGGTGACCCCCTCATGGACAAAGAGGGGATAGATGAAATCAGCGGGGGTGAGCTGGTTCTCGCGCACCATCGCGCGTAACGCCGGGGTGCGGCGCAAACGACGGGGGCGGTACGAGAGCTCCATGACTGCTAAAAAGCTGGCTGAATCCTAGGCAGTGCCCCACTCAGGCCTTGCCAGGTAAAGGGCCGCTACAGCCGCGCAGCGTCCATCCAATCGGCGCGGGGATCCTGGCTGCGCACGGTGCGCCATTGCTCAAGGAGTTGGCGTTCCTGGTCGCTCAGCACATCGGGGATCTTGATCACAGGAGTGAGCAACAAATCGCCCCTGCCCCCCTTCAGGGGCCAGCCCTTGCCCTTTAAGCGCAAGCTCCTGCCCAGGGGCATGCCTGCTGGCACCTGCACAGTGGCCACCCCATCCGGGGTCGCCACCCGCACCTCACCTCCAAGGGCCACTTCATCGAAGGCCAGGGGGAGGTCGGCGCGCAGCTGGTCGCCGTCCAGCTTCCAAACGGGGTGATCCTGCAACTGAAGATTGAGGTACAGATCGCCGCGGCGCCCCGTACCCGGCTGCAGATTGCCCTTGCCCTTCAGTCGCAGACGGCTGCCGCTTTTAACCCCAGGGGGTATGCGCACCTGCACCCGCTCGTCGTTCACAGCCAGGGTGCGTTCGCAACCATGGAAAGCATCGGCAAAGCTGAGGCTGATCGTGGCCTCAGCATCAAGATTCACCGGCGCCTGCCGTCCGCCAGGAAAACCCGAACCAAATCCACCAAAGCCACTTGGCGCCCCGTAACTCCCAGGCCCACCAAAGCCAGCGCCACCCCCACCCATACGTCCCAGGAGGTCGTTGATGAAGTCGTCGAAATTGCCGTAATTGGCGCTATCCCCATCAGCGCTAGTAGCCCGGCCAGCCTGATTCCAGTACTGGCCGAATTGCTCATAGCGGGCCCGCTTGTCGGGATCGGAGAGCACCTCATAGGCCTCGCTCACCTCCTTGAACTTGGCCTCTGCCCCCGCATCGCCGGGGTTCACATCCGGGTGGTGCTGGCGGGCAAGCTTGCGAAAAGCCCGCTTAATCGCGTCATTGTCGGCCCCGCGATCAACGCCCAGCACCTTGAAGTAATCGCGGTAGCCGTTGGCGCTCATCGTTTCCCTGGGCACGGCATAGATCTACTTTCTCAGGTTCATGGGCTGCTTTGCAGGGTGGGCAAAGGGCGGAAGCCCGAACGCGAGGCGGTTTGCGGACAATTCCCTGACCAGCCTGGAAATCCCCCTACGGTCAAAGTGGTTTTTCAGCACCCATGGCACCGATTGGCTCCCTGCGCTCCGGCCTCCTGATTGCCCTCAGCACGGTGTTACTGAGCGTTGTCAGCACCGGCGGAAGCAGTGGGGCTCGCGGCGCCGCCTTCCTCCAGGAAGCACCTGGGGGCCACGGGGCCATCCCGACCGATCCCCTTCCCCCTTCCAACCCTGGGCAGAAGGCCCTCAGCCTTGAACTCAAAGCCAAAGGCGCCCTCTTCTACGGAGCCTGGTGGTGTCCGGCCTGCCACAAACAAAAAGAGTTGTTCGGCGAGGCAGGCTCCACGACCCTTCCCTATGTGGAGTGCGACAAAACTGAAGCCGGACGCCAACGCTGCAAAGCAGCAGAGATCAAGGCCTATCCCACCTGGGTCATGAAAGACAAATCCAGACTGGTTGGCGTACAGAGCCTCGAAGAGCTCAAAACCTGGCTGGACTCTCCAGGTAGCAACTAACAAGCCACCGCATCAACTGGGTTGCCTGGCCCTTGTGCTTTTCGGGGCAACGCTCAGTAGTTGGCGTTGGCGCTATTGGCGCCAGCTCTCGATGCTCCAGGGCGCAGCCATCGGTGGCTCTGCAGGAACCCTGATTGGCTATGCCATCGGCAAGGCGCGACGCCCAGGAGTGCGTGGCTCTAAACAGCCATGCCCGAAGCCGGAAGATCTTTAATCCGCGGGCAAGAGCTATTCAGGATTTCCCTGGCCTCCTCTAATTTTTCAGATTCGAAGCTGGCCAGCTACTGGTTAGAACCGCGATCCCTCAATAATTCTTGGCATCACTGAGGGTTCGGCTGGTGGCTAGCCACTGATGTTCGATCCTGGTGACACAAAGCCTCCGCTCCGCGTGCTCTGCCAACCGCTCGGATAGGTATTGGAGCCCCAGCGGTGAGATCTCATTGGACAGGCGCCCCGCAAGGGCCTCCAGCGATGCGTGTTCATGGGGAATTCGCATCGGGGCAGTGGCGCTTTCCCGCACTCTGATGGGATCAAGCAGGTCCATGGCGCAATGCAGCGGATCTAAGGCACGCGCCTAGCGCCCAAGGGTCAGGCGGTTGATGCGGTTGAGGCGGCTGTTCTGGGTCCCTTGGTTTGCGTCCTGCCCAGCCTGACGTTTCGACCCAGACTGGGTTGACCTGGCCGGCCCTCCTGTGGTGCGCGTGGGCTGGATGCCATGCACCCGGACCGCATGCACATGCAGCGCCACCACACTTCCCACCAGGGCCACCAGGGCCAAAGCGATGCGACGGTTGCCGGAAGATGCGCCCATCACCCCATCATCAGGCCTAACGCTCCTGGGGCGGGCACGGCTGAACTGGATTGCCCACAACTGGCCCTGGGCTGGGATCGGAGACCTTCCCACGCCCAAAGGACATCCATCTCAACGACAACAGATCTAAATCGACAGATCGTCTACGTATCGGCACGAGCTTCACCCACGTTCCTGAACTCCCCCAGCCTGGAGCCGCCCAGAAGGAGTGGTCCAGGGGCCCGCACAAACGCTGCAGCCCTCAGCTCGCTGAGGTCCTATCTCCCATCAAAAAATCACGCTTTCCAATCGGAACACCGTTGCTGCGGAGAATCGCGTAGGCGACCGTGACATGGAGGCCCCCTCCAAAACATGGTGCTGCTGATGCGCTGAATCAGGCCGTCGCTAGCGGCGAGGCCGCCATGGTGGAACTACCTCCCAGCCCCGCCCTCGTTGGTGGACTTGGCGGTTCCCGACCAGATGCCTCACGGCACGGCGGGTAGGGCAGGCACCTCACCTGCCCTCACTCTTGCTTCCAAATGCAGTTACCGCGCCCGTAGCTGATCTGCAGCATCTGCGCCCACGATCAGCGACAAGCACAATTAGCGCTCAAAAAACTACAAAACAAGCTGGAGACTCAGATATCCCCAATTGACCTAACCCCATGTGCATGGATTTAGGCGCTGCAATGCAGCAGCATGCATCCAAATCCCAGGCCCTGCAGTTTTTTCAGGCATTGCGCATAAACGCATATGTGGGACACTATCGCTACAGATCTGAGCAATTCCATGCCAGTTGAACGCCTCAATGTTGCCCCAGGCAAGGCAGTCCTAACTGCTGTGAACTACAGCACGCGAAAACCCCAGCGGGTCACCATCACCGTGCCCTAGCGGGTCTACGCAGCGTTGTTGCAAGAAAGCGATTACCAAGGACGGTCCCTTTCGAATTTGGCCAGCGTCTGGCTCGAGCAACAAACCCTCAAGACTGGGCAAGCGATTTAAATTCAATATCGCTTGGACAGCTGATCCCATGCCGTCTGGGATCCCTTCATCACGCCATGGCTCCCTACGCAAACGCCCTGGCCATCTCCCTACTGGCACTCGCGCTGATCGTTCTGGGCCTAAAGGACCAACGGTCTGAGAACCAGCCACCACGAGCAACCACCAGCACTCGGGCAGCACCAACCCAGAGCAAACCTCGACGGCCTGTGGTGACGCAAAACCGGCGGGAATTCAGCAAGTTCTAGGCGCCAAGGTGGAGGGCGCTTGGGGCTTTGGGTTTCGGGTTTAGGGGTTGGATTGTTTGACTTAAGGTTTCGGTCTTGACTCGGAACTTCCTCCCGTGACCCCCGGCTGGCGTTGGCTCTTGAACGGTGTTGCCACCTGCGGCCTGGTGTTCACCGGAGCCTGGGCCCATGCAACGCCGGTCCAGGTGATTTTGATTCGCCATGGCGACAAGGATTCGCAGCGGGGCGATTACAACCTCTCCCCGAAGGGATTTGAGCGGGCGCTGCGTCTGGGGCGCATGATTCCAGCCTGCTTCGGCGCACCCAACCAGATCCGCACTTTTGAACTGGATTCCGTTTCCGGCAAAAACTCCCGTAGCTACCAAACAGCCGTTCCCTTAGCGGTGGCCACCGGAGTGAACATCGGCATCGTGATGGACTCAATAACAAGTTCCGAGCGTTTTGGCGAGGAGGTTCTTGACTCCAAAACCTTTGACGGCGCCAAGGCGGTGTTCTTCTGGGAACACCGCCATCTGCCTGACCTCGCCAAGGGCCTGGGATTGGGGGCCATGGCTCCGATCGATGCCGACGACTTCGACCTACTGGTGTTGCTGTCGTACCCGGCTGGCTCGAAAACACCAAAGGTCGAACGCCTCAGCCAGCAGGAGCTCTTTAAACGTGCCTGCTCTGGGCTGGCATCATCAGTTCTCCCTGCAGCACCAGCGGCCCTGGATCCGCCGGCAGCCAACGCAGGCCTGCAGCTCGAGATGGCATCACTCAACAAAGCGGTGGGCCTACCACCAAAGCCCCACACCACGGCAGCCGAGCTAGATCTGGCCATCCTGGTGTGGCTGCAAAAGCATCGAACGCCCGATCAGATTGCCAAAAGCTGGTTGCTGCTGGATCGCAACATCGTGCAATTTGATCGTGCCTTAGGCATTGACATGACCAAGAGCACGCCAGCTGTGGTGCGGGGAATAACCAGCTTCCTGACGTTGGTGGATGGGGCAAAAGACAGCATCAAAGATCGGGTGCGACGCCCGCGTCCGTACGTGAACCATCCACAGATTCAGGTGTGCTTGCCGCCAGAATCGGGTTGGTCATTTCCCTCTGGCCACTCGGCATTCTTTCGCTCGGCGGCCGTTCTACTCGCTGATTTAGTGCCTGAGCGGCGCGAACGCCTACTGGCAGTAGGCCTCCTTGGCGGTACGAGCCGAACCGTCTGTGGTCTCCATTACCCCAGCGATGTGGAGGCCGGCCAACGACTGGGCGAAGCCGCCGCTCTGCAAATCCTCAACAGCCCCCAGTGGCAGCAGTTCAAGCAGAACCCTGCTGTCCAACAGCAGATCGAAAAAATCCGCCAAGTGCCCGTATCTCGGCTACCCCAGAACGACGGATGATCGTGCCTTGCACGATCCCCGCACCTAAGCCTGCACTAAAAAGGGCCCTTCCAGGCCCCATGGGTCATTTGGGTGATAAGGCTGACCTCACCCCATCTCCCTAACTAGGGTCAGGCAGCCACAGGGGCGGTCTGACGGGAGAAACGAACGATGTTGTTCGCTGTTACGTGTTTGCTCTTACCGAGCAGGCTTCAGTCACCCTCCTTATACCCCGTCGAAACCATTGCAGCCCCAGGATCTCGAGCCAACCGCAGGCCAGCGGGAGTGGGGGAATGGAGCTGAGCGGAATCGAACCGCTGTCCGAAGCACTGGTGTGAGCCACCTAGTCCGGCCGAAACCGGACCTTGCCATTGTGGCAGCACTTGAGCGCTTCACGATGGACCAGGGGCAGGGGGCATGACCGAACCCATTTCTGGACTGGCGGTGGTGCCACCGGGTCTGGAAGCCCCTGCCGCGGCCGAGCTCACGGCCTTGGGGGCCCACGCCGTCGTGCCCCTACGCCGGGCCGTGCGCTTCCAAACGGATCTCGCCGGCTTCTACCGCCTGCATCTCCAGGCCCGCCTGCCCTTTCGGTTGCTGCGCGAACTCACCCACTTCCCCTGCTACGGCAAAGACGACCTCTACGACGGTGTGCAAGCAGCCGTCGATTGGCTGCACTGGCTGCCCCCTGAAGCCAGCTTCCGGGTGGATGCCAGCGGCAGCGCGCCGGGTCTGAACCACAGCCACTACAGCGCCCTGCAGGTCAAAAACGCCATCGTCGATCTGCAGCGCCAGCACTGGGGCGCCCGCTCCTCGGTGCATCTCGACGATCCCGACCTGGCCATCCACCTGCACCTGGGCAACGCGCGGGAGGGGGGCAACTCCCGAGCTGGGGGCTACGGCAACGCCCGCCAGGGCCAGCCTGAGGCCACCTTGAGCCTGGATGGCAGTGGCGGCAGCCTGCACCGCCGCGGCTACCGGGCCGCCATGGGGCTGGCGCCCCTGAAGGAAAACCTCGCCGCCGGCTTGGTCGCCCTCACCGGTTGGGATGGCACCGTGCCCTTGGCCGATCCCCTCTGCGGCTCGGGCAGCCTGGTGATCGAGGCGGCCTGCAGCGCCCTGGGCCGGGCCCCGGGGCTGGAGCGCTCCTTTGCCCTCGAGCGCTGGCCAGATTTCGATGCCGCCCTTTGGGCCCAAGAACGCCAGCAAGCCCTTGGCCTGGCCCGGGAAACCTGTGGAGGCGGCCAACCCCTGGCAGCGGTGATTGGGATGGAGCAGGACCCTGGCGTGCTCGATCAAGCCCAGGCCAATGCCGATGCCGCCGGCGTGGCCCCATGGCTGGATCTGCGCCTGGGCGATTGCCGCGACTTCCAACCACCCAACCAAGCCGGCATCCTGGTCTGCAATCCCCCCTATGGCGAACGGATTGGCGAGCGCGACGCCCTCGAGCCGCTCTATGCCGATTTGGGCCGGATGGTGAAGGAGCGCTGCAGCGGCTGGAGCCTGTGGCTGTTGAGCGGCAACCCCGAACTCACCGGCGCCCTCAAGATGAAAGCCACCCGCCGGATTCCCGTGAGCAATGGCGGCATCGACTGCCGCTGGCTGCACTACGAGATTCGTTAGCGCCCCAACAGGGCCTTGGTGGTTTTGGTGATGCCGGCCGTGGTTTCCGGCAGGTAGGGCCCCTGGGTGAGGCGGCCTCCCAGGCGCAAAAAGATCCCGGCCAGCACCAGATTCAGGCTCGCCAGGGCCAGAGCCCCGTGCATCCAGCTCCAAGCCAGGGAGCCATGCAACCAGAGCAACAGCGCCAACTCGGCGCCAATCAACGAGAGCAACAGCAGCACCAGGCCGCCACTCAGCAGTAGGGCTCCACTGATCAGGCGCCGCTTTTCCCGATCCACCTCCTGCAGGGCAATGCGCACATGCAGGTCCATGACAGAGGTCACCAGGGCGCCCATCCGGCCAGCCGCCGCGCAAGCCGTGCCCGTGCGGGAGCGCACCCGGGCGCTGGGGTGGCCGTTATCGCTCACCTCACTCATGACGAACGGCGACCTGAAGCCAAGAGCAGACCCAGCAGCACACCCACCCCTGCGGCGATGCCAATCGCCATCAGCGGCTTCTCGCGCACCGGCTTCTCAATCCTGGGCCTGAGGGTGGCATTGAGTTCATCAAGGAGGCTCTCCAACTGCTCCTCGAGGGGCTCCAGGGTGCTGGCCAGGCGGCTGGTTTGCTCGCCGGCCACCTGCAGCAGATCAATCAACTGATCTTTCACCACCTCAGCGGTGCGTCCCGTCTGGTTGGCAATCACCTCGGCCACCTCATCGAAGCTGCCGCGGGTTGCCTCGAGGGTGTGGCGGGCCACGTCAGGCCACTCCCGCTGAATCGTGGGGATCAGGGTCTCGAAGCGTTCGCGAAAACTGTCGAGTCCTGGGTGCTGCGGGGCCTCCCGCACAGGGCTTTCAGGGGTCATAGCTGCGGCCGCATCGGAGCTCTAATTACCCCAAGCTAAGGAGGGGGTTGAGATTCGGGAAGGGTCCGCTACATTTCTGCTGCTCGGCGCACGGGCCTGTTGGTTCATATCAATCAGGTCGAGCTCACCCATTTCAAGTCCTTTGGCGGATCGATCACGATCCCGCTCGAGGAAGGCTTCACTGTGGTTACGGGGCCTAATGGCTCAGGCAAAAGCAACATCCTCGATGGGGTGTTGTTTTGCCTGGGCCTGGCCACCAGCCGGGGCATGCGAGCTGATCGGCTGCCCGACCTAATCAACAGCTCCATGCTTCGCCAGGGCAAGGCGGCTGAAACGGTGGTCACCGTGCGCTTTGACCTCACCGATTGGCAGCCCGATGGGGCCGAAGCCGGCCTCGAGGCCCCCGAGGAGGGCCCCTGGATCCAAACCGGGCAAACCTCCTGGAGCGTCAGCCGCCGCCTGCGCGTCGCCCCAGGCGGCACCTACAGCAGCAGCTTTAGCGCCGACGGCGTGGCCTGCAACCTGCAGCAATTGCAAACCCAGCTGCGGCGCCTGCGGGTGGACCCGGAAGGCAGCAACGTCGTCATGCAGGGCGATGTCACCCGCATCGTCTCGATGGGCGCCCGCGACCGGCGCGGCATCATCGACGAGCTCGCTGGCGTGGCCCTCTTCGACAGCCGCATCGAGCAGAGCCGCAGCAAGCTTGATGAGGTGCAAGAACGCCAGGAGCGTTGCAGCATCGTGCAACAGGAGTTGCTGGCCAATCGCCAAAAGCTTGAGCGCGACTGCGCCAAGGCCCGCACCTACCAGGACCTCCGCAACCGCTTCCAAACCGGCCGGCTGCAGGAGCAGGTGCTGGCCTTTGAAACCGCCCAGCACCAGGCCCAAGAGCTGGCCAGCCGCCAGCTGGCCCTCACCAAACAGCAGCTCACCGATCAAGAGGCGATCAGTAAGGCCGAAGCCGAGTTGGCCGTGGCTGCCACCCAGCTCGAGCAGCTGCAACAGGAGGTCAAAGCCCTCGGTGAAGATCAGCTGATTGCCGTGCAGGCCGAATTGGCCGGGCTCGAAGCCAGCGGCCGCGAACTGGCCCGGCAGGCGGACAAGCACCAGCTCGATGCCGAGGCCCTGCAACGGCAGCGGCGGGAGCTTGCCACATCCCAGGGGGACCTGCGCCAACAGCAGCAGCACCTCGATGCCACCTCCGACCAGCGCCAGCTGGATGACGCTGAAGCCGCCTGTCGCACCGCCGAAGCTGCCGTGGAGCTCTCCCGCCGCCGCCTGGGGGAAGTGGCTGGCCGCTCGGGCAGCTGGCTGGAGGAGCAAAAGCAACGCAGCCAAGCCCGTCAGAAGCTCAGCGAACAAATCGGCCCCCTCGAAGCCGAGCGCCAGCAGCTAGGCGAGCGCCTGCGCCAGAACCAGGAGCGGCTGGGGGAGGTGGGCACGGAAGCCCAGGAGGAGGGCGAATCCAACCGCAGCACCCAAGCCAGCCTGCAGGCCGCCGATGGCGAATGGCAACAGCTCCTCGAGGCCTTGCACAGCACCCAGCAGCAGGTGCAGGAGCTGGCCGAAGCCCTGGCCTTGCAACAGCGCACCCGCAGCCGGCTGGAGCAGGAGCAAACCAGCCTCGAGCGCGACATTGCCCGGCTCGATAGCCGGCGCGAAACCCTCTCGGAAAGCCGGGGCACCGGTGCCCTCAGGGTGCTGCTCGAGGCCGGCCTGGAAGGCATCCATGGGGCGGTGGCCCAGCTGGGGGATGTGGATGAAAACGTGCGCATGGCCCTGGAAGTGGCGGCCGGCGGCCGTCTGGCCCAGGTGGTGGTCGACGACGACCGCATCGCCGCCAAGGCCATCGAGCTGCTCAAAAGCCGGCGAGCGGGTCGGCTCACCTTCCTGCCACTCAATAAAATTCGCGGGGGCTCCAGCAGTGCCAGCGGCTCCAGTGGGGGAGCTGCCCTACAGCGGGGCACCGGCCCTGGTGGCAGTCGTCCTGGCGGAGGTACTCCCGGAGGTGGCGGCCTGGTGGGCAAGGCGGTGGATCTCGTGCGCCATGAACCGGTGTACGGAGAAGTCTTCCGCTACGTCTTCGGCGACACCCTGGTCTTCGACAACCTGGCCAATGCCCGCCGGGAACTGGGCCGTTGCCGGGCCGTGACCCTCGATGGCGAGCTACTCGAGAAGAGTGGGGCCATGACGGGCGGCAGCCTCCAACAGCGGGGCGGCCAGCTCAGCTTTGGCAGCAGCCAAGACGGGGATGAGGCCGAACCGCTGCGCCGCCGGCTGCTCGAACTTGGCGAAAGCCTCCTGGCCTGTCGCCGCAAGGAATCAGACCTCGGCCAGCGCCTCGAAGCGATCCGCCCCCAACTGCTGGAGCGCCAGCAACGCCAGGCCGCCCTGGAGGCCGAGCGCAGTGCCGCCCAGCGGGCCCTCGCGCCCCAATTGCAACGCCAGGAACAACTCTCGAGTCGTCTGGTGCTGCTGCAGGAAGCCCTCAAGGCCGATTTGCAGCGCCAAAAGGAGCTCGAAGAATCCCTGCAGCCGCTCCAGCTCCAGCTCACCAGCCTTGAGACCGCCGAGGCGGCCGCCCAGGCCTCCGGGGATTCCGCCCGCTGGCAAGGCCTGCAAGCCGAGCTGGAAGCCGCCGACCAGGCCCTGGCCCTGGCCCGCCGCCAACGGGATGACCTGCTGGCGGCCCGGCGCGAGCGGGCGCTCGCCGCCGAACGCCTCAGCAACCAACTCGAAGCCCTCGCCGCCGACGAACAACGGCTGGTGGCGGCGGTGAATGCCCTGGTAGCCGAGCGCACCGCCTGGAAAGAGCGGCATCAAGCCGACCAGACACGCCGCACCGCCCTTGAAAGCCAGCAAAGCGATTTGCAGACCCGCTTTGGCGAGCGCCGCCGCGCCCGGGATGCCGCCGAAGCCCAGCTGGGGGCCCAGCGCCAGGCCCTGCAGCAGCAGCAATGGGAATGCCAGCGACTCGGAGAAGAGCTCCAGGCCATCGCCGAGCAACAGCGGGGCGACCAACGGCGCATGGAACAGCTCGAGCGCGAACTGCCCGACCCCTTGCCCGAAATCCCAGACGACGTCCGCGAGAACGGCCTCGAAGCCCTGCAAAACGAGCTGCGCAGCCTGCAGGCCCGCATGGAGGCCCTCGAGCCCGTCAACATGCTGGCCCTTGACGAACTCGAGCAACTGGAAACGCGCCTCGCCGACCTCGAGGAGCGCCTCGACGTGCTGAGCAAGGAGCGGGAAGAGCTACTGCTGCGGATCGAAACCGTGGCCACCCTGCGCCAGGAAGCCTTCATGGAGGCGTTCACCGCGGTGGACGGCCACTTCCGGCAGATCTTCGCGGGGCTCTCCGATGGCGAAGGCCATCTGCAATTGGAAAATCCGGAAGCGCCCTTGGAAGGGGGGCTCACCCTCGTAGCCCATCCCAAGGGCAAGGCCGTGCGGCGGCTGAATGCGATGAGCGGCGGTGAAAAGTCGCTCACGGCCTTGAGCTTCCTCTTCGCCCTGCAGCGCTTCCGCCCCTCGCCCTTCTATGCCCTCGACGAAGTGGACAGTTTCCTGGACGGGGTGAATGTGGAGCGGCTAGCTGGCCTAATTGCCAGCCAGGCCGACCAGGCCCAGTTCATGGTTGTCAGCCACCGGCGGCCCATGATCGCCGCGGCCACCCGCACGATTGGGGTCACCCAAGCCCGCGGAGCCCATACGCAAGTGGTGGGATTACCGCCAGCTGCTTGAGCTTGGGGCTTGCGCCACAATGGGCCGTTAGGGCCAAGGCTGAACCCGTTCTTTGACCTCCTCGATTCCTCCCTCTGCTGACCCTGGAGCGGCCAACGCTGCTCCCCGTGACCGCCTTTGGCTGCGCTCGGAGCTCATGGGCACCCAGGTCATTACCCGTGACTCGGGGCGCCGCCTGGGCGTGGTCGGAGAGGTGGTGGTCGATATCGACCGCCGGGAAGTGGTGGCCCTCGGGCTGCGGGACAACCCCCTCACCCGCTTCCTGCCAGGCCTGCCCCGCTGGATGCCCCTGGATCGCATTCGCCAGGTGGGCGATGTGATCCTGGTGGATTCGGCCGATTCCTTAAGCGAAGGGTTCAACCCCGAGCGCTACACCAAGGTGATCAATTGCCAGGTGATCACCGAGGCGGGAGAGCAACTGGGTCGGGTCTTGGGGTTCAGCTTCGACATCGAAACTGGTGAGCTCGCCACCTTGGTGATCGGGGCCGTGGGGGTGCCGCTCCTTGGGGAAGGGGTGCTGAGCACCTGGGAGCTCACCGTTGAAGAAATCGTGAGCAGTGGGCCCGATCGGATCATTGTTTACGAAGGTGCTGAAGAGAAGCTCAAGCAACTCGGCACCGGTCTGCTGGAGAAACTTGGCATCGGTGGCCCGAGCTGGGAACAGGAGGAACGGGAGCGTTTTCGCACCGGCATGGTGCCCGTGGAAAACCAATTGGCCGCCGGTCAGGCGAGCGTGCAGGAGCAGCGCCGCATCCAACCCGCCACCAGCAGGGCCTTTGAACCCGAAGAAGAGCTGGAGTACGTGGAACTGGAGGAGCGCCGCCAACAGGAACCCCTGCGCCAACGCCGCTACCTGGACGACGAACCCGAAACCCGTTCCCAAGGGGGCAGCTACCCAGAAGGCCGCTTTCAGGAAGACCGTGATCAGCAAGATCTTGATCAGCAAGGGCGTTATCAGGAAGATCGTTACCAAGAAGGTCGTTATCAAAACGAGCCCTACCAGGACCAACGCTCCCCCCAGGAGCGCTATCCCCAAGACAGATATCCAGCAGACGGCTATCCGGCAGACGGATATCCAGCAGACCGCTATCCCGAAAACCGGTTTCCAGAAGACAGGTACCCCGAAAACCAGTACCCAGAAGAGCGCTACCCGGAAGAACGCCAGCAGGGCGCACCCCGTCGCGCCCCTGAACCCCGTCGCGCAGCGGAACCCCTCCGCCCAGCGGAACCCCAGCCAGAGCCCCGGAGAGAGACCAGCCGCGAAGCCAAGCGGGAACCCATCGATGTGGAAGCTGAAGACCTGGGCGATCCCTGGTGATCCCAAGCCGAGAAGGCCCCGGGTTGGGCGGTGGCCTTAACCCTTTTTGAGGGGCCTCAAGCCTTCTTGAAGGCCAGGGAGGCGGAGTTCACGCAGTAGCGCTGGCCGGTGGGAGCAGGGCCATCGTTAAACACATGACCCAAATGGGCATCGCAATTGGTGCAACGAATTTCGGTGCGCACCATGCCGTGGGTGCTATCGGTGAGGGTGGTGATTGCCCCGCCACTCACCCCATCCCAAAAGCTGGGCCAACCGGTGCCCGACTCGAATTTGGTGGCCGAACTGAACAGCTCTTCCCCACAGCACACGCAGTGGTACATCCCGGTGTCTTTGTTGTTCCAATAGGCCCCGGTGAAGGCGCGCTCCGTGCCCCCTTGGCGGGCAATACGGAACTGATCAGGGGTGAGTCGATCGCGCCACACCTCCTCAGCCACGCCCCGGCCCAAGCCGCTCTCCACCCCACAGGCCGATGCTGGGGCGCTGTCGACGGCGGGGCTGTCGACGGCGGAGCTTTCTGCTGCGGAATTCTGGGAACGATCAGACATGGAAGGCTGCAACCCCAACGAAGCCAGGTGATCCAAGCCTAGGCATTGAAGCCAGCCGGCAGGAGCTCCTCCACCATCGCAGCCAGGCTGGCCACCGCCCCCGGCTGGCCCCTGAAGCTGCGCAGGTCATCCCGAAGCCCGGCCAACCGCCCTGGGCTGGCGAGCCAATCCGCGGCCTCCTGGGCAATCTGCTCCGGGGTAATTGGACCAACCCGCTCGGGCACCACCAGGCGGCCGGCGGCGATGTTGGGCGAGGAGAGAAAGCCCCGATGGCGCAAGCGCCAGGCGGTGAGGGCAACCCCAAAGAACCAGCGCAGCATCGGCAGGCGCCCCAGCAAACCGGCCAGGCCATCCCAGGCCTGCATCACATGCAGATGCTGGGTGGGCACGAGCACCAACATCGGTAGGCCGAGGGCCGCCAGTTCCGCCGTGTTCGCCCCAACGGTGGTGAGCGCCAATTGGCATTGGCTGAGGGCGCCATGCACCGGGTTCTCCAGCAACACGGCGATGCGCGTGCCCGCAGGCGTTACCAAGTCATCACCGACCAGCTGGGGGACTCCAGAGCCGTAGCAGCCTGCGATTGGATTGCTGGGGCCGGAGTAGTGGAGCAGATCCGCCACCGTGGCCGTCGGGGCCAACGGCAGCAGAAACCGGCAACCCGGGCGCAGGGCCGCGAGGCGATCGGCTGTCTCCAACAAAAACGGCATGCCCACCCTCAATTTCGCCCGTTTCGAGCCAGGGAAAAGGGCGATCCACTCGCCCGGGGGCATGGGGGCTTCCCCCCGGGCCGCTTCTGAAAGGTCGGCCATCAGATCGCCCACCACGGCTGCCCGTGGCGACCAGCGCGGCGCCAGGCTTGCCGCCGCAACCTTCCCCATCAGGGCAATGCGATCGTTCCATTGGGGCCAGCGGACGACCCACTCGGCATAGGTCAGGTGGCGGTAACCCAACCGCGCCGAGAGCAACACCGTCCAGAACTGATCGCCTCCCAAGAACACCACCACCCCCTGCTTGGGCCAAGGGCCAAACCGCTGGGGCCGCAGCAACAGCGACCAAAACTGGCGAGCTGGGCTGATCCGCTCAAACAGGTTCCAGCGGCCAGCCGCCCGATCTTCCGAGCCCGTGCCGTTGGGGCAGGGCACCAACACCAGCTGGAGACTGCAGGGGGCATCGGGGTGCTGGGGGCGCAGCGGCATCGAACGATGCAGGCGCTGGGCCAGGGGTCTAACCCAGGTCGAAAGCTCGCCGGGGCCATTGCTGACCAAAACGATTGCCACTGATGCATCACCAGCTCCGGAACCAGCGCTGGCGGAGGACTGGCGAGGACTCAAGTTGTGGAAATGAAAAATGCGGATGGCGAGACTTGAACTCGCAAGGCCGAAGCCACACGCCCCTCAAACGTGCGTGTCTACCAATTCCACCACATCCGCTTGTGATTCGGCTGGGCCCTAAAGCCCCTCCGGGTGGCACGGTTAGCCCCTTGGGGCTCTCCGGCTCAGCAATATACCTATCGGCTTCAGCCCGGTGAGCACTGATACAGTCCGCCACAGCCTGTATCAGCTGAGTCGCGGCGGATGTCCATCGGCAAATTGCTGATCGCCAACCGGGGCGAGATCGCCCTCCGGATCCTTCGTACCTGCAGGGAGCTGGGCATCCCCACCGTGGCTGTTTACAGCACGGTCGACAAGAACGCGTTGCATGTGCAGCTGGCCGATGAAGCTGTCTGCGTGGGAGAAGCCCCCAGCAGCAAGAGCTACCTCCATATCCCCAACATTCTGGCCGCCGCCACATCCCGCGGCGCCGACGCCATTCACCCCGGCTACGGCTTCCTGGCCGAAAACGCTCGCTTCGCCGAAATCTGCGCCGACCACGGCATCACCTTTGTGGGGCCATCGCCCGAAGCGATCCGCTCCATGGGCGACAAATCAACCGCCAAGGCAACCATGCAGAGGGTGGGTGTCCCCACCATCCCGGGGAGCAAAGGACTGCTCGCAAACCCCAGGGAGGCCGCAGCCCTGGCCGAGGGCATGGGCTATCCGGTGATGATCAAAGCCACCGCCGGTGGTGGCGGTCGTGGCATGCGGCTGGTGCCCTCGGCCGACCAGCTCGACAACCTGTTCAAGGCCGCCCAAGGCGAAGCAGAGGCCGCCTTTGGCAACCCAGGCCTCTACATGGAGAAATTCATCGATCGGCCCCGGCACGTGGAAGTGCAGGTGCTGGCCGATCGCCACGGGAATGTGGTGCACCTGGGTGAGCGCGACTGCTCGATTCAGCGCCGCCACCAAAAGCTGCTGGAAGAGGCCCCCAGCGTGGCCATCAACGCTGATTTAAGGCGCCAGATGGGGGATGCCGCCGTGGCTGCGGCCCGCACCATTGGCTACGAGGGTGCGGGCACCGTGGAATTCCTGGTGGATCGCAGCGGCAGCTTCTATTTCATGGAAATGAACACCCGTATCCAGGTGGAACATCCTGTGACCGAGATGGTGACGGGGATCGACCTGATCGCCGAGCAGCTGCGCATCGCCGGGGGCGAACCCATCTCCGTCAAGCAGGAGGAGATCAAGCTCACTGGCCATGCCATTGAGTGCCGGATCAACGCCGAGGATTCCCGCCAAAACTTCCGCCCCTCCCCGGGCAAGATCACCGGCTGGCTGCCCCCGGGCGGTCCGGGCGTGCGGGTCGACAGCCACGTCTACACCGGTTACGAAATCCCACCCTTCTACGACTCGCTCATCGGCAAGGTGATCGTGTGGGGAACAGACCGCGACCATGCCCTCAAACGGTTGCGCCGGGCCCTCTCCGAATGCGCCGTGACCGGCATCCCCACCACGATCGAATTCCACCTGCAGCTGCTTGATCGCCCGGAGTTCCAGAGAGGCGACGTTCACACCAAGTTTGTGGAGCAAGAAATGCTGCCCCCGGGCAAGTAAGGCCTCAAGCCACCAGTTGCTGATGCAGGATCATCTGGGTGAGTAGGCCCTGCTGGCCCACCACCAGCTCCCGAAACAGGCTGATCAACCCCACCCAGACCACCGGGGTCACATCCACGCCGCCAATCGGTTGAATCAGGCGCCGGGTCAGGGCCAACAGGGGCTCCGTCGGGGCACCGATCAACCGCATCACCCCCTTGGTGAGATCAATCTGGGGGTACCAGGTGAGCACGATTCGAAACAGGAACAGCAGCGTCCACCCCGACAGCACCAGGCCCAGCAGCAGGTTCCCCCAGGCCAATAGGGACGAGGGCTGGGCCATGCCTGACCATGCCAAGCCTAAAAGCGCCGTCACAAAGCTCTAAGCAGCTGGCCCATCAGCGTAGGAAGTCGGCTTGACTCCCTAGGATTCTTTAACGCTTGTAGCCCAACAACCGGCTGTGCCATGACCCCTTCCCTCGCCAACTTCCTGAGCAGCCTCGGTTGGGGCGCGGTGATCGTGGTGGTGCCCATCACCATTGCCCTCGTTCTGATCAGCCAAAACGACCAGCTGGATCGTCGACTCTGATTGTTTAACGCCCCCCGATCGCCTGACGGGGAGGGTCCCTACAGTGGGTTAATCAACAGGGCTTCGAATGCGGAGCCTCCTACGGGTGACACACCGTGGTTAATGCCAGCCTCAATTGGGCCAGCATCGTGGGCATTGTGCTCGCGGTGGGCGGGGCACTTCTCTATTTCATGCGCAGCTTTAAGCCTGCGCTGGCAAGGGATTACGACGTCTTCTTCGCCGCCATTGGCCTGCTGTGTGGTGGCATTTTGTTTTTCCAGGGTTGGCGCCTGGATCCGATCCTGCAGTTCGGCCAATTTCTGTTGGCTGGATCGGCCGTTTTCTTCGCCTATGAAAGTGTGCGCCTGAGGGGCGTCACCACCGAACAGGCGCGCCGATCGTCCTATTTCGACGACGAAGAACCCGCTCCCGCAGGTCCCTTCCGGCCCCGCATGGGGGGCCGCAGCTGGGGAGAAGGGGAGAGCGATCGCTTTGATGAGCCGGAGCCCTTCAAACGCCGGATCCCAGCACGGGATGGTGAGGATGAAAGCGAAGACCTCTACCGCCCTAGGCGGAGCAGCCGGGTAGCGATCCCGGAGCGCGCCGAAAGCCGTCGGCCCGCTGCCCAAGATGGTTGGAGCAGCGCCGATCGCAGTCGCTTCAGTGCCGGTGGCCAGGGGAGCTCCAAGCCTGCCAACGATTTTGGTTCCCGTCGCCGGGACCGTGACGATGGCCCTGAAGCCCGCCGCGGCAGCCGGCCCGTGGCCAGCCCCGACGGCATGCCCCGCTCAAGCCGCCGCGGCCCTGGCGGAGCGAGTGTCCCTGGCAATGCAACGAATGCAATGGGCGAGCCTGGCGCCAGGCCGATGGGAGAGCCCGCTTCCACCCGAACCGCCGGGAGCATGCCCCAGGGCACCCCAATCCGGGGCAACCGCCCTGGTACGGCGCAGAGTGATTCCAGGAACCCGGATTTCCGCAGCCCGGATTCCCCCAGCCCGAATTCGCGCAGCAACATCAGTGACGCAGACTTCAGTCCCATGACGCCTCCAAGCCCTGGTCCGAAGACCGGCGGACCTCGGCCGCGGGACAACAGCTCCCGCTTTGACGACTGAGCAGGCTGAGCACTGAGCCACCATTCCAACCACCGCTTGCAAACCCCTGGCCGGGCTAGTACCCGTGCTGGGGCCACTGCCCGCGTCATGGCCATCACCCTTGGTTTGGCAGCATGCCTTTGCAGCTGTTCAGGCGTGGGGCTGTTCGGCAGGCGAAGCGTTGGTCCCCTCGGTCCCCTTGGCGCCGAGGACCGTCAAGACCCGGCCATCAGCGGCAATGGTCGGTTTCTCGCTTCGGTGCTGGAACAGGGGGGCAAGGCCATGGTGGTCCTTCAAGGGCAACCAGGCGGTCAAACCGTGGCGTTGCGCCATCTGCGCGGCCACGAGCCCCACAGCTCGCCATCCTTGAGCTGGAACGGCCGCTACATCGCTGCCCTCGTGCAGCAAGGACCTGAACGGGTGGCAATCCTGGAAGACCGCGCCACCGGCAAGTTGCTGCGCCTGCCGCTGCCCAATGGCAGCCAGCCCGCACGCCTCAGCCTGGCTCCTGACGGCCAGCGCATCGCCATCGAAGTGACGGAAGGCGGCCAATCAAGGGTGCAACTCTTTGATCTCACGGGCCAGCTCGAACCAGACCTCCCGGGGGGACTGGCAGTTCAGGGGGGGCCAAGCGCTCCATGACAGCCCCCAGCCCCATGATTGGGATTAGTCAGCGCATCGGCCACAGCCGCAGCCATCGCATCAGCCACACGCTGGGTCTTGCCTGCTCTATCGCCGCCAGCGCAGGCTTCCTCAGCGGCTGCATGGGTGCCATGCCAACACCAATGGCGGCCCTCAATCGCCAATTGGCCATGGCGGGAACCAATCGGGCTCCCTCCCTGTCCGGACGCTGGCTGGCTGTGATCACCGGACGGGGCGGCCGCGACCAAGTACTCCTGCTGGATGTGGCAGGCAACGCCCCAGTCCCGGTGCCGGGACTCAACCGGGGCGATGCCCAACCGATCAGCGTGGGTGTGGATGCCAGCGGCGAGAGGCTCGCCCTCGTGCGGCAACTGGAAGGGCGCACCGAGCTGGTTCTTTACCGCCGATCGCTGATGAGTTTGCAGCCGATTCCCATGCAGCCGGCCGGAGTTCCAAGCCAGGTCACGATGCGGGCCGATGGCAAGGAGCTCGCCGTTCAGGTCAGCCGTGAGGGGCTATGGCAAATCGATCTCATCGCCCTGCCCTAGGCACCCGCTCGCCTAGGGAACTAGGCCAGCCCAGTGCAAAAAGGTGTCGCCGCCCATCAGCTCAATCGCCAAAACCGCCACAAACCCCACCATGGCGAAGCGTCCGTTCACCCGCTCCGCATAACCACTCCAGCCGAAGGCCGGCACATCGCCAGTGGTAGCACTGGTGGCCACTGAAGTGGTTGGGGTGTCGGAGAGTTGGGGAGATTTGCTCATCAAGTCAGACCTACTGGCCAAAGGTATAGCTGGCTGACGGCAACAGCCGCCAGGCGCCGCTGCCATCAAGTTGAAGCACAGTGTCGTGATAGTCCTTGAGGGTGGGGCGATGACCGACACTGACGAAGGCCATATCCTGCTGCACCAATAGCTCATAGAGCCACTTCTCCGTGTTCACATCAAGCGCACTAGTGGCCTCATCCAGCACCACGAACCTGGGGGAGTTCAGCAATAGGCGGGCAAAGGCAAGCCTTTGCTGCTCCCCCAGGGAGAGCAAACGGGGCCAATCCTGCTTGATGTCGAGATCGGGATAGCGATGAACCAGGTCCGGCAGCCGCACCTCCTCAAGCACATGGCGCAGCTGGGCATCACTGAAGCGCTCGCTGCTCTGGGGATAGCAGAGCTGCTCACGCAGGCTGCCCAGAAGCATGTAAGGCTTCTGGGGAATGAACATGAGCTCACCCACCGGCGGGCGATGAACCCGGCCAACTGTGGCAGGCCAAAGGCCACTGACAAGACGCAGGAAGGACGTCTTGCCGCACCCAGAGGGGCCCACCACCAGCAAGCGCTGACTGGGATCAATTTGAAGACTAAGGTCGTGGATCAGCCTCCGGCTGCTACGCGGTGGGACCAGATCCACATGGCTCACAAGGATGGAATCTGCCGACTCAGCTGCGACGCTGGATTCAGACTCCAAGACCGAAAGGGCGGCCACCTCGCCAGTAATGGCCTCCACCTTGCCCTGGAAGCCCTCAAGACGACTGATGGAGGCAGAGAAGGCGGCCAAGCGGTCGATGTTGTTGACGATATAACTGACCGAGAACAGCACCTGTGAGAAGGCAATGCTTGCCTGGCCGAAGACCCCGAAATCGACCTGCTTCGAGAAATAAATTGGCGCAATAACAAGCCAAGGCAAGAAACGGGAGAAGTAGTCATAAGACCGCTGAATGACACTAATCAGCGCCTCCCAAACAATCAATTTATTGTAGTTTTGAATCACCCCTCCTAGCCGGCGAGACCCCTCCTTCCGCTCCTGCTCTTCACCACGGTAAAAGGCAATCGATTCGGCATTGTCACGGATGTGAACCAACCCGTAGCGGAAATCTGCTTCCAACTTCAACTGCTGGTAGTTGAGGTTCACCAACTTGCGGCTTGCGAATACGATCAATGCCGTGCCCCCTACCGAATACGCCAAGAGCCAGAGCGCCAGGGTGCCATTAATGCTCCATAGCACGATGATGAAACTGCAAAAGGTGAGCAAGGCTGAGATAATCTCTACAGTTACACTCAGACTCGTGGCCGTGAAGCTTGCCGCATCCTGAGAAATACGCTGGTCAGGATTATCAATTTCCTCAACACTTTCATCGTTTGAATTGAGAACGTAATAGGCGCGGTTTGTGAGATAGCGCCCCAGCATTCTCTCACTCAACCACTCACGCCACATCAGCCCCAGCTTTGGGACCAAGTAGCCTTGAAGCGCCCTAATCGGCAGGGCTAGAACAAGGCAAAAGGCATAAATGGCGACAATCTTCCAAAACTCCTCAGCCTTGTAAGCAACCAAGGCATTCTCGATGTTGCGGGCGACAAAACTGATGCCCACATTGATGCCGTTGATCACAAGAATCAACAGCGTAATCACCCCCAACAGCAACCAGGGCAGCCATCGCCCCTGGCGCAACTTGGCGCGCAAAGTGCCGAAGCAGAGCAGGCCGGCGCCGAAGAACACCATCACCAACTTGCCGTAGGGGCCTGCCCAGATGGCCGCCACCTGCTCGGGCACGCCAGGAAGGAACCTGGCCTGCAATTCTGGGATCCAGGCGCCGCTGGCCACTACAACTGCCGTAAGCAAAAGCAGGGTGAAGCCCACCACAACAGCGATCAGAGCACCCACCAGCAGCAGGAACTGGGCGGAGTTGGTGCCGTTGTCGAGCGGCAGAAAATAGGGCTGAGCTAAACGCTGAAGCTTGCCCAGCTGATCGCGGAAAGCCTTGAAGGGGGTCATGGAAACTTACGGATCAGGCCATTCTGGCCGTTCGGCCCACCGAAATGATGTATCAACAGCCAACAACACCTCGCGGGGCGAGACCAAGGAGCAGGGCTCAACCCGGGGGCCACGCCAGGGGGCGCCCGCCCATCACGTGCACGTGCAAATGGAACACCGTTTGACCAGCCTCGGTGCCGCTGTTGATCACGGTGCGGAAATCTGCAAGCCCCTCCTGCTTGGCCACCTTGGCGGCCACCAGCAAAAGGTGGCCCAGCAGGAGCTGGTGCTCCGCTTGGGCCTCAGACAGCTGGGTGATGGGCTCCCGGGGAATCACCAACACATGCACCGGCGCCTGGGGCTGAACATCGCGAAAAGCAAGGCACAGGTCATCGGCATACACCTGGTCACAGGGGATCTCGCCACGCAAGATGCGGCCAAAGATCGTGTCAGTGGGGGCCTCGCTGGCCATGGCACCGGGGGCAAAGGACGTGGGACGGGAAGGGCACTAGTTGTGTAGCGACCCCTTTGGCCTGATGTTGGCACGATGCAGCACTGCCTCCCTCCAAGGGCTGGAAGCCCAAGAGGTGACGGTGGAGGTGGATCTCGCCCCCGGGCTGCCAGGGCTGCACATGGTGGGCCTGGCCGACGCAGCCGTGCAGGAATCCCGCGAGCGGGTGCGTTCGGCCCTGCGCCATAGCGGCCTCAAGGTGCCCCTCACCCGGGTGATCGTGAACCTGGCCCCAGCCGACCTGCGCAAAGAGGGTCCGGGCTTCGACCTCCCCATCGCCCTGGCCCTACTGGTGGCCAGTGGCCAACTCAACCCCGAAGCCACCGCCGGGGTGTGGAGCTGCGGCGAACTGGGTCTCGACGGCAGTTTGCGGCCGGTGCGGGGTGTTCTCGCCCTCGCCCTCCAGGCCCTGCACCAGGGTGCACGCGCCCTGGTGGTCCCCACCGCCAACACCAAGGAAGCCCAGTTGGTCGATGGACTGGAGGTCTGGCCAGCCCCGAACCTAGGCGGCGCCGTCGCCATGCTCAAGGCCGGCAAGTTGCTCGTCAACACCGAACGTCCTGCACCCCCCCAGCCTGCAAACCCCAGGCCCACCCCGGCCAAAGCAAATCCGGCACCGGCCAGCCCAGCAGATCTGAGCGATGTTCACGGCCAAGCCCATGGGCGCCGGGCCCTCGAAATCGCCGCGGCGGGGGGGCACCATCTGCTGCTGTGTGGGGCACCCGGAAGTGGCAAAACCATGCTGGCGCAGCGGCTTGCCGGACTTCTCTCACCCCTCAATGCCAAAGAAGCCCTCGAGATCACGAGGGTCCACTCGATCCTGGGGCTTCTGGTGGAAGGAGGCGGGCTTGTGCAGCAACGCCCCTTTCGCAGCCCCCACCACAGCTGTTCGGCCGCTGCCCTGATTGGTGGCGGTGCCATCCCCCGTCCCGGGGAGCTCTCGCTCGCCCACCACGGCGTGCTGTTTCTCGATGAACTGGCGGAATTTCGCCGCAGCGTGCTGGATCAGTTGCGTCAACCGCTGGAAGAAGGTGCGGTTTGGATTCACCGCTCCAAGCGCCGCACCCTGTTCCCCTGCCAGATCACCTTGGTGGCGGCCTGCAATCCCTGCCCCTGCGGCTGGCATGGCGACCCCAATCGCCCTTGCCAGTGCGGCGAGGGGGCCCGCAGGCGCTATTGGGCCAAACTTTCAGGCCCCCTGCTGGATCGTCTGGATCTCCAGGTGGTGATGCGACGGCCCAGCAGCCACGACCTGGGGGCAAGTTTTCGGCCCATGGACCCTGCCACCAAGCCCGAAACAACTGCGGTCGTAGCCAAACGGGTGGCCCAAGCACGGCAGCGCATGGTGGGCCGAAACCCCAAGGGCTGCAGCAATGGGGAGCTCAGTTCAGCCTGCCTGCGAAAGCGGTTGAACCTCACAGCAGGGGCCTTGGATCTTTGGGAACAGGCCCTTCAGCAGCGCCAACTCTCAGCCCGAGCAGGCGATCGGCTACTGCGAGTCGCCCAAACCATCAGCGACTTGGACGGTACAGACACGATCAGTCCTAGCGCCATTGCAGAGGCGCTGACCTTTCGCTCCTTCGACCAACTGCTTTGAGCTAGAGACAGATCAGCGGCGACGACGGCGCTGCTGGGCCTTGCGCTTGTACTTCTCAACGGGAGTTTCGTGGTGGCGCAGACGCTTGAGGTCTGCAAAGATGCCGGCCTTGGACACCTGGCGCTTGAAACGACGCAGGGCCGACTCAATCCCTTCGTTTTCGCCGACGGTGACCTGGGTCATGAAGCGCTGGAGTGATCTCAGAGCTTGCCAATGTAGCAACCATGCCCTCCGCCCCCTGGACTACTGCTTGGTAGCCACGGGTACCGATGGGGGCGCAGAAGCCTCCACGGCTGCGATGGGCTCGGCCGGAGCGATCGCCCGGTAGATGTACACATGGCCGAGTTGGCGACGACCAAAAGCCCGACGCTTCAACTCCCATCCGGGCTCAAACACCAGCTGGGTAAAGCCCGTACCTGGACCCTGGGTGCGGGCCACCACCATCTCAGGACCGGCGCCAGCTTTGGTGGGCAAGGCCATCAGCAGATTGTCGTTGTCCTTGCGGATCACCGAAAGGCGGTAGCTGGTGGCCAAATCGTTGTCACCGATCCGCAGGGAGTAGCCATTGGCATCAATGAAGCGGTTGCAGATTCCCGTGAAATCGAAGGTGGCCAACATCGGCTCCACCTTGGCTGGTAGGGAACCACTCATGGCAAAGCAGGGGCGCTTGCCATTGAGTTGCTCATAGATGTTCAGTTGCCCTCTGGTCCCATCACCAATGGGGGCCGACACGAGCACAAAGCGCTCCTGGGGCACGTCCGCCGCGGAAAACAGGGCTCCTGCCCTGGCCGGTTGCACCAGCCCAGCACCGCCCAAGGCCGCAACCAACCCAGTCGCGGTTAGGAGAACAGCGGGGTGCAGGGCCAGGACAAGGGCACGCGGTAGTTCTGACAGGCGCATCGCGGCTCAAACCAGGGAGACTCCAATCGTATGCACCCCAACCGGGTCAGGCCAGGGGGGGAAGGATCGAATTGGCGAGCTAGATGGGCTTGTTGATGCGAATGGCCAGCACTAGCGCAGCCAAGGTGCCGGGCAAGCTCAAGCCCAAGATCACCCGGGTGGTGGCCAGGCCCAAATCGGGATCGCCATAGGCGAGCTCGAACACGGATCCCGTCGCCGCAATCCCCAGTACGCAGGCCACGCCAAGCATCACGCCAGCCAGAGGTTTCATGGGCATAGCGCAATCTCAGCGAATGGTTTGAACGTCGGCCCGGTTGAAGCCCTTCTCCTTGAGCCCCTCATGGAGGCTGAGCTCATCGGTAACCCGATCCACAAACAACACGCCATTGAGATGGTCCATTTCGTGCTGGATGCACCGGGCCAGCAGCCCATCGGCCTTGACCCGCTGGGGGCGACCCATCTCGCAGCGATAGGTGACCTCAACCACCGATGGACGCACAACATTGAGGTAAACCCCCGGGATGCTCAGGCAGCCTTCTTCGTAGGTCTCGATGCCAGCCCCGAAGGAACTGATCTCGGGATTCACCAACACCATCGGTGGCGTGGCGGCATTTTCGGGATCGAGATCAATCACCAAGAGCTGCTTGTGCACGCCCACTTGGGGAGCCGCCAAGCCAATGCCATGGGCGGTGTACATGCTGCGCAGCATGTCGCGCGCCAAATCACGCACCGATTCATCCACCTTGCTGATGCGCTTGGCTGACTGGCGCAGCACCCCATTGCCCAGGGTGTGGATCTCCATCGGGGAAACCTCAAGCGCGACCTTCGGCACCTGAACACTCCGGCTGGATTGCTCCGCATTGCGAGCCAATTGGGCGAAGCTGCGCGCCAAGCTGGTATGGAAAAGAACGGGTCCCACTCTAAGGCGGCCTGCCTTGGAGACCGCTTGAGCGCCGCAGCACGTCAGCCCCAACCCCATCCGCCCCTGGCCGCAGCCAGCGTGGTAGGTCGCACCCCCGCCGTCAAAGAGCCGTTACTGGAGGGTGGCCGGCTGTTTTGGCTGGAGCAGCGGCCCCACGAAAAGGGCCGCACCACCTTGCTGGTCAGGCCAGCGCCATCGCCCAGCTGCGACCCCAACTCCCAACCCCTCGAGCTCACCCCAGGCGACTGGAACCTGCGGAGCCGCGTCCACGAATACGGGGGAGGCGTCTTTGCGGTGGCTGGAGCCGACCTGGTGCTGGTTCATGACGGCGACCGGTGCCTCTACCACCTGCCCATCGACCCATCCGGTGCCCCAGGGGCGCCGCCCAGGCGACTTGTGGAACCCGGGGACAGGGCCTTCGCCGACGGCCTGATCGATCCAGTCCGCCAGCGCTGGGTGGGCGTGATCGAAGCCAAAGGCCGCGACCACCTGGTGGCCATACCCCTGGCGGGGGGCGAACCCATCGCCCTGCATGAACCGGTGGACTTCTGCGGCTACGCCAGCTTGAGCCCCGATGGCCACTGGCTGGCCTGGGTGGAATGGCAGCAACCGTGCATGCCCTGGGAACGCAGCCAGCTCTGGCTGGCCCGCGTTGGCCCATCAGGGGACCTGGAGCAGGCCAGGCCGATCGCTGGATCAAGCGCAGGCAAGGCCCTATCGGTGTTTCAGCCCCTCTGGATAACCACCAAGGCCGGGGAACCAGCCTTGGTGGTGGCCAGCGACGCCAGCGGCTGGTGGAACCTGCAGCGCTTTGACCCCAACTCCGGCCAAGGCGAACCACTCCTGGAGATGGCCGCCGAATTCGCCATGCCCCAATGGGTGTATGGCATGCGCACCACGGCCTGGGATGGGGAGCAGCTGGTCGCCGCCGCCTGCTGCCAAGGGCAGTGGCAACTGGGTCTGGTGGCAACAGAAGGCCCGCCCCACTGGCAACCCATTGGGCAACCCTTCACCGACCTGGCCGGCCTCTCCGCCGAGGCGGGCCACCTGGTCTGCGTAGCTAGCAATCCCACCACCCCGTCAGGCCTCTTGGAGCTGGAGATCGCCAGCGGCCTCTGGCAGCACACGCCAGCCGCCCCCAGCCCCCTGGATCCAGCAGCCATCAGCCAACCCCAGCAACTGTGGTTCCCGGGCCATGGCGAAAAGCCCACCCAGGCCTGGTATTACCCCCCTTGCAACGGCGGCAACCCGGAGGCCCCGTTGCTGGTGAAGGGTCACAGCGGCCCCACGGGCATGGCCCGCACCGGCCTGAGCCTGGGCATTCAGTTTTGGACCAGCCGCGGCTGGGGTGTGGTCGATGTGAATTACGGCGGCTCCACCGGCTTTGGACGCGCCTACCGCGAGCGCCTCGATGGCCAATGGGGGGTTGTCGATGTGGCCGACTGTGCCGCTGGGGCCCAGGCCGTGGTGGACCAGGGATGGGCCTCGGCCACCCGCATCGCCATCGAAGGCGGCAGCGCGGGGGGCTTCACCGCCCTGGCTGCCCTGTGCTTTACGGATGTCTTTCGCGCCGGGGCCAGTCGGTACGGCGTCGCTGATTTGGGCGCGTTGGCCCGCGAGACCCATCGCTTTGAAGCCCGCTATCTCGATGGTTTGATCGGCCCCTGGCCGGCCGCCCAAGCCACCTACGCGGCCCGATCCCCCCTGCAGCACGCGGAGCAGATTCGCTGCCCGGTGATCTTTTTTCAAGGTCTGGACGACAACGTGGTGCCCCCAGCCCAAACCGAAGCGATGGCCGAGGCCCTCCGCAGCCAAGCCGTTCCCGTGGAGGTTCACCTGTTCGCCGGCGAGGGCCATGGCTTTAAGAGCAGCGACACCCAAATCCAGGTACTGGAATCCACCGAGGCATTTTTTGCAAAGCACTTCAACCTGCGGCAGGCCACCTAAATGGACCCAACTGCCGTTGCCCTGGCCCTCAGCGTTGCCGCGTTGGGTGGCTTGGTGGCCCTGGGCCGCGGTCTGGGCGCTGCCACCGGCCTGCAACGGATTGGGCTGCCTGCGGCCCTGTTATCAGGCCTGATCGGCCTGCTGATTGGCCCCTTTGGCGTGGTCCCCGTCTTGCCCATGGGCCTCACCGACCGTTGGATCAACCTGCCGGCGGTGCTGATGACCCTGGTGTTCTCCACCATGCTGCTGGGCAAACCCCTACCCAGCGCCGGGGAGTTATGGCGGCCAGCCAGCGCCCAACTGCTGCTCGGCCTCACCCTCGGCTTTGGCCAATACCTGGTGGGCGCCCTGGTGGTGCTGGGGATCCTGATCCCATGGCTGGGGGTGCACCCCCTGATGGCTTGCCTGATCGAAGTGGGCTTCGAGGGCGGCCACGGATCAGCTGCGGTGATGGGGCCGATCTACGCCAGCTTCGGATTTACTGGCGGCCGGGATCTCGGCCTGGCGATGGCCACGGTGGGCCTGGTGAGCTCCGTGGTGCTCGGATCCGTACTGGTGATCCTGGCCCGCCAGTTCCACTGGATTGGCTCCGCAGCTGGCGGCGATGACGCTGCCAGCCCAGCTCCAACCAGCCATGGCCCTTGGTGGGAAGGGGCCAAAAGCCTGGCCACCAACCTCGGCTGCTGTGGCTTGGCGGTGCTCCTTGCCCTCGGCATGCAGCAGGTGCTGTTGGCGGTGGCGCCCAGCATTAGCGATGGGATGGAGCAGGTGGTGCAGACCATGCCCCTGTTTCCCCTCGCCCTGGTGGGATCCCTGCTCGTGCAACTGCTGCTGGAGCGCACGGGCCAAAGCGGCCTGGCCACCACTCCAATCCAATCCAAAACCGCTGGCCTGGCCACCGATGTGTTGATCACCGCAGCCATGGCAGGCCTCAACCTGCCCCTGTTGCTCCACGACTGGCTGCCCCTCACCATCCTGGCCGGGGCTGGCCTGATTTGGAATTTGTTCGGGTTGCTGGTGCTCTCCAAACCGATGCTGCCGGGCCCCTGGTTTGAGCGGGGCATCACCGAATTTGGCCAGGCCACCGGCGTGGCAGCCACCGGCCTGCTGCTGTTGGGGCTGGCCGACCCGGAAGCCAAGAGCGCCACCCTGGCCCCGTTCTCCATCAAGCAATTGGTGCTGCAGCCGGTCCTCGCTGGTGGTGTCGTCACGGTGTTAGCTCCCCTAGCCGTCATGACCTGGGGGCTCCAAACCTGGGCAGCCCTCTGCCTGGCCATCACCCTGCTCCTGGCCGGGGGTGGGCTCCTGCTGGCGCGGCTACCCACAGCTGCCAGCGCAAGCCATTAGGCCGAAGGGGATCGGCCGTAGTGCATGGCGCCCATCAGGGCAATCACCCGGGCCATCTCTTCGGCCGCCAGCACCGGCGGCTCCCCAAGCACCAAGGCCTGGAGATACATGTGGGCCAGGGTTTCTACCTCAATCGCCAGCCGCAGGGCCTGGTCCAAGGTCGCCCCAAGGCTGACCTGGCCGTGCTGGGCAAGCAAGCACGCCAGCCTGCCTTCGAGGGCCTGAACCGCATCGCGGGAGAGGGCCTCGGTTCCAAAGGTGGAATAGGGGGCGCACGGAATCGTGTCGGTGCCGGCCATGGCCACCATGTAATGAAAGCTGGGGATTGATCTGCCATGGCAGGCCAGGGCCGTGGCATGGATCGAGTGGCAATGCACCACCGCCCCAATCTCTGGACGGCTCCGCAGGATGTCGGCATGGAGGTGCCATTCCGATGAGGGCCGACGCGCCCCTTGGTAGGTGCCCTCAAAATCCATCACCACCAGGTCTTCGGGCTCCATGAGCTCGTAGGGCATGGAGCTGGGGGTAATCAGCAAGCCATCCGCCAGGCGGGCGGAGAGATTGCCCGAGGTGCCCTGGTTGATGCCAGAGGCGTTCATGCGGCGGGCCACCGCCACCATCTGCTCCCGCAGCTCACGTTCAAGCATCGCCATATAACCCCTTGAGGCCCTCTTCACTGGCCGCCGCCACGCCACGCTCGGTGATCAGGGCTGACACCAATCGGGCCGGCGTGACATCAAAGGCCGGATTAAAACCTGCGCTGCCATCGGGGGTGAGTTGGACGGTGGCCAGTTGACCCGCGGCCGAACCTGAGCTGATCCGCCCCTGGATATGGGTGACTTCCTGGGATGAGCGGGCCTCAATCGGGATTTCCGCCACCCCATCGCCGATGGTCCAATCGATGGTGGATGCCGGCAGGGCCACATAAAAGGGCACGCCGTTGTCGTGGGCGGCGAGGGCCTTGAGATAGGTGCCGATCTTGTTGCACACATCGCCGGTGCGGGTGGTGCGATCGGTGCCCACGATCACCGCATCCACTTGGCCGTGTTGCATCAAATGGCCGCCGGCGTTGTCGACGATCACCGTATGGGGCACCCCTTCGCGGCCCAATTCAAAGGCCGTGAGGCTGGCCCCCTGGTTGCGGGGGCGGGTTTCATCCACCCACACGTGGATGTTGAGGCCGGCGCGGTGGGCCTTGTAAATCGGAGCTAGGGCCGTGCCCCAATCCACGGTGGCCAGCCAACCCGCATTGCAGTGGGTTAGCACGTTGAGGGGTTGGCCTTGGCGCTCGGCTGGGCGGGCCGCTGCCAACTGCTGAAAGACCTGCAGGCCGTGTTCGCCGATGGACGCGCACATGGCGACGTCTTCTTCAGCGATGGCCCCCGCCTCGGCCTTGGCGGCCTCGGCCCGCTCAGCCGGTGGCAGCCCGGCCACCTTGGCGCGCACGCGCTCCAGGGCCCAGCGCAGGTTGACCGCCGTGGGGCGGGTGGCATTGAGCTGCTCAAACGCCGCGGCCAGGGACCCATCCGAGGGATCGCCCTGCAGGGCCAGCATCAACCCGTAGGCACCGGTCACCCCGATCAACGGGGCCCCGCGCACCACCATGGTGCTGATCGCCTCAGCCGCCCCATCCAGGCCGGTGATGCTGCGGGTGGTGAAGTGATAGGGCAGCTGGGTTTGGTCGATCACACCGATCGAGCGGCCACCCTCCTCCAGCCAAATGGTGCGCCGAGCCTTGCCGTCGATGTTCATGGGGAAGGGCGCCGCGCGCCGCAATCGTGCCTGAACCGATCATCCCCGCTAATGGCCCGGAGCGGCCTTCATTTGCGGGCTTCATCCTCGATCAATGCGCCGGTAACCGAACCAGTCCGGCACCTGGGGCTGGCTGGAGCCCTCCGGGTGGGGCGTGAGCTGCACATGCCAGCGCCCACCACCGAGCAGCTCCAACTGCTCAATCGCCAGGCAATCGTCCACGGCGCAGAGATCGTCCTTGTGCTGCTGCAGCGCCCCGCGCAGCCACTGGCGCTTGGCGGCGGCCTTTGCGCTGGCCTTGGCGGCCTGGGGAGAGCTAGCCACCACCAAGCCAAAGTGGTGCAGTTCGGCCAGGGAATCGGGGCGGTAGGCGCCCAGGTTCACGAACCACAGCCGCTCGGGCCGGGGCGCGGCAAGGTCCCGCCCCAGGCTCACCCCCCAGCCATCCACCGCCCGCACCGCCATGTAGGCATCCAGATGCAGGCCCTCGCGCCTCCCGAACCATTGGCGCCGCAGTTCGGGGATGGTGTCATCGATGGTGGTTCCGGCCACAAAGCGCACGTCGTGCACTTCGATCAGGCTTGTGGCCGTGCGGCCGCCCAACACTGCCAACCACAGCAGGGGCGACCCTGGGGCTGGACGGCGGATCTCTGCGGCATCCATGGCACTGGGATTGGCAAAGGCTGAGCTGCTTGCCAGCATCCCAGCGGTTAAACGGCCAAACTGCGGCCGTAACCCAAGCACATGGGGCACGAAGCCCTTTCCGCAAAATCGATGAAAATGGGTGCCCACCAGGAGGGCCATGGAATTCTTTGAACGCCAGTGGAGCTCGTACCGGGCCGTCGTGGAACACGACCTGATGGAGCACCGGGCCGTGGCCACAGCCACCGAAGCAGCTCTGCGCCACTGGCTGGCCCAACGGCCTGCCAGCGCACCGCCGCCGGCCCTGCTCGATCTGGGCTGCGGCGATCTGGCCCTGCTGGCCCCCCTGTTTCGGGACCTGCCCCTGGGCCGCTACTCCGGCCTGGATCTGGCGGCCGTGGTGCTGCCGCTGGCCGAGCAAGCGCTGGGGCCGGTGCCCTATGCCACCGACTGGCGCGTCGGTGATCTATTGGCCTGGGCCCAGGCCCCGGAGGGCGGCGATCCCGCCCTGGAAAAGCCCGACATCCTCCACTCCGCCTTCGCCATCCACCACCTCAGCGACGCCCAAAAGCAGACTTTTCTGCAGGGCGCTCGCCGGCGCATCAACGCCAACGGGGTGTTTCTCTGGGTGGATGTGTTCCGCGAGCCCGGCGAGACGCGGGAGGCCTACATCGCGCGCTACTGCCAGCGCATCCGCAGCGGCTGGCAGCCCCTCAGCCCAGACCAGCAGGAGCAGGTGATCGACCACCTAAGCCAGTGCGACATCCCAGCCGACCGTGCCGCCATTCAGGCCAGCGCTGAGCAAGTTGGCTGGCGCTGGCACTGGGCTTGGCAGGGCCAACACCATGCCGAAGCCATGGCCGTGCTGACCCCCCACTAAGAGCTGCTAGAAATTCTGGGACGGAGGCCGCTGGGGGCGGCTCAGCTGTGCTCGCGCAGGAAGGCGATCGTGCCGACTAGCTCTTCGGCAAACCGATCGATCTCCTCCACGGTGGTGGTGAAGCTCAAGCTGGCGCGGGCCGAACCCGCGATGCCATAGAGCCGGTGCAGGGGCTGGGTGCAGTGATGGCCGCTGCGAATACAAATCCCAGCCGAATCCAGGAGTTCTGCCAGATCGTTGGCATGGATGCCCTCCACGGTGAAGGCCGCCAGGGCGCCGCGATCGGGCTGCTGCTGGGGCGTGGGCCCAAGCACCCTGACGCCATCGATGGCCCCAAGCCGGTCAAACAAGATGCGGGTGAGCTGTTGCTCGTAGGCATGGATGCGTTCGAGTCCCAAGCCCTGGAGGTAATCGAGGGCTGCGCCCATGCCGATGGCCTCACCAATGGCGGGCGTCCCTGCTTCAAACTTATGGGGCAACTCGGCCCAACTGCTGTGGTCGAGGTAGACGTCTTGGATCATTTCGCCGCCACCTAAGAAGGGGGGCATCGCCTCCAAAAGCGCCTCCCGCGCCCAGAGGAAACCCATCCCCGTGGGTCCACAGAGCTTGTGGGAGGACGCCACAAGAAAATCGCAATCGAGCTGGGCCACATCCACCGGCAGGTGGGGCAAGCTTTGGCAGGCATCCACCAGCAGCAGGGCACCTGCCGCATGGGCCAAGGGCGCAATCGCTTCGATCGGATTGATGCAGCCCAGGGTGTTGCTCACCTGCACCAAGCTCACCAATTTGGTGCGCCCGTTGATCTGGCTGCGGAGATCCTCGAGATCCAGTTCACCGGTCTCGGTGAGGCCGGCATGGCGCAACACGCAACCCGTGCGCGCCGCCAGCAACTGCCAGGGCACCAGGTTGCTGTGGTGCTCCATCACCGTGAGCAAAATCTCATCGCCCGGCTTGAGGTTGGCCTCGCCCCAGCTACGGGCCACCAGGTTGATGGCCTCACTGGCATTGCGGGTGAACACAATCTCCCGGGGGCTGGCCGCACCGATGAAGGCCGCCGCCTTGCCCCTGGCTGCCTCAAAACCTTCGGTGGCTCGGGCACTCAATTGGTGGGCGCCGCGGTGCACGTTGGCGTTGTCGTGGGCGTAATAGTGCTGCAGGGCCTCGAGCACCTGGCGGGGCTTCTGGCTGGTGGCCGCATGATCGAGATAGATCAGGGGCTCGCCCAGGCAAGCGGTTTGGGCCAAAAGCGGGAAATCAGGCCGGGTGATCGCCGCCAGATCGACGAAAGTCTCCGTTGCAAGCTCTTTGCCTGAAGTGAGGGCTTCGGAGGCTGTCATCACCATCAGGCCCCGTCACCCAACAGCCGGGCCAAGGGGTGCCAAGCACTGGCCATGGCTGGCAACTCCCGCAGGACCTCATCGCAATACCCCCGCAACAACAGGTGGGCTGCCTGATCCGCCCCAATCCCCCGGCTCTGCAGATAAAACAATTCGTTGGCTTGGAGCTGGCTCACCGTGGCGCCATGGGCGCACTTCACATCGTCGGCCACGATTTCGAGCTCTGGTTTGGTATCGACCCGGGCGCGATCCGAAAGCAGCAGGCTGCGGCTGAGTTGGGACGCATTGGTTTGCTGGGCAGCCTGGGGCACCTTCACCGCGCCATTGAACACACTGCGGCCCGAGCCATTGGCCACCACTTTGTGGACCTGGTCGAGCTCCCCTGCCGGGCCCCCAAACGACATAAAACTGTGGGTATCGGCGAGCTGCTGACCATCCACCATCTGGAGTCCCCGCAGGCGGGTCTGGGCAGAGCCAGCGCTTTGCATCACCCGGGGCTCCAGGCGCACCAACCCCCAACCCGCGGTTGCCGTGGTGCAGCTGAGGGCACTGCCAGGCTCCTGTTTCACGGCCACATGGGCCAACAGGCTGGCCATCCCGTGGCCAAGGGCCAGAACGCCAAGATTGAGTCGGGCGTTCTCCGCCAACAGCACCTCCGTGATCAGGCTGGTGCAATTGGCTCCGCTTGAGTTCACCACCTGCAAGACATCCAGACTTGAACCCGGCTCCAGGACCAGCAGGACCCGCAAGGCCGCTAAGCCCTTGGCGCTGCCCGCATCCCAGGCCAGCTCCAACGGGTCAGCTTCGCCCGTGACCCGCAGGGCCAGCACCTGGGGATCCGCAGCCCGATTCAGGCCTACCGGCCAAGCGGCCTCACTGCCGGTGGCAACCAGGCTGGCGTCCAAAAGCGGCGCCCATTCCGCAGGATCCAGGCGGCTAACACCCTTGGGCAGCGGGACCCCCCCGAGGGGATCAACCACTGGCAAGAGGGTGGGTTCCAAATCCCTCAAGGGGGCGAGGTCGGTGAACCGCCAGGCCTCCTCGCGCCGGTTGGGCAACGGCGCCCCGGCTAATTCAGCCAGCCAGGGCAACTGGGATTCGACAGAAAGCAGGGGCATCAACCCACCTCCGCGGGCTCCGCGCCAAGGCGAGCCAACTCCTGATCCACCCAGTCGTAGCCATCGCGCTCGAGCTCGAGGGCCAAGTCCTTGCCGCCGGTGCGCAGGATCCGTCCCGCCGCCATGACGTGGACGTAATCCGGGGTAATCAGATCCAGCAGGCGCTGGTAGTGGGTCACCAACAGGGTGGCGTTGTCGGGGCCCGCCAGCTGGTTCACCCCCCCGGCAACGATCCGGAGCGCATCGATATCCAGGCCGGAATCGGTTTCATCGAGGATGGCAACCAAGGGCTCCAGCAGTGCCATTTGCAGGATCTCGTTGCGCTTTTTCTCGCCCCCCGAAAAGCCCTCATTTAGGCCCCTCTCCAGGAAGGCCGGATCCATTTGCACCACGCCGAGTCGCTCCCGCACCAGATCTTCAAAAGCGAAGGTGTCGAGCTCGTCCAAGCCCTGCTCCGTTCTGCGGGCATTGGTGGCCACCCGCAAAAATTCAAGGTTGTTCACACCGGCAATTTCCACCGGATATTGGAACCCCAAGAACAGTCCGGTGCGGGCCCGTTGCTCCGGTGCCAGCTCCAAGAGGTTCTCGCCCCGATACAGCACGGAACCGGCTGTCACGGTGTAGGCAGGATGGCCCGCCAAAACCTTGGAAAGGGTGCTTTTGCCACTGCCATTGCGACCCATCACCGCATGGATCTCTCCAGAGCGAATCGTCAGATTGACCCCCTTAAGGATCGGCTGGTCCTCCACACGGGCACAGAGATCATTGATCTCAAGCAGAACAGGGGCGTCGGAGCGAATCACAGGAAACGGAAGATGGGAAGACGAACGAATGGGCAGGACAACTTGAAACTGGCGAAAGGGCTGGGGAGCTAACCCACCGAGCCCTCAAGCTTCAGGGCCAGCAGCTTGTCGGCCTCAGCTGCAAACTCCATCGGCAACTGGTTGAAGACATCGCGGCAAAAGCCGCTCACCATCATCGAAACAGCTTCCTCAAAGCCAATACCGCGACTCTGCAGGTAAAAGAGTTGGTCGGCGGAAATGCGACACGTGCTGGCCTCATGCTCCACGGACGCATCCGGCTGCTGGGAACGGATATAGGGATAGGTATTGGCGGCGGCCCGGTCGCCGATCAACATCGAATCGCACTGGCTGTAGTTCTTAGCTCCTATGGCCTTGGTGCCCATTTGGACCAGACCCCGGTAGCTATTCGAGGAGTGGCCAGCGCTGATGCCCTTGCTCACAATCGTCGAGCGAGTACGGGGGCCTAGGTGGATCATCTTGGTGCCGGTATCGGCCTGCTGGCGGTGGTTCGTGAGGGCTACGGAATAAAACTCACCCACAGAATCGGCACCCTGCAGCACACAGCTGGGATATTTCCAAGTAATGGCCGAACCGGTTTCCACTTGGGTCCAGCTGATTTTGCTGCGGGCCCCGCGGCACTGCCCCCGCTTGGTCACGAAATTGTAAATACCACCCACACCATTTTCGTCACCGGCGTACCAGTTCTGAACAGTGGAATATTTAATTGATGCATCGTCGAGGGTCACCAGCTCCACCACGGCCGCGTGCAGCTGATTTGTATCAAACATCGGAGCCGTGCATCCCTCGAGATAGCTCACGGAGGCACCTTCCTCAGCCACAATCAAGGTTCGCTCAAATTGACCGGTATCCGCTGAATTAATCCGGAAGTAGGTGGAGAGTTCCATCGGGCATTCCACACCCTTGGGAATAAAAACGAACGAACCGTCACTGAAGACCGCCGAATTTAAAGCCGCAAAATAATTGTCACTGGTGGGAACAACAGTGCCTAAATAGCGTTCGACCAGCACGGCATGCTCTTTCACAGCTTCGCTGATCGAGCAAAAAATCACCCCATGCTCAGCCAGTTTCTCTTTGTAGGTTGTTGCGATTGAAACGCTATCGAAAACGGCATCCACTGCCACATTGGACAGACGCTTTTGCTCACTGAGGGGAATGCCAAGCTTCTCAAAGGTTTCCAGCAGCTTGGGGTCTACCTCATCGAGGCTGGCTTTTTTATCCTTCTGCTTAGGAGCAGCGTAGTAAATAATCTCTTGGTAATCAATCTTGGGATGACCCAAGGCAGCCCAATCGGGCTCTTCCATCTTGAGCCACTGCTGATAGGCCTTCAGCCGAAAGTCGAGCAAAAAGGAGGGCTCCTCCTTTTTCGCTGAAATCAACCGGACCACGTCTTCGCTGAGGCCCTTGGCAATTTTTTCAGTTTGGATGTCGGTTACGAAGCCGTATTTGTACGGCTGGGAAACCAAATCGCCAACGGTGGCAGCGGTGCTCATGGGTTAAATCCGCCTATCCGGCGGACAGGGTTTTCACCTCGTCCAGGCTGATGGTCTGCTGCTCACCCCGGAACGCGTTGTCTTCGGTGAGGAACAGCATGCAATGACATTCCTTGCGCTCACGCATGGGTACACAGGGACAATTCCAAAAGGCCTGGGACACTTCCGCCTCCTTATCTTCGTAATGGCGGCAAGGGCAGAGGGCGCCCCCCAACTCATCTTTGTGTTTCGCCAATCCAGCCAGCACAACGGCAGTGACGCCAGGGTCGCTGCAGAAGTAAGTGCCAGTGCGCTGGGCGTAGGTTTCGGCAAATTTACGGATCACCTCAAGGCTGTCAGAGGCTGTGGGTGCACCAGGGGCAGCACCGGCAGGCGAGGGATTGGCCGCAGCGTCGGACATAACGAAAGGGGTCGCGAAAGAGAGCGATCAAGGGGCTTGGAACCCGCCCAACCCAGTTACGAAACCCGTTGGTTTCGATACCTATTGAGCCTAGGGCAGAGGGCCGGGCATTGGGGTTGGCGCCATTGTGCCTCCTGCCCTTCTAACCAAAGGGTCCTTCCAACGGATCCCTCCGGGCCTAAGCCCCAATCCTGCAACGGGCGTGGCATCGTGGGGGAAATGGTTGGCGTGGGGGATCGGTGACTGCGATGGGCGCCGCCAAAACTGCCCCAGCGGCCCGAACAGAGAGCGTTCAAGCTCCCACCCGCACGGCGGCCCTAGCTCTTCTATTGCGCAAAGGCAAAGCCACCGCCGCCGAATTGGCTGACTCCCTTGCCGTGTCGGTCCAGGTGATGCGCCGCCATTTGCGCAGCCTGGAAGAGGATGGCCTCGTGCAGGCCTGTCCAGCCCCCGAGGGGCCAGGCAGGCCAAGCAACCGCTGGCATCTCACCGACAAAGGGCAGGGGCAGTTCCCCGATGGCAGTGAGCATTTCGCCCTGAGTTTGCTGGAGTCGATGGCCGGCAGCCTGCCGCCAGAACTGGTCCAAAACCTGCTGGAGCACCAGGCTCTCCAAAAAGCCGACGACTATCGCGACCGGGTTGGCCAGGGCAGCCTCCAGGAGCGGCTCGAGCGCCTGGTCGACCTGCGCCGCCACGAAGGCTATGTGGCGGAATGCAGCGCCGACGGCGACGGCTGGGTGATGAGTGAATTCCACTGTTCTGTGATGCGCATCGCCGAGCAGTTCCCCTGCGTCTGCGACCAGGAACTCCAGTTGATTCGCCACACCTTCCCGGACTGCAAGGTGGAACGGGTGCAATGGCGATTCGAACAGGGCCACTCCTGTGGGTTCCGATTGGTGCCGCGTGACGCCACCTAGAAGCCCACTCTCGGAAGGCGAGCTGACCGAACTAGAGGCCACGTTTCTGCCCTCCCTGGAGCGCCACCACCTTCGGCTGCTCGCCCATGGGCTGCGCACCCTCCAATCCATGACAGGAGATCCCCATGGGTCCTGTTCCCAACCGAAGACCATGCCCGATCACGCCACCCTCGTGGCCTGGGCGCTGCGACAGGAGGCCCTAGCCGGCGACGTGGATTTCGCCCGTGCCTTCGCCGATCAACTGCTGGCAACGGCCCATCAACTGGAGGCCATCGCCCAACCGCTCGGACGAGGGCACCTGGACCTGGAGCTCAGGGACCTCATCACCTGGGCCACCGCTTCAGCCGACAACCGGCTTGCGATCATCCCTCCAACAACGTCTTTGCCGGGAGCGCCCCCAGTACCTCTGCCATGAGTTCAGCCACTTCGAGTCCAGCCATCGCCGATGCCATCAGTTTTTTCCGGTTGAGCTGCGGCCGTTGGCGCTCCCAGCGCAGCAGCCACCACCTGCTGCACCGCCGGGCCGAGGCGGGCGGATCCTTCATTGAGGTGGTCGAACTTGACGCCGCTGACCCCCGGCTGATCGCCATCGCCGAGCTGCACGGCGAAGATCCCGCTGCCCTTGCCGGAGGCTGCCGGGTGACCTGGAACGCGTCGATGGCCTGGGACAAAGCCGGCGAGGCCCATGAAGGGGAAAGCGTTTTCGGCCTGATCCCCACCGATGGCCATGGCCGCCAAGGGTTGCTGCTGCGGGACCGGGGCTACGCGGAAACCGCCCCCGTGGCTGGGCACTTCGCCATGGATGAACGCGACGAGTTGCTGCTCACCACGAGCTACGAAACGATGAACAGCTTGGAACGCTTCAGCTTTGCGGGGCCCAACGTGCGCCTGCGCACCAGCACGGTGGAAGGCCTCTCGAACACGGCCTCCTTCTGCGTGGAGACCCGGCTGGCCTAACCAGCCCCCCTCCGGAAACCGGTTTGAACGTTACGGACTGTGAGTCCTGCCTCGACGGGGCGGACCCAGCCCTGGCCGCACTTCTACGATCCGAAGCGAGTGAAGCTGAAGTCGCGTGGCCCTGCCCCTCCTGAAATACGCACCCACTACCCAGAACTCGCGGGTCCAGGCTCTGCGGGTGGGTTCGGATGAGGATCCCAAGGCCGTCGCCATGGACAAGGCCATGGATCGCGAAGATCAAAACTTCGTGATCGAAGCGGCCTACCGCCAAATCTTCTTCCACGCCTTCAAGGTCGACCGGGACCGCACCCTGGAAAGCCAGGTGCGCAACGGCCAAATCACCGTGCGGGACTTCATCCGCTCCCTGTGCCTGTCGGACACCTTCACCCGCAGCTTCTACAACCTCAACAGCAACTACCGGGTGGCCCGCCACCTGGTTGAGAAGCTCCTGGGCCGCCCTGTCCACGGCAAGTCCGAAGAGATTGCCTGGTCAGCCGTGATCATGACCCGCGGCATCAAGGGCGCTGTCGACGACATCCTCAACAGCCAGGAGTATCTCGAGAACTTCGGCTACGACACCGTTCCCTACCACCGCAATCGGGTGGTGGGCTCCCGTGATTTGGGCGAAAGCCCCTTCAACCTCACCAGCCCCCGCTACGAGGCCTACTACCGGGGCATTCTTGGCTTCCCCCAAGTGGTGTACACCGGCACTGCGAAGGCCTTCCCCGAGCGCACCCGCCAGCGCCGGGGCGGATTCCCCGAGGACTATCTCCCCTGGGTGCGCACCCTGCCTGCCCTGTCCAACCGCGGAGGGTCCTCCGGCAACACAAGCATGGATTACATGGCCAAAGTTCCGTACCGCAGCATCGGCCGCTGACCCCAGCCTGAACCAAGGCTGGGCCCACCACCATCCAAAGGCGGCCCAGGGCCGCCTTTTTGATGCCCGCCCAGGGTGTGTCCAAAGGCACCCTCTGAAGTCAGTGGTTCCTGACGGCCATGGCTGGAAGAAGTCGCGTAATGGGAAAGTGACCACACTGATCCCAAACGAATCCTTCAGCTGTGAGCCAGACCCTCTCTTCGTTGGCCCTGATGACGCTTCGCCAGCTCAGGGACATCGCCAGCGAACTGGGTGTTGGTTTGTACAGCAGGAAATCAAAGGACGAGCTGCTCGAAGCCATCGCAGCACGCCAAGCGAATACCAAGCGCAGCCTGAAGGCGATTGAGGCGGAAATGGCGCCAGCCCCCCGGCCGTCGGCATCCACCAGTGTGGTTTTTCTACCCAGGGATCCCCAGTGGGCCTACGTGTTCTGGGAAATTGCTGAGGTGGATCGCGCCCAAGCCCAGGCCGCCGGTGCCAGCCAGCTTTGCCTGCGGGTGGCCGATGTCACCGGCCTAACCGGCGGCTCCACCCACCCCCACACCCTCCAAGAGGTTGTGGTGGATAGCCATGTCACCGAGTGGTACCTGCCTGTTCCATTGAGTGATCGCGATTACCGCGTGGAGTTGGGGTATCGCAAAGGAGGTAGTGGCGGCTGGATCTCCCTGGCTTTCTCCTCGGTGGCGAGGGTTCCATCCATGCACCCCAGCGAGCAAATCCTCGATCAATTCGTGCCCTTCTCGCTCGAGGCCACCCCCACCTCCCTGCCAACCCCGTTGGAGTCCGCCGATCCTGGGCTGCACGAGAGGCTGTATCAAACGGCCACCTCCAGCGTCCGTCGTAGGGGCATGGGTCGGGGCTCGGAAGCCTTCCACGAACTTGACGATCAGGAGATCAACTCCAACCGTCTCAACGCCTCTGGAGCCGGGGTGTGGGCCAGTGGCCGCAATGAATCAGGCCTCGGCGGCGTTGCCGCTCGCCAGCGCGCCTTCTGGCTGGTGGCGGATGCCGAACTGATCGTTTATGGCGCCACCGACCCTTCAGCCCGGCTCACCATCGGTACGGAAGTGGTTCCCCTTTCAGCGGATGGCACCTTCCAGGTGCAAGTGCCGTTCCGGGATGGCCAGCAGCTTTATCCCATCGAAGCCGTTGCGGCCGATGGGGTGCAGAAGCGCAACATCACCCTCGAATTCAATCGGATCACCCCTGAAGACAACAGCAACCCTGCCGACAAGGCCATTGCCGAGTGGTTCTAATCGCAGCCCTATCCACCGCCGGGCAACCCAGATGAAGCGCGCCATGGTTGCCCTCACCCCCATGGCAGGCGCGCTGGCGTTTCCGTTGGTGGTTCCGCTGGTGCTGAAACACGCTGGCATCCCGGCCGCTGTTCTCAGCGCTGTGGCCATTGCCGTGATCTGGTTTGTGCTGATGCTGCGCACCGCCGAGATGCCTGGCCACTCCTAGGGCACTCCGCCCTCGGGGAGCCTGCCCGTGGGAAACCTGGTAGCAACCGCTCCAGGCCCTGTGAATCCATTGATGCGATTGCCCCGATGGGGGCTTGGAGCCTGGTGCGCTGCCCTTCCCCTGTTGCTCGGGGGCTGCAGCATCCAGGGCCAGTTGCTTGGCAAACCAGCCGAGGAGCTGCCCTTGCCCCCGGGCATCGAAGTGGCCTTCAACCACAACAGCGCCCACCGCTACCGCAGTCCGATCACCGGTCGCTGGCGCGAAGGCGACGACCTGGAAGCCTTGGTACTCAGCACCATTGCCACTGCCAAGCAAGACATCTTGGTAGCGGTGCAAGAGCTCTCCCTCCCCAAGGTGGCCGAAGCCCTGGTGGCCAAACAGCGCCAAGGCGTGGCCGTGAAGGTGGTGCTCGAGAACACCTACAGCACCCCTTGGAGCGAGGAGCACCTGGCTGATCTGGTGCCACACCAACGCAAACGCCACCAGCAACTCGAGCAGCTGGGCTGGGGCGATGCGCTGCTGATCCTGCAGCGGGGAGGCATACCAATGCTCGATGACACCGCCGACGGCAGTGCAGGCAGCGGCCTCATGCACCACAAATTTTTAGTGGTCGATCGCAAGGTGGTCGTAGCGGGTTCGACAAATTTCACGCCGTCCTGCATCCATGGGGATCCGGATGATCCCCAGTCGCGGGGGAATGTGAACCACCTCCTTCGCTTTCAAAGCCCCGAGCTGGCAGCCGTGTTTGCGGCCGAATTTGACCGGATGTGGGGCGATGGACCTGGCGGCAAGCTGGACAGCCGCTTTGGCGTTGCCAAGGGGGAGGGCGCTCTGCAGCAGGTGATGGTGGGGCACACCCGGGTGGGGGTGTTGTTTGCCCCGCACCGGCGCAACGATCCCAACCAGGGCTTACTGCTGCTCCAGCAGCTGCTGGCCACCACCAAAAAGACGGTGGACCTCGCCCTCTTTGTGTTGTCGGAGCAGGGGATTGCCGATGCCCTGGCCACCCTCCAGGCCCAGGGTGGGGCCATCCGCTTACTGGCCGATCCTGGCTTTGCCAATCGATCCTTCAGCGAAATTCTCGATCTTCTTGGCACCCAACTGCCGGATCGCAACTGCAAATTGGAAGCCAACAATCGCCCCTGGCGCAAGCCCCTTGATGGCGTCGGCACCCCGCGTCTGGCCCGGGGCGACAAGCTGCACCACAAGCTCGCCGTGATCGATGGGCGCACCGTGATCACCGGATCCTTCAACTGGAGCCCCAGTGCCGCCCACCAAAACGATGAAACCCTGCTTGTGATTGAGTCAGCCCTACTGGCCAAGCATTTCACCGCTGAAATCAATCGGCTCTGGAAAGGGGCTGAGCTGGGCATCACAGCCCGGCTCGAGCGCAAACAAGCCCGGTTAAGGAAGCTCTGTGGGCGTCTCCCGGCCGGTAGACCCAACCCAGTTCAGAACTAGCATTGGCATCTGAGCACTTCATCACCAACTCGATCACGCAATGGATTCCCAAACCAGCTCCCGAATCCATTCGCCCACCCTGGATGCGATCCAGCTGATGCTGCGCGATCTCCACACCCGCCACGACGAAATTCGCCACCGGGCAGCATTTCGCGGCTGCACCAAGGAGCTCCTGGCCGTCCAACAGGAACTGGTCGACTACCTGCTGGCTAAAAAAGGTCAGCTCATGGGCCAAGCCACACCCTCCGGCAGCAGCGACACCCGTAACTACAACTCCTTCGTCTAAGGCAGCCCCCGGCCCCATGGAAGCTCCAGCCGCCAGGGTGGTGATCGTGGGTGCCGGGCCCGCCGGCGCAACCCTGGCCCTGCTGCTATGCCGCGCCGGGATTGGCGTCACCCTGGTGGAAAGCAACCCAAGCCAACGGCGCGCCTTCCGCGGGGAGGCCCTGATGCCATCCGGCCTGGCGGCCCTGGAGCAGATGGCCCTGCTGCCCCAACTCGACGCGCTACCCCACAGGCCCCTGGCAGGTTGGCGGTTTGTGGTGAATGGACGCGAGCTGTTCACTGCCGCCGAGCCCATGGGCGGAGATCCACAAAGGCCTTGCACCTTGGTGAGCCAACCGGCTTTCCTCGATGGGGTGCTGCGCCAAGCCCTGGCCACCAACCACCTGGAGCTTCTGGCCCAAACCACGGCCAAACAGCTGATTTGGCAGGCCGGTCGCATCAGCGGCGTGGAGTTGGGCGATGGCCGCCGCCTGACTGCCGATTTGGTGGTGGCCTGCGATGGCCGCAGCTCCCGGCTGCGGCAGGAAGCCGGAATCGGCCTCAGCACCGGCTCGAGCCCCATCGATGTGCTTTGGTTTGACCTGAATAGCCCAGGCGCAGGTCCAGACAACCCCCCAAGCCCCAACCCCCTTCAAGGCCACTTCACCACCGTGGTGGGCCATCAGGGGGTCTTCAGCCTGTTTGAGGGCGCCACTGGGGGCATCCAACTGGGTTGGGTTTTGGATGCCTCCCAACCCACCCCCCAACGCAGCCCCCAGGAGTGGATCGCCAGCTTCGCGAGCCAATGCCCCCCTGATCTGGCCAACTGGCTGGGCCAATTGGGCACCGGGCTCCAGAGCCCCACCCGGCTCAGCGTGCAGGTGGGATTGGCCGAGAACTGGTGGAAGCCCGGCCTCTTGCTCCTGGGGGATGCGGCCCACCCCATGAGTCCGGTGCGGGCCCAGGGCATCAACATGGCCCTGCGCGATGCCTGGGAGGCCAGCCAGCACCTGATCCGAGTGCTCCAACCCCTGAACCAACCCCTGAACCAGATCCGGTGCGATTCAGCCCTGGCCGCCATCGAGCAGGCAAGGCGCAGCGAAATTCAAACCCTCCAAACGCTTCAAGCCCAAGAAGCCCAGCGCGGAGAACTGCTGCGCCACAACGCCATTCTGCGCTGCGCGCTTGCAATGAGCGCACCCTGGGTCGGAGGGGCCCTGGGGCACCACTGGAGCCAGCTGCAAAAGCCGCTGCGGGAAGGGCTAGCAACCCTGCTCCCGGCGCCATGATGGAAGCACTCCCCTAGCAACCATGGTCAGCCGGATTCGCACCTCTGCCCTCACGGCCCTCCTCGCTGGCGCCGCACCCTTGGTGACCTTGGCCCTGCTGGAGTTGCCCCTCCAGGCCAACACCAAGGAACTGCCCTACCCAACCCTCGACGAACTGCGCGAAATCCAATTGGCTGCCTTGGATTGTGGCCGGGAAAACCAAAGCAGCTTCTGCGACAAGGCGCGCCGCATGGCGGATCCCCTCATGGACAACCCCAAACTTGCAGCCAGTTGCAAAGACGCCGTTTGGTCGATCCTGCAACAGGCCAAGGTTGTCGCCCAAAACAGCTACGAGCGTCGCGACCAACTCAACAAAGCCTCCTCCGAACTGCTCGTGTTCTGCAAAAAACAATCGGGCTCCGTGCTTGGCAACACCGATGACCTCAAAGGTGAGAAGAAAAGCCGCTTTGGCCTAATCCAAAACCAAAACCAATAGGCAAGTTGTAACTTGGTGCCCCCAACCAGGGTTCCGTAGGCCGATGACGAACACAAAGGCCCTAGAGGTGCGGTCGATCGCCCTCGAGCATCCCTTCAACGACCAAAAGCCCGGCACCTCGGGCCTGCGCAAAAGCAGCCGCCAATTCGAAACACCCCACTACCTCGAAAGCTTTTTCGAGGCGGTGTTCCAGGTGTTGCCAGGGGTGGCGGGCGGCACCCTGGTCGTTGGCGGCGATGGCCGCTACGGAAATGCCAGGGCCATCGCTGTGATTGCCCACATGGCGGCAGCCCATGGGATGGCCCAACTGATTACCACTACCGGCGGAATTCTCTCCACACCGGCGGCCTCCCATCTGATTCGCGAGCACGGGGCGATCGGCGGCATCATCCTCTCGGCCAGCCACAACCCCGGCGGCCCCGAAGGCGACTTTGGCGTCAAGGTGAACGGAGCCAATGGGGGTCCAGCCCCTGAATCGATCACCGATGCCATCTACGCCGCAACCCAAGCCCTCGGTGGGTATCGCATCGCCGAAGGCGGGCCGACCTTGAGCCTGGAGGCCCCGGGTCAATGCCAGCTAGGAACGCTGGAGGTGCGGGTGATCGATGGCGTCGACGACTACGTCGCCCTGATGCAGCGGCTGTTCGACTTTGACCAGATCGCTGCGCTCCTTCAAGGCAACTTCCCGGTGGCGTTTGATGCCATGCATGCGGTCACCGGCCCCTATGCGATCAAGATTTTCGAGGGGCTGCTCGGAGCGCCCGCGGGTACTGTTCGCAACGGCATCCCCCTGGAAGATTTCGGCGGCGGCCACCCCGACCCCAACCTCACCTACGCCCACGACCTGGCGGACTTGTTGCTCAAGGGAGATCACTTCCGATTCGGCGCCGCCTGTGATGGCGACGGCGATCGCAACATGATCCTCGGCCGCCACTGCTTCGTGAATCCCAGCGACAGCCTCGCTGTCCTCACCGCCAATGCAACCCTGGCCCCGGGCTACGCCGATGGCCTTAGCGGGGTAGCTCGCTCGATGCCCACCAGCGCCGCCGCCGATGTGGTGGCCAAGGAGCTAGGCCTGGCCTGTTTTGAAACCCCTACGGGCTGGAAGTTCTTCGGCAACCTGCTCGATGCCGGCCGCATCACCCTCTGTGGCGAAGAGAGTTTTGGCACCGGTAGCAACCACATTCGCGAGAAAGATGGGCTCTGGGCCGTGCTCTTCTGGCTGCAAATCCTGGCCCGCAAGCAATGCAGCGTGGCTGAGGTGATGGCCTCCCACTGGAGTCGTTTTGGGCGCCACTACTACTCCCGCCACGATTACGAAGCCATTGCCAGCGATGCCGCCCACGGGCTGTACGACCGCATCAAAGCCATGCAGCCTGCCCTTGTGGGCGAGCGCTTTGCGGGGCGCAGCATCGCCACGGCCGATGACTTCAGCTACACCGATCCGGTGGATGGATCGATCAGTGGCGGCCAGGGCCTGCGGCTGCTCCTCGATGACGGCAGCCGGGTGGTGCTGAGGCTGTCTGGCACCGGCACCCAGGGGGCCACCCTGCGGGTCTATCTCGAGAGCTATGTGCCCCCCAGCGGCAATCTCAACCAAGACCCCCAACAGGCCCTAGCCGATCTGATCAGCTCGATCGATCATTTAGCGGAAATCAAAGCCCGTACCGGGATGGATCGCCCCACCGTAATCACCTAGGCCAAATCCGTATCAGGCTTCAGCGCGGGCTTACGGGACCAACCCGCTTCCAATTGCTTGATCGCCACGTAGAAGGGAGGAACCACCCCAAGGGACAGCACGGTTGCCACAAGCAGGCCACCGAAGATCACGGTACCAAGCGACTGCTGGCTGTTCGCTCCAGCCGTAGTCGCCAACACCAGCGGCAAGAAGCCCGCCAACGAAGCAATTGCGGTCATCAAAATCGGACGCATGCGCGACTCAGCTGCAGCAATGACGGCCTCGGTGACCGTCATCCCAGCCTCCACATTCTGCTCGGCCACTTCCACAATCAAGATTCCGTTTTTGGCGGCCAAGCCAATCAAGGTGACCAGCCCAACTTGGGCGTAGATGTTGAGGTCAATCGAGCGAAGTGCCAGGAACACCAGCGCCCCAAGCATGGCCAAGGGCACCGTCATCAAAATCACCACAGGGGTGATGTAACTTTCGTATTGGGCGGAAAGCACCAAGTACACCACCAAAATGCCCAAGCCAAACACCAGCACGCTCGCATTGCCAGCAGAGAGCTGCAGCGAAGCAATACCCGTAAATGCATAACCAATATTATTGAAATCAAGCGAATTGAAAATCTGCTGAATAGCAGTCAGCGCCTGACCAGAACTCTTACCAATCGCCTCAGCACCCTGCACCAGAATGGTGCGATAAAGGTTGTAGTGACTAATTACAGGCGGAGCACTGGTCAAATCAGCCTGGGCAAACTGAGCGACTTGAATCAGCTTGTCGTCCTTGTTGCGAACGTAGTAGCTCAACACATCTTCGAGCTTACTGCGCCCTTTGGCTTCAGCTTGAACATAGATATTGCGAACCTGACCATCCTCATAGGTGAGACCTGAGTAGTTACCACCTGCCAGTACAGCGATCGTTTGCATCGCCTGCTGAAAATCGACATTCAAGGTTCCCATGATCGATCGATCGATCTTGAGTCCGAAAGCCGGGGCACTGGGGATGAACTGGGTATAGAGGGAGGAAAACTGACCACTGGCAGTGCCCTTAGCAATGAGTTGCTGGGCCAAACCATTTAGCTCGGCAAAGGTATAGGCCCCATTGCTCAAGTCGTTGAATTGGAAATAGAAGCCTCCTTGGGCCGAGAAGCCCGGAATGGCTGGGGGCTGGGAAGCCATCGCAAGGCCGCCACTGAGCTTCTCAAGCTTGGCGTTGAGCCGGCCCACAATGGCTGGAGCCTTGTGCTCTGCGCCAGAGCGCTCATCAAGGGGCTTGAGGCCAAAGAAGAACAGGCCCTGGTCGGGGCTGGCACCGTTAAACCCGGAACCACTAATGATGCCGGCAGAGGTGACATCAGACTCTGTCTTGAGGACCTGGGCAATTTGCTTTCCCAAAGACTGGGTTTGGGAAAGGGAAGCTCCATTCTGGAGTTGATAGATACCTAACCCATAGCCCTGATCCTCCTCGGGAATAAAGGCTGAGGGCAAAGCAGAAAAGGCGATCGCCGTAAGTACAATGCCCCCAGCCAAGCCACTCAAAATAAGTTTGCGGCGAGCAATCAGCTGCACCAGCAGGGAGGCGTAGCCCTTCTGCAGGCGGGAAAAGAATTGATTAAAGCGATCAAAAATGAAGGACAGTCGGCTGCCAGCGAAGCCAAAGACCACCAAGCCGAAGATATAGGCACCGACACCAAAAGAAGCGGAACTGAAGCGCCCAAATGCCAAGCCCACCACCAGGCCAGCCACGGTCCAACCCCAACCCTTGGGCTTGGGTGGCAACTCTGATTTGAGGATTAAGGCCGACATCATCGGCGAGAACGTCAGCGCATTGAAGGTGGAGATGGCAATCGAAAAGGCGATCGTGAGGGCGAATTGCCGGTAGATGATGCCGATGCCACCCGGATAGAAGGCCACGGGCACAAACACCGCCATCAGCACAAGCGACGTGGCAATCAGCACTCCTACCAATTGGCCCATACAGGCGAGGGCCGCATCGATGGGTTTCATGCCCTTCTCCAGGTTCTTGGAGACCGCCTCAATCACCACGATCGCGTCATCCACCACCAAGCCAGTGGCCAGCACCAGGCCGAGCAAGGTGAGCTGGTTGATCGAGAAGCCAAAGATCTTAATAAAGGCGAAGGTACCCACCAAGGAGATCGGAATCGCCAGGCTGGGCACAATCGTGGCCCGCCAGTTCTGAAGAAACAGAAACAGAATCACGAGCACCAGCACAATCGCCAGACCCAGGGCATCAACTACCCCCTCAACGGCCGATTCAATGAATTGGCCAACGTTGTAAATCTCGGTCAAGGTGATGCCAGGTGGCATCTGGGAAGCGAATTGATCCATCAGTTCAACCACCGCCTCAGACACCTGCAGGGCGTTGCTTTCCGGGGTTTGATAAACGCCAATCGTGACGGCAGGGTTGCCGTTGATATCCACACCTTGGGTTGCAAAGGTGTTGAAGCCATAGGTAGCCTCACCCACATCGGCCAGCCGCAACAGGTTGCCCTGGGGCGACTTGCCGACAATCAATTTGTTGAGCTCTTCGATCGTGAGCAAGTTGCCGTTGTTCTCCACCAAGATTGGGTAGGTGAACAACTGGTTGCCGCCGGCGGGCGGGCCACCCACCAGACCCCCGATCGCCACAGAGTTCTGACTCTTAACAGCGTTGACTACGTCATTGGCGGTTAGCTGGTTGGAGGTGAGCCTGATGGGATCTAGGAACAACCAAAAAGCCGGGTTACTACCACCAAACAACTGGGCCTGGGCAACTCCAGGTATGCGCTCAAGTTGATAAAAAAGCTGCTGATAGATCAGGCCATTAATGTAGGGAGCGTCAAATTGGCCATCGGTGGAAGAGACCTGATAAGCAAGCAGAATCGAAGGGGTTGTCTGGATAACCGAAACCCCAGTGGATTTAACCTGATCCGGGAGCTGGGGATTGGCAAGTGTAACCCTATTTTGAACATTAACCTGGTCAATATTGACGTCTGTTCCCTGGTCAAAAAAGACATTGACAGTGCTTTGACCGGTGTTTGTACTCAATGAAGAGATATAAGCCGCACCCGGCACACCATTGATTTGCTGCTCCAGCACATTCGTGACGGCCTGCTCCGTCACCAAGGAATTCGCACCGCCATAGGTGGCCGTAACCTGGATCTGGGGCGGAGCAATATTGGGAAGATTCTCAATCGGGAGGGTGGGAAGGGCAATGAGCCCCACCAACACGATCAGGATGCTGCAAACGGTCGTCAGAACGGGCCGTTTAATGAAATTATCGGAGAGCGACATGGCTTTTTCTAGTTGCTCCCGTTTGCCAATCTCACTGGCATGCCGTTACGCAGCAGGGCCGTATTACTCACAACAACCCGATCCCCCGCCCGTAAACCGGAAAGCAACGGGTAGCTGTTGTTCTCCAGCTGACCTAACGAGACTGGTGTTTGCACCACAATCGGCGTTTGGGGAGGGAGGGCTTCCAGTTTCTGCTTTTGAGCCGGCGGAATTTGGGTGGACGCCTTGATCTTGGGCAGAACTTGGGAGAGCGGGAAAATTCGATAAACAAACGGTTGCTGGGCCTGCATCATCACGGCCTGCACCGGCACGGAGAGCTGGCGAGACGTGCCAGTAATGATGCGGTTGCGCACGGACTGGCCTGTTTTGAGCTTGCCGGTGAGGTTGGGAAATTCAGCCTTCACCAACACCGTATTGGGAGACGCCGTACTTCCACTCACACCAAAGTAAGGAGAAATAAACACCACCTTGCCACTGCCATTCACCGGGGGGTTGCCCTGGTTTTGGAGCAAAACGACCTGTCCCATTCGCACCCTAGAAGCCTGGGTTGCCGGCACATCCATCAAGGTCCACAGGGTGGAGTTATCAACAATGCCTGTAATCGCCTGACCCTGGCGGATGTAATCGCCAAGCTTGACGGAATCCAGGTCGCCGATTTCGCCAGCGATTGGAGCCGTGACGTACTTGTAGCCCAGGGTTGCAGCATCGGCGCGAACTGTCTGGGAGCTTTGAATGGCCTGGGTGACGTAATAGTCCCTATCTCGGGTGGATACAGCTCCCTGCTGATTCAAGAAGATGTAGCGCTCGGCATTCACCCGGTCCTTACGGGCCTCCGCAACACTGGAATTGAGTTCAGCCCTTGGCTGCACATTGTCCAGCACCAGAATCGGCTGGCCAGCCTTCACCCGCTGGCCTTGGCGCGCCAAAATCTTCACCACCCGGCCGTCCGCCTCGGGTCGAAGGGTCACATCGGTAGTGGAGGCCAACACGCTCACCACCTCGATGGTTGGGCTGAAGCTGGCCTCGCCAATCGTTGCCACCTTCACCACCAGGGCCGACCTTGTCGGCGGTTTCCCCCCGCAACCAGCCAGGCTGATCAGACCCAGCAAGGGAAGAACGATCAGGCGTGGGGCCTTCAGTGCTCGAGCCGGTTGGGGGTGGGCCAGAACGGAGCGGCGAAGCACAGCAGATGGTCGTTTGGTCGCAACTTAGTTGATGCGCGCCATTTTTACCGGTGCGCCATGCCGCAAATTCAACAGACCCGTCGTGATCACCCGCTGCCCAGGCTGCAAGCCCCGAAGCACGGGATAACGGTTGCCCTGCAGGGGCCCAAGCTGCACGGGGGTTTGGATCGCGAACTTGGTGTTGGCTGGCTGTTGCCGCACCACCTGCAGGTCGGCCCGGCCCGGCCGGCGCTCGAGATCAGCTCGGCTGCCCACCACATAGACAAAGCTCTGGCCGGCGAGTTGGCTGACGGCTGTGAAGGGCACGGCGAGGGCTTCCTCGCTACCAAGAACGAGCTTGGTTCTCACCCGCAACCCATTGCGCAGCAGGCCCTTGGGATTGGCAAAAGCCGCTTTGACCAGCACCGATTGGCTGGCCACCGCCACCCCTGGATCCACCGAATCCACCACGCCTTTCACAAAGGGGATCTTGCGGATCGGATCGATCAGCTCAACCGACAGGCCAGGCCTGAGTTGGGGCCCATAGATCGCTGGCACATCAATGCGGGCCAAGAGCCGACTCTCGCCAATCACTTTGGTGAGCGGTGAGCCCGCTTGGATCACATCGCCAGCCTTGACTTGTAAATCAGCCACGGTGCCAGCGATCGGCGATCGCAGGGCCTTGAACGCCAAATCGGCCTGGCGGGCAGCCAAGGCCTCCCGGGCGGCGATATAGGCCTGGCGATACTCATCCCGTTGCAGGGAACTGGCCGCACCCTGCTTGACCAAATAGTTGAAGCGCTCGTAGTTGAGTTTGTTGGTTTGCATTTGGCCCCGCAAGCTCGCCACCTCCGCCCGCAACTGGGCCTGGTCCAACACCAAGAGCAACTGGCCCCGTTGCACCCGATCGCCCTGGTTCACCAGCAACTGCAGAATTCGGCCGCTGGCTTGGGCGGCCAACTGCACCTCGGAGGCCGCCTCCAGGGTGCTCACCGTTTCGATGCTGTTGGGGAATAGCGCCATGGTCACCGGCTTGGATTGCACCCGCGGTACCCGTTGGGCCTCGGATGGATTGGATTGACAGCCGGCCAGGAGCAGGCAGCTAGCAACCGCTGCAGGCAGCAAGGGAGCGATCCGCTTCATCAGCTTTGGGGAAAGGGCGCCCATGGGCGGAGCGTATCTCCATAGGCCCGATGATGGCTGTAAGCGCCGATGGCTCCCAGCAGCCTTGAGGGACCTTGAGTGACCTGTTTGGGCACCACCGCGAAACGATCTTGGCCAAGGTGGCCCCCCTGGCCGATCGGCTGAGGCCCAAGACCCTCGACGACTTTGTTGGCCAGGAGGGAATCCTTGGCCAAGGGCGCCTGTTGCGGCGAGCCATCACCGCCGATCGGGTCGGCAATCTGATCTTGCACGGACCCCCCGGCGTGGGCAAAACCACCCTGGCCCGAATCATTGCCGGAAGCACAAGAGCGCATTTCAGCAGCCTGAATGCCGTGCTGGCAGGGGTCAAGGATCTGCGGATTGAAGTGGATGCGGCCAAGGAAAGGCTGGAGCGCCACAGCCTTCGCACCACCCTGTTTATCGATGAGGTGCACCGCTTCAACAGTGCCCAACAGGACGCCCTGCTGCCCTGGGTGGAGAACGGCACCCTCACCCTGATTGGGGCCACCACCGAAAACCCCTTCTTCGAAGTGAACAAGGCTTTGGTGAGCCGCTCACGCCTCTTCCGGCTGCAACCGCTCGAGCCTGCCCACCTGCGCCAACTTCTCAATCGGGCCCTGAAGGATCGCGAGGTGGGCTATGGGGATCGCCCCATCGCGATCAGTGAAGAAGCCAGCGAGCACCTGCTGGATGTGGCCGGCGGCGATGCCCGCAGCTTGCTCAACGCCCTGGAGCTCGCCGTCGAAACCACCGCCCCCAACACCGATGGCCTGATCAGCATCGATCTCGCCATCGCCGAGGAATCGATCCAGCAGCGGGCAGTGCTCTACGACAAACAAGGTGACGCCCACTTCGACACCATCAGTGCGTTCATCAAATCGCTGCGGGGCTCCGATGCCGATGCCGCCCTGTTTTGGCTGGCGCGGATGGTGGAGGCCGGCGAAAACCCCCGCTTCATCTTCCGGCGCATGTTGATCTCCGCAGGGGAAGACATTGGCCTCGCCGATCCCCAAGCCATCGTGGTGGTGGAGGCCTGCGCCGCGGCCTTTGAACGGGTGGGTTTGCCCGAAGGGCTCTACCCCCTAGCCCAGGCAGCGCTGTACCTCGCCGGCGCCGAAAAAAGCAACAGCCTGCTGGGATTTTTTGATGCCCTCAAAAGCGTCAAAACGGCCAACAAGCAACAGGTGCCGGCCCACCTTCGCGATGGGAACCGCGATGGCAAGGCCTTTGGCGATGGGGCCGGCTACCGCTACCCCCATGCCTACGCCGAGCACTGGGTGGCCCAGCAATACCTGCCCACAGGCCTCCAGGGCGAGGTGTTTTGGCAACCGGGCCACCTGGGCTGGGAGGGGGCCCTGCGCCAACGCCTCCAGCAACGCCGCGCCGCCCAGCTCGCCGCCGCGGCCGAAACGGCGGCCGACCAAGGCGATGTGTTGAGCAGCAGCCCCGACGATCCCCAGCTGGAGCGCTGGTTGCAACGGCAAGCCACCGCGGAAGGGGAACGCCTCGACACCCTGCGCCGGCGCCTATGGGAGGGGGCCCCGTGGCAGCGCCACGATCGGGTGCTGATCCTGGAGGCCCATTCCCTGCTTTGGGCCCTCGACCCCCTCGAGGCCACCCCAGAAGGCGAGGTGGTGATCACGGTGGGCCATGGCTCCGATCAGGAGCGCTTGGCGGCGCAGCTGCAGCTGCTCGATGCCCTCCGCCAACCCCAGGTGGTGGTGTGTCCCCCGGATCAACCCGAAGTGTTGATGCGCAGCTTGCAAGCCCAAGGGACCCGCTTCGAATGGATCGCAGCCCGCCAACCCTGGCGTCAACTCGAACCAAGCGGGGTCGAAGCCTGGCTCACCGCCCTCGAGGGGTTGATTAGCCCCCAGGGCCAATGGCGACTGCTGTTCAGCACACCCCGAATTGGTCCAGCCACGGGTTTACTGGCTGCCCTCAAGGCCCAACCGACCTCCGCTCCCGCATCAGCTCCTCCCGCGGCCACTCTTCCCACGACCGATGAAAGCTGCCAAGCCGAACTGATCGATCTGCTCAGGGAGCTTGCAGGCCAAGAAGGGGCTGGGCTGGAATCAGGCGAAGCCAATCAGCGGATCGCCAGTAGCTGGTTGGGCTCCCGCGGATGGACCGTAACCAGCGAGCTCTGGAACGAATCCCTGGAACTCGAAATCTCGCCGGCTCGCATCGCCCGCTGGCTCGCCGATGGCAGCAGCTACCGCACCCAACTTGAGGCCCTGGGTAACCAACCCCTGAGCGCCATCCAGCTCGAGCTTCTCCACCGGGGCTTTGGGCAACGGATCAACCAAACCATCCCCCAGCAACTGGCCCACCATCTGGTGATGGCGAGGGCCTAGCGCCCCATCGCTCCCACTTGCAGCGAGGCCATCAAAAAGGCCAAATGGGCCAAAACGGAATCGCCACATTGGGCTGGGCACACCGGATCCGGATTGGTCCTGCGGGCCTCCGCCGTGGTCTGGGGCAGCCAGAAGCGCACGGGCAAAGCCGCCACAACCCCTGCCGCGGAGAGGGCCTCCTGGCGTGAGGCCTTCAAGATGGCCGACCGCAACCCAAAGGCCTTGAGCTGGGGAGACAGCCAGGGGGACCAACCCTCCACGTGCTGATCCACCAGGGCACGGCCGGCGGGGGAATCCAAAAATGGCGACACCCGCTCCACCTTCACGCCGTACACCTTCACCAGGGCCGCCCGGATCTCCTCGGGACTCCATTCCGTGCGGGCCAAATCATCCAGCAAGCGTCGATTGGTGAGCGGCGCACCAGCCAAGAATCCTTTGAAAACTGCCCGATCATCCCCAGCGGTGGCCGGATCACCGGCCCCATGGGCCGGTGCCGGTGCCAGGGGTAAGGCCATCGCGGGAACGCTCCCAGCCATCAAAGCCAGGGTCAGGCGGCCAACCAAGCCGAAGATCCGTGGGGCCATCAGCAGCTCTCGATCCATGGCGCCCCTGCTGGCTGAAGGCCAAGGATAGGGGCCAGTCTTGGACTGGAAGAGCAGCTCACCCCACCACTGCCGCCCAGAGCCAGCCGCCGCTCTGGCCCACTTGGGGCATGAGCTCCAAGCCTTCGCGCTGGTGATGGAGCCGGCCATCACCGTGATCAAAACGCCAGCAGCTGAGTTCCGCTGCCAGTGTTCGCTGGCGCCACTTGATCGCCGCCTCCTTCGCCACCCAGCTGGTCAACACGGCCAAGCGCAGGCGATCACCGGGCAACTGGTGCAACTGATCGACTTCCTCGGGAGGGAAAAAACGCTCGGCCAAGGCCCAACCATCCAAGGGCCGATCAAAGCGCTCCAGGTCCACTCCAATGGGCACGGGGGCAAAGCCCAGCAACACCCCATCACGGCTATGGCTGAGGCTGACCCAACCGCCCTCCAACTGCGGGGGTTGACCCGGTGGACTGTGCAACGGCACCGCCACCGGGTCACAGCCCAGGGCTTCCGCCAACACCTCCCGCATGGCCGCCCTGCTATGCCAATAGCGCTGGCTGCCCAAGGGAGCCAAGGCTTGCCCCCAGAGAATTTCCTGGGCCGAGAGCGCCTGCCATGCAGCCCCCTGCAGGGGCATTAGCCACAGCTGGGCTGCCTGCCCCCTAATCGGCAGGAGATGCTTGAACACTGGCTTGGGCAGCGATGGCTCCAGAAGGCCCCTTAGGCTCTCGCCATTGTCGCGTTGACGCTGAATGGCCCTGCAAATCGGTGATCCCGCCCCCGATTTCACCCTGCCGGACCAGGACGGTCAGCCGGTGAGCCTGAAGGACCTGAAGGGTCAAAGGGTGGTGATTTACTTCTATCCCAAGGACGACACCCCAGGCTGCACCAAAGAAGCGTGCAACTTCCGCGACCAATGGGCCGCCTTCGAACAGCACGGGATCAAGGTGCTTGGCATCAGCAAGGACGGCGCCTCAAGCCACACCAAGTTTGTGGCCAAGTACAGCCTGCCCTTCAACCTGCTCAGCGACGCGGAACCCTGCCCGGTGGCCGAGTCCTACGAAAGCTACGGGCTCAAGAAATTCATGGGCCGCGAATACATGGGCATGATGCGCCACACCTTTGTGGTGGATGCCGAAGGCAAGCTCGAGAAGCTGTATTTAAAGGTGAAGGCCGAAACCATGGCCGACCAAATCCTCAGCGACCTGGGCCTGGCCTGAGGGCCGCGAGGGCCTCAAGGGCGAGGTCTGGAGCCCATTGCAGGCGCCCCTCCAAGCCAGAGCGCGCGCCCAACCAGCCAGCCAGCAACGGCTCGAGCTGGGCCCCATCGCCGCCGGTGAGCCAAATCTGGCAATCCGGCTGCTCAGCCCACACCTGCTGGGCAGCCAGGGCGATGGCGCCAGCCATGCCCCAGAGGACCCCAGATCCCATGGCCGCCTCTGTCTCCATTGGCCAAAGCCCAGCGGCCATCTCAGAGGGCATGCAATCGGCCGTGCCCTTAGGGACTCTGGCCTGCGGCAACTGGGCGGTGCCCTCCGCCAGGGCCCGCAATTGCAGGGCGGCACCAGCCATCAAACGGCCACCCACAAACTGACCCGCAGCATCCACCCGGGTCAGGCTTAAGGCCGTGCCTGCATCCGCCACCAACACCGGTGCACCCGAGAGCTGCCAGGCTCTCCAGCCCACCAGAGCCCGATCTACCCCCAGCCACGGGGGCATCGCCTGCAGGGGAATATCGGCCAAGCCCATGCGCGCGCTGTCATCCAGGCCCACCTGGTCAGGGATGGGGCCTACGGCAGCCCAACCGGCCAGCTTCAACCCATCCTTGCGTAAAGCAGCCAGGGGCGCGCCCCCAATGCCAAATCCCGGCGGCGCATGCCAGGTGCGCCAGCCATCAAGGCCTTGGGAGGCCCAATGCCAACGGCTGTTGCCAATCAACAGCCAGTGGGCTGCCTCGGGCGCAACCTCGTAGGCCGCCTCAGGCGCCATCCCTAACGCCACCCCTAAATACCTTCGCCCATCACTCCGGGCAAATGGATGCCGCACTCCTGCTTCAAGCCCCCAAACCGGGTGGCCCGGCCGCTGGTCCCGCCATCGTCGGGGGCACTGGAGTGCCAATCGCCCACGGTGGAATACCCCTGATCAAACAGGGGGTGCTGGGGAAGGGCGTGGTCCTGCATGTAGTAGTAGACGTCGCGCCTGGTCCAGCTCAGCAGGGGACGCAGGGACCAGCGCTGCCGAATCGGATCGAGGGGCTGCATGCCACTGCGGAGGTCCGTTTGGGTTCCGCGCACCCCGCTGGCCCAACAGGTCACCCCCAGATCGGTGAGGGCCCGATCGAGGGGTTCCACCTTGCGAATGCGGTGATAGAGCCCCAGGGCTTCGGCCGTGCCGGTCTCCCAAAGCCGGCCATGGAGGGCCTCCATGCGGGCCGGCCCCATCGACGCTTGGGCAACGTGCACGTTGAGCTCAAGCAACTGCGACAGCTGCTGGGCGTAGCGGTAGGTCTCGGGGGGGAGATAGCCCGTATCCACCCAAATCACCTGCACCGGCTGGCCACTCGCCCTGGCCAACGCACTGACCATGTGAAGCAGCACGGCCGCCTGAATGCCAAAACTGGTGGTGAGGGCAAACCCCTCCCCAAAGGTCTGCTGGGCCCATGCGAGCCGTTCCTGGGGCGTTAGGGGCTCGAGCAAACGTCGGCCCGCCGCCAAATCAATCGGCGCTCCGGCTCGATCACAGGGATAGGTGGGGGCTGGGGTCGTCACCATCGACCCATCATCGCTCGCAGCCCTAGCCCATGGTTAGGGTTCAAACCACCGCACCCAACCCCAACGTGTGTTGCCGGATAGACCGATGACAGCCGCACCGGTGGTGATTGTGGGTGGGGGCTTTGGAGGGCTCTACACCGCCCTGGCCCTGGCCGCGCGCAAGGGGCATCCGCCGATCTTGCTGATCGAGCCCAACGAACGCTTTCTGTTCCTGCCCCTGCTCTACGAACTCTTCAGCGGGGAACTGCGCAGCTGGGAAATTGCGCCCCGCTACGACGCCCTGCTGGCTGGCAAAGGCGTGGCCTGGTTGCAAGACCGGGTCAGCCGCATCAATAGCAACACCAACACCGTTGAAACCCAATCAGGCCGCCAGCTGAACTTCAGCCGGTTGGTGATCGCTACAGGGGCCGCCACCAACAGTTTTGGCATCCCCGGGGTGGGGGAGCACTGCCTGGGATTTCGCACCTTGGCCGATGTGGAGAAGCTCCAACAGTTGGTTGGGCAGCTGCGCCAACACCGCCGGCCGCTGCAACGGATTGCCGTGGTGGGCGCCGGTGCCAGCGGCGTGGAATTGGCTTGCAAATTGGCCGACAGCCTGGAAGGGGCCGCCGTGGTGGAGCTCATCGAGCGCGGCAGCAACCTGTTGCCCGCCGCCAAGTCCTTCAACCGGGAGCAGGCCAAACTGGCCCTGCAACGCAAAGACATCCGCCTGCGCTGCCACACCGAGGTGGTTGCCGTCGGCAGTGACCATCTCGAGCTCCTTGGGCCCCAAGGGCCCGAACGGCTCGCCACCAATAGCGTCATCTGGACAGCCGGCCTACGCTTTGAGGCCCCGCCGATCGAACCCAAGGCTCCGGCCGGGGCAAAAGCTGCCGCCGGTGCCAACGGACGCCTGGATTGCCAGGCAGATTTGCAGGTTTTGGACCATCCCCGCTTGTTTGCCATCGGCGATATCGCCCAGCTGGACGGCGTCGATCCGGTGCCAACCACGGCCCAAGTGGCCTTTCAGCAAGCCGACTGCCTGGCGGCCAATCTGTTGCGCTCCCTAGCGAACGAACCCCTAGAGCCTTTCCACTTCAAGGACCTCGGCGAAATGATGAGCCTCGGCAAAGGCGAAGCGGCCCTCACCGGGGGCGGCTTCACCCTGGCCGGACCTGCCGCCTTCCAAATCCGACGCCTGGCCTACCTCTCCCGCATGCCCGGCAAAACCCACCAGGCCAAGGTGGCTGCCGGCTGGCTTGGTAGTGCCGCCCTGCAGTGGTCGTCATGACAGCCCGCCCCAGCCCTCCGGCTGGTCTGTTGCTCGATGCCATGGGCACTTTGATCGGGCTCAAGGACTCGGTGGGCACCACCTATGCAGCCCTGGCCCAACGCCATGGACTCACCGTGGAGCCCGCGGCCATCGATCGGGTGTTTGGCTCGATTTACGGCCAAGCCCCACCCTTGGCTTTTCCGGGCCTGGAAGGCCCTGCCCTCAAGGGGGCGGAAATCAACTGGTGGGGTGAGCGGATCAACGAGACCCTTCTCCAAGCTGGAGCTGGGCCTGCCCCCGAGGCGCTGCGAATCGAGCTGTTTGAGCGCTTTGCCTGCACAGACCTCTGGCGGGTGTTTGCCGACGTGCCCAGCCAGTTGGAGGCCTGGAAAGCCCGGGGCCTCAAATTGGCGGTGGTCAGCAATTTCGACCAACGGCTCCACGACTTACTCGAGGGCCTAGGCCTGAACCTCTGGCTTGATGCCGTGGTGATCTCCAGCCAGGCCGGCGCCGCCAAACCCAACCCCAAGCCCCTGCAGCTTGCCCTCCAAGCCCTCGAGATGGAAGCCCACCAGGTGTGGCATGTGGGCGATAGCGCTGCCGATGAGCAGGCAGCCCAGGCAGCGGGAATCACCTGCGTGCTGGTGAAACGCCCTTGAAGCAAGGAGTTCTGGCTGGTCGAACCGCAGGTTTACGTCCCTCCCAGCGCCGCCGCCTCGAGCGGCTCTGCCATCGGCGCCACCCCGAGGATGGCCTCGCCGAATTGCTCTGCCTGCAGCGGCTAGCCAGCGAAAGCCGGGAACTGAGCCTGCCGCTCACCCTTGTGATTGATGGGCGCGGCCTCTGCCGGCTGCTGTGGGTGGGGCCCCTGGAGCAGTCGGGTCGGGTGCTGGACAAGCTGCCCGGCCCTGAACGCCGCCAGGGCTCAGACCTGCGCCTGGTGACCTGTTGCGGCCGGGCCAAGCACCTCGAGCCCACCATTCAAGAGGGCGTGGTGGGCCTGGATCTCTCGCCCCAGCTTTGGTTGCGCTACGGCGATCAAGCCGCTGCCGGTGGCCAGTGGCCTGCCCTGGTGGTCAGCCCCAGCACCGCAGCTGAGCAGCCCTGGCCCCTGCAGCTCGAAGGCGATCTGGTGGATCTCTGTGCCACGGATCCAGCCAGCGTGGCCATCCCCCAAGGGGCCCCTGGCGCGGCGGCTGCCACCGACCTGGTGGCCTCCGCCCAGGACAAGGTGTTGCTCCTGGCCCTCACCCCCGGCGATCGGGGCGCAGCCCAACGCTTGATCGGCGAACTCGAAGGGCTGGTGCGCAGCGCCGGGGGCATCCCCGTCGGCGTGGTGGAGCAGCGCCGCACCCAGGTGTCCCCCCAAACCATCTGGGGGGAGGGCAAGGTGGCCGAAGCCTCCCTTGAAGCCCGCCGGGTTGGGGCCACCCTGGTGGTGACCGATCGGGAACTCACCCCCGTTCAGGCCCGCAATTTGGAACGGCTCCTCGACCTGCCCGTGAGCGACAGGAGCGAACTGATCCTCGACATCTTTGCCCAAAGAGCCGCCAGCTCCGCGGGTCGCTTGCAGGTGGAATTGGCCCAAATGCGCTACCGCCTGCCCCGCCTCAGCGGGCGCGGCCTCAGCCTGTCGCGCCAGGGCGGTGGCATCGGCACCCGAGGCCCCGGTGAGACCCAGCTGGAGAAAGACCGGCGGGCCATTGCCCGGCGCATCGAACGGCTCAACAAAGAGGTCAAAGCCCTAGGTGAGCATCGGGCCCGCCTCCGGGAAGGCCGCTCCAGCCTGAAACGACTGGCCTTGGTTGGCTACACCAATGCCGGTAAGAGTTCGTTGCTGAATGCCCTCACCAAGGCCACGGGCAGCAACGCCGTACTGGCTGAAAACAAACTTTTCGCAACTCTTGATCCCACCACCCGACGCCTAGAGATCGCCGATCCCCAGGGGGGCAGCAGCATGCCGTTGCTGCTCACCGACACCGTGGGGTTCATCCGCAACCTGCCCCCACCCCTGGTGGAGGCGTTTCGCTCCACCTTGGAAGAGACCCTGGAGGCCGATGGCCTGTTGGTTGTGGTGGATCTCTCCGATCCGGCCTGGCCCGAACAGCGCACCACCGTGCACAAGATCCTCGATGCCCTGGGCTCTAAAGCCCCCAGGCGGCTGGTCGCCAACCAAATCGACCGCTGCCCAACGGGAGAAGTGGAGCGGGCCCGGGCCCTGGAGTCCGATGCCCTGTTTGTTTCAGCCACAGAGGCCCTGGGTCTGGTGCATCTCAAAACCGAACTGCGTCAATGGCTGGAGTTTTGTGGCACCATCGATCCCATCCAATCCTCTCCCCCCCGCCCCGACGATGGTCCTCCAACTCGGCGACACGGTTCCTGATTTCACCCAGGACTCCCAACTTGGTCCGATCAATCTCTACGACTTCGGTGCCGACAGCTGGGTTGTGCTGTTCTCCCACCCCGCCGATTACACCCCCGTCTGTACCACCGAACTAGGCGAGGTTTCACGGCTGCGGCCCGAATGGGAGAAGCGCAATGTCAAAACCCTGGCCCTGAGCGTGGATTCCGCCGAAAGCCACAAGGGCTGGATTGGCGACATCAACGAAACCCAATGCACCACGGTCGATTACCCGATCCTGGCCGACGCCGACAAGACGGTGAGCGATCTCTACGGGATGGTTCACCCCAACTCGCTCAACAACCTGACCGTGCGCTCGGTGTTCATCATCGATCCCAACAAGAAACTGCGGCTCCAGATCACCTACCCCGCCAGCACGGGCCGCAACTTCGATGAAATCCTGCGGGTGATTGACTCCCTGCAACTCACCGACCACCACCAAGTGGCCACCCCGGTGAACTGGAAGGACGGTCAAGACTGTGTGGTCGTGCCCTCGATCTCCACAGAAGACGCCCGCGCCAAATTCCCCAAGGGCGTCACCGAGGTCAAGCCCTACCTGCGCATGACTCCCCAGCCCAACAAATAGGGGGGGCGGCAAAACCACGGATGCGGGTTTTGGGGCTCATGAGCGGCACCAGCGCCGATGGCGTTGATGCCGTTCTGGCGAGCTTTTCGGGCAGGCCAAGCCGGCCCAGCTGGCGCATTTTGGAGCGCTCAGCCCTGCCCTATCCACCCCAACTGCGGGAAGCCCTGGTGGCGGCCGGCCAGGGCCAACCGCTCAGGGCCTCGGATGTTTTGGAGCTCGCTGAAGCCATCACCGAGGTCCACGTGCTCGCCGCCCAACGCTGTGACCCCAACCATGCGGCCCAGCTGGTGGGCTGCCATGGCCAAACTCTGTGGCATCGGCCCCCCACCGCCAAACGCCAGGGTGCTAGCTGGCAACTGCTGCGGACTCCCGCCCTGGCCCAGCGGTTACAAACGCCGGTGGTCTTTGATTTCCGCGCCGCCGACCTGGCCCTAGGCGGCCAAGGTGCCCCATTGGTGCCGGCAACGGATGCCGCCCTGTTGCCCCCAATCGGTGGCTGGCGGGCCCTGGTGAATCTGGGGGGCATCGCCAACCTCACCCTGCTGCCTCCCGCCAGGGGGCCGGAGGCCAAGGCACCCGTTTTGGGCTGGGATTGCGGGCCCGCCAACACCTTGCTGGATCTGGCTGCCCACCAGTTCAGCGGCGGGGCAGTCAGCTTAGATGCCAATGGAACCTGGGCGCGCCAGGGCCAGCCCGACGAAGACCTGATCCAACGCTGGCTGCAAGAGCCCTATTTCCAGCAGGCCCCACCCAAATCAACTGGCCGGGAATTGTTTGGCCGCTCCGACCTCGCCCAACGCCTGGCAGCGATGCAAACCCGGACCCAAGAGCCCAATCAACAACCCAATCCAGCCAACGCCCTGGCCACCCTCACGGCCTTCTCCGCCGCCGTGATTGGCCAGGATCTAGCCAAGGGGCCACCGGTCCAAGAACTCCTGGTGGCGGGCGGTGGCTGCCGCAATGGCCTGCTGATGGAGGAACTCCAACGCCGCTGCCGCGGCACCCGGGTGCGCCCCCTAGCTGAACTCGGTATCGGCGACAGCGACCGCGAAGCCCTGGCCTTTGCCCTGCTGGCGTGGTGGCATGCCTTGGGGCATCCAGGCAATCTCCCCTCGGTTACGGGGGCTTCCCGGCCAACGGTCTTGGGCGTTTGCGTCAACCCCGCCTAGGGCCGCTGCAGCCTGAGCCGGCGCGGGGCGCCCCGCAACCGCTGGGGCCGCTGCTGCTCCTGCTGTTCGAGCACCTGGCGAAACCGATCCGCTGAAGCAATCGGTGGCTGGCTGGCCCGCTGGGCCTCAAGACGCTCAACCCCCTGCTGGATCAGCACCTTGGCCATGTTGCTAACCGTGCGCGATTCATCGTCGGCCAAAGCAGCCAACCGCCGGCACAACTCCTCTGGCAACACCACCTGCACCCTGGGCGACTTTGGGCGGCCACTGGAGGAGGTTTGCCGGGTCGCCACGCGGAGCCAAACCTGATGGATACCCGGAAGTGTACAGAGACCCCCATGGATAGTATCCACGACTATGCTGCTAGCACGTGTCCCTCTTGCACGTGTCCCTCGGAGGCTGTTCCATGCCCCGCGCCATTTCCCAGACATCCAGCAAGCCCTCCCGGGCGAAAACCAGCCGTCGGCAGCCCACCCCTGAACGCAGTGATGTGTTGGTGTCTGCGGTCATCAGCACCTACCTGCTGACGCACCTGCACCACGTGTTGCAGCGCGCCGAATACGGCGCCCAACAGGAGGGGCGCCTGGCCCAGGCCAACAACTACGCCGAGCTCCGCAAGGTGCTCTGCCTCGATGCCCGCAGCATGGAAGACGCCTCGGCCTGCGGCACTCCAGAAACCGATGTCCCCCAGGCCGCCTAAAGACTTCGGCCAACCTGAAGACCAGGCCCCGCGAGCCATCGGCAACAAGCCGCAACGTCTCGATGCCATTTGGGGCCAGGATTCATAGGTTGAGGTGCCCTGGCCCCAAGTGATGTCGAGCACCCCTGAAAGCACCAGTAGCCATGCCGCAGACCTCTATGCCCTGATCAGCAGCAATGGCGATCTCACCCAGGAGCTGTTCCGCCAGGCGCTCCAGGACCCCAGTGGAGCCCTAGAGCGCATCGTGGCGATTGGCGCCAGGGAGAACCTGCCCGTGACCAGCGCCGAGGTGAAAGCCCACATCGCCACCCTCGACGACAGCGCGAGCAAGCAATGGCTGCTCAAGGCCCGCGGGGGCCTGTGACAGGCGGGAGCGCTGGGGCGGCTTACCAAGGCTGCCCCCCTGGGCCCAACTGAAAAACAGCCAGTAACTGACGATCGCCAGGCCCGCGGTCACCACAAGGGCCGCCACCTGTTCGAGGCGCTTGATCATCGTTGGGGTCGCTGGGGGGAAGGGATCAGGGCTGGTTGGCAGTCAATCTCGAGTCTGCCCCACGTCCTGGAATTGAACCTCAACAAGGATGATGGAGGGGCTCTCGCCAGGCCCCGTGCTCCGACTCGAACGCATCGGCAAGATTTATCCCACCGGTGAGGTGCTGCGGGATGTCACCTGGGAAGTGAAACCCGGAGACCGGATTGGCCTGGTCGGCGTCAACGGGGCCGGCAAATCCACCCAGATGAAAATCATCGCTGGGATGGAGGACCCCACCAGCGGCCTGGTGGTGCGCCAGGGCGACCCCCGCATTGCCTACCTGCAGCAGGAGTTCGACGTCGACCTCAACCGCACGGTGCGCGAGGAGTTGTTTCAAGCCTTTGGCGAAGCGGCCGAGGTGCTCACCCGCCAACGCCGGGTGGAAGACGAGATGGGCAGCGAGAAAGCCGCGGCCGATCCGGAGCACCTCGACGAACTGATCCACGAACTGGGCCGCCTGCACAGCCGATTTGAAGCCCTGCACGGCTACGAACTCGAAGCCCGCATCGACAAGCTCCTCCCCACGATTGGCTTCACCCCTGAGGGTGCCGAACAACCCGTGGGCGACTACTCCGGCGGCTGGCAGATGCGCATTGCCCTCGGGAAAATCCTTCTCCAGGATCCCGACCTCCTCCTGCTTGACGAGCCAACAAACCACCTGGATGTGGAAACAATCCAGTGGCTTGAGGGCTATTTGGTGGAGCAAACCGCAGCCCTCGTGGTGATCAGCCACGACCGCACCTTCCTTGATCGCATCTGCAATCAAATCGTCGAAACCGAGCGCGGCATCTCCAGGAGTTATCTCGGCAACTACAGCCAACACCTGGAGCAAAAAGTGCTCGAGCGCGAAGCCACCCAGGCAGCGTTCGACCGCCAGCAGAAAGAACTCAGCGCCCAGCAGGCCTACATCGACCGCTTTCGGGCTAGCGCGACCCGCTCAACCCAGGCCAAGAGCCGCGAAAAGCTGCTCGACAAAGTCGATCGGCTGGAAGCTCCCATGGAAACCGTGGGCGGGCCCAGGTTTCGCTTTCCCGACGCCCCCCGGTCCGGACGCCTGGTGGCCGAGATCCGCGACCTCAGCCACAGCTATGGGGAGCAAATCCTGTTTCTTGGCGCCGAATTGGAGGTAGAGCGGGGCGATCGCATTGCCTTTGTGGGACCCAATGGGGCCGGCAAATCCACCCTGCTGCGGCTGGTGATGGGAATGGAGCAACCCGATGGCGGCCAGGCCTGCCTGGGCGAGCACAACGTGGAGGCCGGTTACTTCGAGCAAAACCAAGCCGAAGCCCTCGACCTCTCAAAAACCGTGATCGACACGATTTTTGAGGTCGTGCCGGATTGGACTCAAACCCAGGTGCGCTCCCTCCTCGGCACCTTCTGCTTCAGCAACGAATCGGTGTTCAAAGAAGCGGGCAAGCTCTCTGGCGGCGAGAAGGCCCGGCTAGCCCTGGCTTTGATGCTGCTCAAGCCCTGCAACCTGCTAGTGCTGGATGAACCCACCAACCACCTCGACATTCCAGCCAAACAAATGCTGGAGGACGCTCTCATTGACTACGAGGGAGGGGTTTTGGTGGTGTCCCACGACCGCTACTTCATTTCCCGGGTCGCCAACAAAATCGTGGAAATCCGCGACGGCGAACTGGTGCCCTACCTGGGCAACTACGCCTACTACCTCGAGAAAAAGGAAGAAGAAGCCGAGCTAGCCCGCCAGACAGCCCTCGATCAGGCCAAAACCGCCAAACAAGCGGCCAACAAAGAAAAGCAACAGGCCAAAAAAACCGCTGGCAAATCCAAAAAGGCCAGCTAGAGCGCCCCAGCTCCGGGCTCGCAATGGGCCGCCCAGCGACATACAACGTCATCAAACCCTAGGCACTTACACGCATTTCGCTGGTGTCAAGGGAAAAGTGTGCATAACCTGACAACAGATCCCTGCGTCCGGCCCCATGACCTTTGCCCGCGGCTACGCCTTCGACGACCAAACTGCCCCATCCCAAACCCACCTGGACCGCCAAAGCCCCAGCGGCGACGCCATGGAGACCTATTTCTCCTGCATCACCACCTGCTCCCTGGATGACGGCGGCTGCATCACCCAATGCGTTGAGGAGTTCCGCGAACGCCAGTAGGCGACCTGCGGCCAAAAACCGCAAATCCGCATAGATGGGCGCGCGATGTCGCAACCGCTACGACCTCAAATGAAACACTTTGTAGTGTTGCGGGATCACCGCCCCGCGGACATCGCCATGACCGAACCGCTCAGCCTCAGCCTCGGCCAGGAATTCGAAATCGAGCGAATGAACCGCGCCATCGACTCCACCGCAGACCTCCAAACCCTCCAAGGCCTGGCGAAGCAGCTGCTCCAGGCGTGGCACAGCCAGAAAGCCGCAACCCAATGGGTCATGCGGCAACAACTCGGCGGGCCCACTCAAATGCCCCCCTCCCTACCCCCTGCCCTGGCCCAGCAATGGGGCCTGGAGGGACCGCACCTGGCCTAACCCCAAGCGACTCGAACCCCGGACGAAAAGGTTTAAGATTCGTAAAGTTTCCTATCGAGCCATGGACACGGACAGGTTGTTATTGGCTTTTCTCGCCTTCGGCGCCGCCTGCACCACGCTTTGGGCCTGGATGCTCGCCAACACCGGCACTCAATCGAGCAATGCCAAGCAATGATGGAGAGGCGGTGACGCCTCTCCATCGGCAGCCGGCCTAGGGCCATGAACGCCTTTCTTTCCCAAATCCTTCCCGTTCTCTACGGCGCCTGCTTTTTGGTTCTGCTCTGGCAGGCCTTCAAGGTGATGGCCCAGGGTTTTAAGGCCGTGCCCAGGCCCGGTGACCCCAGCAGCGCAGGCAGCAACCCAACACCTGCAGACCGCCCAAGTCCTTCGCCCGGTGACCGCACCGGCCGCGTCACGATTCATCCGGAATTGCTGGATGCCGAAGGCCAAATCACCCAGGAAGATCTGCTCACCGTGCGCTTTAGCGGTGACAACGAGCAATCCGCACGCCCTGGCGACAGCTCCGACTAAACCCCGTCTGGGGCGCTCGATAGGCTCTCTGTCGAGCACGTGCTTTCAACGCGAGGTTTGACGGTGGATCAACGGACCAAAATCGTGGGCGCTGTGCTCACCAACCTCAAGCTGCCCCCGCGTTTTCGCCTCAAGCTGGTCAAGGAAGATCCCATCCGGCTGGAGCTCAGCATCACCCCGGCCTACGGCAAAGATCCAATCCTGGTAGGCCTGGTGGAATCGCAAGACCTGGTCGCCCGTCGTGACCGGGAGGGCCGCATCCCCCGCGACCTCCAGGGCACCTGGGATTGGACCGTGCGTCACGGCAAGGTGAGTACGGGCGGATGGAACCCTTACCTCAAGGAAGCCCTGCAAACCATGTTTGAAACCGGCCTGCCCGCCATCGTTTACGAGGAACTCACCGGCGAGGCCTATCACCCGGTGGATGGGGTGCGCCACGTGCGCTGAAGCGCACCTTGCAAGCCAAACTCCCCGTGCAAGCCCTACCGATTGATGGGTTGCTGGGGCAAATCCAGGCGGCCCTCAAACCCGGCGCCACCGTGCTGTTACAGGCACCCCCCGGGGCAGGGAAAACCACCCGGGTGCCCCTGGCCCTCCGCGAGCAGTTGGATGCCTGGGGCCTTGCCGACGGCCGCATCTGGATGCTCGAACCCCGCCGCCTCGCGGCCAAAGCTGCGGCCCAGCGGCTCGCAGCGGAGTTGGGTGAACCCCTGGGCCAGAGGGTGGGCTACTCCGTGCGTTTGGAGTCGCGCACCTCTGCCGCCACCCGCATTGAAGTCCTCACCAGTGGCCTGTTTCTGCGCCGGCTCCAGGCGGATCCCGCCCTGGAGGGCGTGGCCTGCGTGGTGTTCGATGAATTCCATGAGCGGGGCGCCGATTCCGATTTAGCCCTAGCCCTGGTTCGGCAGGCCCGGGAGCTGGTCAGTCCCGAGCTGCGGCTGGTGGTGATGTCGGCCACCCTGGATTTGGCCCCCTTGGCGGCCCAGCTGCCGGACGCCCAGGTGCTCCACAGCGAAGGCCGCAGCTACCCGGTGGCCGTGGACCACCTGCGCCCCCGGGAGGGGGAACGGCTGGACCAGCTCGTACTGCGGGCCCTGGAGCAGCACTGGATCGACCAGCGGGTCGACCACGAGACCGTGCTGGTGTTTCTGCCGGGCCAGCGGGAAATCCAGGCGTGCCTGCGGGCCATTGGCGCCACGGACTGGGGGGCGGCGATCGACTGTGTGGCCCTCCACGGCAACCTGCCCCTGGCCGCCCAGAGCCAAGCCATTGCCCCCGCCCAAACCCCCGAGGGCAAGGTGGTGCTGGCCACCTCGATCGCCGAAAGCTCTCTGACGCTGGCCGGAGTGCGGCTGGTGATCGACAGCGGCCTGAGCCGTCGCTCCCGCTTTGATCCCCACAGCGGCATGGATGGGCTGGTCACCGTGGCCGCCAGCCTGGCCAGCGCCGAACAACGGGCCGGCCGGGCCGGCCGGCTGGGGCCTGGGCGCTGCCTGCGGCTCTGGAGTCCGGCCGAGCAGCAACGGCGTCCGAGCTTTGATCCCCCCGAGCTACTCGAGATCGATCCCCTGCCGCTGGCCCTGCAACTGG
>CAMDEM010000011.1 GCA_945896675.1 Cyanobium sp. NIES-981
TGCTGCAATGCCAACTGCAATCCAAGCACTGGCTGGGCTGTGTGGGGGGCGGGGTCGTGGGCACCGATGGCTCCGGCAAGCCCCACGAACTCGAACATGCTCCGGCCCTGAGCGTCACCCTGCTGCGGCTCCCGGGGGCCGAGCTGCGCCCTTTTGCCATCGACACGGCAGAGCTTCCCGATCTCGATGGGCCCGCAGAACCCTGGCAACACCTTCTCCAGGCCCCAGGGAACGAGCTCGCAACCATGCCCTCGATGCTGCTGTTGGTCGATCCCAGCTGCCCGGCCATCAACGACCTGATCAGTGGCCTGGATTACGCCTGTCCCCAGGCCGCCAAGCTGGGGGGCATCGCCGGCCAGCACAGTGCCTCCCATGGCTCCCTGCTGTTTAGCCATGGCTCGGACCCGCAGGGCGGCGTGACAACCGGTGGGGTAACAACCGGTGGAGTGAAAACCGGGGCAGTGGGCTGCCTGATTGGCGGCAGCTGGCGCCTGGATCCCTTGGTGGCCCAGGGTTGCCGTCCCATCGGCCCGGTGCTCGAAGTGGAGCAAGCCCAGCGCAATGTGGTGCTGGAGGTGAGCGAAGGCAGTAAGCGCCGTAGCCCGGTGGCCGCCCTGCAGTCGATCCTCACCAGCCTCAGCGCCGATGAACGGGAACTGGCCAAAAACTCCCTCTTCCTGGGCGTCGGGCGCAGCAGCTTCAACCTGGCCGCCAGCCAAACCGGCAACAGCAGTGCCTTCTTGGTGCGCAACCTGCTCGGCATCGACCCCCGCAATGGGGCCGTGGCCGTGGCCGAGCGCATGCGCGCCGGCCAACAGGTGCAATTTCAATTGCGGGATGGCACCACCTCCCGCCAGGAACTGCGCCAACTCCTAGAGCGTCAGCGCCTGCAGCAGCCCGCACCCCTGGCAGCCCTGGTGTTTGCCTGCCTGGGCCGGGGCCAGGGGCTCTATGGCGAGCGCGATGGGGATGTGAGCGCCTGCCGGGAGGCCTTTGCCGAGGTTCCCATCGCTGGCGCGTTCTGCAATGGCGAAATCGGGCCCGTCGCAGGCAGCACCCATTTGCATGGCTACACCGCCAGCTGGGCCTTCCTGGTGCCCCATGGGAGCGACCATCCAGCCTGATGCGCCAGCACGTCAACCCGCTCAGTCGGGTCCACCAACGGCCGCTGCCTTTGCCCCCACCAGCCGAGCTCTTTAGTGAACCGGCGCGGCCCATCCACCTCGACATCGGCAGCGCCCGCGGCGGCTTTTTGCTGGAGCTGGCCCAGCAGGAGCCAGGGCGCAATTACCTCGGCGTGGAAATCCGCCAGCCCCTGGTACAAGCCGCCGAAGCCGACCGCCAGGCCCTGGACTTACGCAATCTCCACTACCTCTATTGCAACGCCAATGTGAACCTCGAGCAGTGGCTGGCAGCCCTACCCCCAGGCCAGCTGGAGCGGGTTTCGATCCAATTTCCCGACCCCTGGTTCAAAAAAAAGCACCACAAACGGCGGGTGTTGCAACCGGCCCTGCTGCTCGCCATCGCCGGTGCCTTGGCGGAGCAGCAGGAGCTGTTCATCCAAAGCGATGTGCTGGAGGTGATTGAACCCATGGTGCTGCTGATCGAGGCCAGCGGTTACTTCCGCCGCCCCCCCGAGGACGGGCGGCCCTGGCGCCTGGACAATCCCTTAGCCGTGGCCACCGAACGGGAACGGCTGGTGCTCCAGCAGGGCCTGCCGGTGTATCGGGTGCTTTACGAACGCAATCGCCAACCCCTTGGGACTTGGCCTGAGCTCCCCCTAGAGCAACGGCCCAAAGCGACCGATAATCCGCCAGAACGTCCAGAGCTTTGCCCTTGAGCAGCCCCGCCGCCGCCCCTGCGCCTCCCTTGATCCTGCGCTGGCAGGGCCTGATGGCCCAAGCGCCTGGGGGCCTGCTCAGCAAGCAACTGCCCCTGATTGCAGGAGTTGTGCTCTGCGCCCTGATGGCTGGGCTGCCCCTGGTCACCCGCAGTGGTTTCAGCTTGCTGATTGCAGCCTGCGGCCTGCTTTGGGTGCTTCTCGCCTTGCGCACGCCCCCCGGCCAAGTGGGCAGCATCAACCGCTGGATCCTGGGGATCATGGCCCTTGCCCTGCTGGCAACAGGGTTTTCCCCCGTGCCATCGGCGGCCCTGCACGGCCTGGTCAAGCTCTTGAGCTACCTGGGCGTCTATGCCTTGATGCGCGAGCTGCTGGCCACAGCCCCCATCTGGTGGGACCGGATCGTGGCGGCCTTCCTGGCCGGTGAACTGGTCACCAGCGTGGTGGGAATTCGCCAGCTGTTTGGCGACACCACCGAGCTGGCCCGATGGGCCGATCCCAATTCCGTGGCCGACGGCACCATCCGCATCTACGGAACCCTCGACAACCCCAATCTGCTGGCTGGCTTCCTGCTGCCGGCGGTCCCGCTTGCCCTGGTGGCCTTGCTGCGCTGGCAGGGACTGGCCCGCAAAGCCTTTGCCACCGTAGCCCTGGTGCTGGGCATTGCGGCTGTGGTGTTCACCTACAGCCGGGGGGCCTGGATGGGCCTGGTGGCCGAAGCCGCCGTGGTCGTGGTGCTCCTGGCGGCCCGTCAAACCCGCCAATGGCCACCCTTCTGGCGCCGCGTGTTCCCCTTGCTGCTGCTGGCTGTTGGCGCTGCGTTGTTGGTGGTGGTGGTCACCCAGGTGGAGCCCCTGCGGGTGCGGGTGCTGAGCCTGGTGGCCGGCCGCCAGGACAGCTCCAACAACTTCCGCATCAATGTGTGGATGGCCGCGCTCGACATGATCCAGGCCAGGCCCTGGCTGGGCATTGGCCCTGGCAACGATGCCTTCAACCAGATTTACCCCCTGTTTGCCCAACCCCGCTTTAACGCCCTCAGCGCCTACTCCATTCCCCTGGAACTGACCGTGGAAGCTGGCGTCCCAGGGCTCCTCGCCGGCATCGGTCTGGTGCTCACGTGTGTGCGCACGGGACTGCGCCAATGGGGCAACGGTGGTTTCTTTGCCCTTCCCGCCCTGGCGGCCCTGGCTGTGATCGCAGGCCTTGGGGTGCAGGGCCTCACCGACACGATCTTCTTCCGCCCTGAAGTGCAACTCAGCGGTTGGTTCTGCGTCGCCACCCTGGCCGCGGCCGCATCTCCAACCCCCACTCCCCGTGGCTGAGCCGCAGGCAGCAGCCCCCGGGGTGATTGCCGGCTTTGATGCCGGCCAAACCCACACCACCTGTCGGCTTGCCTTGGCGAGCTCTGGCCAACTTGTCGGCGAAGGGCAGGGGCCCGGCGTTTGCCACTTAGCGGCCCCCCAGGGGCCAGAGCGATTCGCCGCAGCCCTGCTCCAGAGCCTGGAGAACGCCACAAGCCAGGGGCATGGTCAACCTGGAGCGGGTAACTTCACGCTGCTAGCGGCTGGCATCGGAGCCAGCGGCATTGAAGCGGGCAGCCCCCTGCAGATCCAGGGGCGAGCCATAGCCGCCACGGCCCTGGGCTTGGCCCCGAATCGGGTTGCCGTCACCGGTGATGAGCGCACAGCCCTGCGGGGTGCCATGGGCGGTGGCGCTGGAAGTGGGAGCGGTAGTGGAAGCGGGAGGGGCGGCATTGTGGTGATTAGCGGCACCGGCACGATTGCCGTGGGGCGCAATGGGGGCGGCCAGGAGCACCGCTGCTCCGGCTGGGGCTGGCTGCTGGATGGGGCCGGCTCCGCCATGGACATCGGCCGCGACGGCCTGGCCCTCAGCCTGCAGATGGCCGATGGTCGGCGGCCTGATGGCCCCCTGCGCCCCAAGCTTTGGCAGGCCCTTGGCCTGGAGGCCTCAGAGCTGGCCAGCACCCAGGCGCTCAAGGCTTTAGTGGTGGAGCCAGGTTTTGGCGCCGCGGGATTTGCCAGGCTCGCTCCGGTGGTGGCCGAATTGGCCGCGGCAGGGGATCCCGACTGCCAAGCCATCGTGGAACGCTCAGCCCAGGCCCTGGCCGCCATGGCCGCCACCATCGCCAATCAGTTGCATCTGCAGGCACCTCTGGTCTGGCCGATGGGCGGGGCCCTTGCTCACCTGGCGGCCCTGGGAGATGCCTTTGCCGCAGCCCTCAGCCAAGCCTGCCCCGGTGCCCAGATTGCCGTGCCCCAGGGTGACGCCTGCAGCGGCGCCCTTGAGATGGCTCGAGACCAGCTGGCATCGCGCTAAGCGTTCATCAGCCAGCGTTGAGATGTTGTTCAGCTTGGTCCGCCAGATGGCCAGCCCAGTGGTCCACCAAACCCTGCTCAGCCGCCTCCACCATCACGCGCAGGAGTGGTTCGGTGCCGCTCGCCCGCACCAGCACCCGACCCTCGCCAGCCATGGCTGCCTCGGCCTGCTCGACGGCCAGGCGTAGGGGATCGCACTGCTGCCACTGCTGGCGCCTCTGGCGATCAGGCACGGTCACATTCACCAAGGTTTGGGGATAGGGCTCGAAGCTGCTGTCCATCCAATCGGCGAGGCTCTGGCCGCCCTGATGCAGCAAGGTGGCCACCTGCAGGGCCGTGAGTAGGCCATCGCCACTCATCCCATGGCGGGCCGAGAGGATGTGGCCCGATTGCTCGCCGCCCAGGCCGGCCCCCATCTGCTCCATGGCCTGGTGGACATATTGATCGCCCACCGCAGTGCGCTCGAGCACCCCGCCCTTGGCCTGCCAAGCCCGCTCAAAGCCCAGGTTTGACATCACCGTGGCAACGATCCGTTGGCCCGGGAGCTGGCCCTTGGCCAGCAGGTCGGAACCCCAGAGATAGAGGATCTGATCGCCATCCACCACCCGGCCTTTGCCATCCACGGCCAACATGCGGTCGGCGTCGCCATCAAAGGCAAAGCCCATGCTGGCGACTTGATCCAGCACCGCCTGGCGCAGTTGGTCCAGATGGGTACTGCCGCAATCCACATTGATGCGCTCCCCATCGGCCGTGCCATGCAGCACCGTCAGATCGGCTCCCAGGGCTTGAAACACCGCTTCCCCACAGGCGGCCGCGGAGCCCCAGCACAAATCCAAAACAATCTTGCAGCCCTCCAGCCGGCGCCCCATCACGCTCGCCACTAGCGCCCGCTGGTAGTCGGCCAATAAATCGGATCGGTCTCGCACCCGCCCCACCCCACTGAAGCCCTGGGCCGCCGATGCTTTGCCCGGCACCCCCGCCAGGCCCGCCTCCACCACCTGCTGTTGGGCCCGGCTGAGCTTGGCGCCAGACGCCCCAAACACCTTGATGCCGTTGTCGTGGGGTGGGTTATGGCTCGCCGACACCATCAATCCACCTGAAGCGGACAAGCGACGAATGGCCCCAGGAACCGCTGGGGTGGGGCAAAGGCCCAGGTTCCACACCTCTCGGCCCGCAGCCGTCAGGCCGGCGCTAAGGGCTGCCACCAGCATGGGCCCACTGCTGCGGGAATCCATGCCGATCAGTACAGGGCCACCTGGTGGCAACACCTGGCCACACCAATAGCCCACCTGTAGAGCCAAAGCCGGCGTGACCTGGGTGCCCACCCGGCCGCGGATGCCATCCGTGCCAAACCCGGCTACCGATGGGCCCAAGGGCAGGCCAACGGGATGAACAACCTGATGGTGGGCCGCCGCGGCCATGGAGCACCTTTAACTCAAATGAGGCTACGCGGGCTTGCAACGGGGGCTATCGCCAGCACGACCTCCAGCCCTATCTCCAGCGCCGGGGCCACCAAATCCAGCCCAGCAATTCGACGCTGGCCCAAATCAGCAGGGCCCCCACCACCCAGCCGGGCAAAAAATTCAGGGGCCAGTAGGGGCGCAGCAACAACACACCACCAGCCAGCGCCCAGACCCGCAGGGTGCGGAGCCGTTGCTCCGCACCCGGAAGCGTGCTCAGCAACGGTGGCAACTGCGGCAACGGTGGCCTTGGAAGCCAAGGAGGTAGCGGCGGCAAACGCATCCGAATAACCCAGCCGGAGTGTCCCCAGAATGCCGCTAATCCTGTGCCAGTTGCCATTGGCCCGCCTTGCCCAACTCCTGGCCATCACCTGCCTGGGAACAGGGGCCGCCTTGGCCAGTGGGCAAGCCCTGCTTGGGCTGGGGCCGAAGCCCAACCCTGACACGCCCCGCCAGGTCCTGGAGGCCATCCGTCGACTGGCCCCAGATCCCGTAGCGCGCCGTGAAGCCAGCCTGCTGTTGGCCAGTGAAAACGAGAACGATCCCGCCGCCCAACAGCGCCTGCTGAAGGGCCAAGCCTGGGGCCCGGATCCCTTGGCTGCCGTCGTGCTCAAACGCCAGGCCCTCGTAGCGGCCAGCCTTGGGGAATCAGCCCAAGCCAAAGCCCTCTGGCAGCAACTCTTGATCCGTTTCCCCTTGGCCCCCGCTAGCGCCGATAGCCTCTACGCCCTGGGCAATCAGCAACCACTCTTGCTCGGCCAGCAGTTGCGCGGCCAGCTGCTCGGCAACTTTGCCGCCCATCCGGCCGCCCTCGCTGCGGCTTCTGAGATGGCTTCTGGGGCCAGCCCTGGCCCCGGCCAGCAACACCAGGGTGCCCTGCATTTGGCCCGCTGGGGCGTGCGCTGGCCTGGGGCCCACGAGCACCTTGAACGGGCTTGCCAACGCAAGCAGGGGCTTACCCCCTGGGAGCGCGATCAACTGGCGGCTGGATTGGCCCAGCTAGGCGACAGCGCCGCAGCCACCGCTTGCCTGGCGAGCCAAAAGCCCTCCCGGCCCACCCAGCTGGCGATCGCCAAGGCCCTCCTGAAAGGCCCCGCCAACGAAGAGAGCCAGGGGGAGCAGCAACTCCTCAACCTCGCCCGCAGCGCTGCCCCCAGCCCTGAAACCCGAGAAGCCCTGCAATTGCTTGGAGAAAGCGATAGCCAAGCAAGCCTCAAGGCCCTGAAGCAACTGCCCCAGGCCCTGCAAGCCCAAGCCCCTGTCCAAGCCCGCTACGCCATCGCCACGGACAACACCCGGGCGGCCCTGGCCGTGCTGCAACGCTGGCCCGCCGATCCAGCCAGCTGGGAGCTGCAGTGGCAATTAGCCCGTAAGGCCCTTCTGACGTCCCAATGGACCCAAGCCCGCGCCCTGCTCGCCGGTGCGGCCAGTCCTCACCTACCCCCGGCCTTGGCCGCCCGCCAACAGTTCTGGCTGGGGTTTTCCCTCATCCAACTGGGCCAGAGCAGCCAAGGACGGGAACGTTGGCGGCACCTGCTACGCGAGTACCCCGATGGCTACTACGGCTGGCGGGCGGCGGTGCGCCTAGGCGCTGGCGATGTGTCGCTGGATCCAAACCAGGCCCCGCCCCTGCAGCCAGCCCCCTGGGGCCCCCTAAAGAGCGGCAACCACCAGCTCGATCGGCTCTGGCGGTTGGGGCAAAACCAAGAAGCCTGGGAAACCTGGCGGCAGCAACGCGGAGGTCAGACTCCCCAGCAAGCTGCCGACCTTCTGCTGGAAGGCCGACTCCGCCAGGGGGTGGGCGACAGCTGGATTGGCCTGGGTCAATTGGAGGAGGCCAGCCTGCGGCTCTCCCCCCAGCAATGCCAGCAGAGGCGCCAACTGGCCCAAGCCCAGGCCACCCCCCGATTCACCAGTCTTTTGGCAACCGCAGCGCGGCAGAACCGCCTGCCAGCCAGCCTGCTCGCTGCCATTGCCAAACAGGAATCCCGCTTCAGCCCTGGGGTGTACTCAGGGGCTGGGGCCGTGGGCCTCCTGCAACTGATGCCCGAAACCGCCGCCGATCTGTATGGGGCCCCGCTGGGCACAGCCGCCCTGGAAGAGCCCAGTCTCAATGCCCAACTTGGGGGTCGCTATCTCAAGCAGTTACTCACCCTCTGGGATAGAAATCCCCTGCTGGCGATCGCGAGTTACAACGCTGGACCTGGTGCCGTGGCCCGCTGGATCACACCGCAACTCCAGCAAGCTCCAGAGCTCTGGGTGGAAGCGATCCCCTATCCCGAAACCCGGCTCTACGTGAAGAAAGTGCTGGGCAACCTCTGGCACTTCCAACAGCGGCGCCTACCCGAGTGTTAGCGGCTAGCTGGAGAGGGTCTAACTGGAGAGGGGCTGGCTGGAGAAGGCGTGGCCCAAGCTCCCTCCTGCCAGCACGATTGCACTAAACGCCAAGGCCAATACGGCCGGTGATGGGGACACCCGAATGCGGGCTAAATCCACCCGCGCCAACAGAACGGTGGACGCCACAATCAAGACATGGCTGAGCACTTGCAGGTGCAACATGTACAGCCCACCGACCGTAATGATCAAGAGCGTGATCACGAGGCTGGCCACGCGGCTGGCTGCCATCAAGCTCGAAACCTGCTGTACAAGCAGATCCGGCATGGTGCAAACCACCACGACCAGCAGGGCATGCAAACAATCCAGCGACCAAAGCAAGTTGGGAAGCCCTCCGGGCAGGGAGGCCATGGCCGGGCCATGGCCCCAGCTGAGTCCCTCGTAGACCGCAATCGCAAACAGCACAAGAAGCATGGGCGCCCGTAGGGGCAGAACCAGGAAGCGCAGGGAAGCTTTCACAGCGTGTTCATGGTGTAACCGGGTTCATGGTGCAACGGGGCCCAGCTCGGGACGGTCCAAGACCAGGGCAATGGCATTCAGCGGACAGCTTGGGATGCACTGCTCGCACACCAGACAGCGTTGCGCATCAAATTCCAACTGCCAAGTCGGCGCGCCAACGTTCAAAGCCCCACTGGGGCACACACTCGAGCAGATGCCGCAATCAACGCAGGCCCCTGGGTCGATCTGGATCTGACCCGGAGCCCGATTGAGGCCTAGCCCCTGGCTTTCCAACCACGCCTCAGCGGCAGCCAGCTCATCGATGTCCCCGGACAGCTCCACCACCATGGTGCCGCTCTGGTTGGGGGCGATCTGGGCCCTGAGGATCTTGGCCGCAATATCGAAATCGACGGCCAGCCGATAGGTGATCGGCTGATGCACCGCTTCCCGCGGGAAATGCAGGGTGAGGCGCCGTTTCAACCCATGGAAACCACGTGGTTCAAAAACCTAGCAAGCACTGGCAAAGTGCTTGCCATGACTTCACCCCCCAGCGCCTCCAGCCTCGGCGCCAAGGAACGCCTACTCCTGGTCTTACTGGCAGCCGTTTTGGCTGGCGCCGTGCTCTGGCTCCGGGGCGGCCTGCATCCGGAAGCCCCCTTAGAACGGCTTGCCCGCCAATCCCCCGACCTGCAGGTGGCCTTGGCCAACGGCAGGCCAACCGTGGTCGAGTTCTATGCCGACTGGTGCGAAGCCTGCCGGACCATGGCACCAGCCATGGAGGCCATGGAACAGGAGCACCGGGGCCAACTCGATGTGGTGTTGCTCAATGTGGACAACCCCCGCTGGCAGCCGGAGATGGATCGCTTTGCCGTCAATGGCATTCCCCAGCTCGAGCTCTTCAATTCCCGCGGCGAGAGTGTCGGTCGATCGATCGGGGCCCGAACGGCCAGCGACCTGCAGGCCCTAAGCCAGGCCCTGATCGAGGAGCGGCCGCTGCCGGCGATCGCTGGAGTTGGCAAGGTGAGCCAGCTCAACGAAGATCAAACGGAGTCAAGCCTGCGGGCCGCGCCCACACCGGCCCTCGCCGGCCCCAGAAGCCACGCCTAACTCCACCCCACCTGCTGACCCCATGGATCCCCGCTTCCGGGTGGCCCTGATTGCCGCCACACCCAATCCCCAACAGTGCGTGTATGCCGGCATGCACCAGGACTACAGCGAAGGCTTCGTGGCAGAGGATCCATCCAGCTGGCCCGACGAAACCAAAGCCGGTGAGGTCTGCGTCAAACGGCTGCTGGCTGGCGAGCGAGGCCATTACGGCCCCCTGGAACATGCCCAGATTGTGCTGAATGTGGGCTGGTTTCCCCACTCGGTGATGCAGCAGGCCCGCACCCACCGGGTGGGAGTGAGCTTCGATGTGCAATCGATGCGCTACACCGGCGATCGCATCTGTAAGGCCGCCAGCGGCGCGCTCCCCCTAGAAGAGGTGTTCTATCTCCGGCCCGAGGGCAACTACAGCGACCGCCAAGGCAAAAAGTATGCCTACACCGCGGAACAACGCCAAATTGATTTAGCGCTGTGCCAGCAAGCCGCCGAGCGTTACAGCGACCTCCTCCGGGCCGGTTTTGCTGAAGAACATGCCCGCGGCATCCTGCCCTTCGATTACCGCCAACACTTTGTGGTGAGCTTCAGCCTCAGGGCATTTCTGCACTTCCTGGATCTCAGGGCCAAGCTCGATGCCCAGCTGGAAATCCGCGAACTCTGCGACCTGATGTGGCCCCACCTCCAGGGCTGGGCGCCCCAATTTGCCGACTGGTATGAAAAGAGCCGGCTGCATAAGGCCCGCTTGGCTCCCTAAACCTTGGCCAAGGTAACCCGCTCGGGCTGGTGCTGATACTTACCGGCGCGATCTTTGTAGGTGGTCTCGCAGGGATCACCCTCGAAGAACAACAACTGGCAGATGCCCTCATTGGCATAAATGCGGCAATCAGCCCCGGAAGAATTGCTGAATTCCAAGGTGAGATGGCCCTCCCAACTGGCCTCAGCCGGCGTGGTATTCACGATGATGCCCAGGCGGGCATAGGTGCTTTTGCCCAAGCAAATCACGGTGATGTTGGGGGGCACCTTCATGTGTTCGAGGGCCACGCCCAGCCCGTAGGAATGGGCCGGAAGAATGAAGTAGGCACCGTCGCCGTCGTTGTGGAGCGGGGCGGGCTCCAAATTGGCGGGATTAAAGCGCTTGGGGTTCATGATCGTGCCCGGCACGTGCCGAAAAATCAGGAACTCCTTGGCAGAAAGGCGCAGGTCGTAGCCATAGGAGGAACAACCGAAGCTGAGCACCGGTGAAGCCCGGTTTTCGGGATCCAAATGGCGCACCAAAGTCGCTTGAAACGGTTCGAGCATGCCTTCTGCGGCTTGCTCGTTGATCCAGCGGTCGTTTTTCAGCATGACGGGAAAGGAACCTAGAAACCGCGGCGCAGTTGGGTGACCTGATCAGCCAAGGCCATCAGATCCGGCCCCATGGCAGGGCCCGTCAGGATGACATCCATCTGGGCCGGACGCTGCTCCAGGGTGGCCACCACCTCATCGAGCTCGAGGTAGCCCAACTCCACCGCCAATCCCAATTCATCCAGCACCATCAAATCGACAGCCCCCGTCAGGAGCTGCTCACGGCTAAACGCCCACACCTGCTGCACGGCATCGATGGCTTCAGCCGAAGCCCCTGGGGCCGGAGCCGACAGGCAGGCAGGCACCCCAGGGCGCAACCACTGCAGGCGGCCACAGAGCCACAAACTGCTCGCGAGCCCCTGATCGACGCCGCCTTTCAGCAACTGGGTGATCAGAACCCGACTGCCCAAGCCAGCGGTGCGGAGCGCCTGGCTCAAGACGGATCCGAAACTTCCCCGGAAAGGAGCTGTGTGAATTTGCAGCAACCCCTCGGGCTTGGCCACCAACCGCAGGGGCTGCTCTGGCGTCACGGAGGGCTCTGGCGCCAAGGCCCCTGGGGACGGCCGATGGGCCGTGCCGGCCACTACCTCAAGGCGCTGCGGATGGCGCGAATTGGCAGGGGTGGCAGACAGGCTGACGGTCATCAACACTCCAAGGATCGAAAGCTGGCGGACGCAATGCCGCATTGACCTGAATGTAGCGGGATCAACCCGGTTCACAACCAACGGGCACTACCGATAGTGGAAGCATCCGTACTAGTGAACGGCCAGGGCGCAAGGGCGAGCCCACCGCAAGCCCTAAAAAGTGTGGATTGCTACTTGGAGAGCCGAGAGTGCTCCGTAGCGTCCCGATACTTATCCCATTGCAATGGTTGGCGTGATCCACGGATTCAGCCGTACCGCCAGCACCCCGTCAACCGGCGCCCCTGGGAGTGTGGTCAGCATGGGCAGCGCCGGCCAGGGCTCTCCCACCCTGCTCGAGGTGATTCGCGGCCTCTCAGGAAGCAGCGTGGAAACCATCGAACGGGGCAAAACCATCTTTTTCCCCGGTGATCCGGCCGAAAGGGTCTATTTGCTGCGCCGCGGCGCCGTGAGGCTCTCCCGGGTCTACGAATCAGGGGAAGAGATCACCGTGGCTCTCCTGCGGGAGAACAGCCTGTTTGGCGTGTTGTCGCTCCTGACAGGCCAACGGTCAGACCGCTTCTATCACGCGATTGCCTTCACCAGGGTGGAGATGGTGACAGCGCCCGCCACCTCCGTGCGCAGGGCCATCGAACAGGACGCCAGCGTGGGGCTGTTGCTTCTGCAGGGCCTTTCCTCGAGGATCCTGCAAACCGAGACCATGATTGAAACCCTCACCCACCGGGACATGTCGTCCCGACTGGTGAGTTTCCTGTTGGTGCTCTGCCGCGATTTTGGTGTGCCCAGCAGTGAGGGCATCACGATTGATCTGCGCCTCTCCCACCAGGCGATTGCGGAGGCGATCGGTTCGACCCGGGTCACCATTACCCGCCTACTGGGGGATCTGCGCAATGAGGGTCTGGTACAGATCGATCGCAAAAAAATCACCGTGTTCGACCCGATCGCCCTGGCCAAGCGCTTTAGTTGAGCCCCTGGGGGCCAATCCCCCCTGGGCCGAGAGATACTGAGTTCAACTGCGTATTGCTGTGTCCGGCTGGCTGCTGATCCTGGCCCTGCTGGTTCTGGGCGGCGTGCTCTCCACCCTGGGGGACCGGCTAGGGAGTCGCATTGGCAAAGCCCGCCTCAGCCTGTTTCATCTGAGGCCGCGGAGCACGGCCGTGCTGATCACCGTGCTCACCGGCAGCGTGATCAGTGCGATGTCCCTGGGACTGATGCTGCTTGTGAGCCAGAGGCTCCGGGTGGGGCTGTTTGAACTCGACCAACTGGAAGCCCGCCTCCAAACCAGTCGCAACCAATTGGCGGCCAGCACAATCGAACGCAACCGGGCCGAACAGGATCGCTCAAGGTCCCAAGGTCAACTGCACCAAGCCGAGCAACAACTGGGCACGTTGCGGAAGAGCCTGGCGCCCTTACTCGCCCAAAGGCGCCAACTCGAGGCGGAGCGCAATCGCCTCGGCAGGGATGTGCGGGCCCGCGATGCCGACATTCGCCGCAACGAAGCGGAACTGGCCCAGGTGCGCGGACGCATTACCGCCAGCACCAAGGAACTCAAAGATCTCGAAACCAACCTGATCGCCTTCCGCCGGGGTGATGTGGTGATCAGCAGCGGCCAAACCCTCGCCAGCGCCAAGGTGACCGTGGAGAGGGCGGAGCAGGCCAAATCGGTGGTGAATGCCCTCCTCCAACAGGCCAACCTCAACGCCTTCCGTCGGGTGTTGCCTGGGCAACCTGCCGATCGCCAGATCCTGCTAGTTCCCAAAATCGATGTGGCCAAACTGGAGGAGATGCTCACCAAGCGCGGCAGCTGGGTGGTGAGCATTGTGTCGGCCGCCAACGTGCTGCGGGGTGAGAAGCAGGTTCTGGCCTTCCCCGACCTGCGGCCCAACCGCCAGATCATCCAGGCCGGTGAGGTGTTGGCGAGCACCACGATTGAAGGGGAACTCCGCAACAGCGACCAACTCAACCGACGACTCAACCTGCTGTTGGCAGCGGCCTATGCCAAAGCCCAACGCCAGGGCACGGTGGTGGACGGACTCCAGGTCGACGCCAACGCCCTCACCCAACTCAACCGCAACCTGAGCGAACGTCCCAACGGCCAGGTGGTGCAACTGGCCGCGGTGGCCGTGAACAACGCCGACACCCCTGATCCGGTGGTCGTGGAGGTGCGCTGGGCCCAGGCACGATGAACCCCAGCTTTGATACCCAGCACCTGATCGCCGGGCTCGACCCGGGCCGCAGCAAATGCGGGCTGGTGCTGACGGACAGGCTGACCCAGCAGATCCACCAGGCTGCAATCCTCTCTCCCTCCCAAACCCTGGACTGGCTGCGGCATTGGCACACCCAGGGCCTCAGGACCCTGGTGATGGGCAATGGCACCGGCAGCAAGCCCTGGTTCAGCCGGCTGGGCGATCTGGATCTCACCTTGGAGTTGGTGGATGAGCGCGGCACCACCCTGGCCGCCCGCCAGCGCTACTGGGAGCTCTTCCCGGCGCGGGGGCTGGCCAAGCTGATCCCTCTGGGGCTGCGGATGCCCCCCCGGGACCTCGATGACCTCGCCGCCCAATTGCTGCTGGAGCGCCAGCTGGGCCACCGGCTCCAGCGGCAGCTCGAGCCGGTGCTTAGAACTTGGCCCGCACCGTAAAGGCGTAGTCGCCGCCAGGCTCCAGCTGGTAATCCACCTTGAGCAAAAAACGCAACAAGGCATCTTGTATGAGGGCCCGACCCAGGGAAGGTTCCACGCTCAGCTCGCCCCGATCAAACGCCCATCGAAACGTCCACTGGAAGCCGCCCGCACTCACCTCGCCCTCCAACAGCCGTTGGCTGAAGCTTTGGTGCAACACCCTCAATTGGGCCGTGGTGGCAGGAAGACGGGCCATCGAATCAGGCTGATGCCAGCTCGGGCTGAAAACGATTCAACCGATTGCCGGCCCGCTCCAAACCGAGGCGCTGGAGAAGGCCGATACCAGCCTCCACTTCGGCGAACACCGCCTCGAGAAGCTTGTGCTCCTGGGGCTCAAAACGACCCAACACATGGCCCACGGTGCGCTGCTTGCGCTCGATGGGGTTGGAGGCAGGCGCCCCAATGCCAATGCGCAGGCGCGGAAAGTCCTGGGTGCCCAGGTGGCTGATCGTGCTGCGGAGGCCGTTGTGGCCGCCCGCACTGCCCGAGGCCCGCAGGCGCAGCTTGCCGAGGGGCAAATCCATGTCGTCCACCACCACCAACAACTGGCTGGGCTCCAGCCCAAACCAATCAAGGGCAGCGCGAATCGATCGGCCACTCTCATTCATATAGGTCTGGGGCATCAGCAGCCTGAGGCGACTGGCCCCCTGGCCCACTTCAGCCAACAGTCCATGCAGCTTGGACTGGCTACGAAACCCCACCTGAGCCGCCGCCGCCATGCGCTCAAGGGCCATAAAACCCACGTTGTGACGGGTTCCGGCGTACTTCGCCCCCGGATTACCGAGGCCCACCAGAAGCTGCAAAGCAGCCGGAGCTGACGAGGACTCCACCATCACAAACCCCAGGCCATCAGAGAAATCAGGCTGCCGGAGGCTGGCTGGAGGAGTCGGCAATCTCTGGAACTAGGGCAGCTTGTTCGACAACTGCAGGGGGGAGGAGCTCGGCTTTGGGCTCTTCGGCTTTGGGCCCAGGGGCCGGTTCCATGGCCGTGCGGAACTCCTTCTCAAATTCGGTGGAAGCCGATTGAAAACCCCTCAAGGTGCGTCCCAGGGTTTTGCCGAGTTCAGGCAGTCGCTTGGGCCCAAACACCAGCAAACCGATGGCGGCAATCACCGCCATTTCGGGTAAACCGATGCCAAAAAAGTTCATGGGGCCTCGCTCAGATCAGCCGATGCCGTTCCAGTTGACGTTGATGCCCTCGAGCAGAAGGGACTTGTTGTACAGCTGCAGAATCACCAGCAAGAAGACCAGAAACAGCACCATGAAGATCCCCATCACCGGGGTGGTGCCCCAGCCGGGAACGACCTTGCCGTACTCAGAATTCAGCGGGCGCAGCAGGTTTCCGAGGCGGGTCTTTTGGGCCATGGCAGCTTGCTCCTCTCGCTCAATGAATCGCTGTCGTTACTGTAGTGGCCTCGCCGGTCCCGATGCGCTGGGCTGTCGAGAGTTGTGACGGAATTCGCCACGAAACCCCATGGATCCCAGTTCCACCAGCTCGCCCGCCCTATCGATTGCCCTTGCCGTATTGGCGGTCTTGCTGGCCCTCACAGGTTTTGGTGTGTATCAGGCCTTTGGGCCACCCTCCAAAGCCCTCAGCGATCCCTTCGACGACCACGAGGACTAGTCAGCGCTTGCGGATCCTCCAAAAGCGGATCTGCCAGGGCCTGAGCTCCAAGGAGAGTGGCAGGGCCTGGGGCGGCGATTGGTGGCCCTTGAGCACCTGATCCAAGCCGTCGAGCTCCGCAATCACCTCCCAGCCGTCGCCAAGACTGAGCTGACGTCGTAGGGGGGAGCTGTTCTGCACGGCGATCAGCCCATCGCCCTGGGTGGGATCCGGCCGGAGGGCCAGAAGCAGCAAGCCATCGCCCAGGGGAGGTAGCGCCGAAACGGCTTCGCCCCAATCCTGGGGGGCAGAGAAGGGCTGGGCTGGCCGCAGCCAGAGGGGCTCCCGGAAGCGGACGGCCTGCTGGGGAACCTGGGCCCGCTGCCAATCGGTGGCGCAGGGCAGCAAGGCCAGCCGCAGGCGCTGCCAGCCGTTGTCGGCGCCCGGATCCGGCCAGGTAGGGGCCCGCAGCAAGGACACCCCAAGGCGCCCTGGCGCGGCCGATACCCCCTGGGGGCCATCGAGAAGCACTGCCAAACCACCGCTTTGGGGCACCGAAGCCATCCAAGTGATCGCCGGCACCTCCCAACGGGCCTGCTCCCGGGGCGTGATGGCCTGGGCCGGCCGTTCGATCACGCCACCCGTGGTGTCAGCAGCCCACCGCTGGGCAGGCTGCTGCAGGGGGATCTCCAAACGCAGCAACTCATGGCGGGCCCGCCAATCCACGCTCAGCACCAGCTCCAACCAGGGGCTCGCCGCCCTCAGGCGGCCCTGGAGCCGCACCGCACTGGAGCCGCAGCGTCCCCGCCGCACAAAGCTGGTACAGAGGGGCCCTTGCTCGGACCACTGGATGCCCCCATCCCAACGCCAGGCGAGGGGGTGGTCGGCGTAATCAGCGGCCACATCCCAAGCGTCCCAAAACTCACCGGCATCGCGGTAGCGCTGCCAGGCCAAGGGGGCCGCCAGCTGGGGCACTCCGTTGGCATCCCAGAGCTGCTCCACCCCCTCGGGGCCGAGCTCAAGCGCCACAAGACCATTACCAAGGCGCCAGCGCTCCAGCGCCCCATCAGGCCCAGCCGCGCCATCCGGCCCCGCCCCATCCCGCCAAGCCAAGCGCTCGAGCCGCACGGGGTGCTCAATCGCGGCTGGCTCGAGGGCCGCCGGAGCAGCCGTGCCAGCCATGGGCTGCTGCCGCACCAGCGGCAGGGCCGCCACACCTGCCAGGGGGGGCAGCTGCACCCACCCACCTCCGGCTGTAGCCGACTGGGTGGCAAGGCGCTGGCCATTCCAGGTCCAGGAGCCGGCAGGCAGCCGCAGCACCTGACGGGACGCAGCCAGGGGCTGGAGTTGGCAGAGCCACCAGAGCGGAGCATCCCCCCCGGCCGGCCGGCTGCCAAGCCAATGGTGCAACGCCCGATCGCGCTGGCGACAGGCGCGCCGGCGGGCAAGGCGCCACTGGGATTCGGCCTGCTCGAACACCTCAGGAATCGACGTGCCCGGCAGGATGTCGTGGAACTGCTGAAACAGCAGCACCCGCCAATCCGTGGCTTCTCCTGGTTGCTGGTCAGAACGGCCTAGTTGCTGGGCAGAACGGGCCGCCAGCACCGCTGCCAGATCCGCCTCCCGAAGCAGCCGCTCCAGGGTGCGGTTGTGGCGTTTTTGGTCGGGCCTGCTCGTGGCGCAGCCCCGGTGCAACTCCAGATACAACTCATCGCGCCAAACCGGCAGACGCCCCTGGTGGGGCTCAAGGCGGGCCAAGTAATCGCGCAGCAGTCCATGCACTTGGGGGGCGGCCTCGGCCTGGCCCTGCCACAACTGCAGCTGGTCGAGCATCTCCGCCGTAGGGCCACCGCCGTGGTCTCCCACCCCTGGCAGCCAGAGCGCCTCAGGGCATCCGGAGGCGGCCGTCCACTCCAGGCGGTAGCGCTCCATCGCCACCGGATCAGCATCGGTGCCAATGGGCGCGGTCATCAGGGCCTTCAGCTCCCGGCCGCAGCGGCTACGCCAGCGGAAGAGGCGATGGGGGAAGGGATTGCTGGCATTCCAAAACAGCTTGTGGGTGCAGAACCAATCCACCCCCGTGGCCTGGGCCATCGCCGGAAGGCCCGCGCCAAAGCCAAAGGTGTCGGGCAACCAGGCCAGCCGATGCTCAAGTCCGGGAAACACCCGCCGGCTGAAGGCCTGACCCTCTTGAAACTGGCGCAGGAGCGAGGCGCTGCTGATCAGCACGCAATCGCTCTCGACCCAGGGGCCATTGATTGGCTCGAAACGGCCCGCCGCCACGGCCCGCTGGATGCGCGCGAACAGATCTGGGCGATTCAGCTCCAACCAGGCGAACAGGGCCGGGGTGGAGTGGCCGAAATGGAGATCCGGGAAGCGCTCCATCAAATCCAGTGCTGAGCCAAAGGTCCGCTCGGCGGCCTGCCAGGTGTCGGCCACCGGCCACAGCCAGGCCAGATCCAAATGGGCATGGCCGAGCACATGAAAATGCCCCTCCGGGGCAGGGGAGCTAGCCCGCAAGTCCCGCAGGGCCCCCTTGGTCTCATCCAGGAGGCCGAGGGGATCCTTTGGATCCAAGGGCTCCAGAACCACGGCGCTGGAGATCAGGGCTCCGTCGTCATGGAGGGGGCTGCGCAGGCGCAACTCCAGATCGAGGGGCACACCCTTCCACCAGCTCGCGGGTAGAGGCCACCGACAGGCCGTATCGAACAGATCACCGCGATGGACCCTGGCGCCATCCACCCAAAGCTCCACCTGATCCGCCCACCAGCGCAGGACCAAACGGGCTGCAATGCCTGGCCAATCTGGAGCCTGCCCTTGGCGGGCCAACGCCTGCCAAGCGGGAGGACAAACCAACTGAAGCTGCAATTGGCGCCACAGACCACCGCGGGGCCAAATCACCAGGCCGCGGGCATCCCAGTCAGGACGGTGAAGCGCACCCCAGGGGTGCTGACGCGCCGGCCCCGGGTGGCCATTGGGCTGCTCGCACCGCCACAGGGGCTGGAGATCCCACAGCGAACGTGAATGAAACGTTTCAATCCGGGGCAACTGGGCTGCACCATGGGCCTCAGGCATCGTTGGATAGCAAGCCAAGCCCCATAGGATGATCCGGATGCCGTGGGGTCGGCCAGGCCCTACCAGGCGCCTGTCACTCCCTGTCACCCGCCCGTCTCCCCTAAGACCGAACCATGCTCGCCCTCAAGATCTCGGTTTACTCGGTCGTCTTCTTCTTTATCGGCATCTTCGTGTTCGGCTTTCTAGCCAGTGATCCCACCCGCACCCCGAGCCGCAAAGACCTCGAAGACTGAGCGCCAACCCCACCTGGCGGGGTCATGAACCCTGTGGGATGATCACACCCTTGTGATCACGGGCATTCAACGTGCAAGGCCCCAGAGCTGCCGCTGAATCCTGTCTTGGTGCAAATTCCAGTCCTCGTAACGATTGGGAAAGCCAAAAAAAAATTGGAACGCAGTGTCATAAAGAACGCTTGAATTTGAAATGGCTAATTGACACCAACAAGCTCTCCCTAGCAGCCTGTTCCTTAGCCATCCTCCAGCCCCATGCCCTGGCGCTTGCGGCTTCGCCTCCGGCGCCTCGACAACAGCCTGAGAGCTCAAGCGTCCAAAGCGGTAGCAACAATCCAGGCCCAGGCCCGGCGGCAAAAACCATCAGTCCAAAGCCCAAGCCAGGCGAGCCAAAGCCCACGGAAACCTTCGCGATCATCGAAGCAGGCCAGCAAAGTTATGACTCGCCCCTGGGCCGCTATGTCGCCAAAGGCCACGTCAAGGTTCGCTTCAACGGCTGGATCCTGCTAGCCGATCGCGTCGAAGTTGCCGAACGCAGCCGCAGTTTCTATGCCACTGGAAAAGTACGCCTCAAAAAAGGCGACCAGTACCTGCAAGCCAGCAGCGTTCGCTATAGCAACTGGGAAGGCACCGGCGAAATCGAAGATGTCTACGGAGTTATCGATCAAGACACCCTGAAACGCGACACAGCCCTACAAACAACCACAACCCCTTCTGCTGCCCAAGCAAACGCTCCTACAGAAGCCGAACTGCCCCCATCCTTTGCCTGTCCGCAGTTGACAGCCAGTACAAATCGCAGCGCCATCAGCATCCTGCCCCCAGGCAAAACCACGCTGCCAACGATGGCTGCCCCCCATAGCTGCCTAGGAGCCGCGGGAACGAACGCAACAGCCAAACCCAAGCGGCTGATGGAAGCGCTCGAAAGCGTGGTCTTTCAACCAAGCCAGTACAAGGCGAATCCCAGTTTCGCAGCACCAAATGTATTAGGCAACAAGCCAACCGCTAACCAGTCGATCAGCCCCATCGGGATTGATCAACGGGTTAAAAACGTGAGCTACCAACAAAGCTGGAGCGCGGGAATCTCCATCAATCTGCTGGGCCTGATCGGCTACACAGCACCTACAAATGGAGTGAACGCCGGCCAACCCTCAGGGCCCAAATTTGAGAAAGCCAAGGGCACAATTAGCAGGATTCGCTTCCAAACCACAAATCTCCAAATTCAAAGAAATACCTGGACAGCGAGGCAACTCACATTCACCAATGACCCCCTTACCCCGGCACGCTCCTGGACCATTGCCCGCAATGTGACAGCTGCCCAATCCCCCGATGGCACGACCAAGATCTGGGCTCGCAGTGGCAACATCATCCTTGAAAACAAGTATTCCCTGCCAGCCGTTCTAAGCCAAACCCTTGGCAAAGAAAAATCAGCATTCGCCTTTGGGGTCGACAACCTAGATCGAGATGGCTTCTACCTAGCCTACAATTTAAAGCCGATTAAAATCGGCCAAGGTGGGAGCCTCAGTCTCCAGCCCCAATTGTTAATTGAGCGCGTCATCAACGGCGAAAGTAGCAGCTTTATTGCTCCAGGGGCAAGTCTTGATAGCGGCAACGTCACCCAATCGATCACGGCGGCAGATGCCTTTGGCCTCCTAGCCAAACTGGACATGCCAATCAATGGGTTCAATCTCTCTTCCAACCTGAGTCTGGCCACCCTGAATCCGGAGCACCTGAGCTCCGGAACCCGCAACACGACGCGGCTGACGACGCCAATCCAACTACCAGGCCACAGCAGTGCGACAGCGGGTCTCTTTGGCACTTACCGGGAACGGACCTACAACGGCAGCCTGGGGCTCCAAAATGTAATTTATGCCTATGGCGCCGACATGGGCGGCAGCCTTACTATTCAGACCAATGACTCTCAAAAGCAAGCAGAAAAAACAAACATTCAATCCCATAGCGGGACGCCAAATACTTTTCACAGCCCAAACGAAACCAGCAGCTACACCAACCCCGCCCAGTCAAAAAGCTTCTTCAATCCGATTAGCCTTAATTGGCAACTACGCTCAGGCGATTACCAAGCAAATCTTTTCAGCACAGGTACCCTTGCCAATCTTTGGCGGTCAACGCTCAACATTTCTGCCACGTCCTCCTTCTCCATTTGGGAAGGCAAGTCAATCGCCAGAGCGGCAGATCCAACTACGGGCCTTCGCTATTCACCCAGCTACATTATTCCAGGCCTGCGATTAGATTTTGGCGCTTCCGGCAATCTTGCCAATTACGGAGATGGCGGCAACCAAAACAGCCTCACCCTTTTCGGAGGGCCAGCTTTAACGCTAGGGCACTTTGACAAGCCGTTCTTTGATTACACCCGCATTGCCGCCTCGATCGCAGGCACCTTCAACAATGGACTAAGTCCCTTTAGCTTCGATCGGGCAGTCGACCTTCGCACAGCTTCATTTAGCGTGGCGCAACAAATTTACGGTCCGCTCGTCCTTGAAGCGGGAGCTACCTATAACATCGATCCCAGCTCGATCTACAACGGGGATTCCTCCTATTCCTACCTTGAGGTGAAACTTCAACGCCGCTCCTATGAGTTGGGCATCTATTACAGCCCCTACGATGGGATTGGCGGCATCCGGATTAAACTCAACGATTTCAACTTTGACGGCAGCGGCGCACCCTTCATGCCGACAACCGCGACATCAACCATGCCGATCCGCCGCAATCCAATCGAGTAAGGACAAACCAGATTTCTCCAATCAGAGCCTGAACAGCTCGGTGAGCTCTATCAAAATCCAAAGATGTACGGCAGGTTTGCCGCCGTTGTTTGCAGGGCATCATCGTTGGCAAGCAACTGGGATGTGGCATCCCATTGGCCCGTGCGCAGCATTTGGCGGGGACCCGATGCCAACTCCAATGGCCAGGACAGGCCAGCCGCCGTCGAGGCCTGAAGGCCATCCAGATCCAAGCGAATTGTTTGAGCCGGATCAGCCTGAATTGCTGCCTGCAAAGCAAGCACTTGGTCATGGCTGGCGGTAAAACAGGGAATGCCCAAGGCCAGGCAATTCCCATAGAAGATTTCGGCAAAGCTCTCTCCAACCACCGCCCGAATCCCCCAGCGCATCAGGGCCTGGGGGGCATGCTCGCGGCTAGAACCACAGCCAAAATTCCGGTTGACCACAAGGATGCGAGCCCCTTGATGCGGCTCCAGATCAAAGGGGTGCCTTCCCTGAAGCTCAGCGCGATCATCGGCAAAAGCCTGGACGCCCAGCCCCTCAAAGGTGACGCACTTCAAAAAACGGGCAGGAATAATCCGATCCGTATCAATATCATCGCCGGTTAGCACCACGGCCCGCCCCTCCACCTGGGGAATGATGCCGAAAGGGAAGGAAGGAGCAGTCATCTGGGGAATCAAAGACGTCAAAGAATGGGATGTTGCTGTTGCCAAGGCCAGCACAAGGTGTCTGGCCCGCAAAAGGCCAGCACTTAGCTCTGCAATAGGGCTCGCACATCACTCACCTTGCCGTGAATTGCCGCGGCAGCCACCATCGCCGGGCTCATCAACAAGGTGCGGCCCGTCGCCGATCCCTGGCGCCCCTTGAAATTGCGATTGCTCGAGCTCGCACTAATTTGACGGCCCTCGAGCCGGTCGGGGTTCATGGCCAGACACATCGAACACCCTGGCTCGCGCCACTCAAAGCCAGCCTCACGGAAGACGGCGTCGAGACCTTCGGCTTCCGCAGCCGCTGCCACCTGCTCAGAGCCGGGGACCACAAAGGCCTTGATTCCTGGAGCCACGTGGCGCCCCTTGGCCACCGCAGCGGCAGCCTGTAGATCGCTCAGGCGGCCATTGGTGCAGCTGCCGATAAAGCACACGTCCACTGCCACTCCCGCGATCGGGGATCCGGGTTGCAGATCCATGTAGCGGTAGGCCTCTTCAGCCAGGGGACGCTCATCGGGATCGGTCTGCTCGAGGGTGGGCACGCTCTCATCCACACCGATGCCCTGACCTGGCGTGATCCCCCAGGTGATCGTCGGGGCAATCACCGTGGCATCGAAGCGCACCTCATCGTCAAACATGGCCTGATCCCCGCTGGCCAGGCTGGTCCACCAGGTCACCGCCCGATCCCAGGCGTCCCCTGCCGGGGCATAGGGACGTCCGTGCAGATAGGCAAAGGTGGTGGCGTCGGGGTTGACGTAACCGCAGCGGGCTCCGCCCTCAATCGCCATGTTGCAGAGGGTCATCCGCTCCTCCATCGACAGCGCTTCAATCGCGGGACCAGCAAATTCATAGGCGTAGCCCACACCCCCTTTCACCCCGAGGGTGCGAATGATGTGCAGAACCAAATCCTTGGCATAGACCCCAGGCTGCAACTGGCCTTCCACCCAAATGCGGCGCACCTTGAGCTTGCCCATCGACAGGCTCTGACTGGCCAACACATCCCGCACCTGGCTGGTGCCAATGCCGAAAGCGATCGCCCCAAAGGCCCCATGGGTTGAGGTATGGGAATCACCGCAGGCCACGGTCATGCCTGGCTGGGTGAGTCCAAGCTCCGGAGCGATCACATGAACGATCCCCTGGCGGCCACTGCCAATCGCCTGGAGGCTGATGCCGTGCTCTGCGCAATTGCGCTCGAGGGTGGCGAGCATCTCTTCAGCCAACGGGTCGGCAAATGGCCTGGCTTGGGAGGTGGTGGGCACGATGTGGTCCACCGTCGCCACGGTGCGCTCGGGATGGCGAACGCCCAAACCCAAATCCTTCAGGGCTGAAAAAGCCTGGGGGCTGGTGACCTCATGAATCAGATGGAGGCCAATGAACAGCTGGGTGGAGCCCCCGGGCAGCTCGGCGACCTGGTGCAGATCCCAGACCTTGTCGTAGAGGGTGCCGGCGCTCACGGGCAGTGCAGCCAATGGAATGAATCACCCTAAAACCAAGTCCGTAGGCGTTACGCAGCCAGCAGCTGGAGGCGCAAGCGGTTGAGGGCCTCACCGGCGGTGAGCGTTTGAATCCAATCGCGGCCCCGCAACGCCCCAAACCGAACTCCCTCGGAGCAGGAGCCATCCGGACCAGCGATGGCGATATGGACCAGCCCCACAGGCTTCTCAGCGGTGCCCCCACCTGGGCCTGCAATCCCCGTCACCGCAATCGCCCAGGTGGCTCCGGTCAGCTGGCGGGCGCCCTGGGCCATGGCAAGGGCCACCGCATCACTCACGGCCCCATCGCGCTCCAGAAGCTCGGCGGGAACCCCCAAAACAGCCTGCTTGACGGCGTTGGCATAGGCGATCACCCCCCCGAGGAACCCATCCGATGCCCCAGGCACCGCCGCCAGGGCGGCCCCAATCCCCCCGCCGGTGCAGCTCTCGGCCACGGCCAGGGTCTGGCCCCGCTGGCGCAGGAGGGCTAGCACCACCGAAGCCAGGGAATCGGCATCTGAGCCAAAGCAAGCGTCCCCAGTGCGCTGGCGCAGCTCCTGCTCCACGGGCTGCAGCAAGGCCTCCGCCGCCGGAAGGTTGGTAGCCCTAGCGGTGATGCGCAGCTTGACCTCACCGGCTCCGGCGTAGGGCGCCACGGTGGGGTTACTTAAAGCCAGTAAATCAGCCACCTGCTCGGCCAAGGCGGATTCACCCACCCCCCAAAACCTCAGCATGCGGCTCGCGAACAGCCCATCAGCGAGCCCGTTCAGCCGCAACCAAGGCTCGGCAGTTGCCTGCCACATGGCCCGCATTTCACTGGGCACCCCAGGGAAGGTGATCACCGTGAACCCCGGGCAGGGGCTCCAGATCATCCCCGGGGCCGTGCCCGTGGCATTGGGCAACACCTCTGCCCCTTGGGGCAAGAGGGCCTGCTTGCGGTTGCTGGGGGCGCAAGGCCGGCCCCGGCCGCTGAGCTTGGCCTGGATATCGGCCCAGATCGCCCCATGCTCCACCAAGGGCGTATCAAAGGCTGCTGCGATCGCTTCGGTGGTGAGGTCGTCGGGGGTGGGGCCCAGGCCGCCGGTGGTGATCAACAGCCGGCACCGGCTAGAGGCTTCGCGCACAGCCGCCATCACCCGCCCGCGGTTGTCGCCCACCACCTCCTGGCGGTGGTGGGAAATGCCCAAGCCGGCAAGCTCTTCGGCGAGCCAGCGGGCATTGCCGTTGGTGATATTGCCGAGGAGGAGCTCGGTGCCAATGCAGAGGATTTCTGCGCTCACAGGCTGGTTTCGATCAAGGACATTTCGCTCAAGGACGTTGCGCTCAAGGACGTTGCGCTGTGATGCGTTTGGCCTTTTCGAGCTTGTGCAGCTGGCGGCGGGAGCGCACCAGCACCCAGATCAAGACGGCTGTTGCCAAAGCCAGCCAAAGAAAACGCATCTCGGCATTCACCACGACCAAGGCCAGGGCGGCCAGCCATTGGGTGAAGGCATAAATGAGCAGCACGGTGCGCCGGTGACTCAACCCGGAGCGCAACAACCGGTGGTGAAGGTGACGTCGGTCGGGATAGAAGGGGGAATGGCCTGAACTGAGACGGCCCATGATCACGGCCGACATGTCGGCCAAGGGCAGGGCCAAGATCAACAGCGGCAGAAGCAAGCTCACGCTGGTGAGGCCCTTGGCGGGGCCAACGATGCTGACGGCGGCCAGGGCAAAGCCCAGGAAGTAGGAACCCCCATCCCCCATGAAAATCTTGGCGGGGTTGAAGTTGTGGCGCAAGAAGCCAAGGCACGAGCCCGCCAGCGCCGCGGCCAACAGGCCAGCAGCGGGTTGGTGAAGGCTGTAGCTCACCGAGAGCAGCCCCACGGCAGCAATGCCACTCACCCCGGCGGCCAAACCATCCAGGCCATCCAGCCAGTTGATCGCATTGGTGATCCCCACCAGCCACACCACGGTGGCCAGCAGGCTCAACCAATCCGGCAGCACCAACAGGGCATTGGGATGGCCCATGAAACCCAGGGGCATCTCGATGCTGCCAATGCGCACGCCCTCGCCCCAGGCCACCGCTGAGACCGCCAGCTGGCCCGCCAGGCGGGGCAGCGGAGGCAAGGCGAAGAGGTCGTCAGCCAAGCCAATGAAGAAGAAACACAGCGCCCCGGCCAAGGTCGTCCAGATCAATTGGTCGTTGATGGTGGGGAGCTCGGCAAAACCGCCCAGACTCCAGACCAAACCCAAGGACAGGCTGAAGGCCAGCACAATCCCCACGCCACCGAGACGCACCATGGGAGTGGTGTGTTGTTTACGGGCATCGGGGGCGTCAATCAAACCCCAGTGCAAGCCGAGCTTTCGAACCCCAGGCACCAGTAAGGCTGTCAGCGCTGCCGCCACGGAAAACGTGAGCAGGGCAGCGGCATTGGGACTGTGGGCGAGATTCACGGGCGATCAGGCTGGCTGCAGGGTCGGCTGGTTGGCGTAGAGCGGGAAGCGCTCGCACAGGGCCGCAACCCGATCCCGGCAGCGCTGGGCCCCACCTGCATCGTCGGGCTGCAGGAGTCGGTCCGCAATCACATCGGCCACCTCCTTGAAGGCCGCCGCATCGAAGCCCCGGGTTGTCAGGGCCGCCGTGCCCAGACGCAGGCCGCTGGTCACAAAGGGCGACTCGGGATCAAAGGGCACGGTGTTTTTGTTGGCCGTGATGTGGACCTCACTGACCAGCTGATCCGCCAACTTGCCCGTCATGCCAATGGAACGCAAATCCAGCAACACGATGTGGTTGTCGGTGCCACCACTCACCACGGCAATGCCCCGCTCCTGAATGCGGGCTGCCAGGGCCTGGGCATTGGCCACCACCTGCCGGCTGTAGGCCTGGAAGCTCGGTTGCAGCGCTTCGCCAAAGGCAACCGCTTTTGCCGCGATCACATGTTCCAGGGGGCCTCCCTGGGTGCCGGGGAACACGGCCTTATCGAACTGCTTGCCGAAGTCGGCATCGCGACACAGGATCAGGCCACCGCGCGGTCCCCGCAGGGTCTTGTGGGTGGTCGTCGTCACAACATCGCAGTGGGGCACTGGGCTGGCATGGACCCCTGCCGCCACCAATCCAGCGATATGGGCCATGTCGGCCAACAGGTAAGCCCCGACCTCATCGGCAATGGTGCGGAAGGCGGCGAAATCGATGCTGCGCGGGTAAGCCGAATAGCCACAGATGATCAGCTTGGGCTTGTGCTCCAGGGCCAACTGGCGAATGGTGTCGAAATTGAGCTGCTGGGTCTCTGGATCGACGCCGTAATGGACGGCCTTGAACCACTTGCCCGACACATTGACCGGGGAGCCATGGGTGAGGTGTCCCCCGTGGGAGAGATCCATGCCAAGGATCGTGTCGCCAGGCTTCAGCAAGGCCAGGAAGACCGCGAAATTGGCCTGGGCACCGCTGTGGGGCTGCACATTCGCCCAGGCCGCGCCAAACAGCTCCTTGGCCCGCTCAATGGCCAGGGCCTCAATCGCATCGACGTGCTCACAACCGCCGTAGTAGCGCTTGCCGGGCAAACCTTCGGCGTACTTGTTGGTGAGGACCGAGCCTTGGGCTTCCATCACCGCCCGCGACGCGAAGTTCTCGCTAGCAATCAGCTCCAGGTGGCCCTGCTGCCGCTCCAACTCCTTCTGGGTCAGGCCACCAATGGCGGGATCAGCCGCTGCCAAGGACTGGTTCATGGCTGAGCCACCAAATTCAGGCATCGATCGCCGGTGAGATTGCTTCGATCGTAAGAAAAGACGCCCAGCCTGCACGCCTTGGTGAGCACAAAAAAAAACCGCCCGAGGGCGGCGCCTCTCCAAGGGAGAGGAGAAGAGGAGTTGAATGAAGAAGCGCGCCTGGAGAGATTCGAACTCCCGACCCTCTGATCCGTAGTCAGATGCTCTAATCCGCTGAGCTACAAGCGCATGGGTCCCATTCTCACCGCATGGGGTGCCCATCCGTCAAACCCCTCGCCCCCTTCACCATGCCGATCCGTTGGTACGGCCCTGCCAATCCCGAAGACCCCACCTACCGGCATTTCGAGCGAATCGTCAATCTGACCCTCCATGCAGCCCTGTTTGCCCTGTTCAACAGCGGCCTCTGGGTGGTTCAAAACCTGCGCCACCCCTGGACCCACCTGAACTGGCTAACCCTGGCGTGGCTAGCCATGCTGGTGATCCACGCCGGTGTGGTGATCAGCATGCGACCAAGCGGTGAACAACTCGAACCATGACCCTCAGCGCCAGCGACCTGCATGACTTGGAACTAGCCCTTGGGGATCGCCTGTATCTCCAGGTGGCCGGCTGGCATCTGTATCTCAAGGATGCAGGCCTTGCCCAGGCCCTAGCCATTGAATGCTCGGCGCGCCTTAGCCAAGGGGCCTCCATTGCCGCCCGGCAAGCCCTTGAGGCCGTTCAAGTACCGATTGGCGGTAGCGCCACCAGGCTGCCCCTGGCCCGCTTGATACCGGCCGGCCAGCTTCGTGATCTGGAAGAAGTTCTCGACCCCTTTTGCCGATAGGGTTGCCCCACCTGAATACGGGCTGTGCTGGTCATCGAGGTCACCAATGCTCGCGAAGTCATGCGCCAGAGGATTGGCCCCCTAGGGAGTCGTCTGATTGGCAAGGTTGTCGATGCCGAAGCCCAGGTGGAAAAGGCGCTGATCCAGGAGATGGAAACCGCCTTCAAAGAATTTGGGATCGAAGCCCGCATCCTGTCGGTGGAGGGCCCCAAGATGCTGGGTCGGTCCCACCTCGAGATCCCTGTGCACGTCAGGGAAGAGCGCTGCGTGAGACTCAGCGACTAAACCAACTGGGCTACAAGAGAGTCGGTAGCCGGCGCTTCAACTGGGAGATGAGCTGGTTGGCCAACTGCTGGGCTTCTGGCACTCCGGCTGCTGTGGCCATCCATCCATAAATAGCCAAACCCATGGCGCCACTCAGGCCAAGCTGCAGGCCAAGGCCCACCAACCCCTGGGGCCAAACCACAAACGAGGCCAGGACCCAAGCCGCCCCACCAGCCACCGCAGCCGCACCGAGGAGCAGCAGCGAATCTTTGGCCCAGACCCGCAAGGGCAAACCACCCAACCGGGATTGAAGGGCCAAAAGGAGCGCCAGGCAGGTGATGGCATTCACCCCCACCGTGGCCAACACCAGCCCAGGGGCACCGAAATTCAAAGCAGGCAGCTGCTGGCCCCAGGGGGTGGGCCCTCCCACCAGCGTCCAGTCGAAGATCACATTGAGGCCAATGCCTGCCACCGACAACCGAAATGGCGTGGTGCCATCGCCAAGGGCATAAAAGACGCGCACCAACACATCGCGCCCCAGATACACCGGCATGCCAAAGCCATAGGCCATCAGCAAGCTGGTCACAATCACGGCGGCCTGGTGGTCGAAGGCACCGCGCTCGTAGACCAGGGCCACAATCGGCCCGGCCAGGGCCACGAACAGGGCGCCAAGGGGCAGCATGCTGGCGCTCGAAAGCATCAGCCCCTGGCGGATCCGGTCAATGAGGGCCGGGCGATCGGAGGGGGCCGTAAGCCTGGCGAACACAGGCAACAGCGGCACCAGCAAGGCATTGGAGATCAGGCCCAAGGGTGTCTGTACCAACAAGTTGGCGTAGCCAAGGCCGGCGGCCGCACCAAGGATTCCTGAGGCAAAAAACAGATCCGTAAACACGTTGATCTGCAACATCCCGGAGGAGAAGGTGGCGGGCCCCATCACCTGCAGCACCTCTTGCACCCCGGAGTGCTTCCAATCCCAAACCAGCTGAAATTTGTTCAGCCCTTGTTTGGCCAGGGCCGGCAGCTGAATCAACCACTGGAACAGCGCCCCCAAGGTGGTGCTGGCCGCCAAAACAATGCCCCCGAGCACGGCTTGCTGGGGAAGGGCGAGGGCGGGACCTAGCTGCCACCAGAGCAGGCCAAGGCCGCCAATCACCGCGACGCTGGAGAGCAACGGACTGACCGAAGGCAACCAAAAAACATCGGCGGCATTCAGCGCTCCAAAGCCCAGGCCGATCAACCCGGCAAAGAGGGCCATCGGCGCCATCCAGCGCAGCTCAAGCACGGCGATCGCATGGCGTTCGGCATCGAGGCCTGGACCCACCAGCGTGATCAAGGGGTCCGCCGCCACCAGCAACACCAAGGTGACCCCGATGAGGCCCGCCCCAACGATCGTGTTGATCGCCGCCAGCACATGGGCCCCCTCCTCCCGGGGGCGCCGGGCCAGCACGCTCACCATGGCGCTATGGAAGGGGCCGTTAATCCCCCCCAAAAGGATCAACAAAAAGCCCGGAAGTACATAGGCGTAGTTGTAGGCGTCATAGGCGGCACCCACGCCAAAGGCCGCCGCAATCACCTGTTGCCGCACCAGGCCCGCCACCTTGCTGAGGGCCGTGGCCACGGCCACGATCAAGGCAATCCGGCGCAGCGATCGACTCATGGCCGGCAGTATGGCGGGCCTGCCCAAGCCCTCCAACCATGGCCACCGAGAAAACCGCGGGCGCACCCATCGAAATCCTCCAGCTCGGCCCCCTGGTGGAGGGCACCTTGGTGAAGCGCTACAAACGCTTCCTCGCCGATGTGGAACTCGACAACGGCGACCTGGTGACCGCCCATTGCCCCAATACCGGCCCCATGACGGGCGTGCTGCACCCCGGTGGACGGGTCCGCCTGCGCCACGCCCCCTCACCCACCCGCAAGCTGGCCTGGACCTGGGAGCAAGCCCAGGTCCTTGGCGCCCAAGGCGACCAGCTCTGGGTGGGGATCAACACAGCCCTACCCAACACCTTGGTGCGCGCCACGATCGAGGCCGGATGCCTGGAGCCCTGGCTTGGGCCGATTGGCGCCATCAAGCCTGAGGTGCCCTACGGGGAAGGCCGCCGCAGCCGCATCGACTTGCTGCTCACCCCCGGGGAAGGTGCCAGCGACCCCAGGCCCATCTATCTCGAAGTCAAAAACACCACCTGGACCCAGGGGGAGCTCGCCCTCTTCCCCGACACCGTGACCGAGCGGGGCCAAAAGCATCTGGTGGAGCTCAAGGCCCTCCTCCCCGAAGCCCGGGCCGTGCTTGTGCCTTGCTTGAGCCGCGCCGATGTCACCCGCTTTGCCCCAGGGGATTCGGCCGATCCTCGCTATGGAGAACTCTTCCGCGAGGCTCTGGAAGCGGGCGTGGAAGTGCTGCCCTGCACCTATGCCTTTTCCGAGACGAGCGTGGCATGGCTTGGGCTCGCCCAGGTTGAAGCAAGGGGGCCCGCCTAGGGAGACCAACCGGCGGCATGGGGCGCCCATAGAGTTTGGGAACCCCCAGTAGCGGCCTTTGTGGATACCCGCGCCTTTAAACGCTCGCTGCACCATTCGGAGCGCTACAACCGCCGCGGCTTTGGCCTCGGTGAAGAAGTAGCCGGGAGCCTCGAGCAGGCCTACCAAAGCGACCTGATAGCCAAGCTGCGCGAAAGCGGCTACGAATTGCGCCGCGGTCGGCTCACCATTCGCCTGGCCGAGGCCTTTGGTTTTTGTTGGGGGGTGGAACGGGCTGTGGCCATGGCCTACGAAACCCGCCGGCATTACCCCACCGAGCGCATTTGGATCACCAACGAAATCATTCACAATCCCTCGGTGAATGACCACCTCCGCGAGATGGACGTGCAGTTCATCCAGGTTGAGGGCGGCGTGAAGGACTTCTCCGAGGTGGCTAGCGGCGACGTGGTGATCCTGCCGGCCTTTGGCGCCACGGTGCAGGAAATGCAACTGCTCAATGAACGCGGTTGTCACATCGTCGACACCACCTGCCCCTGGGTGTCAAAGGTGTGGAACACCGTGGAGAAACACAAAAAGCACGCCTTCACCTCAATCATCCACGGCAAGGTGAAGCACGAGGAAACCCTGGCCACCTCATCCTTTGCCGGCACCTATCTGGTGGTGCTCGACATGGCCGAAGCCCAGATGGTGTGCGACTACATCCTGGAGGGAGGCGATCGGCACGCCTTCATGGACCGTTTCGCCAAGGCCTGCTCCCCTGGCTTTGATCCCGATCGCGATCTGGCCCGCGTGGGCGTCGCCAACCAGACCACGATGCTCAAAAGCGAGACCGAAGAGATCGGCCGCCTGTTTGAACGCACGATGTTGAAGCGCTACGGCCCCGCTGAGCTAAGCGAGCATTTCTTGGCCTTCAACACCATCTGCGACGCCACCCAGGAACGCCAGGACGCCATGTTTGCCCTGGTCGATGAGCCCCTGGATTTGATGGTGGTGATCGGCGGCTACAACTCCTCCAACACCACCCACCTGCAGGAAATCGCCGTCAGCCGCGGCATCCGCTCCTTTCACATCGACACACCAGAGCGGATTGGTCCTGGCAACCAAATCGAGCACATGCCCCTGGGCAGTGCCCTGGAAACCGAGAGCCCGTTTTTACCTGAGGGGCCGATCCGTGTGGGCATCACCTCCGGTGCCTCCACCCCCGACCGCGTGGTGGAGGACATCATTGAGCGCATGGTTGCCCTGACGGAGGCCTGAGGCCCAACCCGGGGGCTTTACATTGTTTAAAGGTTCCTACCACCTCGAACAGTGGAGCCCCCTCGCCGCCAGGCCCGAGCGCTCCTTCGGGATTGTTCCCATTGTTTCGCCATTCTTGATGCCGTTGCCTTCCTTGCTGTCGTCGTCACGAACGCCAGCAACAGCGATGGCATTCCAATCCCCGGCAGAGTCCTCGCCCATGCAGAGCCTGCGCCACACCGATGATCCACGGGTGCGCTGTTACACCAGCAGCTTTTCCGATCTGATGGAAATGCGGGCGCCAGCTCCTTTGGTGCAGGCCTACTTGGATAGCCATGGGGGATGGTTCCAGCGCTGTGCTGCGCCGATGCAGGTGAGCCCCATCAGCACGAATGGCTATCTGCTCATCCTCGGGCGCTTTGGCAACTTTGGCTTCGATGTGGAGCCCACCATTGGCCTCGAGCTACTCCCGCAAAGCCAGGGGGTGTATCGCATCATCACCGTGCCCATCCCGGCTGGCGAAACCAGCCTCGAGGGCCTCTACGACGTGGAGTTCAACGCCTCTCTCCAGCTCCAGGAGCCCAGCGCAACCCCTGGAGACGCCGAAGCACTCACCTTCGTCCGGTGGGACTTGGATTTGAGTGTTTGGATCCAACTCCCTGGGGTGATCACCTTGCTCCCAGACAGCCTGGTCCAAAGCAGCGGCGACCACCTGCTCACCCAAATTGTGCGGCAGGTTTCCCGCAAACTCACCTGGAAGGTTCAAGAGGACTTCCACGCCAGCCATGGCTTGGAATGCCCCCCCAGGCAGAGGGCCCAGTTTTAGGCCGGGCGGTTTTCCCAGATTTTGGCCACAATCTGCATGCCACTGACGGCTTGCCAGAGGAACAGGGTCATGAGGCCCATATTCAGGCCCACATGGGCTTTGCGGGCAATCAGGTTGCCCTGCTGCATCAAGGGCGTGAGCGACGCCGCTATCGCAATCATGCAGGTCATGGCGATCCCCACAAGCAGGTGGGGCCCCACAAACAACTTGCCATTGTTGAGGTAGGTGACGGCCATGCCCCCAAAGGTGCCGATCACCATGATCGCCAGCAAAACGCTGCCGATCTGGAAATGGCGCTTGGCGAATTGACCCTTGATCAATTGCTTGCGCGCCTCGGGATCCGCCGTGCGGGTGCGCTTGGCCTTGATGCCCAAGAACATGCCGTAGCCGGCGAGAGCTAAAAGGCTCCACATCAACAACGGATGCAGAAAGTTCAGGTTGTAGGCAAGCGCTTCAGGCATGGCAGCAAAGAGTGGGCCTAGGGAGCAGCCGGGGCTGAGAGAGCGAAACTACAACTGGCCTGACCTTGGCGGCGAAGTCAGGGGAGAAAATTAAGTAGAAACGGGTCGGTCGAAAACGTTCAGTGAAGGAAGTGGCGGCGGCCCGTCACCACCATGGCCAGCCCCAGCTCATTGCAGGCGGCAATTGAATCGGCATCGCGCACACTGCCGCCAGGCTGAATGGCCGCGGTGATGCCGTGGCGAGCCGCCAGGCGCACGGTGTCGTCAAAGGGGAAAAACCCATCGCTTGCCAACACCGCACCCTGGGCCTGGTCCCCAGCCGCCTCAAGGGCCAACTTGGCCGAGCCAACCCGGTTCATCTGGCCCGCTCCAACGCCAAGGCTTTGGCCCCCCTTGGCCACCGTGATGGCATTGGAGCGCACGTGGCGCGCCAGCTTCCAGGCAAAGCGCAGATCCTCCATCTCCTGGCTGGTGGGCTGGCGATCACTGACCACCTGCCAACTGGATTCCTCAACGGCCCCATCGTCCAACGCCTGCACCAACACCCCACCGAGCACACTGCGCAGCTGCTGATGGCCAGCCCGGCCAATGGCCTCGGGGCTGAGCTGCAGGAGCCGCAGGTTGGCTTTGGTCGCGAGATGCTGCTTGGCCTCAGAATCAAAACCTGGCGCAACCACGCATTCCAAAAACAAGCTGGTGAGCTGTTCTGCCGCGGCCTGGTCCACAGGGGTGTTGAGGGCCACGATGCCGCCAAAGGCCGAAACCCGATCGGCATCGAGCGCCCGCTGGAGGGCGTCAGCCGTCGCGGAGCCCGTAGCCACGCCACAGGGATTGGTGTGCTTGACCACCACGGCGGCAGCTTGGGCGCCTGGGCCGTAGCCAAACTCCCGCACCGTGGCAAGGGCCGCCTCGAGGTCGATCAGGTTGTTGTAGCTGAGTTCTTTGCCCTGGAGCTGGTCGGCCGCCCCCCAGCCTGCTGCGGGGTGGCTATGCCAAGTGGCCTGTTGATGGGGATTCTCGCCGTAGCGCAGGGATTGCTTAGCCGGCACATCCAATTGCAGGGGAGCCCCCGGGGCGGAGCCATCGGCCAATCGAGCCGCCAACCAGGTGCTGATGGCAGCGTCGTAGCTCGCCGTGTGTTGAAAAGCCCCCAGGGCAAGCTGACGGCGCAGGTCGCACGTCACAGCCCCAGAGGCCAGGGCCGCCAAGAACGGCTCGTATTGCGTAGGGCTGGTCAGGACGGCCACATCGGCATGGTTTTTGGCTGCCGCCCGCACCATGGCCGGACCGCCAATGTCGATGTTTTCGATGGCGGTCTCAAAGGCCACCGCCGGATCGGCCACCGTTTCCCGAAAGGGATAGAGGTTCACCACCACCACATCGATCGGATCAATGGCTTGGGCCGCCAGATCGGCTTGATGGGAGCCATCGGAGCGCTTCGCCAGGATGCCGCCGTGGATGCGCGGATGCAGGGTTTTGACCCTCCCGCCCAGGATCTCCGGTGCACCGGTGTAGTCGGCCACCTTGGTCACCGCCAGACCAGCGGCCTGCAGCGCCGCTGCGGTTCCACCACTGGAAATCAACCGATAGCCCGCCGCCAGCAGCCCCTCGGCCAAGGGGACCAACCCTTCTTTGTTGGACACACTGAGAAGGGCCGTGGGCGCCATGGCTGCAGCTTGGTTGGATGGGAGGCCAACCTAAGCAGCAGCAGTGTCCCGGTCCCATCCCATGACCACACCCCCAGGCTCCAATTCGGCTACCTCCAGCGAGCTCCGCAGTGGTCCAGCGGGAGCGCAACGGCGCCTGGTCTTACTGCACGGCTGGGGCGCCGATGCCCATGACCTGCTCGAGCTGGGGCCAATGCTGGTTGGGCCCGACGTGGAAGTGGTGGCGCTGCAAGCTCCCTGGCCCCATCCCGCCGGCATGGGACGCCAGTGGTACGACCTCCAGCAACCGAACTGGCCCGAACTGCCGGGCGCCCGTGCGGCCCTGAAACTGCGGCTGCTGGACCTCTCCAGGGAATTACCGCTGGAGAACACCATCCTTTTGGGCTTCTCCCAAGGGGCTGCGATGGTGCTCGATGTGGGCACGCTTGCCGAAGGATTAGATGGCCGCTCTTGCGCAGCCCTGATTGGTTGCAGCGGCTATCCCCATCCGGGCTGGGATCCCCAAACCCCCTACAAAACAAAGGTCCTGCTCACCCATGGCGAGCAGGACCCTGTCGTTCCCTTTGCAGCCAGCCAAGCCCTTCAGGAACAACTGCAGGGGGCTGGCCATGGGGTGGAGCTGCTGGGATTTAGCGGCGGACACACCATTGATGAACGCCTATTCCCAGCCATGAAGCGCTTTATCGCGAGCCAATGGCCGACTCAATCGAGCATTCAAACCCTGGACGCCCCTTAACCGCCTCAAACGAAGGCGTACTCGTACTCCTCCATTTCCTCCCAATCGTCAGCCGCCAAGGCTTCGATCCCCTCGAAGAGGACCTCTTCGCCAATGCTGTCCACAATCACGCGCAGGGAAGGGAACAGGAAATGATTTTCCTCGGCGTACTGGGCACTGAAGAGGCCCTTTTCGCCCCAGAAAAAGCGATCGGTGGTGTGCTCGTTACGGCGCACATTCAGGATTGCCGGGGGTACCAAAGCCTGCTCAGCAATGAACCGGCGGGCAGCCGTCACAGGCTTGTGGTCGCCGGTTTCGAGATTGAACGTGGACACATGGGCCAAAACCCTTTGACCCGCGAGACGGCGGCGGCTGATGCGCTTGCGCTTCTTAGACATGGAACAGCTCCCAAAGGGAGAGACGAAAGGGGACGGAGAGGAATCAGGAGGGAGATAGCCGTGGGCCCGGCGCAAAGCGCGCACAAAGACCGTGGCTCAGCCAGCTAGAGAGGCGCCAAGCAACCCAGAGGGCGCAAAACAACGACTCAGGCGACGTCCAACCATCTGTCGTCGTTGAGCATGAGCAGGTCCGAGGTCAGTGAAGCTGCTAATCCGCCCATTCGGGTTAGCAGAACAGCAAGAGGAGTGGTCAACAAGGGAGTGAACTGTCTCTGCTGTAGCCTCGAGGCACAAATCGTGCCAAGGGGCCGTCACGACTGTGACCTGCTGCCCGCTCGCGGACCGCGAAGTATTGGTCGATACCGAACACTTTAAGACTTTTTTTGGAATTTCTCCGAAAATCCGAAAAAGAATTTTTCAACGCCCCCACTGAGCGCGCCAGATGCAAGTCTCCACGCGCTTTTTGAGCCTGCTGCACTTCCAGCTCGCCCAGTTCGTTGACAGCGACGAACTGCGATCGGTGGTGGTCTACGTGACCCAACCGGGGGAAGAAGAGGCCCCCTCCCTGGTACCCATCGGCCAATGGCCCAGCGACGGGCGAGCCCTGCCCAACGTTGAAGTCAGCAGCCCCCTACGCCAGCCCGCCGCACAACGGCGATGGCTGCCGCTGCGCCACCAGGAGGTGTTACTCGGAGCCATCCAGGTGGAGAGTGACACCGTGCCCTGGCCAGAGGCCCTCAGCCAAAGACTGCAGGCCGTGGCCCTCTGCCTCACCGAGGCGCTCTGCCTCGACCTCGAACAACAGCGCCTTGCCCAGAACCTGCGCCTCCAGGACGAACAGCTCGATGTCTTGGTCCACCAGCTACGCAACCCCCTTGCCGCTTTGCGGACCTTCGGCCAATTGCTGCTGCGCCGACTGGAACAGGACAACCAAAACCGCCCACTGGTGGAAGGCTTGCTGGCGGAGGAGCGCCAACTGAATCGCTACGTCGACGCCATTGGCCAACTCGGCAGCCAAGACAGCCTGCCAAGCCCTGAAGGGGGAGCCCAACCCCTGCTCCTGCCCCCAGTGTTGAGCGGCCCGGCAGGCCAACCCCTGGCGGCCCTGCTCGAACCGCTGCTGCAGCGGGCTGCTGCCACCGCAGCTCTCCAGCACCGGCCCTGGCATCCACCGATCGCCCTGCCCCAGTGGCGCGGCGATAGCGGAGCCGTGGCCGAGATCCTGGCCAACCTGCTCGAGAATGCCTTTCGCTACAGCCCCACAGGAGCCGCCCTCGGGCTTGACTGCCAACCCACCGAGCAGGGCGGCTGGCAACTCACCCTCTGGGATGGGGGGCCGCCGATTGATCCCCGAGAACGGGCCACAATTTTTGGCAAAGGGGTGCGGGGCTCGAGCAGCACCAGCCAGCCCGGCACCGGGATGGGGCTTGCCCTAGCGCGCGATTTAGCCCATGCCCTTGGGGGCGAACTGTGCCTGGTGAACCAAGCCGCAACCAACTCCGTGGATGGCCAAGCCTGGGGCAATGCCTTTCAGCTCACCCTGCCGCCCGCAACAGCAGGCCCATAACCAGCAGAGCCAGGGCTTCACTCCATTCGAGACAGGCGCCGTAACTATCGCCGCTGTGCCCGCCCAGCCGCCGGCCGAGCCAGAGGGGGACCACCACCACGGGAACCACTCCAAGAGCCCCCCAAAGACCCAGGGCAGCCCCATGGGGCACCTGCAGGCCAGTACCTGGCAAGGCAGCACCCAACACCAAGACAAAACCCAGCACCAGAAGAGCCCCCAGCACCGGGCGCAGCTCTCTGGCCAAACCCTGCCAATGCTCGCGGTGGAAGCCGGCGGTGCCCTGCTCGCGCAAATAGGGGAAGTACTGCATCGCCAGCAGGGGTGAGACCCGAGCCCAGAACGCGGCCCAGACCATGGCCAGGGGAGCGGCCAATGGAACGACCAAAGGGGACCCATCAGCCAAACAAATCAAACCGGCCCCACGCAACAACAGCACCACCAGCAACGCCTGCACGCCAGCCGCGCCGACCCGGCTGTCCTTCATCGCCTCCAAGGCCCTTGGGCCCGCCCCCAGGCCGTCGGCCGTATCCATGGCGCCATCGAGATGGAGGCCCCCTGTCAGCACAACCGCCAAGACCAACACCAGGGCCACCTGGGCCGCCAGGGGCAACCAGCCCGCCGTCAGGCCCCAAACAAGGGCCTGCAGCCCGCCAAGCACCAGGCCCACTAGGGGAGCGAAGCGGGCGATGCGCTCAAAGCGCGGCGCGATGAATGGCCAAGGAGGCAGCACCGAATAAAAGACCCAAGCTCCAGCCCAATCCCGCAGCCAAACCGGGGCCTGGCGGTGGTGGGGGCGGGAGGTGGTGGGGGGCATCGGGCGAGGCCTAGCGTCAAGCGAGCACCTAAGGGGCGCAATCGCCTTCTCATTCGACATCACCGCCCGATGCCCCCGCACCCGGGCACGCTGCGGCTGCTTCCAAACCCCCCATGGCCCGGTCACCACGCCGCGCTTCATGCCCGTTGGCACCCTGGCCACGGTGAAGGGTGTCACCGCAACCCAGCTGGCCGATACGGGGGCCGAAATGGTGCTGGCCAACACTTACCACCTGCACCTGCAACCCGGCGAGCAGATCGTGGCTGATGCGGGCGGGCTGCATCGCTTCATGGGCTGGAACGGCCCCTTGCTCACCGACTCGGGTGGATTCCAGGTGTTCAGCCTGGGCGACATCAACACCATCGACGACCACGGCGTGGTCTTCCGATCACCCAGGGATGGGGCCCGCATCGAGCTCACCCCGGAGCGCTCCATGCAAATCCAGATGACCCTGGGGGCCGACGTGGCCATGGCCTTTGACCAATGCCCCCCCTATCCGGCCAGCGAAGCCGATGTGGCCGCTGCCTGCGGGCGCACCCACCGCTGGCTGGAGCGCTGCATCACAACCCACCAGAAGAGCGACCAAGCCCTGTTTGGCATCGTTCAAGGCGGCTGTTACCCCCACCTGCGCGAGGAATCGGCCCGGGTGGTGGCCTCGATGGGGCTGCCGGGCATTGCCGTCGGGGGGGTCAGCGTCGGCGAACCCACCGAGGAAATGCACCGGATCGTGCGCCAGCTGGGTCCGCTCTTGCCCGAGGAGAAACCCCACTACCTCATGGGCATTGGCACCTTGCGGGAAATGGCCATTGCCGTGGCCAATGGCTTTGACCTGTTCGATTGCGTGATTCCCACCCGGCTCGGTCGCCATGGGGCCGCCCTGGTGGGCGGTGAGCGCTGGAACCTCAAGAACTCCTGCTTTCGCCATGACCACACCCCCATGGATGCCAGCTGCGGTTGCCCGGCCTGCACCCTGCACACCAGGGCCTACCTCCACCACCTGACCAAGAGCAACGAGATGCTCGGCAAAATCCTGCTCAGCCTCCACAACCTGCACCAATTGGTGCGCTTCTCGAGCGCCATGGGCCAGGCCATCCGCGATGGTTGTTTTGCGGAGGATTTCGCTCCGTGGGAAGCCGACTCCCCAGCTGCCCACACGTGGTAGCGTCCGCCACTAGATCAGTGATTTCTGGGATGGCTGCTTACGCCCTGCAAACCCTGGCCCAGCTCCCTGAGGCCTACCAAGCTTTTGGTCCCCTGGTCGACATCCTGCCGATCATCCCCCTCTTCTTCCTGCTGCTTGCCTTTGTGTGGCAAGCCTCCGTGGGCTTCCGCTAAACCAACTGCCAGCTGGGCTAACCCCCAATCTGGGCTAAGGCTTTTGAAGCACGGCCCAGGCAAACCGGGGCAACGCGAGCATGCGGCGCCAACGACTGGGCTCCTGCACCAACCGGTACAACCATTCGATCTGCAGAGCTCCCATCCAACTGGGGGCTCTTTTTTTGGTGCCCGCCCACACATCAAAGCTGCCACCCACCCCCATCCACAGGCCGCCGCGGCGGCCTGGCAGGCGCTGAATCCAGGTCTCCTGGCGGGGCACCCCGAGGGCGGCCAACACCAAATCGGGCTTGGCCGCCACCAGTTGCTGCTCCAATCCCCGCCAGGCGGCTGGAGGTTGGTAGCCATGGGCCGTCAACACCAGCTGTAAGCCCGGCAGCTCCTGCCGAAGCCGGGCGGTGAGCTGGGCCATCACCGTTGGCGAAGCTCCCACCAGGGCAACCCGCCACTGGTGACCGGCGGCATGCACCAACAACTCCCGGGCCAGTTCAATGCCGGGGCTGCGGCGAACGCGATAGCCCTGCCGTCCCAGGGCCCACACCACCCCAGCCCCATCGGGAATCACCAGCTGGGCCGCCTCAATCGCCGCTCCCAGGGCTGGGTCGGCCTTGGCTGCCATCGTCATTTCGGCGTTCAGGGTGACGATCTGACCCCCAGCGCGCTGTTTCAGGGCAAGGGCCGCCTCAAAAACGTCGGCGCACACGGCCACCTGCACACCCAGCACCCGGGTGCGCATCGGTTCTGTTGCCATTGCTGCCATGGGGGGTCCTGCTGCGGGAGAGAATCTATGGCTGGCTCCAGCCATCGATCGGATGACAGGCTTCGACATGGCTTCCCCTTCCGTCCCAGGTGGCGCCACCGCTGCGGAATCCTGGGCGGTCCTCGAAGAGATCGACCGTCAGATCGAAGCCGTCGTGCTCTCCCGCCAGAACCCGATGACGGGTCTGCTGCCGGCAAGCACCGCCAACACGGTGCACGGAAACTACGGCGACGCCTGGGTGCGCGACTGCGTCTATTCGATCCAATGCGTGTGGGGCTTGGCCATGGCCCATACCCGGCTGGGGGGCCATGGCCGCCGCGCTTTTGAGCTGGAGCAGCGGGTCGTGCAGCTGATGCGGGGCCTGCTCAACGCCATGCTGCGCCAGGCCCCCAAGGTGGAGCGCTTCAAACACAGCCTGGATCGGCTGGATGCCCTGCACGCCAAGTTCGACACCCCCAGCGGCGAACCCGTGGTGCCCGACGACGGATGGGGCCATCTCCAACTCGATGCCACCGCCCTGTTTCTGCTGCAGCTGGCCCAGCTGACCCGCTCGGGCCTGGTGATCATCCAGACCCAGCACGAGCGGGACTTCGTGCAAAACCTGGTCTATTACGTGGCCCGGGCCTATCGGGTCGCTGACTACGGCATTTGGGAGCGGGGCGACAAGGGCAACCACGGGATGCCCGAGCGCAATGCCAGTTCGATCGGCCTCGTCAAGGCTGCCCTTGAAGCCCTGGAGGGGCTCGATCTCTATGGCCCCCATGGCGACGGCAGCTGTTGCCTGGTCATTCCCCACGACGCAATTGTGCGGCTGCGGCGGGCCCTGCACGGGCTCTTGCCAAGGGAATCGGCCAGCAAGGAAGTGGATAGCGCCTGCCTCTCGGTGATTGGCTATCCCGCCTGGGCCGTCGAAGACCCCCAACTGGCCCAACGCACCCGCCACAAGATTCGGTCCGAGCTGGGCGGGGCCTATGGCTACAAACGCTTCCGCCGCGACGGTCACCAGACCGTGGTCGAAGACCACACCCGCCTCCATTACGAACGGGAAGAATTGGCGGCTTTCGAGCACATCGAATGCGAGTGGCCCCTGTTTTGGGCCTATGAATTGATCACCGCCTGCTGTGAGGAGCGCTGGGAGGAAGCCCGCCAATGGCGCCAGAAACTCACCACGGTGAGCGTTACCGTGGATGCCGTCGGCCTGTTGCCCGAGCTTTACCTGATTCCCGAGGGCTCCATCCAGGCGGAACGGCGCCAGCCCGGCAGCCAGCCCCGCCAGGCCAACCCCAACGTGCCCCTGCTCTGGACCCAGAGCCTCACCTGGTTGTCAGATCTGCTGCTGCAGGGCCTGATCACCCCAGGCGATCTTGACCCCATCGGCAGGAGACTCGCCCATCCCCTGGGAGCCGAAAAGGTACTGGTGGCGTTGGTGCCGGCCACGGCCGCGATCGCCGAAGCCCTCCACCGGGCCGGCCTCCCCCTGGCCGAAGACGGCGGGAACCCGATCACCATCAGCAGTTCCAAACAGCTGGCCCAACGCATGGCCCAGGTGGGCGCCAACGCCAAGCTCGGGCTTTCGGGCCATCCGCCCGTACGCATGGAAACCATGGCCACTGCGCGGCTGTACCGGCACCAGGGTCCCGCCGGCAGCGAATGGATGGCCTTTTTGCCTGCGGTGCTGGAAGAGGGCACGTTCTACTTGGCTGACGATCCGGTGCAATTGATCGATGCCGTGGGGGCGGAGCTGAAGCTGCTGCAACGCCATTGGCGCGGTGGTGGGGCGCCGCTGCTGCTCATTCCTATCGCCGAGGGGGCCTTCAAGGCCAACCCCAACGCCTTTGTTCAGCTGGGCCATCAGCTCACCACAGGCCAGCTCGAGGGGGTGGCGGTGCAGGTGGCCAGCTTGGCGGAGCTGAAGGATCAGGCCTGCTGGATTGACCTTCCAGCCCAGGCAAGCGCCCCACCGATGGCACCATTGGCGCCATCGCTCCCCTTACGCGCGAGTACGAGCCACCCACCCCTCTCTGCCGAAGAGGCGCTGGCGCTCGAGCGCCAAGAGATCAGCATTAGCGATTTAGCCGATCGCCTCTGGCGGAGCACCTCGCTGGACGAGCAAAGCGAACTGCTGGAACAACTGGTGCGGCGCCTGGGGGTTGAAGCCCAGCTCCACGGCCCAAATACCACCCAAGCCGTGCGGCTCCAGGAGCTGCTGGAGGAGGTCTACCGACGGTCCCTGGCCGAAGCCAACTGGGACGTGGTGCGCCGGGTGGCGGGCTCCATGCAAATGGTCCACCCCCAATTGGAAGACGCCCTGACCGACCTGTTGGTGCGCCAGAAGCAGGTGGTGGTAGGCAGGAATTACACCAACGACTCCCTGATCAGCACCCCCCAGGGCAGTGACGCCATTGCGGCCATGATCCGCCAGTTCAGCGGGGAAGACGGCAGGGAGTGGATGCTGCAGCAGGAGCTGCTCCTGGCCCTTGATGGCCTTGCACGCCATGAACCCGCCCTCTTCAGTGGCAGCCTCACGCTGCAGCTGGGTCAACTGCTGCTCCTGCTGACCAGTGAGCTGGCCGCCGAGGCCGATCTCTCTCCCATCGATGCCTTTGAAGCCCTGTGCAGCAAGCCCCCCCATGCGATTCGCCGGCGGCTGCGGGCCGTGCTGGCCGACGTGGAGCACGCCAGAGCTTCCCTGCAGCGCAAGGAAGAACTGCATCTGCGCGGCAGGGTGCTGTGGCAGGTGCCCGACCCCCTCGAGGAGCTCCCCAAAGGTGGCTGTTGGCTACAGCACCGTATGCGGCTCGGCGCCCTTGGCCGGGTGCCCCGGGATTTCTACCCGGGCATTTGGGATCTCCTGCATCACTGCCGCGGCCTGGTGATTGGCGACAAACTCGAGAAACGCAACCGGCTCGAAAGCGCCCCATTGCTGAGTGAAAAAACCCCAGGGGAGCGCAATTTTGCGGCGCTGGTGGAACACCTGCTCAGCAAAATCGAGGCCTCCGAATACCGCCAGCTCTGCACCGAAACCCTGATCACCCTGATGGCCTTTTTCGGCGCCAACCCCAGCGTGCGCTTCGATGACGACCTCGCCCTCGACGTGGTGATTGGCCACGCCGTCCGCGTGGGCTGGCAGATCCAGAACCCCGACATTGCCGCCGAGCTCTATGGCCAGCACAAGGCGGAAGCCTGGGATGGGTTCTATCGCGCATCGCCTGCGGCATGCCGCCGCTGGCAACTCGAAGCCCTCAGGCAACTGACTGCTGGCTAATGCCAGGTTGCAGCCTGATCAGTGCGCCTTAAATCGGGGCGTCCAGGCTCATGCTCAAGCTGGGCTGTTCCACGCACTGCTCGATCAAATCGGCCAGCAACAGGGCCCGAGACGCTTGCAAGCCGCCCACCGCGGGTTTTTCGGCGCCTCGGACGCACTGCAGAAAATGCTCCAGCTCGGCATAGAGGGGTTCAATCGAGGTGGTGCTCACCTCCTCGATCACCCCATCGGAGCGGTACACCAGCTCGCCATGGTCGGCGCTGACCGACTCATGGGCGCGCCGATGAATGTGGAGCGTTCGGTTGAGGAAATCGGTTTCGACCAGGCTGCCGCGGCAATGGGCACTGAGGCTTCGGATCTTGCGATGGGCCATCTTGCTGGCCGTGAGGCTGGCCACCACCCCATTGGCAAAGCCCAAGGTGGCATTGACGTAATCAATGGGACCGTCCGCACTGCGGCCGCCGGCGGCGGCGAGGCGCACCACCGGAGCACCAGCCAACTCCAGCACCAAATCGATGTCGTGAATCATCAAATCCAGCACCACTGACACGTCATTGGCGCGATCCGGATTGGGACTGTGGCGACGGGCCTCAAGCACCACCACCTCCTCGTTGGCGGTGACCTTGACGAGCTCTCGGAAAGCGGGATTAAACCGCTCAATGTGGCCCACCTGCAACAGCCGGCCCGCAGCTTCAGCGGCGCGGATCAAATCGGCGGCCTCCTCTTGGCTGGCCGCAATCGGCTTTTCAATCAGCACATCCACGCCCGCCTCAAGGCAGGCCAGGCCCACCCGATGGTGCAGGAGGGTCGGAACAGCGATACAAACCGCATCGACCTCAGGGAGCATGGCCTCGTAGGAGGCGAACCAGCGGCAGCCAAATTGCTCGGTTGCCAAGGTGCCCCTGGCCTGGTCAGGGTCTGCCACCCCGACGAGCTCAGCGTCCTTGATGAGACTCAGCACCCTGGCGTGGTGCCAACCCATGTTGCCAATGCCAATGACACCCACACGGACAGGGTTCATGGCCAAGGCACTAAGAACCCTTTCATTATCGACGATCAAGGGCCAGCAGGCCCATCCAACGCCTCGGCCCGACGCCGGTCTAGTTCGACCCGCTCAATCTCGACGCGCTCGATCCGGGGGCCATCCATGGCCACCACCCGGTATTGATACCCCTTCCAGCGCAAGCCCTCTCCCGGGGCCGGGATGTGCTGAAGACGCTCCAACAAAAAGCCCGCCAGGGTGTGATGGCCATCGGCTTCGGGCAGCTGCAATCCCAACTGGCGATTCAGCTCAAAGATCTCTAAATCACCCGCCACCGACCAGAGCGATTCCCGCAACTGCTGGAGGTCGGCTGCCGCCTCGAGGGGGTTGTCATCCTCGCCGACAATTTCACTGGTGAGGTCGGCCACGGTGACCAATCCCTCGGTACCTCCGTGTTCATCCACCACCACAAGCAACGGCTGACCGCTGCGAATCAAGGGCAGCAAATTGGCCAACGGAGTGCTCTCCTGCACCAGGGCAACTGGGAAGATATAGGGAGCCAAAGGGGTGTCGGCTTGCAGTTCCCCGCGGGCAATCGGATCAGCCAAGCGCCGCAAATCGAGCACCCCCCGCACGTCATCCAGGGAACTGCCAATCACCGGAAAGCGGGCGTGGGCCGTCTCGTGGACCTCCCGCATCATGGCCGCAAAGGTCACCTCAATCGGCAAGGTGACCATCCCAGAGCGGGGCACCATGACCTCCCGTACCAGGGTGTCGCGCAACGAAAACACCCCTTCAAGGATGTTGCGCTCATCGGGCATCAAACCCGTGACACTGCCGGTTTCAATCAGCGTTTCCAATTCGCCCGCCGATAACACCGGAACCAATTCATCCCAATTGCGGGGCAGGCCCAACAGCCGCAGCAGCAGGCCATTCACCCGTTCAATCAGGGAGAGCAAGGGCCCCAGGGTGCGGCTGACCGAATCCAGCAGAGGAGCCAACCGCAGGGCCGAGGCCTCCGGGCGATGCAACACCCAGGCTTTCGGCACCAGCCCTCCAAACAGGGTGGCCAACAGCACCACCACCAGAAACACGAGTACATCCGCGGCTCCCTGGGAAACCACGGCACTGAGACCGGCAGCCTTCAAAGCAAGCACCAGTTGTTCTGCAACCCCACGGCCGGCCCACCCGAGCGCCACCAGGGCCAAGGCCGCTCCCAGTTGGGTTGCCACCAGCACCCGCCGGAGCCGGAACTGAAGCTTGGCCACGGCATGGGCCCCGGGCTCGCCGGCCTCCTCTAGCTGCCTGACCCGGCTGGGCCTGAGGCGAATCAGGGCGAATTCCCCTGCCGCAAAGAAGGCCAAAAGGGCCAAAAGCACGGCCAGGGCCAGAAGGGTGATCACAGAAAGACCAAAGTGGGGGTCGCGAGGATCGAACTCGCCTAAGGCGAATTATGAGTTCGCTGCATTCACCAGATTGCTAGACCCCCTGGTTTCCCGTGTCTACCACAGGCCTCGCACCGGTGCACGAAAGGAGGGCGCCGGTGCACCAAAGGAGGCAGCAGAACCCAAACTGCTTGAAAACCCATTGCCCACATCGCCAGTCCGCCAGGGGATCAGCCCGCCCTGCTTGTCAAGCAACACCTGGTAGGTGTTCTCGAGGGCTGTGCCATCCCAAACGATGGTCTGGTCGGGGAAACCGAAGCCCATCACCTTGGTGCCATCGCCGCCGCCCATGGAAATCCCCAGGAGATCGGTGATTTGGTGGGTGATGTCGACGCCACGGGCAAAGGGCGCGGTGTACGAATAAAACCGCTGCTCCACCAGTTGGGGCGTGGTCTGCACGGCACCACAGCGGGTGAGTTCCACGGGGCGCCTAGAAGCCTGCATCCCCTGGCGGGCCTGGGGCGCTTCGAGGGTGGTCGTGCAGACCACCGGGCCCGCCAGCGCAGGACCAGCCAGCAACGGACCCGCGAGGGACTGAGCCGCTATGAGCAGTGTGAGCAGCCGAAGAGCCTGCGCCATCAATCGGACCGAGCTACACGCAAACTAGGCACCAAGTCGCTCCCGTACCAGTGGTCTCTCCGGTGTCCCTCCCAACAACGCCCTCCGCCATGCGGGACACCTTGCTGCCTTTGCTGGCCCAAAAGGCCTACCGGCACGGGCACTTCACCCTGGCCTCCGGCCGCACCAGTAATCACTACGTCAATTGCAAGCCGGTGAGTTTGAGCGGCGAGGGGCTGGCCCTGCTCGGGGCCCTGATGCTGGAGCAGGTGGAAGACACTGCAGCAGCCGTGGCGGGACTCACCCTGGGTGCCGATCCCCTGGTGAGCGCCGTGGCCATGCGAGCAGCCCTCGATGGCCGCAACCTCGACGCCTTGATTGTGCGCAAGGAAGCCAAAGGCCATGGCACCGGAGCCTGGCTGGAGGGCCCCTTGCCAAAACCCGGCAGCCGCATCACGGTGCTCGAAGACGTGGTCACCACGGGGGGCTCATCCCTCAAGGCGGTCAACCAGCTGCGCGAGGCCAGCTATCAGGTGGACCGGGTGGTGACCATTGTGGATCGCCAGGAAGGCGGCCTCGAGGCCATGACCGCGGCGGGCCTGGAGCTGCGCAGCCTGTTTTTGCTGGATGAGATCGCCGCCAGCTCTGCAGGCCAATGACAAGCCCTTGGGATTGGCAGCCGGCCCAAGCCAGCCGGATTGAACAAGCCGTGAGCCTGCTGCGCCTTGAAGGCGCTGACACCCGGCGCTTTTTGCACGGACAAACCAGTGCCGCCATCGAAACAGCCCCTGCGGGGGCCTGGATCCCGAGCTGCAGCATCAGTCCCACGGCCCGGATGCGGGCCCTGGTGGAGGTGCTACTGGATCCATCCGAGAGCGCCCCTGCGGGCACAAGTGCGGGCACAAAAACCGGCGCCTGGCTGGTCATCCATGGCATCCCGCCGGAAGCCGCTGCCGGGGTGCGCCAAAGCCTCGATCGGGTGCTGTTTCCCGCCGACCAGGTTCACCTGGGCGCCCTGGAGACGGCGCGCCTGATCACCCCTGTGGGGCCAGGACTAGCCCAGCTCCCCGCGAGCCCCAAGGACGCCTGGCAGGCCCTTGAAGCTGGTGCCGGCTGGTTGCTCGGCTGCCACGTTCTGCTGCGCCACGGCAGCGAGGCTCCGGCCTGGTTGGCGGAGCGGGCCCTGTTGTCAGCCGCAGGCCAAGAACGCTGGCGGGTTCAACAGGCCATCCCTGCGGCCCCCGGCGAGCTCAATGACGACACCAACCCCTTTGAGCTGGGGCTGGCCGAGCGGGTGAGCCTCAACAAGGGTTGCTATGTGGGCCAGGAAACCCTGGCCAAACTCTCCACCTACGACGGCGTCAAACAGCAGCTGCGGCGTTGGAGTTGCACGCCCCAGGCTGGGGAGCTGCCTGGTGAGCCGCCGGCAGCCCTCAACCCCGGCACCACCCTGTATGCCCCCGATGCCACCGGAGAGGGCACCAGCAGGGCCGGGGTGATCAGCTCCAGCCTGGAAGTTGAGGATGGGACCTGGATTGGCCTAGCCCTGGTGCGCAAGCAAGCCTTGGAGCAGCCGTTGCTTCAGGCCGGCGATGGCCCCCGACCAGCCACCCTCTTGCTGTCTTGAAGCCATAGCCAATGGGCCACCGTCCAGGTGGCCAGGTTGTCGTCGCGGTTGTAGCGAAAGATCCGATCCAGTTGATAGCGACTGGCGCGGCCTCGGGGGCCGGGCTCATGGCGCCAATGGCGCCATTGGCGCCACCAGAGCAAGCAGCGGGCTCCATCCACCCCCTTTTGGCTCCAGGCAAACCCCAACCAACTCGCCACCGCCTTGAGGCCATAGCTACTCACGGGAAGCCGCCAAGAGCGCTTCAACCGGGCGTGGACATCGACCAAACGGGGGCGCAATAGATCTATGTCGGCGTCGGTTGCCCCCTGGCGCCGGGCCAGACGCACCAAGGCGATCGATTCGGTTTCGCCGTAGTGCAACACCGGCCAGCCTGGATAGTGATCCAGCCAACGCCGCAACCGCTGCCACAGCAGGGGCTCCCCGTGCTCGAACAGGGCCAGCAGCGGTTGGTAACGGCCCTCGCCCAGATCGGCTGGCCAGCTGCCATCCGCCAAGCGCTTCACCACGACAAAGCCGTGAAGGAAATCATCCCGGGCATCGGGGTCCGATTCGATGTCGTAGAGGAGCAGCCCAGGGGCGCCATCCAGTTCGCTGAGCGCCAGGCCTGGGTCCAGCCGTTCGGGCTTGCCTTGCTGTTGCACCCGGGCTTGGGCCACCAACTGGGCCGCAATCTCCCGGTGCTGCTCGCCATGCACCTCCAGCTGGGTGGCCAACTGCTCGGGGTCCGTGGCCGCCAAGCCATCGAGGCTGGCAACCCCCAACTCCAGCAGGAGTTCACGGCGCTTCCCGCCGATGCCACTGACCTCGCTGAGATGGCCCTCAGCAGCAGCGGCCTGATCACAAAGTCCTCGCCAGCTACAGAGGGTGCATTTCTTGCGATCACTCACCAGCGCCGGAGGACTGGTGCGCTGCAAGTCGCCCTGGAGCCGCACAAGGCTCTCCTCGAGCTGGTGCTGCAGGCCAGCGCCAAGCGACAGGGCTTCCCGCTGAAAACCGCGGCCATCCCCGGCCACCACCAAACCCTGGGGCACTTCAGCCTGCTGGTAATCGGCCAAGAGGCGCCCCCAGAGGGCCAATTGGAGCCGGTGCTCACGGGTGACCCGGCGCCCCTGGCGGGCCAGCACCGGCCGGTAGGCGAAATCGCCCCAGCGGCTGACGCCCCCAACCCGCTCCAGCAGGGCCGGGTGCGCTTGCAACTCAGCCCCGCCGGGGCCGGAGCCCCTGAGCCGCAGACCCATCACCCCAGGGGCTCCGGCGGCGCAGCCCGCCTCACCGTGCTGCGGTTTTTTCGGCAGCAAGGTTTGAAAGCTGCGCAGCTGATCGTGGAGTGCCAGGGCGCGATGGGCATTCCACTGACGGGCTTGTTGGTCACCAAATTGATCAAGCCAGGCCCGGCGCCGGCAGCGCACCCAGCTGCGAAGCAACCGGTCGGTGAGGGGAGGCGCGCCCAAGGATTGGCCTGGAGTTCCCCGACGCTAAGTCCCCAAAGGCGGTGTTAGAGCGCAGAATTGGAGTATCCGGCTTCCCCCATCCATGGAGTCTGCCCCGCTAGCCCTGGAGGCCAGCCCGATTGCCTTCGGCACCGATGGCTGGCGGGGGGTGCTCGGCGTGGACATCACCTTGGAGCGCCTCCTGCCCGTGGCGGCGGCGGCCGTCCAGGAGTTGGCCCACTCCCGCCCCCAGGGCATGGACAGCCGCGAGGTGGTGATTGGCTACGACCGGCGCTTCCTGGCTCCGGAGCTGGCTGAAGCGATCTGCGCGGCGGTACGCGGTTGTGAGCTCGTTCCCCTGCTCTGCGAAACCGCCGTGCCCACCCCCGCCTGCAGCTGGGCCGTGGTGGAGCGCCAAGCCCTTGGAGCCCTCGTAATCACGGCCAGTCACAACCCGCCGGAATGGCTGGGATTGAAAATCAAAGGTCCGTTTGGGGGCTCGGTGGAGGGTGACTTCACCAAGCGGGTGGAAACCCGACTCGCCGCCGGGGGCATCACCGTGCCCATACCGGGGGCCACCGAGCGCTTTGATGCGATGGGCACCTACCTGGCCGGCCTGCAAGCGAAGCTCGATACCCAGGCCCTGAGTAGCGGGCTCGAATCGATGGGCCTGCACGTGATCGTCGATCCAATGCACGGCTCCGCCGCAGGGGGAATGGCTGGCCTGCTGCCAGGGGCGCTTGCTAGCGGCCATCTGCGTGAAATTCGTTCCAACCGCGACCCCCTGTTTGGCGGCCATCCCCCCGAACCCCTGGCGACCTATCTGCAACAGCTCATTGGGGAGGTCCAGGCCTCCACCGCCGCTGGTAAGCCCGCGGTTGGCATCGTCTTTGATGGTGATGGTGATCGCATTGCCGCCGTTGATGAGCACGGCCGCTTCTGCAGTACCCAGCTCCTCATGCCCCTGTTCATCGACCACCTGGCCAGGGCCAAGGGGTTACCCGGCACCGTGATCAAAACCGTGAGCGGCTCCGATCTGATGCAGCTCGTGGCCGAAGCCCAGGGCCGCACGGTGCTGGAAATGCCCGTCGGGTTCAAGTACATCGCCAGTGAAATGCTCAGCAGCGAGGTGCTGGTGGGCGGTGAGGAATCCGGTGGGGTGGGCTTTGGCATGCACCTACCCGAGCGCGATGCCCTGTTCGCTGCCCTGCTTCTCATTGAAGCCCTGGTGGAAGGGGGCAAGCCGCTAGGCGAGCGCATCGATACCCTCCAAGAGCAGTGTGGCGGCGCTGCCGCCTACGACCGCCTCGATCTACGCCTGCCGGATATGGCCACGCGCAGGCGCCTCGAACAGCGGCTCGACGAAGCCCCCCCCACCGAGGTGGCAGGAGCCCCGGTGCAGCAGGTGGTCACCACCGATGGCGTCAAGTTGCGGCTCGGTGCGAGCCATTGGTTGATGTTGCGGTTCTCAGGCACCGAACCGCTCCTGCGGCTCTACTGCGAAGCCCCCACCCAAACCCGCGTTGACGAAGTGCTGGCCTGGGCCAAGCACTTGGCCGAAGCGGTCTGAACTTCCGATTGAACACACTGTCCAGAGACGTGATGGATCAAGCCAAGGTGCTCATCATCGCCAGCGGCAATGCCGACAAGGTGCGCGAATTCAGCCATTTGCTGGCCACTCTGGATCTGGAGATCCGCCCCCAACCCCCGGGCCTTGAGGTGGACGAAACCGGCAGCACGTTTGCGGAAAATGCCCGGCTTAAGGCCTCTGCCGTAGCCAAGGCCTCGGGCCAGTGGGCCCTCGCCGACGACTCAGGGCTGTGCGTCGACGCCCTTGGCGGGGCCCCTGGGGTGCACTCGGCCCGCTACGCCGAGAGCGATCAAGCCCGCATCAGCCGATTGCTGGTGGAACTGGCCGCCGCCAACGGCTGCATCGATCCTGAGCAAGGCCAGGGGAATCGCCGAGCCCAATTCGTGGCAGCGCTGGCAGTGGCTGATCCCAGCGGCGCCATCCAGCTAGAGGTGGAGGGGCACTGCCCTGGAGAAATCCTCACCAGCCCAAGGGGTGAAGGGGGCTTTGGCTATGACCCGGTCTTTTACGTGCCCGAAGCAGGCCAAACCTTCGCGGAAATGGCCAAAGAGCTCAAAGGCCGCATTGGCCATCGCGGGCGAGCCTTTGCAAAGCTTTCAGAACATCTTGCAGCCCTGAATCTCGTCAAAACTCAATAAAAACCCCATGCAACTTGGGCCAGCAAAAATCTCTAGGGAAATCCGAAGACTATTTCGGCAACCGTTGGAAAACCTTGGCTATACGGCCAACAGAATATTTCACGACCTGATCATCAGACCGCACAATATCGTCTCACAAGGAAATGGCCTCCATAGCCAAAAGATTGCAATTTACCTCATATTCCCCCAGGAAGGCCTTAATTTTTCTCACCGAAAAACGATAGACGAACTATCAAGAAATCACTACAGAATCATTGCCGTAAGCAACCTAAAGCTAAAAAATGAAGACAAAGACGAGCTCCTCAACAGCGTCAGCCAGCTCATTGAACGTAAAAATTTTGGGTATGATTTTGCTGGCTATCGCGAAGGCATTCTCTACAATCTCAGAGAAATTCGAAACGCGCAAAAGCTTTTCCTCATCAATGATTCTACAATCTTTCCAATTCAGAAGACTTCCAACTGGATCAAACAAGCAGAGCAAAGTGGGTACGCCCTAACAGGCGCAATAAGCTCATACGGGAACAACATTAAAGTGAAAACAATCACAGACAACATCGACCTTGTAAAAACCAATAACGACAGAAGGATTAGACGCGGAATTCATTACTCGTCTTTCGCGCTTATGCTCGACAAAGAGATATGCAGGACCACGTTTTTATCTGGATTCTTTGGAAGACTAAGGCTATCAAATAGCAGGGCCAATGTAATCAGACTTGGAGAAATTGGACTCAGCCGAGCCATTAGAGAAGCAGGATTTACCCATGGCTACACTTTAACTCCCGAAGCCATTAAAGAAGCCATTAAAGAAGTAGATAACCACGAACTACTCAAAGCCTTAAAGAATGCACTAATTCCAAGCGACAGCACCTTCGGGCATCAATTGCAAGCCCTAATCGACAGTTTTGAAGAAAATTCAACTGCGTGGAAAAAGGACAGCGCTCAGGCTCTCTTCGTATTATCAACACAATACCATCCTGCCTACATGCTTCCACACTTATTGTATTCTAAATTAAAATTTCCTTTTCTTAAAAAAGCAGTTGCCCGGAGACTTGGGCCGAGGGGAGCAAATGTATACAACCTAATTTTACGGCAGAGCAACAATGCAGAGGAAGTCGTTACAGACCTAAGCGAAGCTGGGAATTCGGCTCGAAAGATTTGATCTCTAGAGCCGAATCAATGTCAAGAAACCAATTCTCCCAAGTCAAATACCCTTAGAGTGATGCCCAGCTCCCGTGCAGCCCATACGGCATTGCCACGGGCAGCTCAATCACCGCCTGCTCAGCCATTGTTGAGGCGTTGAGGATCACCAAGTCGCTGCCATTGCGGGCGCCGTTCCAAATTACGATAAGCACCCAACCCTCGTCTTCGTTGGTGGCACCAGGCCGGGGAACCATGATCGGTTCACTCACGAATCCGCGCGGTGCAGCACTCCACACGCGCCGCTCTCCGATCAGGGGGCATCCTCTCCAGCCCCAGTGGAGAATGCAATTTTGGCTGTGACCCAATCATTTACGTACCCCCAAAGGACTCCCCCCTTATGCAGAGATAAACAAAGAACTCAAAGTCCACAACGTGCACAGCCGGCGATCGACTGGCGCAGCATTTAGCATTATGTCCCAAAATTACAAAAATCAATTAAGATCAAGCTAGAAATTTGTCCACCCAACAGATTCGAGATGATCGAGAAAGTCTTGCGCGAGGCAAACAGACTTAGGCTTCAAATCGCCAGCCTGCCAAAATGGGCAGTCAATCTAATATTTACCAGCGCCAACACAGACCTTGCCCTCACGCAAAAAAGCAAGGCCACCAAAGGAAGACTGAAAAACAGTGGGAAGATAGCAATCTACCTTATATTTCCAATCAATGGGCTTAACCAATACCACAAGAGAACATTAGACGAGCTTCAACGCAATAACTACTCTCCGATCATCATTAGCAATTCCCGGCTACAAGAAAGCGATCTAAATTTTCTCGAGGACAATAGCCAACTAATAATCGAACGCGAAAATCTTGGATACGACTTTGGCGGATACCGGGAGGGAATTCTTGCCAGCTCAAGTATTCTCAAAAGCTGCAGAAAACTTTTACTGCTAAACGACTCGACAATATTCCCCCTACAGAAAAACTCCACATGGATACAAAGAGCAGAGCAGAGTGGCTTTGACTTCACTGGCTCAATTAGCATGAACGGGCACAAAAGCCAAAAAACATGAGAGCCAGACTACCTAAGCTCGAATGCATTAATACAAAAAGCAGAAAGTTTCACTATCCTTCATTCGCAATAATGCTGGATGCGTCTATTGCCCAAGGGGAGGAACTGCAACACTTTTTCAGAAAGCTTAAGCCAAGCAACCTAAAGAAAGAAGTGGTCAAGAGAGGAGAGATTGGGCTCAGCAAGTGGGCTATCAAGCAAGGCTATAGCCATGGAAGCTTAATAAGCAGAAAAGACATTTTTGCAGCCATCAAAATTCTTGACCACCAAGAGTTACTCAAAGAACTGAACATGGCAATAACCCCAAGGCACGCGGAAAGATATGATCAATTTACCCGGGATCTTGAGTCACTCGCCTTGGATTTCAAAGCAGATTGCGACGACTGGCGAAGCCACGCCATTCATGCTCTTTGCAATTTATCCTTGCGCTATCACCCAGCCTATACCCTTGCTCACTTATTATGCACAAAGTGCGAGTTCCCATTCCTAAAAAAAGCAATTCAATCAAAAGGTAGTCTGGGGAAATTGACTTACAACAAAATACTGGGCACAAGTGCTGTTCAGTGCAGGCAGAATATTAATGCTCTTGAATAGGCCCAAGCATCCCCGCTCCTACCCAGCTGCCGTGGAGGCCGTAGGGCATGGCCACCGGCAACTCAATCACCGCCTGCTCAGCCATGGTTGAGGCGTTGAGGATCACCAAGTCGCTGCCATTACGGGCACCATTCCAGATCACGGTGAGCACCCAACCCTCGTCTTCGTTGGTGGCATCAGGACGGGGAACCATGATCGGTTCACTCACGAATCCGCGCGGTGCAGCACTCCACACGCGCCTTTCTCCAGTCTGCAGGTCAAGCTTTTTGATGGCTTGCAGGGGGTCATTGCCCTGATCGCGTTCGGCCACGGCCATCCAGCCAAAACGGGCCGGTAAGCCTTGCCTGGTGGGATTAACCATCGCGAATTCACAGCAACGTTCACTGAGACGCTCACAGGTGAGGTTGCCGGTAGTGAGATCAATGCGGCAACGCTCAAGTAGGCCTTCGGGGATGAGCTCGAAATCAATCGAACGGAAATCCACATCGGGACCAACGGAAGGAAAATCGGCGTAAAAAATGCTCTCCACAACGAGCTGATCGCCCTCCTCATAGGCATTGAGGTGGTGGAAGACAAACCCTTCAGGCGCATCAATCAACCGGGGCTGCTGCCCAGCAAACGCTCCACCATCGCGAGGCACCAACCAGAACTGGGCCTGGCCACCTGCCTTGGAGCTCAAACACTGGGCCGCTCCCTTTTGCCCCAACACAAACGGCAAGGGGTTGAAATCGACTGCGTTTTGAAGGAACACAGCCCAGTTGGGCGTGATCGCGAAGTCATGCAGAAAGGCGAAGCCCTTGAAGCCGTCACTCCGATCCGCCACCAATTGACCGGCCCTGGGGCCCTCGGTAGCGAACTCCATCAACCGCAAGGTGCTACGCGGGCCTGTCTTCACCCCAAAGGTGACCATGCGGGGTTCGCCGTGGTGGCCGGGATCAAAGCGAGGGTGGGCGCTGAAGGCTTCACCTGGCTTGAGCACCCCATTCAGCAAGCTCAGGCCCCGGGTCTCGAGGGTGGCTGGATCGAGGGCGTGGGGGGAACTGGCCTCCCAAAGGGCAAGCAGGTCATCGCCAAGGCGCACCACATGGGTGTTGGCAATATTCTTGAGCCGTAGATCAAAGGCATTGGCCAAAGGGCCACCGGGCTTCTGGGTGCCAAAAACGCCGCGATACAACACCTGGTCTGCAGCTTCCTCAGCCAGCCAGCCCTCTGTACGCACGAAGCGATTCGTAAACAGTGCGCCACCTTCAGAAAAGCGCAAGGCGCAGATCATGCCGTCGCCATCGAAGGGGTGGTGCACCCAACGGCCATCGCGCTCCAGCCGCCCAGGGCCATTGCGATAGAGGCAGCCACTCAGGTCAGGGGGAATCTCTCCGCGGGCGGCCACCAGGGGTTCGTTCTCAAGCTCCACCTCCACATTGCGAAAGGCACCAGCCCAGTCATCACGGTCGTAGGTGCTTGGGGGTGATGGCAGATCCGAAAGGGTTGGCACAATCGCAGGTGACATAGAGAAAAGCCTGACTAGGCGCTGGCGAATTGAGTCGAAAATAGGCGTGAATAAACGCCTCCGTGGCCCAAAAGTGCGGCGTGGGTGCCGGATTCCACCACCTGGCCCCCAGCAATCACACAGATGCAATCGGCATTCACCACCGTGGAAAGGCGATGGGCCACCACCAGGGTGGTGCGGTTGGCCATGAGACGATCCAGGGCCTCCTGAACCACCTTTTCGGATGCCGAATCAAGGGCCGACGTGGCCTCATCCAAAAACAGGATCGGGGCGTTTTTAATCAGGGCCCTGGCAATGGCCACCCGCTGTCTTTGCCCCCCGGACAACATCGTTCCATTTTCGCCAATCAGGGTGTTGTAGCCGTCGGGTAACTGCACAATGAAATCATGGGCATTCGCTGCACGGGCTGCAGCCTCAATACGTTGAGGGCTGGAATCGGTATGGCCATAGGCGATATTATTAGCGACGGTGTCATTAAAGAGGAAAGTATTCTGATCAACAACCGAGATTTGCTTGCGCAAATCATCAAGCGAGAGATCACGAAGGTCGATTCCATCGAGGGTAATGGCACCTGCTGTTGGTTCATAGAGGCGGCAAAAGAGATCAATAATTGTGCTCTTGCCTCCACCGCTTGATCCCACCAGGGCCACGGTGCGGCCCTTGAGAATTTCAAGGTTGAGCTGATTAATAACGTCATCATCGCCGTAGCCAAAACACACCCCCTTCGCAATCAGAGCGTCAGAGAAGTTTCCGATAGTTTGAGGGGCCAAGGCCTCAGCAGGGTCGGAGGGTACATCAAGAATTGCATAAAGATCCTCCGCCGCAGAAGCTCCCTGCTGCCAGGACGTATTCGACCTGGCGATACTTTTAAAGGGCGCATAACACAGATAGAGGGAGGTCAAAAAGGCGAACAAGCTGCCGGTCGTGCGGGCTCCCGCAATCACGCTTTCTCCGCCGTACACCAAGACGGCACTAAACCCCACCGCCCCGAGCAATTCCATCAAAGGCTGGTTAGCCAGCTTGGCCCGAGTGGTCTTGAGAGCGCTATCTCGTACTGACTTATTTTCAGACTCAAATCGACGCAGCTCATAGGCCTGCATACCAAAAATCTTGACCACCCTGGAACCCACAATCGACTCCTGGAGATAGGTCGCCAACCGGGCAAGACTTGACTGACCCTGCTTCGACGTTCGCCTCACCTTTTTCGAAGACTTAATGACAGGATAAATAGCGAAGGGAAAGAGAATAAAAGCTATCAAAGACAGCAGCCAATCCTGATAAAAAGCAACCGAAACCAGAGCGACAAGGGTAATACCATCCTTAATAACCGAGACGAATCCGTCCACAATCCCGCCCTTAACAAGATTCACGTCCGAAAGAACCCTTGAGACCAGGACAGTCGAAGGGTTTTTATCGATGTACGACTGTGGCAAGTCTAAAATTTTTGCCGCCAAAGTATTGCGCAGATCGGCCGTCATCTCCTGGCCCACAATCTCCGTAAGATAATTGCCTAAATACTGGGCCGCCGCACGGATTCCAATGACAACAACAATAGCAACCGGAGCGCTGTACAACCGAAATCGATCCTGGGACGGAAGAACCTCATCAAAGAGGTACTTGATCACCAGGGGTACGAGCCCCGTGGAAGCGCCGTAGATAAAGTTAAAAAAGAGTGACAGAGAAAAGCTGGGCCATAGATAGCGGCGCCCATAAAGAGCAAGTCTCCAATAGACAGATTGCTGACTCATGGCATCAATCTAGCAAGCTCTTCTGCGGCCCTTTGCGAGGCACCAGACTCACCCATCGCCTTGCGCAAGTCCTGGACAGCCTGCAGACAACCTTCCCGATTGCCTGCCATCTTGCGCACGGCACGCACAATGTTGCCCGCCGTTACATCGCGCTGCAGCAATTCAGGGAAAAAAGGTCGTCCCAGCACCACATTGGGAAGGCCAACCATGCGGTGTCCAATCACAAGTTTTGCCAATAGATAGGTCAAGAACGAGAAGCGATAAAGAATCACATGGGGGCAACCCAACAGGGCAGCTTCCAGGGTTGCTGTACCGGAGGCAATCACACCCGCATTTGCCGCCGCGATCATGTTGTATGCGTCCCCCTCTACAACTGGAATCGGGAAGGGAAGGGTCCCATGGATCTGCTCGAGGTAGGCCTGATCAATGGTGGGAGCCTTCAACAGGGCCACCTGCCAGCCATCAGCCATCAAGATTTGGGCTGCCGCCAACATCGCAGGCAACAGCAACCGAACTTCCGAGCGCCGGCTACCCGGCATCAAGACTAAAAGCGGCTGCTGATCTGAAAATCCATGGACCGCGCGGCTGTCTTGGGCCGAGCGGGTGACCTCGAGCCCATCCACCAAGGGATGGCCCACGTAGCGGGCAAAGTCGCGGCCGTGGGCATTGAAAATCCCCGCCTCAAACGGAAAAATTACAGCGAGTCGGTCGATGATACGGGCCATTGTTTTGGCCCTGCCCTTCCCCCAGGCCCAGACCTGGGGGGCGATATAAAAGAAGACCGGAATACCTCGCTTGTGGGCCTCCTTGGCCACAAACATGTTGAAGCCCGGGTAGTCCACCAGGGCCACCACATCGGGCCTGTGCTGATCCATCTGGGCCTTGAGCATCTCCATCACCCGGTGATGGCGGGGAATGCTGCCGACAATCTCGACCAACCCAGCGGCAGAGAGGGTGCGCACATCGGCCAAAACCTCCATGCCATTGGAGCGCAGGTGATCACCCCCTACGCCAACCACGGTCACATCCGGCTGTTGACGTCGCAGGGCTTGGACCAGGGCCCCACCATGCATATCGCCGGAAGCTTCTCCCGCCACCAGCAGTACACGCTTGGGCCGCGTTTCAAACATGACCAATCAAGCCAAGTACCTGCTGGACTAACGGGTCGAGGGCCACGGGATCGATGCTCAAAGGGATCGGGACAACCTTGCTTCGAAACTGCAATGGCAGGCGATTGGCATCCTTGTTGGTGGTGACGAGGACAGCACCTTGGGCTTGGGCCACGGCCACGAGGCGTTCCAATTCGGCATCAGCATAGGGATGGTGATCCGGGAAGCTTTCCTGGGCGATCACCCGCAGGCCTCGGCCGCTCAGGGCTTGGAAAAACTTCTGCGGCAAGCCAATACCGCAGAAGGCAACCAAGGGCCTGCCCTGCAAGCCATCAGGTAGCTCGAGCTGAAAGTGCAAGCTGCACCGGGGCTTCTGGCTGGGCCAAGGCAACTGGGCTGCGCCCCCAGCGCGGGCACCCATGCCCGTTCCCGTCAGCACCAGCAAATCGGCCCTGCCCAGGTGGCAAGCCGGCTCCCGCAATGGTCCAGCAGGAAAGACCTGACCATTGCCAAGCCCGTGCTGGGCATCCAGCAGCGTGATATCCAGATCCCTAGCCAGCGGCCAGTGCTGCAGGCCATCATCGAGCAAGAGGAGTGTGGCGCCCTGATCAATCGCCAGGCGGGCACCCAGGCGCCGATTGGATCCCACCCAAATCTGTACCTGCTCGAGCTGGTGGGCGTACTCCAGCGCCTCATCTCCCACCTCGGCGTAGCTCGCCCCTGGAGTCACCAGCACGGGTTCGCGCCGCTTGGTGCCATAGCCCCGCAACAGCACAGCCACGGCGTAGCCCCGCTGCTGCAAGGCCCGGGCCAGGCCCAATACCACAGGGGTTTTACCCGTTCCCCCCAGGGTGATGTTGCCGATGGAGATGACTGGCACGGGCAACTGCAACGGCCGCGTCGTCGATCGGTGCAACCAAACCCCGACCCCATAGAGCCAAGACAAGGGCAACAGCACCCTGGCTAGGCCGCTAAGCCTGGGCTGATACCAAAAGCTGGGGGCGTTGCGGGGCATGGCACTAACGATCCGAAGGCTCCAGGGGTTGCGCCGGGGGCTGCGCCCCACCGGCGAGGGCCTCGATCAGCCCCGTGGCGATCTGGCGGGAGGGCCCATGCAGGACTACACCCGCTGGGACGACCATCGGTGGTCCTTCATTAGGACCTTGCCTCTGGGTGTTCCTCTGGATTTCAAGCAAGCGGACCACCCCATCAAAGGCTTGGCTGGCCGTGGGGTATTGGTGCAAGACACCCGCTTCAGCCAGGGCTGCGGTGACATCGGAGAAGTTGGCCATGTCGGGGCCGCAGACCACCGGCTTAGCCAAAGCCGCCGGCTCTAGGGGATTTTGGCCCCCATGGGGTCGACCATTGGGATAAAAACTCCCCCCCATCACCACCACCGAGACAGCGCCAATCCAGGAGCCCATCGCGCCGATGCAATCGGCCACCACCAGGTCGCAGCAGACCGGCTGGTCGCTGGCCGCAAGCTCAGTCCAAAGCGCTGCCCTAGGCACTTTGGCTTTCTGACGGGAGAAGGCAGCCCGGGCCAGCTCCAACACCTGGGCCGAACGCTGGGGGTGGCGCGGAGCGATCAACAACCCAATCGCGCCTGGCCCCTGGCGCGCCGGCGAACCAGCCAGCCAGGCCTCGATCCACTGCTGTTCTTCGCCCGCATGGCTACTCGCCAAGAGCACCACGGGCCGCCGCCCAAAAACCTGGCCCAACCGCTCCACGATGGGGCGACTCACCGCCAGGGGGGCCGCATCCCGCTTGGTGGAGCCAGCCGCCACCACCGCCTGGGCCCCTAGCCGGCGAAAGCGCTCAGCATCCTGCTCGGATTGGGCAAAGCAGCGCTCAGCGCGGCCAATCACCCAGTTAGCAAACCAGCCAAGCCGTTGATGGTTGCGAAAGGAGCCCGCACTCATGCGGGCATTGATCAGCTGCAGCCGCGGCATGGCATGGACGATCTCCGGCCACAACTCCGCTTCCGCTAAAACCCCCAAACTTGGCCGCCAATGCAGCCGAAACGGCAGCCAACACAGCCAATGGTCGATCGGCACGTATTGGTGGATCACCCCAGGGGGCAAGACCGATGGCGCCAGCCGAGCGGAGCTGCGCGTCACCGTGGTGAGCAACACCGGAATCCCGCCATCCAGCTCCTGGAGAGCAGCAAAAACGGGCAGCAAACTGTTGAGCTCGCCCACGCTGGCGGCGTGAAACCACAACAAAGGGCCCGGGGGGCGTGGGCTTGTCGGCCAGCCCAGGCGCTCCTGGATCCGGGAGGGATCTTCCTTGCCTTGCAGCAAACGCCAGAGCAACAGCAGTAGCGCCAAGGGGGTGAGCAGGAGCCACAGCAGGCGATAGAGCAGCAGAAGCATGGTCAGTTCACCCGATCTGCAGCCAGAACCACCGTGGTTTGAATCGCGGTTTCAAGCTGCTGCTGCAGGGGTTCAAGCGGCGCCTCGGCGGGGCAATAGAGCGGCGCTCCCAGCACAAACACCGCCTTGGAAAAGGGCAGGGGCAGCAAACTTCGATCCCACGACTTCAAGCGATGGAGCCGCGAGGAGCCCAGGGCCACGGGCACAATCGCGCAGCCCGATTGCTGGGCCAAACGGATCACCCCACTTTTGACCCGCTCGGCGGGCCCCTTGGGCCCATCGGGGGTCATCACCACCGACTGCCCACCTTGCAAGACCGACATCAGCTGGAGGTAGGCCTTGGCTCCTCCGCGGGTTGAGGAGCCAAACACCAGGCGAATGCCCCGCAGACGGGCCGCCACGCCAACAATCTGGGCATCGCGGTGGGCGCTCAACAACACCGAAACCGCCCGCCGTTCATAGGTGCGAAACAGCGGCACAAAAAATACATGGCTATGCCACAGGGCATAGATCACCGGAACCCGCTGCTCTCGCACCAGGCGCTCCACCTCGGGATCGGCCTCGATGCGCAGGCGGGAGGTGATCAGGAACAGCTGGCCATAGGCATTGAGCAGGGAGCCCACGAGCCAGACCAGGGCCCTGTTGTTGAGCAACGTCCGCTTTTGGGCCAAAGGGTTTTACCGGTGTCTCAAGGGTGTTTCTCAGAAGGTGTCTTGGCCATATACAGCAATCCCCCGGAGGGTTCTGCAAAGGCAGCCCGCCAGGGGATTGGATGGCCTGAGAGGCTGAAAACCAGTTATTAGGCGGAACCAACGCCCACATAGGAGCCGTAAAAGAACAGACCCACCACAAAAATCACCGCCATGCCGCCGGCTGTGGCCACGAGCCATAGCGGAAGGACACCCTCGGTCCAGCGGGAGCGCCAGGCCACTGCAGGTCGCCCATCGGGAAGGCGATCGGGGATCCGGCCATCAGGCAGGGAAGATTTCTTGCCGCTCATTGGATGCGCTCCCGATCAGTTGAAGAAGTAGCTGGAGAACAGGATGCCAATGACGAAGACAAACAGCAGGCCCAAGTAAAGGCTGGTGCGGTTGAGCTCGACAGGCAGGTTGTTGGGGTTGGGGTTGCGTTGCATGGCCTCAGCGGCGAACGAACTGCATGGCGGCCAGGGCGCCCAGGAAGAACACCGTGGGGACGCCAAGGGCATGAATCGACAACCAGCGCACCGTAAAAATCGGGTAATTGCGCGGGGTCGTGGAGATGGGTGCTTGGGTCATGGCTTATTTCAGACGCGAGTCGAGGGAATCCTTGGCTTCATAGCGCTGGCTCACCACAGGAGCCTTACTTTCCTGGGCCTGGAAGTAGGCGTCAGGACGGGGGGTTCCAAAGGCGTCATAGGCCAGGCCCGTAGACACGAACATGAAGCCAGCCAAAAAGATGGCAGGCAGGGTCACCGCATGGATAACCCAGTAACGAATGCTCGTAATGATCTCGAAGAACGGGCGTTCTCCTGTTGAGCCGGCAGCCATAGCGACAAGCGTTCAGCTTTGAAAGCTTAAGGGTCGAGGTGAGGCTGGCGGGAGCCAGCCAGGAGCTTGGTTACAGAAATTGGCGGGAGGGGGCGCACCGAGTGCACCGGGCCCAGGGATCGGGCTGCCTAACCCACCCAGCGCAGCAGGGATCCCCGCTCACCGAGCACAAATCCCTTGCCATCGGCACTGAACAAGATGCGGGTGAAATTGGTGGGTTGTTGGGCTCCCACGGGATCCTTTTGCCAGGTTTTGCCGTTATCGATGCTGACCAGCAGGGTGCCGCTGCCGCCACCGGTCCAGATGGCGCCCTGGGGATCCCAGGCCATATCCAAATAGCCAAAGCCATTGGTAATGGGCACAACGGCCTTGCCCCAGGTGTCCACATCACTGGGATCGGCGTTGAAGCGCAGCTGGGCGCCGCGGGCCAGCATCCAAAGCGATCCATCGGGCTGGAAGCCCATCGATTGGAGGCGTTGGCTACTCATGCGCTGGTGGGGCGTCCAAGCGGCCTCACCGGGCGTCCAGGTGGCAAAGAAATTGCCCAGACCACTCACGCTCACGTACTGGCCATCGGCACCTCGGCGCAGATCACGCACGGCTCCAGCCGCGTCTTCCACCTCCGCCTGCCAGCTATTGCCGCCATCGCGGCTGTTGTAAATCGCGCCCACGTTGGTGGCGAGCTCGGCCTGGTTGGGGCCAAGGGCCGTAATCAGATACGGCTCACCGGGAAGCTTGGTGTCGAGAAACAGGCGGCTCCAGTTCTGGCCGCCATCGGTGCTGTGCAACAGCAGACCAGGCTGGCCGGCAATCCAGCCCTCATCGCCCTGGAAATCGATGCTGAGCAGGCGGAAGTTTTCCTCTTCAGGAAGATCCAGGGCCCGTTCCTCCCAGCTGCTCCCCCCATCGTTGGTTTCGAGGATCAGACGGTTGCTCCCCACCAGAAAGCCATGGTTGGCATCGGTGAAGGCCACATCCAGGGGGTTGGCCTTGGTGGCGATGGGCACCTGTTGCCACGGACTGGCCGAAGCGGCGGGCAGGCCAGTGGTCACGCAACCACCCAGGCCCAGGCCCAGGCCGATCACCATGACAAGGCTGAGCAGCTGACGAAGAACGGCAGTCATTAGCGCAGGGAATACAACGAAAGGAAGAAGGCGACGGCCAAGGCGAAGCCACCAAAGATCAAGACATTCTTCTGCCCGGGGGTGAGGCGGTTCACGCCAAGGCCGAAATTGAGGTTCTCCTCAAAGCCACTGGGCTTGTTGCGGGGGCCGATGTCCTTGAAGGCACCCATTTTGCTGCGACAAACCGGGCAGCGAAAACTGGCTGGATCGAGCTCAAGGAAAGGGATGCCTGCGGCAATTTTCAGCTTTTTAATCCCCTCTGCCGGGTCATAAACAAACCCGCAGCTCAGGCACTCAAAGCGGTGGTCGGCCGGATCATCTTCGGGAGATTCGGTGCTGGATTCGGTGGTGGCCCCAGGGGCTGCTTCTGGCGCCAGCTCTAAAACTTGTTCCGGAGCGGGTTCCAGGGAGGGTTCCGGAACGGGGTCTGGCGAGGTTTCTGAAGCGGCTTGGGCCTCGGCGTCACTCATCCCTGTACCCCTGGTTGGTTGGGCGAACTGTATCGGCGCCCCAAGGCGAGCTGCAGATGCCAGAATGAAAAGAAGGTTGGCCTGGCCCGAATGTTCGTGCTCTCCGGCTATGACGCCTTTGTCGGCTTTTTGCTGATTGCGGCAGCCGTTCCCGTTCTGGCGCTGGTGGCCAACAAGCTGTTGGCGCCCAAAAGCCGGCAGGGCGAGCGGGAGCTCACCTATGAATCCGGCATGGAGCCCATTGGCGGCGCCTGGATTCAATTCAATATTCGCTACTACATGTTTGCCCTGGTCTTCGTGATCTTCGACGTGGAGACCGTTTTCCTGTATCCCTGGGCCGTGGCGTTCCACCGCCTGGGATTGCTGGCCTTTATTGAGGCCTTGATTTTCATTGCCATCCTGGTGGTGGCCCTGGCCTACGCCTGGCGTAAAGGCGCCCTCGAGTGGAGCTGATCTGACCTCGCCATGACCACAACCCCTGCCTCGCCAAGCCAAGTACCAAGCGTCCAAGCCCTCAGGGATGTGCGGGCCGCCAGCTGCAACCCAGTCGGTGCCCCTGCAATCACCTCGGACCTCTCCGAGAACGTGATCCTCACCACCCTCGATGACATCCACAACTGGTCACGGTTGAGCAGCCTGTGGCCGTTGCTCTACGGAACGGCCTGCTGCTTCATCGAGTTTGCGGCCCTACTCGGCTCCCGCTTTGACTTCGACCGCTTTGGCCTGGTTCCCCGTTCCAGTCCCCGCCAGGCCGACCTGCTGATCACCGCAGGCACGGTCACCATGAAAATGGCTCCCGCTTTGGTGAGGCTCTACGAACAGATGCCCGAACCCAAATACGTGATCGCCATGGGGGCCTGCACCATCACCGGCGGCATGTTTTCCGCCGATTCCACCACCGCCGTTCGCGGGGTCGACAAACTGATTCCTGTGGACATCTACTTGCCCGGCTGCCCGCCGCGGCCTGAAGCCATCTTTGACGCCGTGATCAAGCTGCGCAAAAAGGTGGGCAACGAAGCCCTCGCCGAGCGGGGCAACCTCCAGCAAACCCACCGCTACTGCACGGTGAGCCATCAGATGAAGGCGGTGGCCCCCATCGTTGACGGCAAATACCTGGCCTCGGAAACCCAGAAAAAAGCCCTTGCCGCCGCCGCTGGCCTGCCCATGGCAGACCCCCAGGCCCAAGTTCAGCCCCAGCCGGAGAGCAGCAATGCCTGAAGAGATCAACCCAGCCCAAGAACTCGCCGCAACCCAGCCCGGACCGGTGAGCCAATGGCTCAAGGACCAAGGCTTTGACCATGAGGTGCTCGACAACGACCACCTCGGCGTCGAAAACCTTGGGGTTGAAGCGGCCTTCCTGCCCTTGCTGGCCACAGCCCTCAAGGCCAACGGCTTCGACTACCTCCAGTGCCAGGCCGGCTACGACGAAGGTCCCGGTGGACGCCTGGTGAGCTTCTATCACCTGATCAAAATGGGGGCATTGGTGAACTCCTTGTCCAGCACTGGTGCCCCTCCCGAAGGCGTCAAGGTTGAAGAGGTGCGTCTGAAGGTGTTCCTATCCCGCGAAGGCACCCCCAGCATCCCCAGCCTCTACGGCCTCTTCCGTGGCGCCGACTGGCAGGAGCGGGAAACCTTTGACATGTATGGCATCACCTTCGAAGGCCACCCCCATCCCAAGCGCCTGCTGATGCCCGAAGACTGGAAGGGCTACCCACTCCGCAAGGATTACATCCAGCCGGACTTCTACGAAATGCAGGACGCCTACTGAGGCGCACCCATCAATCCCGCAGGTTCTGCTTGTAAAAACGCATTACCGCCAGCGCCACACTGCGGGGATCGTGGCGCAGGGTGGCCGTGGGTCTGGCGCCCTGCATGGGAGCCTGCATCACCTGATATCCCTGCTTCCGCAGGTGGCGCGCATCACAGGTGACCGGTTCGGCGCCGTGCTGGCGATAGACGTTCAGCAGGGGGGAACGGCCCAGATCCTCCTGGGCCAAAACCGCTGTAAACAGGCGTTGATCGATCCCCAAGCTGGCCAATTGGGCCTCGATGGCCCGCAGGTGGCCGGCCACATCCAGGCCGTCCGTTTCGCCGGGCTGGGTCATCAGGTTGCAGATGTAGAGGCGGGGTGCCTTACTGCGCCGAATCGCCGTAACCAATTCGGGCACCAACAAATTTGGGAGCAGCGAGGTGTACAGGCTGCCGGGGCCTAACAGAATCAAATCCGCATTGGCAATGGCCTCCAGGGCCCTTGGCAAGGCCGCCGGGCGCTCAGGCGTGCAGCCCAAGCGCACGATTGGGCTGGTGGCTTTGCCGATTTTGGATTCGCCTTCCAGCCGCTCTCCGTTTTCAAGCTCCGCCCACAAGCGCACATCGGCGTTGGTAGCCGGCACCACCTGGCCTTGCACCGCAAGCACCCGACTGCTGGCCGTAATCGCCGATTCGAGGCTGCCGGTGATCGCCGTCAGGGCGGAGAGGAACAGGTTGCCGAAGCTATGGCCCTCGAGGCCGCTGCCGGCCCGAAAGCGGTATTGGAACAGCCGGGTGAGCAGCGGCTCTTCCCTCGAGAGGGCCGCCAAGCAATTACGGATGTCGCCCGGGGGTTGCACCCCCAGCTCCCGGCGCAGCACCCCGCTACTCCCGCCGTCATCGGCCACCGTGACGATCGCGGTGATGTTGCTGCTGTAGCGCTTCAGGCCACTGAGCAAGGTCGAGAGCCCGGTACCGCCGCCGATGGCCACGATGTTGGGACCCCGATTCAACCGGCCTTGGGCGGCCAGGGCATCCACCAGCAGGGTGCCCTTATCGGGGGCCAGGGCCTGCTGGATCGAGCCAAAACTGCGACTTTGCCCCCACAGAACCAGGGCCGCCCCCGCCACCAGCACCAGGGGGCCCGTGACCCCTCGAGGCAAAACCTGGGTGACTTGCTGGAGCAACCATTTGATGGTGCTGAGCATCCAATAGATGGGCTGGAGGTCAGCCCAGACCGCCGCTCCCAACAGGGCCAACAGCAACCCCAAACCGGATGTCAGCACCCAGCGCTTCACCACCAGCCCCGGTTGCAACCAGCGCACTGCCCGCCGGGAGCGACTCATCAAATCGCGCTGGCGGAAATCTTTTTGGCGCTTGAGTCTTCGGGGCAACGGTGGGGGAAGAGCCCTGTCGCAATTGGATCAACTTTAGGGAGGGTTGGCCAAAGCAAACGGAATCGCCCTAGGCAAAGGCGCCAAGATGGATGCACTTGCGTTAAGACCCCTGGCCACCGACGCGCCGCCTACCGCGCAGAGCTCCGTTCCCATTGCAGAAATGCACGACTTGAGCGTGCGCTGGGGCAGCCGCACCATTCTCAATGGCGTCGATCTCAGCATCGAACCCGGCGAACAGCTCGTGGTGGTGGGCCCTTCAGGCGCGGGCAAGTCCACGGTGCTGCGCCTCTTGGCTGGACTGCTCCTGCCCAGCAGCGGCCGCTTGCATATCAATGGCGAGCCGCAGACCTATCTGCGGCTCGACCAACAGCACCCCCCCGATGTGCGCCTGGTGTTTCAGAACCCAGCGCTGCTGGGTTCCCTCAGCGTGAAAGAAAACGTGGGCTTCTTGCTTTATCGCGATGGGAGGCTCAGTGAGCGGGAGATCACCGATCGCGTCAACCAAGCCCTCGAAGCGGTGGGGCTTTTGGGAACCGCCGATCAAATGCCAAGTGAACTCAGTGGCGGCATGCAAAAACGGGTGAGTTTTGCGCGGGTCCTGATCCA
>CAMDEM010000012.1 GCA_945896675.1 Cyanobium sp. NIES-981
TCGAGCAGGGCCGCCAACAACATGTTGCCCGCCAGGCCGGTGGGGCAATCGATCAGGGCCAGCTGGCTCATGGCTTTGGGGGGCTCATCGCCCTAGCCGGGGGGCCGCCTGCAGCAACCGCTCCGCCTCGGCCTCCAGGTCGCTCTGGCGCTCTTTAAGCAGCGCGTCCACTTCCCGGCGGGCCCGGCGTTGCTCCCGTTGGGCCAGCGCCACATCCAGTCCGGAAAGGCCCCACAGGCGGCCCAACAGGGCTCGATCGTCCATGCCCCCCACGCTCTCGCCGTAGATCAGCTGCTCTGCGGCCATGCCGGCCTGCAGCACCCGGCTCCACCGGCGCAGGTCCTCCTCCGCCAGCTTGGCCTGGGCCGGTGCTTCGAGGGCCGTGCTGCCATTGGTGTTCAGCCCCGCCCTCAAGCAAGCCAGGCTTCCCACCAACACAGCACCCATGGCCATGTTTTCGTGGCCCGCGATCAGAACATGGCCAGCTTCATGGATGGCAATGCGGCGCAGGCGTGCCTCGCCTCCGGGAAGAGCTTCCGCCAAAACGTGGCCCCCGCGGCCACCAAAACTCGCCGAATCGAGGGTCAATGCCCCGAGGGATAGGGCGACGGCCAGCACGATCCAGGCCGGGGAAATGCCGAGCACCGGTCCCACGATGGCGAGAAGGCTCACCACCAACACCGCCAGTCCTGCCCCCAGCGGTTGCTTCAAAGGGAGGGGCGACTGACAGGACTGGGCCGGGAAGCGGCGGCATGGCCAGGCTTATTGCCCCGACCATCACGGGCGGGCTTGGCATCACGACCAGAACCGCCATCCCGGCCGGGCTTGGCATCGCGGCGGCCCTTACCTCCGCGGGTGCCGCGTTGGGCAACCGGACCAATCACCTCAAACGACTCGAGCTGCAGGTGCTGGCCCTGGCGGCGCAGGTTGAGGGCGACGAAGTGGCGCAGATGCTCGAGGGGAACCTCGCCCTTGAGCTGGAGCTTGAAGGGCACGGGCCTGCTGCCATCAGGGCGGGGCTGCTGCCGCACTTTGACCACCAAATCTCCGGTCTCTGGCCGGGTGTAAATCAGCTCACCCCGCACGGAGACATAGTCGTCGCCCTCGGGCAGTTGATCGCTGGCTTCAGCCTTCTCTCCAGTGGGTTCGCCTTCTGCAAATTCCCCACTGGGCTCGGTTTCGGGGGGAACATCACTGGGTTCGGCTTCGGCCAGGGTGCTGGGCTCCCAGACCCCCACCATTTGGAGGTGAAGCCCTTCCTCTTCCTTGGACCGGGGGTACACCACCCAGAGATGGGGCTCTTCCAGGTTGAGGTGGCGGCGCATCAAGGTGAGCAAGCGCCCCAAGACCACAGCTTCAATCTGAACTCCGTCGGCTGTGCGAATCAACCCACGGGTGAGTTGCTCGGGATCGGACGGCACATAAACCCCACGCACCACGCCAATGGCCCGGTACTGCATCGGCTCGGTGACCGGTGAAATCGGATGGTGACGCATAGAACTGAGTGTAGGCGCCCCAATGCCAGTGGTAGCCGGGGCAAACTGGGTAGCCACAGCCATGGGCCTCGCCAATGCCGCTTGCCCTTTCCCGCCCCAAGCTCTGGATTGGCCTGGCCGTGGCCAGCCTGGGCGGGGCCTGCTTGGCTGGGGGCTGGTGGCTGGGACATCTGCAAAGCGGTGGCCTGGCCACCGATCCCAAGCAACGGGCCCTGGAACGCCAGCTCGAAGGCCTGCAGCAACGCTCCGCCCAGGGAGGGGCCTCGGCGGCTGAGGAGCAACGGCTGCTGGAGCTGCTGATCGCCCTCAACCGCAAGGAGGAAGCCCTCATCCTCTCGGAGCGCCTGGCCGATCAACAACCCGAGCGACCGGCCCTGCGCCTGGTGCTGGCCGAATTACGACGGGGCCAAAACGATCGCAGCGGGGCTGAACGGGAGGTGCGCCAACTGCTCAACCAAAACCCCAGCAACATTCAAGCCCTGCAACTGATGGCCCTGTTGCAAGTGGAAAGCGGCAGAGGGGTCCTTGCCGTGAGCCAACTGCAGGCGGCCTTCGATCAAGCCAGCAAGCCGGCTCTTCAGTCAGAGCCCCCCGAATCACAGGCCCCCGCGCCAGAGGCCCTAGACATTGGCCTCCTGCTGGCCAACGTGCTCCAGCGCCAGGGCCAACCAGGCCAAGCCGAAGCCCTGCTCATCCGGCTGGCTGCCGCCTTCCCCAAGGACCAAACCCCAATCTTGGCAAGGGCCCTGCTCCTCCAGGAACGGGGAAACACCAAGGGCGCCCAGGCCGCCATCGCCCAGGCCAAGGCCCTCAAGCCCGGTCAGGAGAACCCTCGGCTCGATGCCATTGCCGCCGCTTGGGGCCTGGAATCGCTTAAGGGCCCTTCACCTGGGGGGAGCCGGTCCTCAAAGCCGGGGCCGGCGAAGAATCAAGGCCCTTGAGGGCCGCATCCACGGCATCGGAGGGGGAGGTGGCGTCATCCATGGCACTGGATTTGCGCAACTTGTTCATCAGATCAATCGGATTGGCTGTGTTGAAGATCGAACCGCCATCCTGTTTTCCGTTGCCGTAATCGAGTTCTTTTTGGAGTTGGGGGTTCCCATAGCTCTGGCCAACCCCATCCGCCTGCTGGGCCAGGGCAGGGCTCAAGGCCGTGATCAAGGCGGTGCCGAAGCCCAGCGCCATACCCCCCAGCAATCGAAGCGTCCTAAGGGATTGGCGCGAAGCCATCTCCATCACGTCACCGGCCCTACCTGACAACCGATGCTAGGGGCCCCTGAGACAAGCGGACCGCGGGCCCATGCGCATCGCCACCTGGAACGTGAATTCGGTTCGCACCCGCCTTGATCAAGTGGTGGCCTGGCTGCAACAAGAGCTTCCCGAGGTGCTCTGCCTGCAGGAAACCAAGGTGACCGATGAACTCTTTCCCCGGGCGGCCTTTGAAGCCCTGGGCTATCAGGTGGTCATCAGTGGGCAAAAGGCGTACAACGGCGTCGCCATGCTCAGCCTGCTGCCCCTCGACGACGTACAGATCGGCTTCGAGGCCCTGCTTCCCAGCGACCCAGAAGCCCCAGGCTTAAGCGAGCAAAAGCGGGTGATCAGTGCCCTCGTGGATGGGGTGCGGGTACTCAATCTCTATGTGCCTAATGGTTCCTCCTTGAGCTCGGAGAAGTACGCCTACAAACTCGAGTGGCTGGCCTGCCTCCAGCGCTACCTGGCTGTCCAGGAGACCCAGGGCGATCCCCTTTGCATGGTGGGCGACTTCAACATCGGCCCCGAAGACCGGGACCTACCCGACCCCAAGCGCCAAACCGGCGGGATCATGGCGAGTCAGGCCGAAAGGGAGGCGCTGCAACGGGTGGTCGGTGATCGGCTCAGCGATGTGTTCCGGGTGTTCGAAAGCGATACCGGCCACTGGAGCTGGTGGGACTACCGCTCCGGCGCCTGGGACCGGGACAAGGGCTGGCGGATCGACCACATCTATCTGACCGACGACCTCCTGAGCTGTGCCACGGGCTGCCTGATCCACAAGGCCACCCGGGGCAACGAAAAACCCAGCGACCACGCCCCCGTGGTGGTGAATTTGGCCTGGTCCCTGGAGGAGGAGAGCGACGAGAACGGGGACTAGGCCGGCAGGCGCTTGGCTAGGAGCAGTAGGAACTGATCAAAACACCACGGCCTCTTCAGGCAGCTGGACCCCTGAAACCTGGAGCTGGGTCATCCGCCTGGAGGACTCAGCGCAGGTGCGGGGGGTGGGGAAAATCTTGCCGGGATTGGCGAGGTTCCCAGGATCGAAGGCCCGGCGAACCAACTGCATGGTGGCTAGGTCGTCGGGAGTGAACATCCAATCGAGATAACAGCGCTTATCGGAACCCACCCCGTGCTCGCCGGTAATGCTGCCTCCAGCATCCACACACAGGCGCAGGATTTCGGCGCTGAGCTGCTTGACCCGCCCTTGGATTCCAGGCTCATCTGAGCGATACAGGATCAAGGGGTGGAGGTTGCCATCGCCCGCGTGGAACACATTGGCAACCGGCAAGCCATGGGCCTCGCTGAGTTGATCAATGGCGGCCAGTACCTGGGGCAGGGCACTGCGGGGCACCACCCCATCCTGGAGGTAATAGCTGGGATAAAATCTGCCAAGGGCTGAGATGGCCGACTTGCGCCCCTTCCACAGCAGGGCCCGCTCGCTGGCATCCCAGGCCTGGCGAATGGTGCGGGCCCCAGCCTGGTGGCAGAGCTCCATGGAGAGGGTCACGGCCGCCTCCACCTCCCGTTCCTGGCCATCCAGCTCGATCAACAGCACCGCCGCCGCATCGGCTGGGTATTCCTCGATGCCAAAGGAATCGTTGACGGCCTCAAGGCAATAGCGGTCCATCATTTCCATGCCTGCCGGCAAGACACCGGCTGCCGTCACCAGCCGCACGGCATCTCCAGCCGCCTCCATGGAGGTGAAGTCAGCGAGGAGCACGGCCACGCTCTGGGGGCTGCGCAACAGGCGCAGGGTGATGGCGGTGGCGATGCCCAGGGTGCCTTCGCTGCCGATAAACGCCCCCCGCAGATCCAACTCCGGGGCCTCATCCAGCTCCCCACCCAGGGTCATCACGCTGCCATCGGGGAGCACCACCTCCATGGCGAGCACGTGGTTACTGGTGACTCCATATTTGAGGCAGTGCACCCCGCCGGAGTTTTCGGCGATGTTGCCGCCGATGCTGCAGGCCACCTGGCTCGAGGGATCGGGGGCGTAATAAAACCCATCCCCCGCGACGGCTCGCGTCACCCAACTGTTGATCACCCCGGGTTGCACGGTGATGCGGCGATTCTCGAGATCCACCGCCAGCACCCTGCGCATGCGGCTGGTGGCAATCACGAGGGCTTCGGTTTCAGCCACAGCGCCCCCCGAGAGGCCCGTGCCACTGCCCCGGGCCACAAAGGGCACACCGCCCTGGTGACAGAGGCGGAGTACCGCCGCCACCTCTTCAGTGGTCTCGGGTAACACCACCAAAGGCGGTTGATGGCGCTCCAAGGTGAGGCCATCGCAGTCGTAGGCAAGCAACTCCTGGCGCGCAGCCACCACCGCCTTCGCCGGCAGGATCCGCCTCAGTTGGCGCTCGAGTTGGGGCCAATCGATGCTCACCCGTTCAAGGCCAGATCTTGATGGTTTGAACTTACTGAGGAAGCAATCCACCCCGTTCTGGGTCAAGATGGGCGGCGGTCTTTTGTGCGGATGTCCCTTGGGGCGCCGCTGCCACCTCCGCTCCGACGTTGGCTGCTTCCTTGAACACCACCCGTTCCCAAGAACTCTTTCGTGCCGCCCAGACCCTGATGCCAGGGGGCGTGAGCTCACCGGTGCGGGCCTTCCGCTCGGTGGGGGGCCAGCCCCTGGTCTTTGACCGCGTCAAGGGTGCCTACGCCTGGGACGTGGATGGCAACCGTTTTATTGATTACATCGGTAGCTGGGGCCCCGCCATCTGCGGCCATGCCCACCCCGAGGTGCTCGCGGCCTTGCATGCGGCCATCGACAAGGGCACCAGCTTTGGCGCCCCCTGCGCCCTGGAAAACACCCTGGCCGAGATGGTGATTGAGGCCGTGCCCTCGGTCGAGATGGTGCGCTTTGTCAACAGCGGCACCGAGGCCTGCATGTCGGTGCTGCGGCTGATGCGGGCCTTCACCGGCCGCGAAAAGATCATCAAGTTCGAAGGCTGCTACCACGGCCATGCGGACATGTTTTTGGTCAAAGCCGGCTCGGGTGTCGCCACCTTGGGCCTGCCCGATTCCCCCGGAGTTCCCAAGAGCACCGCCGCGAGCACCCTGACGGCGCCCTACAACGACCTCGAAGCGGTCAAACAACTCTTCGCCGACAACCCCGGGGAGATTGCCGGTGTGATTCTCGAGCCCGTGGTGGGCAACGCTGGCTTCATCACCCCTGAACCGGGCTTCCTGGAGGGAATCCGCGAAATCACCAAGGACAACGACGCCCTGCTGGTGTTCGACGAAGTGATGACCGGCTTCCGCATCAGCTACGGCGGCGCCCAGGCCAAGTTTGGGATCACCCCCGATCTCACCACCATGGGCAAGGTGATCGGCGGCGGCTTACCGGTGGGGGCCTACGGCGGCCGCGCCGACATCATGGCGATGGTGGCTCCGGCGGGCCCCATGTATCAAGCGGGCACCCTCAGCGGCAACCCCCTCGCCATGACAGCTGGGATCAAAACCCTGGAGCTGCTGAAGCAACCCGGTACCTACGAGCGATTGGAAGCCATTACCCATCGCCTCGCCACTGGGATTGTGGAAGCAGCCAGGGCAGCTGGCCTACCTATCACGGGTGGTTCGGTTAGCGCCATGTTTGGTTTCTTCCTCTGCGAGGGCCCCGTTCGCAACTTCGAAGACGCCAAGGCCGCCGACACCGTGCGCTTCGGCAAGCTGCATCGGGCCATGCTGGAACGGGGCGTTTATCTGGCCCCCAGTGCCTTTGAAGCGGGCTTCACCTCCCTGGCCCACAGCGACGACGACATCGACGCCACACTCACCGCCTTCCGCGAAAGCTTCGCCGCTGTCGCCTAAATGGCACCTCGTCGCTTGCAGCGCTTGGGCCCATGGCTGGCCCTCCTGGCCGCAGGGCTTGGGCTCACAGCCTGTAGCGACCCCAGCGCCAACCAACCCATCAACCTCGCCCAGGGGGTTCCAGTTGGGGCCGTGTTGGCGCTGACTGGCAACGCCAATGTCTATGGCCAGGACCAGCGCACAGGCCTCAACTTGGCCCTTGCCGCGATCAATGGCAGCGGCGGCATCAACGGCAAACCCATGGCCCTGCGCCTGGAAGACGGCGGCAGCGACGAGCCCGCTGCCAACGCGGCCTTCACCCTGCAGATCAACCGTGGTGTGCTGGCCCTGGTTGGGCCCACCCTCTCCCAGCAAGCCTTTTCGGCAGACCCCATCGCCCAACGGCGCGGGGTGCCGGTGGTGGCGCCATCGAACACCGCCACGGGCATTCCCCAGATCGGCCATTTCATCAGCCGAGTATCTGCCCAAAGCTCGGTGATTGCCCCCCTCTCGATTGGCAAGGCCCTGGCCCTCCAGCCCTCCATCAAGCGCGCCGCGGTGTTTTTCGCCCAAGACGACGCCTACAGCACCGCGGAAACGGTGATCTTCCAGAAAGCGCTCACCGCCAAGGGCCTCAAACCGGTCACGGTGCAGCGCACCCAGCTCAACGACCAAGACTTCCAAAACCAAATCACCGCCGCCCTGCAACAGAAGCCGGACCTGATCGTGTTGTCGCTCCAGGCCATGGATGGCGGCAACCTGATTCGCCAGCTGCGGGAGCTGGGCTACACGGGCATGATCGTGGTGGGCAATGGCATGAACACGCCAAACATTTACCCGATCTGCCAGCGCTACTGCGACGGGATCCTGATCGCCCAGGCCTATAGCCCGGAATTAGCCACGCCAGCCAACCGCGCCTTCCTGAAGGCCTTCCAGGCCAATCAAGGCGGAGCAAGCGCCACTCCTCCCCAGCTCACCGCCCAGGCTTTTACGGCCCTGCAGGTGGTGGGTGAAGCCCTCAAGCGCCTCGATGCCAAAACTCCCCTCACCACGCTCACCGTGGCCCAGGCCCGCACGGCCTTGATGGCTGAAATCCTCAAGGGCCAGTATCAAACACCCCTCGGAACGATCAACTTCACCCCTGAAGGCGAAGTGATCCAAAAGCAATTCTTTGTGGCCCAGGTCAAGATGAACCCCGATGGCAGGGCTGGGCGCTTTGCCCTGCTTCCGTAATGGGACCCATGATCCGCCGTGCATTCAGCTGGAAGCCGCAGCTGGCGACATGGCAAAAAGCCTGGCTCAAAGGGCTGCTGATCGCCCTTCCTATGGCCGCAACAACGGCCTGCCAAGCACCCCAGTCCGAGGGCAGCAAAAAGTTTCCGATTGGGGCGGTGATTGCCCTGACGGGGAACTACAGCATCATTGGCCAAGACCAACGGATTGGCCTTGAGCTCGCCCAGCAGTTCTTCAGCAAGGGCGAACCCAAAACCGAACTCTTGATTGAGGATGGCGGCAGTGATGAACTCACGGCCACGAATGCCTTTCGCAGCCAGATTTCCCGCGGGGCGATTGCCCTCATTGGCCCCTCGAATTCCCAACAAGCCTTTGCCGCCGATCCGTTAGCCGATCGTGCAGGGGTTCCCGTCATTGCGGCCTCGAATACGGCCAATGGAATCCCGGAGATCGGGAACTTCATTTCCAGGGTTTCGGCGCCTGTTTCTTTGGTGGCCCCCCTATCCATTGCTGCAGCCATCAAGCTCAACCCAGGGCTCAATCGCGCTGCAATTTTTTATACCCAAGACGACGCCTATAGCACCTCAGAATTCAAAAACTTTGAAATTGCCGCCCTCAAAAAACGCCTAAAGATCGTCACGGTGCAACGCACCAATAGCGGCGAGATGGATTTCCAAAAGCAGATCAACGACACCCTCCAACGCAAGCCCGAACTGATCGTGATTTCGGCTGGACCCAGTGATGGCGGCAACCTGGTTAGACAACTGCGCGAGCTTGGCTATGGCGGCCCCATCGTTGCCGGCAATGGCATGAATTCACCCAACATCTTTCCAGTTTGCCAGCGCTATTGCGACGGCCTGCTCATTGCCCAGGCCTACAGCCCTGAAATGTCTACGCCAATCAACAAAAGCTTCATTGATCTATACGAGCAGCGCAATCAGGGCGCCACTCCACCCCAATTCAGCGCCCAGGCCTTCACCGCCTATCAGGTGATCCACCAGGCTCTCCAAGCCCTGCAAGCCACATTGCCCAAGGGAACCACCCTCGCCTCCCTACCCCTCCAAGACCTGCGGCAGCGGTTGAACCGTCAGATCCTTTCAGGCACCTATGCCACCCCATTGGGCGCGATTGGCTTCACGCCCAATGGGGAAATCAGACAAAACAACTTCTATGTGGCCCAGGTCAAGATGAATCCGGATGGCAGAACCGGGCGATTCCGGCTCTTGCCCTAGCCGCCCCCCATGGACGACCTCCTGCAAATCCTTCTCAACGGTCTCTCCGTGGGTGCGGTGTATGCCCTGTTTGCCCTCGGCTACACCCTGGTGTTCTCGGTGCTCGGGGTGATCAACTTCGCCCACGGGGCAATCTTCACCCTGGGTGCCTATTTCACCTATCTCCTCATTGGGGGCGGCGTGGGAAGCAATGGCCTGCTGGCCGGCTTCCAGCTGCCGGTGGCCCTGCCCTTCTGGCTCGCGCTGCCGATCGCCGGCCTGTTGTCCGGTGCCGTGGCGCTGGGGGTGGAAAGGGTGGCCTTTCGCCCCCTCCGCAAGCGCAACGCCGATCCCCTGTTGGCATTAATCACCAGCCTGGGGGCGGGGGTGATTTTGGTGAATCTGATTCAACTACTCATGGGGGCCGAGAGTCATTCGATCCCCACGGGCAGCCTCGGCTCCCTACCGGCGGCCCTCTCCTTTGGCGGGGCCCGCATCCGCACGGTGCAGGTGCTGTTGCTGGCCGTCTCCACCGTGCTGGTTGGGCTGCTCACCGCCTGGATTGATGGCACCCGCAGCGGCAAAGGCCTACAGGCCGTTTCCGAAGACCCCGTCACCGCCCAGTTGCTGGGGATCAACAGTGGCCAAATGATCCAAATCGCCTTCGGCCTAAGTGGTTTTTTGGCAGGCATCGCCGGCGGCCTGGTGGGCCTGAGCGTCAGCATCGCCGGGCCCTACTTCGGCATCGGCTATGGCATCAAGGGCCTGGGGGTGCTGGTGCTGGGGGGGCTCGGAAGTGTGCCTGGGGCCGTGCTGGGGGGCCTGATCATTGGGCTGGCTGAAGCCCTCGTGCCCTCGGACCTCTCGGGTTACAAGGATGCGGTGGCCTTTGGCTTTCTGTTCCTGATGCTGCTGGTGCGGCCCCAAGGGCTGCTGGGCAAACCCCTGCCCAACAAGGTGTAACCGGGAAGCCCATGGACACCACCCTCCTCCAACAAATGCTGCTGGGAGCCCTCCTGGGCATTTCGGTGTATCTCCCCTTGCGCTGCGGCCAACTGTCCTTGGCCACCCCGGGCTTCTATGCGATCGGGGGCACCGTGGCCGCCCTGCTCTCCACCCGAATCCCGGCCCTCGGCGGTGATGGGGTGAGCTACCCGATCAGCTCTGTGCTCTTGGAGATGGCTCTGGCAGCAATGGTTACGGGGATTTTGGCCCTTGGCATTGGCAAGGTGGTGTTGCGCCTGAGGGGCATCTACCTGGCCATCTCCACCATTGCCCTGGTGGAGATTCTGCGGGTGGTGAGCCTCAACCTCTCCTTCACCGGCGGTGCCATTGGCATCTTTGGCATTCCCCAGCCCTTTGCCAGCCCGGAGGGCTACGTGGGCTTCACCAGCCTGCTGCTGGCCGTGGTGTGTTGGCTCTGCGATCGGCTCGAGCGCACGCGGCCAGGGCTCGCCATGGCTGCCATCCGCGAGGACGAACTCGCCGCCGCCAGTCAAGGGATCAATACCGCCAACACCAAGCTGTTGGCGTTCGTGCTGAGTGCCCTGGTCGCTGGGGTCACCGGCGTGATCGCCGCCCACTTCCTCAACTCCTGGAACGCCCGCATGGGCAACTTCGATGCCAGCATCACCACCTTGGCGTTTGTGGTGTTTGGCGGCACCCGCACCTGGCTGGGCCCGGTGATTGGCGGCCTGGTGCTCACCGCCCTGCCGGAGCTGCTCCGGCCCGTGGGGGATCTCAGACTGATTGTCTATGGGCTGGTGATCTTGATGGGTCCGGTGCTGTTTCCCCAGGGAGTGATCACCCCGGAACGCCTCTCCCGGTGGAGCCGAATGCTGCGCCAACGCCTACGGCTCGAGGCCCCAACGCCATGAGCACACCCCTGCTGGCCGCCCACAACCTCAACCGGCAATTCGGCGGCTTGATGGCCGTCAATGACGTGAGCTTGCGGGTGCACCAGGGCGAAATCCTGGGCCTTCTTGGCCCCAATGGCGCCGGTAAAACCACCCTGTTCAACCTGATCTCCGGGGTCACCCCCGTCTCGACCGGCAGGATCGAGTGGCGGGGGGTTCCGATCACGGGCATGGCAAGCCATGCCGTAGCCGGCCTTGGCATCGCCCGCACCTTTCAAAACCTGCGCCTGTTTCCCACGCTCAGCTGCCTCGACAACGTGATGGTGGGCCTGCATCGCCATGCCCGCCAAAAACGGCTGGCGGCCCTCTTCCAAACCCGGCCTTTTCACCAGAAGCAAGCCAAGCTGCACCAGGAAGCGCTGGCGCTGCTTGAGCTCTTTGGCATCGCCGATGCCGCCCATCGCCCAGCCAATTCCCTCTCCTATGGCGATCGCCGGCGGCTGGAAATGGCCAGGGCCCTGGCCAACCGCCCTGAGCTGCTGCTCCTGGATGAACCGGCGGCTGGGATGAATCCCCACGAAAAAGACCAACTCTGCGAACTGATCCGCCAAATCCAGGCCCAGTTCCAGCTCACGGTTCTGATCATTGAGCACCACGTCCCCCTGATGATGCAGCTCTGCGACAGGTTGGTGGTGCTGAACTTCGGCAAAACCATTGCCGAAGGCCCACCGGAGCAGATCGCCAAGGATCCCGCCGTGATCGAGGCCTACCTCGGAGGAGCTGGATGAGCGTGTCCCCTCCAGCGGCTCCCCTACTCGAGTTCCGGGATCTGGTCGTGCGCTACGGCAGCATCACCGCCCTCCAGGGCATCAACATCGCGGTGCACACCGGTGAACTCGTTGCCCTTTTGGGCTCCAACGGAGCCGGCAAAAGCACAACCCTGCGCGCCGCCTCCCGGCTCTTGCCCCTCGCCCAAGGTTCCATCCGTTGGCATGGGGGCGACCTGGGCCGGGTCAGCACCGAGCGCACCGTGAAGCTGGGCCTCAGCCATTGCCCCGAAGGACGGCGGGTGCTGGGCCGGCAAAGCGTGAAAGACAACCTGGAACTGGGCGCTTGGCTGCGCAAGGACCGCGCCGGCATCAAGGCTGATATCGACCGTTGCTACGGCCTGTTCCCGCGGCTGGCAGAACGGCGCAACCAATTAGCGGGCTCCCTCTCGGGAGGGGAGCAGCAAATGCTGGCCATTGCCCGCTCCTTGATGGCCAGGCCCACCCTCCTGATGCTGGATGAACCCAGCCTGGGTTTGGCCCCCAAGTTGGTGGCCGAAGTGATGACCACCCTGCGCCAGCTCAACCAGGACGGTCTCACCATCCTGCTGGTCGAGCAAAACGCCAACGCCGCCCTGGCCATTGCCCACCGCGCCTATGTGCTGGAGGCGGGCCGCATCAGCCTGGAAGGCAGCGCCCAGGACCTGCGCAGCAACGACAAGCTCCGCGCCTCCTACTTGGGTGCCTAACGGGGGCTGAAGCGGCCTAAAGCCGAGCTTCAATCCTTATCGGTAGCACCAAAGGCGTGCATCAGGGCATCACCCCAGCTGTTGATGCCTTCGAGCTCATGGTCCTTGGCCGTGCCCAAGGCCTTGGCATGTTCCTTGAGCAACACGGTTTTATCCAGCACGTGGCCGTGGGACTCAGCGATGGTGAGGATGTCGTCCACACCGGCCGCCGCATGCACCTTGCTACGCAGGGCTTCGTCGCCAGCAATTTTGGAAACAAAGGCCTGAATCGAAGCAACAGACATGGGGTGAGCCAGGAATGGAGACGTCTACTCATAGCAGGGTCACGGTTTGCCATCACAGAGCCGTAGCCCAAAGACAACCCAAGCAAAGCTGCATAACCTGAGCCCACTGCCTCCTGAGCCATGGCCCGCGAACGCTTCTTCCTGGAGCTCGATCCACCGGAGGCAACCCTGAAGGCCCTCCCCCATGTGGTGATTGTGGGCGGTGGTTTTGCCGGTTTGAAGGCCTGCCATGCGCTGATCGGCAAACCCGTACGCGTCACCCTGATCGACAAGCGCAACTTCAACCTGTTCCAGCCCTTGCTCTACCAAGTGGCATCTGGACTGGTCTCCCAGGGAGATGTGGCCTCTCCCCTGCGGCAGATGGTCGGCCAGGCACCCAATGTGCAAGTGCTCCTGGGCGAAGTGCAGGGGATCGACGCCACGGCGAAGGAGGTCGTGTTCAACGAGCGTCGCTACCGCTACGACCACCTGATCCTGGCCGCCGGATCGGGGAGCAGCTATTTCGGCCATGAGGAATGGCGGGCCCTGGCACCGCCGATGAAAATCCTGGAACACGCCGATGAAATCCGGCGCCGGGTCCTTTCCGCCCTCGAGGAAGCCGAACAAACCCCCGATCCAGCCAAGCGCCTCTTCCTTCAATCGGTAGTAGTGGTTGGTGGCGGGCCCACGGGATGCGAACTGGCGGGATCCCTCAATGAACTCATGCGCCACAGCCTGGAGCGGGATTTCAAACAGTTGGATCCCAAGCAATGCAAGGTCACGTTGGTGGATCCGGGCGATCGGGTGTTGCGCGCCATGGATCCGGCCATCTCCAAGGCGGCCCAGAACTATTTCGACAAAGCCGGTGTTCAGCTCCTGCTCGGGGGCCGGGTGCAGCAAATCACCGAAGGCCAGCTGGTGGTGACCACGGCTGATGGCAACCACACCTTGGAGGCCGCAACGATCTGCTGGACAGCGGGGGTTAGGGCCTCCCACCTGGGCAAGGTGTTGGGCGATGCCACCGGCTGCCCGGTGGACAAGGGCGGACGGGTGATCGTGGAACCGGATTTTTCCATCCAGGGCCATCCCGAAATTCGCGTCATTGGCGACCTTTGCTCCTACAGCCACACCGCCGATGGCAAACCCCTCCCTGGCATGGCGGGTCCCGCCGTGCAAATGGGCGGTTGGGTGGCCGCCGACATCGTCGCCAACCTCCAAGGGGAACCCCACAAAAGCTTTAGCTGGTTCGATTTCGGCAGCATGGCCGTGCTTGGTCCGTTGCATGCCGTCGCCGACTTCCGGGGCCTACGGGTCTCGGGTGCCGTGGGCTGGCTGCTCTGGGGACTCGCACACCTCGCCTTCATGCCAGCGAACGAAAACCGCATCAGCCTGCTCTCAAAATGGCTCTGGGCCATCGCTACCCGGGAGCGGGCATCGATGCTGATCACCGGCCATCCCAACCAACATCTGGACGTGGATGTGGGCCTAGTTCCAGTCGAAGCCCCAGCCCCAGAACCCACGCAAGCGTCAGCCACGATTGCGGGATGAGGCGTTAATCGCCATCGGTGGGATTCTGATCCTGTTGATTTTCACTTTGGATCGTATAGCGACTAATCAAAAGACCCATCACCAAGGCCAAATAGAGGGGGCCAGAAATACTAAGGGCCACGCTAGCCATTTGGGCCGTAGGGGTCGTTGGCACAATGTCGCCATAGCCAACTGTTGTCAGACTGACAAAGGCAAAGTAATAAATTCTCGACAGATCCAACATCCAGGTTGAAACATCGGACGGATTGGCGGCGAATACCTGCAATGCCAAAGATTGGTGATCCCGAACCGTACTCACAAAACTCCCAGGTGCCACCGTTTCCAGCACGGAAAAAAACAAGCCCCCGGTAATACCCAACAGCAGGTATCCCGCCACTGCGCCGGAAATCACCTTTGCACTTATCACCTTTTCGCACGACAGGCAATACAAGAGTCTCTTGAGGCTCCAGAACACAAACATGGCAATCAGACCCAAAACAGGCACGCCACTGGTGAAACGCCAGTTCACCGAACTCAGCAACCACAGCAACTGGAAGCTAAAGGCGGCAAGTCCAATCAGGCGGTAGGAATTGTCATACCAGTGACGCTTGTGTTGACGCGGGCGCAATGGCCTCCCCAGCTCAATGGTGAGCATCAAGATGAGGACTTCAGAACAGAAAACCGAGATTCGGCGAACTGGATAGGGGAAGGCAATCAGCACCATCACCCCGAGCGACAACAGGAACAGATGGCCGTAAAACCGATGGCGTCGTTGCAGGGTCGCCATTAGGCACTTCGGCGGTGATAGCGACCCAGAATTAAAGCAATCAAGATCGCCACATAGAGCTGGCCCAAGATGGTGATCACCGTGGTCACCACTTGGCCGGCCACGTTACTGGTTTCGAGGACGGTGGTTCCCACGGTGGTGAGCATCGTGAAGGAAGCGGCCATCAGGGCCGGGGCCACCGCCAAATCAATGGAATTGCCAGCCTGAACAAGGGGCAAAGAAGCCAGCACGAAGGCCGAGGGCTGGACGGCCCAAAGGGCCGTCAACAGCAACCCACCAGCCAAGCCGATCAGCAGATAGCCCGAGGCGGCACCGAGCACCACCGAAACAGTCACATAGGGTTCTCGAACCAAGGTTTTGACCTTGCGGAACACCCCAACCGAAAGAAAGAGCAACCACGCAAACACATGGGGGACGGTCAGCATTCGCCCCATGTGCGGAGCTTGGATGAGGGCCCCATGCCAGAGAATTTCCAGGCCAATGGCCAAAGCCCCCAGCCCAAAGATCAACGGCCGGGTTTGACGGAGGGGCGAATAGCGGCTCACGAACACGATGAGCACCAGCGCCAGCAGCACCAGCATCACCGACAACAACCAGGGATGCCCTTGGGCCAGGGGCAACAGAAGGAGCAGGAGCACCTCCGTTGCCAAGGTGATCTGATAGCCCCGGTGGCGATGGCGTAACCGCCCAATCTGTTCTGGCGTGAACCGCACCGATACCTAAAGGCCAGGGCTGCTTTGCATGATGCCACCATCGGCGAAGATCGAGGTGGCGGTGATATAGCTGGCAGCATCACTTGCCAAGAAGCCCACCACCTTGGCGATCTCCTCGGGTTGGGCCATACGCCCCATCGGGATGGCCGCATTCAGCTTGGCCAGCAGCTCAGGGTTGTTCATGGTCGAGTCGTTGATTGGGGTGGCCACCGCTCCTGGCCCCACGTTCACGATCGTCACGCCCTTGGAAGCCAGCTCCACGCCAGCCGTACGGGTCAACATCCGTACACCACCTTTGGCGACGCAATAGGGCGTGTTGTTGGGCATCGGCCAATCCTCATGCACCGATGAAATATTGATGATCCGGCCGCCGCTGCCCTGGGCAATCATCTGCTTGGCGGCGTATTGGGTGGCAAAGAAGACACCCCGTAGATTGACGTTCAAGACCTTGTCGAAGTCATCGGGTGTGGTGTCCAGAATCGACGTGCGCGTCTCGATGCCGGCATTGTTCACCATGATATCGAGCCTGCCGTATTTGCTGACAGCGGTATCAACAAGCCGCTGGAGGTCTTCCAGCTTGCCCACGTCAGCCTGCACCCCAAAGCTCGAACCGCCATAGGCACCAATCTCCTCCTCCAGGGCCTCGGTGGCCTCGGGATGGGAGCGGTAGTCGATCACCACCTTGGCCCCCAGCTCGGCCAAATACTCGACGATGGATTTACCAATTCCGCTGTTCCCACCGGTCACGATGGCAACCTTGCCTTGGAGCAGCGTGGAGAGAGCCTTATTGGCAAGGGGGTTGGTGCTGGTCATGGCGTTAGCCCAAGAATGGCTTGTTTCGCCAAACCTAAGGCGATTAAGCCAATCCAGTATCAGGTTGCAACAGCTACAGCCTGGAAACCCTGACATAGCCCTGCGATGACACTTCTGCGGGCTTTGCCTACGTTTAATAGAGACCCCTAGCAGCCCCCGCCCATGGCTTCCGGTGACATCCGCCGAGCGATCCATAGCGATCGCTTCCCCAAGCCTGTTGCCTCCTACAGCCAAGGATTTCAAAAGGGCAACACCCTCTTCATCACAGGACAGCTTCCTGTTGATCCCGAAACCAATCTGAAGGTTGGCGATGGGGACATCACAATTGAATCGCAGCAGGTGATGCGCAACATGCAGGCCGTGCTCGAAGAGGCAGGCTTTGCTTTTAAAGATGTGGTGAGCGCCACCGTCTACCTCACCGACATCAACAAGCTCGACACCTTCGATGTCGTTTGGCAGGAGTACTTCCCCGATCCCCAGGCCTACCCCTCCCGGGCTGTTGTGGAGGTGGCGGCCCTGGTTCTTGGCATCCAACTCGAGATCTCAGCCATCGCCATCAAGGATTGAACCCCAGCCATGACAGACCCCTTCAGCCTTGCGCCCCAACCTGAGTGGTATTGGCATCTCTGGACCGATGAGCAGGGCATCAGCCGGCAGCAGAAGTGCTCGATCAGCTCCTTCAGCCTGGGACAGCTGGGCCCCGGAGATTCACCGCAGTTTTCACGCAACCTGCTGGATCAGGGCAATGCCTTTGTGACCTACCTCCCGGTCGGCTGGACTGCGGACTGGCATGAGAACCACATCCCCAAATGGATCTACGTGCTTCGAGGATCCTGGTCGGTGGAAAGCATGGATGGCCACAAGGTCGTCATCAATGCCGGCGAATATTCCTTCGGAGCCGATCAAGACTGCATCACAACCCCGGATGGCAAAAGGGGGCATCTCTCAGCCCAAGTTGGCGATGAAACCAATGTGCAGCTGATTATTCAACGCAACGACGATGCCTGGCGGGGTGTCAAACCGGGCTTTTTTAGCTGAGTTCAATCACCAACCGCATCCATGGCGACCCAAACACTCCTCCCCCCTGGCACCGAAAGCTACGACCCCCGTTTTGACAGCCTGATCCTGTTCAACGCTGAATTGGAGCTTCTCGCCGACGGCTTTCGCTGGCTGGAGGGCCCGGTTTGGTTTGGCGATCACCAGTGCCTGCTGTTCAACGACCTGCCCAACAACCGCACCCTGCGCTGGAGTGAGCGCCATGGGGTTTCCGTCTTCCGGGAAACCTCCGACTACGGCAATGGCCAGACCCGGGACCACCAGGGACGCCTGATCACCTGCCATCACCGCAGCCGCTGCCTAACCCGTGGGGAACACGACGGGATCACCACAACCCTGGTGAGTCAGGCCGACGGCAAACCGCTCAACGCACCCAACGACGTGGTGGTTAAGAGCGACGGCAGTATCTGGTTTAGCGATCCGCTCTATGGATTGATCAATGACTACGAAGGTGGTCGCCAACTGTCCGAACAGCCTGCGGCCCTCTATCGCCTCGATCCGGCTACCGGGGAATTGAACCGGATGGCCTCCGATTTCGACGGCCCCAATGGCCTGGCCTTTTCGCCGGATGAGCGCAAGCTCTATGTGGCTGAGTCTGGAGCGCCGGGCGCGCTGGAGCCCCGGCAATACATCCGCGTGTTTGATGTCAGTGAGGATGGCTGCTCCCTCTCCGGCGGTGGGATTTTCCACAAAATCACACCGGGCTGGGCCGATGGCTTCCGGGTGGATGAGCATGGCAATCTCTGGTGCGGCGCCGGCGATGGCGTGCACTGCATCGCTCCCGATGGCACCCTGCTGGGCAAGGTGCTCGTACCGAAGCGCGTCTCCAATCTTTGTTTCGGAGACCGATTCCACAGCCGTCTGTTCATCTGCGCCTCCTCATCCCTCTACGCGCTGTTTACCAACACCCGCGGAATTCAGCGCCCCTAAAACAGCGTTCCTCCCGGCCAATCCATCTCTTCCCCACCAACCTCCTGAACGCCATGGCCAATCCCCAACTGGAAACCTTCCTTGCCAAGGCCAAGGCCGACCCCGAGCTTCTCCAACGGCTGCAGGCCTGCGCCAACCTCGATGCGCTCGCCGCCCTAGGCAGCGAGCTTGGCCATCAGTTCAGCGGTGTCGATCTGGTGCGCCATCAGGCTGAGGCCACGCTGCGTCTGGGCGAGGAGGATCTGGCCGCCGCCGCCGCCGGGGTGGAACTCCAGGGGCACCTCTGGTTGATGCGCATCGTCTGGGCATGAGCACGCCATGCGCTTGATTTCCCAACTCGAACTCGCTGACTGTCGGGCGATCTTGGCAGCCGCCCACGCCGAAGCCGCCCAGCGCCATGCCGTGGTGAGCGTGGCCATCGTGGATGGCGGCGGCCACCCCCTCCTGCTCGAACGGGGTGATGGGGCCAGTCCCGCCAGTGCGGCGGCAGCCCTGGCCAAAGCCCGCATGGCCGCCCTCAACGCCAAGTCCACCGAGGCGATGGAGGCGGCGATCAATGGGGAGCGACCTGGCCTGATCCAGCTCGCTGGAGCCCTTGATGGGCCCGCCGTTGCGATGGCAGGGGGGGTGCCGCTACTCCATCAAGGGGTCTGTCTCGGTGCCATCGGCATTTCCGGCATGACTCCAGAAGTGGACACCGCCATTGCCACCGCTGGGGCAGCAGCCCTACCTTGAACCCTCCAGCCATGGCTAATCCCCACATCGACACCATCGGCTTCACCACAGCTGATGGGGAAGCCAGTGCCAGCTTCTTCACCGAGTGCCTTGGCTTTCAACGCGCCGGAGCATCCCGGATTGTCGATGGCGGTCCCTACGGCGACCTGGTAGGCCTTCCCGGCGCCCGTTTCAAGCTGTTGCGTCTGACGATCGGCGCGGAAGTGCTGGAGCTCACCGAGATTCTGGATCCGGGCCCCGGAGCCCGGCCAGGCAGACCCATAGCGGCCGACTCGCAAAGCACAGACCGCTGGTTCCAGCACATCTGCCTGGTGGTCAACGGCATGGATGACGCCTTGGCTGGCCTGCAGCTCGCCTTCAAGGCCGGCACGATCACCCCGATCTCCTCGGCGCCCCAGCGCCTACCGGACTGGAACACCGCCGCCGCAGGCATCGTCGCCTACAAATTGCACGATCCAGAGGGCCATCCCCTAGAACTCCTGCAATTCCCCCTAGACAAAGGCGAGGCCCGTTGGCATGGAGATGCTCCTGGACCGGTCCTGGGCATCGACCACAGCGCCATCGGCATCGCCGACACCGCCGCCAGCTGCCGTTTCTACCGAGAGCTGCTGGGCCTGGCCGCCGGTGGTGACGGCGTCAACTCCGGGCCGGAGCAGGATGGCCTCGATGGCATCACGGGCAGCAGGGTTCACATCACCGGCCATCGCTGCCCTACGGGCGCCGGCGTCGAGTGCCTCGACTACCGCGAACCCCCAGGCGGACGCCCCATGGCCCCTGACCAGGGCATCCAGGATCTGGCCCATTGGCAGTTGCGCCTGCGGGTCGCCAACCTTGATGAGATCAGGGCAAAGGCCCAAACCTATGGCGGGACATTGATCTCCCCGGGGATTGTCGAACTGGGCGACCAGGCCAAGTTGATCGGGTCCCGCCGGGCCCTGCAGCTGGCCGATCCCGATGGCCACCGGCTTCAGGTGCTGGAGGCCTAGTTCCCGGGCCCGGGGCCTAGTTCACGGGCGCAGGCCTAGGCAGGGGCTGGGGGGAGCTCCACCATCAACACCCGGATGGAGCGGGGACCCACTTCAACCTCGCTCCCCAGGAGAGCGGGCCCCGATCCCCAGGGCGAGATGTCATCGGGGCCTGGGCTGGAGGTGTCAATCCAGTGGCGCCACGGCCGATCACCGGCGTCGGGCTGGGGCACCCCAAAGCAGAGGGGTTGCCACCAGGCATTCACCATGGCGTGCAAGCGGTAGCGACGGGAAATGCTGGTCAGCGAGACCGCAAACGAGCGCGACTCCTCGCCCCAATCGGGCTGGTTGGGCACCACCCCATGCCAGCTGACGGCGTTATGGCCCAGGAGCTCGGTGAGGGTGAACGACTGATGGTCCACCACCACATCCCGGCGCATCCGAAAGGCAATCAGCTCTCTCACAAACCGGCGCAGGTCTGTCGCTGTATCCAATTGATTCCAATCGAACCAGCTCAGGGCCGTGTCTTGGCAATAGGCGTTGTTATTTCCCATCTGGGTGCGTCCCACCTCATCGCCCATGCCCAGCATGGGCGTACCCAAGGAGAGAATGAGCAGGGTGAAAAAGTTGCGGCGCTGCCTGAGGCGTAGGGCCAAAATCTCAGCATCATCGGTTGCACCTTCGTTGCCACAATTCCAACTGGCGTTGTCATCGCTGCCATCCCGGTTGGCTTCACCATTGGCCCCGTTGTGCTTGCCGTTGTAGGCGACCACATCTGCAAGGGTGAAGCCGTCATGGCAGGTGATGAAATTGATGCTGACCTCGGCGGCACGGTTTTCATAGCCATAAATATCTGGACTGCCAATCAAGCGCTGGGCCACCTTGTCCGCCATGCCTGGATCACCTTTGAGGAAATGGCGCACGTCATCGCGAAAACGGCCATTCCATTCCTGCCAGTTATCCGCAACGAAACTGCCCACCTGGTACAGACCGGCGGCATCCCAAGCCTCAGCAATCAACTTGGTTCCCGCCAAGACAGGGTCGGTATCGATATCCCAAAGGATTGGTGGCGATGGTGACGGCTCCCCTGTCTCATCACGGGAGAGCACGGAAGCCAGATCAAAGCGGAAACCATCCACGTGCATGTGCTCCACCCAGTAGCGCAAACTGTGGCGAATCATTCGCCTAACCACAGGATTATTTGCATTCAAGGTATTAAAGCAACCCGTATAATCAGCGTAGGTACTCTGATCCTCTCCCAACAGATAATAATCGGAATTAGCAATGCCGCGATAGCAAAAAGAAGGGCCATCAGCATTACCCTCGGCCGTGTGGTTAAACACCACATCAAGGATCACCTCAAGGCCGGCCCGATGCAGGGCCTTCACCAGATCTCGAAATTCATCGAGGGGGCCCATTGGATCAGGACGAGCGCTGTAACCGTGATGGGGCACAAAAAAGGAAATGGGTTGGTAGCCCCAGTAATTCGGCCTGCCCCCCGGTGCATCCAAGGGATCAAACTGAAACACCGGTAGCAGTTCCACCGCCGTAACCCCTAAATCCTTGAGGTAGGGAATTTTCTCGATTAGCCCTCCGTAGGTACCGGCCTTTTGCGGCGTCACACCGGAGCTTGGATCGGCGGTGAAGCCGCGCACATGCAGCTCATAAATCACCGTGTCCCGGCTGGGGCGCCTGAGCGGTTGATCCCCTTCCCAGTCGTAAGCGCTGGGATCAACCACCACGCTCCTCATGGCCACCGCGCTGGGCTGACTCGGCTCACGCCGATAGCCCTCGGGCATCACCAGGGCCAGGCCATAGGGATCCAAGAGCAAATTATTGGAATCGAAGCGCAGCCCTTTGGATGGATCCCAGGGGCCATGCACGCGATAGCCATACACCTGGCCTGGGCTCAGTCCAGCTACAAAACAGTGCCAATAGTGGTAGGTGCAGTAGGTCTCCCCCTCAAGCACCAACACCCGGAAAGGCTCTGGGGATGATGGGCTCTCAAACAGGCACAACTCCACCTTGGTGGCGTCCCTGGCATAAAGACTGAAGTTGACCCCACCCGGCAGGGGGGTTGCCCCCAGGGGCGCACTTGATCCTGGAGACAAGGCAAGTTGGGGCACAGGTGCAACGCGCCCCAGGGCGCAGCGCGGGCTAACCAATGATGGCGCAAATAAGCCGAGTCCCGGTAACTTGGGGTCACAGCTTGTTGCCGGTCTTGTGGACATCACCGTTGTGGAGCTGTTGGTACCAACGGCACAAACAGACCTGGCCGAAGGGACCCTGATGGTCTTAAGGGTCTTCACGGGGATCTGCTTTATCCGCCACGGCTGGCCCAAGCTGCGCAACCTCAAAACCTGGGCTACGGCGATGAAAACGCCCCAGTGGCTCTGTTTCCTCTCCGCCTTTTCGATGTGGGGAGCTGGCATCGTGCTGATCCCTGGGCTGCTCACACCGCTGGCGGCCCTAGCCATCCTGGTCTCGATGGCCTACGCGATGGTGCTCGAGATCGCTGCTGGATTTCCCTTCATTGGCCCCGATCCCTATCAAATTCCCGCTGGGGATTACGCCGGCCCCATGGGTGTGGGCGACCCGCCCAGCTGGGAGAAAGCAGCGATGTATGTGGTGATGTGCCTGGTGCTAGCCACCTGTGGGGGCGGCCTTTTTTCCCTCGACAATCTGATCATTGCCGACATCCTGAAAGCACTGGTCGGCTGAGCTGGCATGCCGCAAGCAATGCCCCGCTTCTTTTTGGGCTGGGTTTATGGCCCATGGGCAGCTTCGGCGGTAGTCAATTTGGCCGCGCTGCGCCTCCTGATTGCCGACGACTTCAGCTTGCACGCCCATGGATGGAGCCTGTTTGGCAGCGGAGCGATCTGCTTTTCGATTGGCTGCGTCAGCAAGGTGTCCTGGGAGCTAGCCAAAATCAATCGCAACCTTCCCCGGGAGCGTCAAATCGTTGAACACATGGTTCTGCATTAACGAGGGGCGATGGGAAGTAAGCGCCTGATCACCATCATTACCCTGCCCTGGATTGCCGCAGCCTTGGTGTTGCTGCTGGTCACCAAATTGCGAGACGACGCCCTCCGCTGGCATTGGGGACTGTTTGGCAATGCCGCCATTTGCTTTTCGATTGGTTGCCTAGCCCGAACCAGCGTGCTGCTGCACGACAAGGTCCAGGCGGAAAAGAAAGCTGACTCCGCCCTTGCGGCCCAAGCCAACGGACCAACCCCCTCCCGCCCATGACCGCAAGGGCGCGGCAGTCGGCATGGATTGCCTTAGCCGCCGCCCTGGGCCTGGTGTTCCCCAGCCCCAGGAACTCGTGGGCAGAGACCCTTCCCAAACCCTCAACCTCCCTGCTGCGCAGCCTGGATCGCTTCGAGAAGGATTTGCAGCTCCTGGATCAGACCCTGCCTACCCCGGCCCCTGGCCCCGCCCAAGCCAAAGGGTCTGCTGGGGTTCTGGCCAGCCTCGAGCCGCCTGCGCCTGGAGCCATACCCAGCAGCATCGAAGCCGTCAGGATTCAGCGCAGGGTTCGCCTCAGCCTGCCCATGGCCCTGGAGGTAGCCGTTCGCAACGACCCCGAGCTGGCGGAGCAGGTGGCAGCGGTGCGGGAGCGCCAGGGCTGGCTGACCTCGGTGCGGGGGCGCTTCTGGCCCGAACTCTCCCTGCTGGCGGGAAGTGGCTATAGCCAAAGGCGCACCGACAGCACCGCCTGGCAGGGCAACGAAGGCATCTACCCAGCTGGCTCCCCATTCCTGGTGAGAACAGGAGGCTGGAACCAAATCCAACAAAACCTCCAGGTCACCACCGCTGGCTTGGGGCTCAATTGGGAGCTGGTGAGTTTTGAACGCAATGCAGCCTTGGCCGAATCCAAAGACGAACTCAAGGCCTCCCAACAGCGCTATGCCAACCGGCTACGCCAACTGCAACTCGACGTCAGCCTGGCCTACTACGGGCTTCAGTTGGCCGAGCAACTGACGCGGGTCCGGCAGGCCGTCGTCAACAACGACGCGATCGTGAGGGGGGAAGTTTCGGCCCTGAAGCGCTCGGGATTGGTTCCCAGGCTGGATTTGCTCCGGGCCGATGCGGCCCTGCAACAAAGCAATTACCGGCTTGAGCAAGCTGATGCCCTGCGGCTGAGTCGCCAACGCCAAATCAGCAACCTGATCAACGTCCCCTTTGATGTCACCGTCACCGCGTCTGAGGCGGTGACGGTGCAGCCACCATGGCCCTTGGATCTGCAGCAAACCCTGATCCAGGGCTTTGCCCAAAATCCCCAAATGCTGGCCCTGCAGGCGGCCCGGGATGCGCTGATCAACCAGGCCAATCGGCGGGCGGCAGAGTTGCTGCCCAGCCTGAGGCTGTTTGCCCAGGCGGGCTACGGAGAGGTGATCTCCGATGAACCGCTCATCAACCTGAATGGCTGCTGTGGTGCCACCCACATCCCCGCGCTCTACAGCCAAAGCGCCGACTGGGCAGCAGGCCTGCAATTTCGCTGGCGTTTATTCGACGGCGGGGTCACCAGCGGGGCCGCATCGGCCAGCCGGGCCGCAGCAGAACGCACCGTGCAAGCCCTGGCCCGGGAGCGCAATGGCATCCGCCAACGGATGGAAGCCGCCTTCTTCGACCACCGCGCGGCCCTGCGCCAAATCGTGGCCTCCCGGTCGTCCTACGCGGCAGCACGGGAAGCCTTTCGCGATGTGCGGGCCCGCTACCAACTCGGCCTCGCCGATTACACCGATGTGAGCCAAACCATTCAGCTGCTCACCCAAACGATGGAAAGTGTGGCCGAATCCATCACCCTCGCCAACGTGAGCTACGCCCAGCTGCTGCGGGAATTGATCACGGTGCCGAATCAACCGGGGGCTCCGGTGAACCTTCCCCTGGTGCTGCCCCAACCGGCGCCAATGCTGCCAAGCGCTGCCGGCGCCGCACCATCCAGGCCCAACTCCGCCAGAACAGCAGGCTAAGCAACACCAAAAACCAAAACCAAACCTCGGGGGCATTGGCATGGAGCAGCACCACCAACAGGCTGGCTTCAATCACTAGCAAGGGAAGCTCAGAGCGCAACGGCCCATGGACAGCGGCCCAGCGAGATCTGGCTGTCATGGCAGCGTTCCCCTTTGGCGGGTTTGGGGGCGATCTTGGCCTTCCTGGGCCCCATTGCGGTAAGAGCCCGTCAGCTCCCGCAGCACGGGCAGTACATAGCTGATGGGTGTTCGCCATTCCACATAGCCATGGGCCTTGAGGGTGAGGCCCTCGCGGATCGGGAAGACACTGCTACCCCGAGACAAGGTCCATCGGTAGCCATCAAAGCTGCGGGATCCACGGGCCAGGGCAATGTCGGCTCGCATCACCGGCCCGCCCTTCACCAAGGCTTCTGCCAGCTGGGGATTGCCCATGGTGGTGTCCACATCCTCACGGGTTGCCGGCAGCAGGCTCACCCGTTGCACCTGGCCGAGCAGTCCCCCGAAACGGCCCCGTTCATTCCAATCCGGCACCACCTCCATCGGCAAGCCGATGGGTAAACGCCGGGCATCGGCAGGGGGGAAATAGGCCACGGCAAAGAGGGTGTCGCCGAGCTTTCCGCCCAGGGTTCCCAAGCGCTGGCCGGGCTTCACCGTTTGGCCCCGCACCACCTGGAGATCGAGGATTTGCCCAGGACGATCCGCCAGCAGGGTTCCTTCGTAGCCCAATCGGGCCTTGGTCACCTTGATCTGGCGACGGGTGTCGTCAATGCGGTACTGGCGCCTTTGCTGCTCGGTATCGATCTCCAGCTTCACTTTCTCGAAGGCATCCACCACTTCCTTCTCGCGAATGCGCAGGTTTTCGATGGCCACATCGAGCTGGGTGGCCCGATCTTCCGTCGCAACCACTTCCTCCGAGAGGGGGGCCACCACGTCGCGGCGGGCAAGCAAGCGGAAGTCGGCAACCTTTTGGTTGTAGGTGCGGCGCAGCCGGCCTAAGCGCAGGCGTTCGCTCTGCAACTTCGCCAACGACGTGTCCCGAACCCGGCGTGCGGACTCCAGTCGCACCCCATCCCGCTGGTTGAGATTGGCATTGATGCCAATCAACTGAAGCAAATCATGCTCCTGGCGCCGCAACTCCTGATCCAAGGTGGGCAAATACATCGTGATCAAGGGTTGGCCCTTGCTCACCGTTTGCCCCACCTTGACCGCGATCGAGAGGATCTGGCCCTCAGCGCGGGCATCAATCACCCGGGATCCCCCCGGCACAATCATCACGCCGCGACCAACAACCTCGGTGGGCACGGGCCAGAACAACACCCACCCCCCCGTCAGCACACCCAAGGTTCCCAGGGCCAGGAGCACCTGCCCCTCGGGATCCTTCGATTGGCGCTGCAGCCAGGATTGGAAGCGCTGCAATCCAGCCCTTGATCGATCAGTCAACGATTGCAGGGAGCCTTCCCGCATCAACGTCCAAATCGCTCCAGGAGATGGTCACCAACCCGCAGGGCATTGGCGATCGCGGTCAGGGAGGGATTCACGGCACCAATGGTGGGCATGAAGCTGGTATCCACCACATAGAGATTGTCCAGTTCATGGGTCTTGCAGTGGATATCAAGAACGGATGTGGCCGGATCAGTACCAAAACGACACGTGCCAGCCTGGTGACCCACAGCCGCAATCGACATCTCACTCTTGATGTAGAACTGGCGCTCCACCAAGTGGTTTTTCAGGTAGAGCTGATCCAGCAGCCCCGTCAGCCTGCCGTACAAATGCTGGGCCGCTGATTGGTTGTTAGGGGTGTAATTGAGGTTGATCTGGCCCTCCTGATTGACCGTCACCCGATTCTCAGCGGCCGGTAAATCTTCCGATGAGATCCAGAAGTCCAGGGCATGCTCGGCGATCTTGTCCATCGACCATCCCGGCATCAGAAAGGTTTCCAATGGGGCATAGCCCTTCATGATGGTGCCATTGGTCTTACCCGTCATCTGAATATTGCCCATCGGATAGTCGAAGTCGGCATCTCCGAGGTACCAATCGTTGATGGTGATTGTTTTCTGGAACACCGTGGTGTTGGGCTCATGGGCCAGGGCCACCATCGCCTTGCTGTTGTGATACATGTAATTGCGCCCCACCTGATCGGAGCCATTGGCCAAGCCCTTGGGGTGCTGATCATTGGCAGACATCAACAACAGCCGGGCACTATTGGCGGCACCGCAGCTCACCACAACCACATCACCGCTGACGGTCATGGGTAGGCCGTCGCGCTCTAGTTGAACAGCCTTGACCGTGCGGCCACTGGCATCGGTGAGCAGCCGTGACACATGGGCCCGGGTCAGCAAGCTCACGTTGTTCGCAGCCAGGGCCGGACGCATGCCAAGCACATCGGCATCACTCTTGGCATGGACCAAACAAGGGAAGCCATCACAGCAATTGCACTTGCGACAGCGGCTAAAGGCCATGTTGGTTTCATCCAACATCACCCCAGTAGGGGCATGGAAAGGATGCAAGCCAGCGCTGCGTAGATCGTCTACCAGCTTTTGGATTCTTGGCTCGTGGGCAATCGGAGGATGGGGGTACGGGCCTTGGCAGGGGGGCTCGGTGGGATCTTCTCCCCGTTGACCATGGACGTGATACATCTCCTCAGCCCGCTGGTAAAAGGGCTCAAAATCGCTATACCGCAAGGGCCAGGCCGGGGAGATGCCATCAAAATGGACAAGCTCCTCAAAATCTTGCTGGCGGAGCCGGAAGTGGGCAGCGCCGTACATCTTGGTGGCACCACCGACAAAGTAGTGACTGCCAGGCTGAAAAGGTTTGTTGTGTTTATCGAACCAGGTGTCTTTGGAGACATAGCGGCCCTTTTGGAACACTTCTTCCGCATCCCAATTCTGGGGTTCCTGGGGCAACCAATCCCCCCGTTCCAACACCAAAACCTTGAGACCAGAAGCGGCCAAGTGGCGGGCCAAGGTGCCCCCACCGGCACCACTGCCCACAATCACAATGTCAAAATGGGCCCCATCCGACACCTCAAGCTGGGCACCTTGGGGTAGGGGCGAGATCGCCAATGACGGACCTGGAATTTCAACGAAGGGGTGTGAAAGAGCCATGGGAACGAAGGAGGAATCGTTAGCCGGAGGGATAACGGCTGAGCTGGTTAATCATCTTGGCCGTCATGGCACTCCAGCCCGTCTGGTGGGAAGCCCCCACACCACTACCATTATCACCGTGAAAATATTCGTTGAACAGGATTAAATCCTTCCAGTTGGGGTCATTCTGAAACAGATCCACTTGGCCATTGAAGGCGCGGCGACCCTCACCATCCCGGCGGAAGATGCCAACCAAGCGCTCTTCTAGCAGCAGGGAAGCCTCCCAGAGGTTGACCCAATGGCCCGAACCGGTTGGGAATTCCACCTTGAAGCTGTCACCAAAGAAGTGGGAATACTTCTGTAGCGACTCGATCAACAGGAAGTTGATGGGCATCCATACGGGACCGCGCCAATTAGAATTACCGCCAAACATGGCAACGGGGCTGTCGGCAGGGCTGTAGGCCAAGGTTTCATGGTCGACCCCCTCGGTATAGCTATAGGGATTCGATTCATACACCTTGGAAAGCCCTCTAATTCCATAGGGAGAGAGGAACTCCTCCTCATCAAACAAGCGCTGGCAAATGCGCCTTAACCTGTCTTCAGGAACCAGGGTGAAAAGGATTCGATCATCGTGCCAGCGGCCCAGATTATGCTCAAGCCATGTGGGCGTGGTGCGCTCATGCACAAACCACTTCATGTTGCTTAGAATATCAAGTACCGGCAGACGGTCAACGGTTTCCCGATCAAAACTTGAAACAGCCAACAGGGGAATCAATCCAGAAAGCGAACGGGTACGCAGATAATCACAACTACCATCTGGCCGCTTGATCACATCGTAATAGAAGCCATCATCATCATCCCAACTCAAGTAGCCCCGGGTTGCAGACGTATTGAGAGTAATCGCAAGCTGGGTAAAATCACAAACAAAACGCTCACAAATATCGACATACTCAGGCTCCTCCCGACTCAATTCAACTGCAATATTCAGCAGATTCAAGCTAAGGGAAGCCATCCAGGCGGTGCCATCACACTGCTCAATGTGGCTGCCATCGGCAAGGGGGAAACGGCGATCAAAGACGGCAATATTATCGAGGCCAAGGAAGCCTCCCTCAAAGACATTGTCGCCTGAGCGATCATTGCGATTCGCCCACCAGCCGTATTCAAGCAGTAATTTGCGCAGGGACGATCGCAGAAAGGCTTGATCGGCAACTCCAGATTGCTTGCGATCGATCTGATAGATCCGCATCGCCGCCCAGGCCCCAATCGGCGGGTTGGGATCGGAAAGCGCCCATTCATAGGCTGGGGTCTGGGCACTCGGAGAGGTGAAGTGTGGCGATCGCAGCAGCATGCATTGCTCCTTCGCCGTGGCTGGATCGATCACGGCAAAAGCCACCGCGTGGAACATCAAATCCCACTGGCAAAAGTAGGGGTACTCCCACGAATCCGGCATCGAAATGATGTTGTGGGCATGGAGACGACTCCAGAGGGCCGTATCGGTTTGCCAGCGATTACTCGGAGGAGGGGGCTGGGTTGGGTCCCCCTCCAGCCAACGCAGCACACTCCAGCCGTAGTACTTCTTGCACCACAGCAAACCGGCCAAGGCCGTGGAATGGATCAGGCGATCATCTGCCGTGAGGCCTGGCAGAAGATGCTCTTGGAAAGCATGCCAATCGGCCTCCCGCTCCACAAAAATCCCATCGAAGCCAGCACCAAACGGTTCAACCGCTGGCCCATCAGCCGTTGGGCTATCAGCTGCTTGGGGGCGCAGACGCAGCTGCACGCACCATTCTTCGCCAGGGGCCAGATCCCTCTGCAGCAAACGGGCCGCCTTGGTGCCAAATCGAGCCGGATTGATGGCACCCGCCTCTCCGTCCACCACATACCGATGGAAACCATCCTTCTGGAAGGGGGTGGGGTTGGGCTGGTGATACAGACGATCCAGGTTGGTTTCGTTGTCGGTAAACAGCCAATCGCCCTGCTCCCGGCAGTGCAATGCATAGGCCTCCAAATGGGCCAAGGCTGGAATCGCCACAGCATCCTTTGACACCCCCTCATTTGAGACAGCCATGGGCTGGCATGTCTGGCCTGGATAACCCCAGGACCAGGTATTCCGCATCCAAATCGTGGGCAACAACGTGATTGGCGCTGTTGCCGGCCCCCGATTCACAACCCTGATCTGAATCAGGATGTCGGTGGGTGATGCCTTGGCATATTCAATAACAACATCGAAGTAGCGATTGTCGTCAAAGATGCCGGTATCAACAAGCTCGTATTCAGGCTGGTCCCGGCCGCGACGTCCATTTTCATCGACCAAGTGCTGGTAGGGAAATTCAGCCTGGGGGTACTTGTAGAGCCCCCGCATAAAGCTGTGGGTCGGGGTATTCGCCTGATGAAAGTAGTAGTCCTTGATATCTTCGCCATGGTTCCCCTCAGGGTTTCCCAGGCCAAAGGGACGTTCCTTCAGGATCGGATCAACGCCATTCCAAAGGGCCACGGAAAAGCAGAGGCGGCACTGGTCATCACACAGACCAAGCAGGCCGTCCTCCCCCCAGCGATAGGCCCGCGAGCGGGCATGGTCATGGGGAAAGGAGGTCCAGGCATTGCCATCGGCGGAGTAGTCCTCCCGCACCGTGCCCCACTGGCGCTCGGGCAAGTAACTGCCCCAGAGAGCCCAGGGTTGGGTCTCGCTATCACGCTCGAGAAGCCGTTGAACTTCGGCAAGTTGGCTGTTCATGACAGGGCCGCCGGAATCGGGGGTGCTGGTCATCGAATCAACGCCTTGAGTTCAGCTGCGATACGGAGGGCATTGGCAATCACCGTGAGGCCTGGGCCCACCGCCGGGCAACTGGGGAACATACTGGCATCGGCAATCGTGAGATTGGCCACCTCATGGCTGCGGCCCTTGAGGTCCACTACTGACGTGGCTGGATTCACGCCCATCCGACAGGTTCCACAGGCATAACCCACCACCGAAAGGGGCGCCTCTCCCCGGGGATGGGTGGGGGCTGTTTTCACCACATGGGTGAGGGGGTCAGCCTCCACCTCCTTGAGGGTGTCAACCCAGCGATAGACCAACCGGTCATGGGCTTCGCGGTTGTTGTGAAGGTAATTCACCTGAATGCGATCACCCCGCAGGGATACCCGGTTGTGGCGATCGGGCAACACCGGGCTCAGGGCCCACCAACTCACCGAGCGGGCAGCCAACTGCTCAAGGCCCATGTTGGGCAGCAATTTGGTCACCAAGGAGAGCACCGGTGGGGATTCGGAAAACAGGGCGTCCTGGAGAACCCCTCCACCGGTCTGGAGGGTTCCCAGGGGGAAGGACACGTTTTTGTCGCCCCAGAGGAAATCACTCACCCCAAGACTGCGCGGATAACGGCCGGAATTGGGCTCGGCCGCCAACTGCAAGATCGAGGTGAGCTGGGGATTCATCAGGTTGCGGCCCACCTGATCGGAACCATTGGACAAACCCCGGGGATGGTGATCGGTGGCTGAACGCAGCAGAATCGCAGCGGTGTTGATGGCCCCGGCGGCCAGCACCACATGGTGGGCCATAAACAGCCAGTTTTGACCGGCCACGTTGGCTTCCACGCCGCGCACCTCGGTGCCGGATGGGTTGACATGCAGCCGGGTCACCTCGGTGCCGGTGCGGACCGTGATGGTGCCCTTGGGCTCGAGGGCCCGATCAACACCAAACAATTCAGCATCGCCAGAGGGATCCACCGGCGATTGCGACCAGCTCAAGGGGAGGTCGTAGGGATGGGTGCCATGGCGTTGCAGAGCCAAGCGAAGCTCCTCCATGAAGGGCTCAATCGGCTTGGGAGCCAGGCCATAGTCCCCCTGGCGGTTGGGCTCGGTGGGATCAACACCAGAGCGTCCATGGACGCGATAGCGATCCTCGGCCTGGGTATACCAAGGGGCCATCTCCCCATAACCCAATCCCCAGGCAGGAGCATGGGCCTCCTGCAGGGCAAGGCCTTCGAACTCTTGTTCGCGCATGCGTTCCAGCACGCCGCCCCAGATCTTGGTATTGCCGCCAAGGGCGTACAGGGTCTGGGGGGAGAACGGATCACCGTCCGTGCCAAACCACTGTTCTTTGGGGTGGTAACGGTCCTTGCGGAACAGACCCACGTCGGCCACGTTTTGCTCTTCGATGGGGAGCTGGACCCCCCGCTCGAGCACAAGCACCTTGAGGCCGGAGCCGGCCAGGTCGCCAGCCAAGGTGCCCCCAGCGGCCCCCGTTCCCACCACAATGATGTCGTAGGTGATGTCATCAATGATCATCGTTGAGCTCCTGAAATCGTGGGGTGATGCATGGTGATAGGCCTCCAGTTATTGCCAGACATAAATCAGCAGGAACAGGATGATCCAGATCACATCCACGAAGTGCCAGAACAGCGAGGTGGCCTCGACGCCCTGCTCCCCACCGACGTAATTGCCAGGAATAAAGGACTTCACCAACATCAAGCCCATGAGACCAATACCAGTCGCCACATGCAGACCGTGGAAGCCGGTGAGGAGGTAGAAGGTACCTCCAAAGGTGCCTGAGGTGAAGCCAAACTGCAGGCCACTCCATTCCACATATTGGCCATAGAGGAAGTAGGCACCCATGGCCATACTCAACAGCCAAAACCCTCGGAAGAGGGCCATATTCTCTTTGGCCTTAAAGCGCTCAGCCAAATAGATGGTGCCGCTGCTAGAAACCAGCACAATGGTATTGATCAGGGGCGCATGAACCTCTAACCCTTGAACTCCCGAGGGCAGCCAATTAAGAGCGGAGGTTTTGAGTAGGGCATAGCCGCTAAAAAATGCCAAAAAGATGACACTTTCCGAGCAAAGGAAAATGATGAAGCCGGTGAGATTGTGGCTCTGATGGCCGTGCTCTTGACTGGGGGGATTGGAGAGGGTCATGGATCAGGCCTCCTGCAGGGCTTGCTCATAGGACTGCTGGTTTTCCACCAGGGGCAGGCCGGTTCCATAGCCATAGGGACGGGCAATCACCGTGGGGACATTCTCACCAAAGTTGTCCTCGGCGGGAGGTGAAGGCAACAGCCACTCCAAGCCAATGGCATTCCACGGGTTGGCGGGGGCTTTCTCGCCCCGCACCCAGGAACTCAGCATGTTGAGCAAAAAGGGGATGATCGAAACCCCGAGCAAAAAGGCCCCCAAACTGGCGAGCACATTCCAGAAGGCAAATTCCGGGTCATAGGAGGAGACGCGCCTGGGCATGCCCATCAACCCCAAGGGGTGCATGGGCAGGAAGTTGAGGTTGGCACCCACAAAGGTGAGGAGGAAGTGCACCTTGCCCAAGCCCTCGTAGGGCATCCGGCCCGTGAACTTGGGGAACCAGTGGTAGATGGCTGCAAAGATGCCCATCACGGCGGCCCCGTAGATCACATAGTGGAAGTGGCCAACCACAAAATAGGTGTTACTGACGTGAATATCAACAGGCACGGTGGCCAACATGATGCCAGTGACGCCGGCAAAAACAAAATTAAACAAGCCGCCAAGACAGAAAAGCATCGGCGTGGTGAGCCTCAATTTGCCCCGCCAGATGGTGCCAAGCCAAGCGAACACCTTCACGCCGGTTGGCACCGCAATCAGCATGGTGCTGAACATGAAGAAGTTGCGCATCCACTGGGCTACGCCACTGGGAAAAATATGGTGAACCCAAACAACCAAACCCAAGCCAACAATCAGGAAGGAGGCGACAGCCACATAGACATAGCCAAACAATGGCTTGCGGGAATAGACAGGGAAAAGTTCTGAGAAAATGCCAAAGACCGGCAGAATGATCACATAGACGGCCGGGTGGGAATAGAACCAGAAAAAGTGTTGGTAGAGCACCGGGTCACCACCACCTTCAGGCTCGTAAAAACTGGTGCCAAAGGTGAGATCCATCAACAGCATCACCGCCCCTCCGGTGAGGGCAGGCAGGCCAATCAACTGCAGGCTCTGGGCAGCCAAAGCTGTCCAACAGAAGATCGGCATGCGAAAGAAGCCCATGCCTGGGGCACGCATGCGCAGGATCGTGGTGACGAAATTCACCGCGCCCATGATCGACGACACCCCCGAGAGGGCCACAGCCGTGAGCCATAAACCCTGGCCATTGACGAAATGGCCGAGGGGGTTCTGAATACTCACCGGCGGATAGGACCACCAACCGGAATAGGCAGGTCCTCCCGGCACAAAGAAGCTGGCAATCAACAGGGTGCCAAAAATAGGCACCAACCAAAACGCCACGGCATTCAACCGCGGGAACGCCATATCCGGTGCACCAATCATGGTGGGGATCAACAGGTTGTTGAGCCCATTCAGCACCGGGAAGATGAAGAGGAACAACATGATCGTTCCGTGCATCGTGTAAATGCCGTTGTACACGGTGCGATCCACCAAATCGGCCTCCGGCGTGATCAATTCACCCCGGATGATCATGGCCAGCAGGCCACCAATCATGAAATAGAAAAACGCCAGCACGATGTACTGAATACCAATCACCTTGGCATCGGTGTTGAACGTGAAATAGCGTCTCCAGGAGCCTTCTTCTGGGTGGGCGTAATTCGGGGGGAAGCTGGCGGAAGTCATGGGGATCAGGCGTCGTGGGGCAGGGTGTTAGATCCGGGAACATTGACTTGGGGAGGAGGTGCCGGCACCACCGTTGCCCAGCCAGGACTCTTCAATTTTTTGCGATCTTCGTATTGCTGTACGGCGTCACTGATTCCCGCCTGGAGGGGCTGGGAAGCTGACTGCTTGAGCCATTGCTGGTAGGTGTCCAAACTCTCCACAACCACATCAGCTTGATTGGCTGCAAACCAGGTTCCGCTGAACTGGGAATCCCGCAAACGATACCGACCTTCCCGGGTGGGGGTGAGGTTGAAATTGATCGCCCGTCCAGGGATCACATCCTGCTTCAGGCGGAAGGCCGGGATATAAAAGCCATGGATCACATCTTCAGATACCAATCGGAAGGTGACCGGCTGATCAACAGCCAGATGGAGCTCAGTAGACGAAACCTTGGCGCCGGGATAGCGGAACTCCCAGGACCACTGCCTGGCAACCACCTCGATCTGCTCGGCTGGCAGCCGGTCGCCGGGATACCCCCCCTGGTCTTCGGCGGGCTGGGCCAGATGGATGTGCTCCATCGGACCCACTGAGCCCAGGGTCTCTCCCACCCGCATCGCATAGACAGCAATCCCCATCACAATGACCAGGGGGATCACGGTCCAAATCACCTCCAACTTTGTATTGCCCTCAATGGGCACGGCATCGCTCTCGTCGTACTTATCGGCGCGATGCATCACGATCACCCAAAGCATCACCGCCGAAACCCCGCCAAAGACAAAGGTGCCTAGGGCCGTTTCAAAGCTGAACAGTCCATCAACCAAGGGCGCTGCGGTGGACGCCTGCACCGGCAGCCAGTGGTAGGCCTGCTGGCCCATCCACCAACTCAGGGCGATGAGAGCGCCAACGGCGAGGGCCAAGCCCACCACGGCAGGCAACTTGACACTGGATGGCGGGGCGTTGGTCATGGCAAGGCCACCTTGAGGTCAGCGCCGGCAGCCAAGAGCTGGTCGGCAGCGATATGCACACCGAACTCCCCTGCTAATTCAGCGCCCAGGGTGCCATGCAAACCAATGATCAGAAACATGGCCAAGCCCACCAACAAATAGAGCCACTGCACCTGGCGACCCATGTCTTTGCGCCAAAGAAAGCGCTGGTAGCCACGCCAAACGGTCATGGCCACAATCACCAGCAGGATCACCACCCCCCCAACCCCATGCCACAGCATGGTTTCCATGCTGTGGAGGCCGATCGCGCTGGTTACCCCGGGCAAGGGGACGGCCAACAACATCTCAAAAAAACCTGCCGCCACGGTGAAAAACGTGACGCCGCAGCAAGCCAGCAGGTTGTACCAACCCACATCGTGGAATCCCTGGCGGGTCACCGGCAGGGCCAGAAAGCGAAAGACTCGCTTTTCCAGGGGATAAAGGGCACCGGCAATATCAAAGGCAATCGCGATCACAAACAACCCAATGGTGAAGTGCACCAGATTGGGGTGGATCGGCAGGCTGTAGGGGAGGCCATTGGATCCCAGCTCAGGGGCAAGCTGCTGGATCGGCGATTGACCGGGGAGGAATTGAAGACTCATCAGATGAAGACCCATCAGACCAGGCCCGCTCGCATGGCTTCCACCACCTTCACGGTGTGGAGTCCGTACACCCAAATCAACTGATTTCCCAAGGTGACTTGGACCACAATCAGGGCGCTAAGCAAGCCACCTGCCCCCAAAAAGGGCAAGGGCAATTGCTTGGGATCTTTGCTGCGAATCACATAGCGCCAAGCCGACATGGCCGAAAGAATTCCAGCCAAAGACCAGCCAATCGTGCTGTGCAAATTGAGGATATCGCTAGAGGCTCCGTAGGGATTGGCCAAGCCAGCTTCGACTTGGCCAAAAATAATCGCCACGAAAATTGCCGCCGTCGCAAACAGCAAATTCCAAAAGCTCACTTCGAACAGGGCTGGCTTCCTGGCAAAGATTCCAATGCAATCAAAAACGAACGTGATCAGCCCCATGGCAATCACAAAGTGCACAACGATTGGATGGATGGTATCCATCCAAGGGAGGTTGTGATCGTTGAGCGGCGGAAGCAGCTCAAACATTGGTTCGTATCGAAACGTGTAATGACTATGGCGAGGGGGCACCGTTCCGGCAACCACCGTGATCCTTTGCCACATTTGTCGTGAGGCTTTGCAGATAAAGCCCCCACTGCAAAACCTCTAAGGTGGAGCTTCGATGCCCTGGATTGTTGTCTGCTCCTGCCTCCCCAGCCCTGCGCTGGCTAACCGCCGCTTTGCTGTTCGCCGGGGCGGGCTTGTCGATTGTGCTGCCGTTTGTGTCGGCAACCCTGCTCACCATCGCCATCGGAGCGGTGGCTGTTGTGGCAGGCATCTCCCAAGTGCTGCGGCTTAGCGGCGAAGCCGATACCAAGGGCAAAATCTTCCGCCTTCTTTCCGGCTTGCTCTACGTGGGTGGCGGCATCTGGGTCTTGGCCTTCCCCATCGACAGCGAAGTGAGCCTGACTTTGTTTGTGGGTTTCCTACTCGCCTTTGAAGGGGTGATGGAATTGGCCGCCGCCGCCACCAACCAGGGGCCTGCCCGGGGCTTGGTGTTGGTGGATGGGGTGGTCACCGCCATCTTGGGGGGCATGTTGATCGCCGAATGGCCCAGCGACAGCATCTGGGCGATTGGCATGCTGTTTGGCATCGGCTTGGCTTTTTCAGCCATCAACATGCTCACCGCGCCGAACCAAGCTGCGGCCTAGGCCGTCTACTCCCCCGCCGCCCCGGCATCGCGGCGGCGGGGGTCGGCATAGCCGTAACTTCCTGCTGGCAGGCCCCTGGGCCCTTGCAAGGACTCGGCGCTATTCGCTGATCCCATGGCAGGCCCCTTGACGAGGCTGTGGCCCATGGCTTCCAGAAGCTTGATGGTGTCGGGGCTCAGGCCCTGTTCGATCAACACCTGGTCGGGCCAGAGTTGGCTGTGGAACCTCGGTGCCGCGACAGCTGAGGCCAAGTTCAAGCCGTGCACCATGCGGTTGAGCAGCACCTGCAACACGGTGGTGATGATCCGGCTTCCCCCCGGGCTCCCCGTCGCAAACCAGGGGGTGCCATCGGCGCGGAACACCAGGGTGGGGGTCATCGAACTGAGGGGCCGGCGCCCGGGGGCGATGGCATTGGCCGTGCCCTGCACCAAGCCATAGGCATTGGCAGAACCCGGCTGGGCTGAGAAGTCGTCCATTTCATTGTTGAGCAGAAAGCCCGCACCAGGCACGCTCACCCCGTTGCCGTAGGCGAAGTTGAGCGTGGTGGTGGTGGCCACCATTCCGCCTTGGCGATCCACCACCGATAGATGGGTGGTGTTGGTGCCCTCCGGCAGGGCCACTTTGGAAGCTTCCAGCTCCGCGGCAGGTCGGTGGCGGGCCGCTGCGATCGATTGGCGCAACTGGTTCGCATAGCTGCGACTCAGCAGGCCCTGGATCGGGATCGCCACCTGATCCGGATCCCCCAGCCAGCGGTTGCGGTCGCGATAGGCCAGGTTCATCGCCTCCACCATCCGATGAATCGTGGCGGCACTGTTCAACCCCGAGGCCTCCAAATCCAAGGGCTCCAGGATGTGCAGCAGCTGCAGCAGGGTCACACCACCGCCACTGGGGGGCGGCATGGTGATCACCGGATAGCCCCGAAAGCTGCTGGTCAAGGGCCGCACCAACTGGGCGCGATAGCCATCCAAATCAGCTTGGCGAATCAATCCGCCCCGTTGCTGCATCAACCGCACCAAGGCATCCGCCGTTACCCCTTGGTAGAAGCCCCTGTCGCCCTGCTGGGCCACCCGGCGCAGCGTGGCAGCCAACAGGGGCTGGCGCAAAATCTCACCGGGCTGGTAGGGCAAGCGAGACGGCTTGAAAAAGATGCGGCGCGACTGGGGGTCGGCTTGGAGCAAAGCAGAGGCCTGTTGCAGAGACTCACTGAGTTCCTTGCCCACCGGAAACCCTTGCTCGGCCAGGCGGATGGCCGGTGCCATCACCTGCAACAGGCTTAGGCGCCCATAGCAGCGCTGGCTCAACACCAAACCGGCGGGGGTACCAGGAACCCCGCTGCTCAACAGGCTGCGGGTGGCCCGTTGGCGATCGACCTTGCCCTCAGCGTTGAGAAACATGCCAGGAGTAGCCGCCAAGGGGGCCTTTTCCCGGAAGTTGATGGCGATGGCATGGCCGCGGCCCAGGGCAAGCTCGGGATTCGTCCCTTGGTTTGTGGGTTTGTTGGGGGCCAGATTGCGGGGGTCCAAGAAACAGCCCCGGCCCTTGGCGGGCGATGTCCCCGGCAGCCAGGCCACCAGGAAACCGCCACCGCCCAAATTTCCAGCCTGGGGAAGGGTGACAGCCAGGACAAAGGAGGTGGCCACCGCCGCGTCCACCGCATTGCCACCGCTGCGCAGGATCTGGGCTCCCACCGACGACGCGATCGCCTCCTGGCTGGCCACCATCCCCCGGGCCGACAACACCGGGTGAAAGCGCTGGCCCGCCTCCTGGAGCACATTTGGGGCAGCTGGTCTGCCTGGCGCTACCTGCTGCGCGCCCTGGGTCTGGGCCCGCACCGGTGCCTGAACCGCGCCCAGGCCCAGGGCCACCACGCAAGGCACCACGTAGGGCAGCACGTAAGGCACCAGAGCGGCCATCAGAACGCCGCCTTGCTTACCGGTAGTTTTCAAATTGGAGGGGCACGTCAACGTCTTGCTCCTTGAGCAACTGGATGGCCTGCTGAAGGTCATCTTTGTTCTTGCCGGTGACGCGCAGGCTTTCGCCCTGGATCGCCACGGTCACTTTTTTGAGCTCGTCGCGCACCGTCTTACTGAGCTTCTTGGCCAGCTCCTGGGAGAGGCCTTTGCGCAGCTTCACCACTTGCTTGACCTTGTTGCCGCCCACAGCTTCTGGGGTTTGGAAATCGAAGATTTTGAGCGAGAGGTTGCGCTTGGTGGCCTTCTGGCGCAGCACATCTTCCACGGCCTGGAGCGTCATGTCGCTGGCGGTGGTGATGGTGAGACTGGTCTCCTCGAGGTCGATCTCGGTGCCGGAATCCTTGAGGTCGAAGCGCTGGCCCACATCCCGGCGCACTTGATCCAGGGTGTTCACCAATTCCTGGCGATCGAAATCGCTCACCACATCGAAGGAATAGGTGTCGGCCATGGCACACGCGAACGGGATTGGGGCCACCCTAGAAAAGGATCCTCAAAACTCCCACCCCGATGAGCCAAGCCGCCACCCTTGCCCCCTATGCCTGGTCCTTGGTGCTTGCCGGCGCCGTGGTGGTGCTGAGTGTGGTGCCCCTGGGAGCGGGACGCTCCAAAGCCGACTTCACCATGGCTGACATGGCCGCCCCGCGGGCCATGTTCGATCGGCTTCCAGCCTGGGGGAAGCGGGCCAGCTGGGCCCACCAAAACAGCTTTGAAGCCTTCACCTTGCATGCACCGGCTTGCCTGCTTTGCCTGATTGCAGGGCCCACGGCGCCGGTCGCCATCGCCGCCGCCTGGCTGCATCCGCTCCTGCGGCTGGTGTATGTGGGCGCCTATGTGGGCAATGTGCCGCCACTACGTGGCATGACTTGGGCGGCCGGCCTGCTGTGCACGGGGCTGCTCTACGTGGAAGGGCTGAAGGCTGTTCTCGCTCCGTAGGGCTCAAGGCTGTTCTCGCTCCGTAGGGCTCAAGGCTGTTCTGGCCCCCTGAGCTAATCGCCTGAGCTGGCCACTCAGTCAAAGAACATCAAGGTGACCACCTTGCCCATGTCTTCGGCCAGCCTGCAGCTGGCCAAGAGGGTTTCGCTGTCGTGGAAAGCGAAGCAAATCAACTGGTCACAGCGGGTAATGATCTCTTGGTTGCAGAGGCTGCTGGCCATCGGCAAGGGCAGTTCATCGTGCTCGGGCTTTTCCACCAGATGCAGCACCCGCTCCAGCAGCTCGCGGGATTCACCCGGCTGATGGTCCAGGCTCTGGGGCAGCAAGACGGTGAGGCGGCTGGAATCAATTTCCAACACGCTGCGGATCACCGCAGCATTGACCCCCTGGGCCCCGGAGGTGATCAGGTTGTGGCCTTCCTGGGCCAGGGAGCGGGCCACCAATTCGACCAGGTGAACAGCCACCACAGGCAGGTGGCGACTGCCCAGGATTGCAATGCGCCGCTTGCCCCTGTCTTGGAGCATGGCCAATTCTTGGGCCAGGGTATCGATCCGATCGATCGCTGGAAAATCAAGGGATCGAGTCACCGACAGCCCGCAGCCTGTCCAGTGAAATTAGCAGCGTTACCCAGCGATCGCGGGGAGCTGCAGTTGGGTGAGCAGGGGGCTGAAATCGCAATGCTCTTCCACCAGCCGGACGGCATAGGTGGCCTTCACCGCCTCATGGAGGCGCACATGGCCAAAAGCCTTCTCAATCACTTCCACCGTGGTCAGGGTGTCGTGCTCCACCTTGAGCAACGGAACCTCCAATTCTTCGGCCCGGTTGAGCAGTTGGGTGAGCGGATCTCCCGCCCCCGTGAGGATCAGGCACTGGGTGGACGCCTCCAGGGCAGCCAGCTGGATATCGGTGCGATCGGCACCGGTGACTACGGCCATATTGCGGCGGCGGCGGAAAAACTCCATGGCCGAATTGACATTCATGGCGCCAATCGAGAGGGTTTCCACCAGCAGATCGAGACGATCCCGGCAGCAGAGCACCTGGGCATCAAGCCGCCGGGCCAGCTCCTCCACCGTGACGCTGCGCAGCAGGGGACTGCGGGGCATCACCCCCAACACCGCTAGTCCGAGCCGCTCGATGGCAGGCACCACCTCCGTTCGGAGTAGGGGCACCTCCTCTGGGGTCACCGCATTCAGCACCACGCCGGCCAAGCGGTGGCCGAGCTGGGCCTTGGCCGCGAGCAGCGAATCGATACTGCAACTGTCGTTCCAAGGATGGACAAGCACCACCGGGGCATCGAGACCCTCGGCCAGCTGAACAAGGCTCAATCCATAGAGCAGACCTTCGTGGAGACTGCCGGCAGCCTCGAGCAACGCCACCCCTTCGGGGGCCGCCGCCAGCTGCTCACGCAAGGCATCAAAGCCAGGCCCTGGCCCCACATCAGAGGCCAGCAAGCGGGCGTGGGCCGTTTCGGGTGCGAGCACCTGCAGGGAAGGAATCAACTGGCTATCGGCCAGGCCCAGGGTCTGGCCGACGAAGCGCACATCGGCATCAATTACGGCCCCGCCCCTGTCCCCAGCCGCGTCAGCGGGGTTCTGCAGGGTTGTGGCTAACGGCTTGCCAAACAAGACCTTGACGCCCTGCCGGCCCAAAAGACGGGCCAAACCCAAGACCACGGCCGACTTACCGCTGAAGGGCTCGCAGGATCCAATCAGCAAGGTAGAAGCCATGAATCAACCGTGCCAAGGACCCTTGGCTAGCCAATTTAGGCCTCCCCAGCCATGGGCTGGCCCAAGAGCAACCAGCGCCAAAACGCCTGGGGAAGATCATCGCCCTCGCTTTGAACCAGCCAGAGCACCAGCTGGTGGGCCGGCAGGGAAAAGCGATAGCCCAACTCCGGCAGCGCGGGGAACAGCAACTGGCAGCGAAGCATCTCCAGCGGCGCCGATTCCCCCTGCCACTCCAGGCGATAGGGGTGACTCCTGCCGCCCTCGAGCTGGCGGGCTCCCTGCCACGACCCCTGGGCCAAGGAGCCCAGGGCCTGGAGCAGCTCGCTTTGCTTGGCCATCCCGCCGCAATAGGGGGCAAACAGGGGCACCAGGGGAGCCATGCCTGCTGGAGCCTTGCCTGGGGCAGCCGTGTCAAAAGCGGTGCTACCTAGGGGGGATAAACCCGTCACAACCATCGAATCGGGAGGCCTGATCCATGCTGACGTCTTGGCCGAGGTTTGCCATCACCAGCCATGACCGCGCTTACCCAACCACCAGGGGCTCCCGAAGGAGCCATCCCAGGGCCTATCACCGTGGCCATCACCGGAGCCAGTGGAGCCCTAGGGCAAGCCCTGCTCCAGGCCTGGCATCGCCGCGGCGCCCAGCTAATTGCCATCTCCAGCCGGGATCAGCCCTTGATCCTGCGCGACCCAGATGGGGCGACCATTCCCCTGCGCCAGGTGCGCTGGCAGACAGGCCAGGAGGCCGCCCTCGCCGCTGAACTGGCTGGGGTGGATGTGTTGGTGCTCAACCATGGCATCAATTCCCACCAGGCCCGCAGCCAGGAGGCCACCGCCACGGCCCTCGAGGTGAATGCCCTGAGCAGCTGGCGGCTGGCAGAATTGTTTGCCCAGCAGGCGGCCGGGCGCCAAAGGCAAGGGGCTCCAGAGCTTTGGTTCAACACCTCGGAGGCGGAAATCCAACCGGCCATCAGTCCGCTCTACGAAATCAGTAAACGGCTGCTGGGCCAACTCATCAGCCTGCGCTCCCTGGATTGGGCCTCAGGGGAGCGGCCGATTCGGGTGCGGCGGCTGGTGCTGGGCCCCTTCCGCTCAGAGCTCAATCCCATCGGCTTGATGGGGGCCGGCTTTGTGGCCAACCAGGTGCTCACCCAGGCCCATTGGGGCTGCAACCTGATCATCGTGACCCCAAACCCGCTCACCTATGTGCTGATGCCCCTCACCACCCTGGGGCGCTGGTTGTACTGCTCCCTGACTACCAAGCCGTCAACCAAGACCAGCCCTTAAAAGTGGCGGGAGTTAAAAATCCCGAAGTTCAAAAATCGCGAGATCTAAAAATCTCGATCGGTCAGGATTTCACAACCATCGCTGGTCACGGCAATGGTGTGCTCCCATTGGGCCGACAGGGTCCCGTCGGTCGTGACCACGGTCCAGCGATCCTTGAGGGTGCGGCAGGCCTTGCTGCCGGCATTGAGGATCGGTTCCACCGCCAGGGTCATCCCGGCCCGCAGGGTCATGTTGGGCAGATCCCGGGTTCGGAAGTTGAACACGGAGGGTTCTTCGTGCAGGTTCCGGCCCACCCCATGGCCCGTGTAGTCCTCCACCACGGCATAGCCATGGGCCTCCACGTGGTCTTGAACGGCGCCGGCAATATCGAGCAGGGTGTTGCCAGCCTTGATTTGGGCGAGCCCCTTCATCAGGGATTCCTGGGCCACCCGGGTGAGTCGCTGGGCATCGTCCGTGGCCCCTTCCCCAACGCAGAGGCTGACGCAGCTATCGCCGTGGTAGCCATCGAAATAGGCCCCGGTATCCACCTTCAACAGGTCGCCGGCATGGATCACCCGCTTGCTGCTGGGGATGCCATGCACGACTTCGTCGTTAATGCTGGCGCAAATGCTGGCCGGGAATCCGTGATAGCCCTTGAAGCTGGGGGTCGCGCCCATCTCGCGGATGCGCTTTTCGGCGTGGCGATCGAGGTCGCCGGTGGTCATGCCAGGGGCCGCCAACTCCATGATTTCCCGCAGCACGGTGGCCACAATGCGGCTGGCTTTGCGCATCGTTTCCAACTCGCGGGCCGATTTGATCTCTACGCCCCTACGGCCTTTCTGGATCCTGGGACCGGTTTCGATCACCCCTGAACTGCTCCCTTGGGGCTTAGCCCCTTTGGTACTGGCCAGAAGGTCGGCGAAAAGATTCATGCAAACGCCAGGGCAAAGAAGCTGTCCAGCCAACCTGGTTTTGCGCCAGGCTGGATTTCCATAGAGATTCAAGCTACCAACAGGCAGCTCCCTGTGGGGCGCAGGTAAACCCATCGGGACCATGGCCCCTTCCATCTCCCAGCGCCTGCGGCAAGCCCACGCGGTGATCGCCCCGGTTGTGCTCCTCCCCCTAGCCCTCACCGTGACCACTGGCGTGGGCTATCGGGTGCTTCGCGATTGGGCCGGCCTAGGGCGGGATCAGGCCCACATTTTGATGGTTTTGCACGAGGGCGAGTGGCTCAAGCAGTGGGTGGGTCCCCAGGGCGAAACCCTCTACGTGCTGGCCAATGGGGCAGGCCTGGCCTGGATGCTGATCACCGGAGCCGCCATGGCCATCCAGCGCCTGCGCCTCCAGCTGAATCGGGGGGAAGGGAGGGCTGACACCTGAGCCGGTACACTGGTGGTTTGGTCAGGCGTAGCGGAGCTGAGATGGCATCGGATTCAAAGGACATGACAGCAGAAGACGTCAACGAAGAGCAGGTGAGCGCAACCTCTGAGGCCCCTGCCGCAACTGCGGTCCAGGAGAAGCCCGCCAAGGTCGCCGCAGGCGTCACCACCGGCAAGCTCAGCGCCTACGAGTTGATTCGCTCCTTCGAAGCCGAGCAGCTCAAGAGCGACCTGCCCGAGATTTATGTGGGTGACACGGTCAAAGTCGGTGTGCGCATCCGTGAAGGCAGCAAGGAGCGGGTGCAGCCCTACGAGGGCGTGGTGATTGCCAAGCGCCACGGCGGTCTCAACGAGACCATCACCGTGCGCCGCATCTTCCAAGGCATCGGTGTGGAGCGGGTTTTCATGCTCCACAGCCCCCAGGTTGCCTCCGTGAAAGTGGAGCGCCGCGGTAAGGTGCGTAGGGCGAAGCTTTTCTATCTGCGTGATCGGGTGGGTAAAGCCACTCGAGTCAAGCAACGCTTCGACCGCTGAGGATCTTTCTCAACAGATCTTCCCTCTCGTTTACGGGGGCGTCGGCATTGCGCCGTTAGTTCAGTTGGTAGAACGCAGGTCTCCAAAACCTGATGTCGGGGGTTCAAGTCCTCCACGGCGCGTTCGATGTCCCCACTTGCAGTTTCGTGGTTCCGAACATGGAGTTGGATCTACAACCCGGCGATGTGGTCAAGGTGCTCGAATCAGCCGCTCTTGGCTGGGTTCGTGCCCGTGTCATCCGGGTTAAATCCGGTGGCCGTGTGGTTGTTCAAAGTGATCAAGGTCGTGAATTCACGGCCAGAGGCAATCAAGTTCGCTTGATTGAACCGGCAGGCTTCCGTCCCTAGGGTCAAGCCATCCGTTCGACGGTTCCAACGGCTCCAATCGGTTGACGATGGGACCTTCGATCACGGATACTCTTTAAGTCGCATCAGCGACAGCCTGAGTTCGCGATTCCCTCAAATCGCGAAACCTTGTCCAGCTGCTTCTTGGAGCAGCCTGGAAATTCAAAGTCTGGGACTGTAGTTCAACCGGTTAGAGCACCGCCCTGTCACGGCGGAAGTTGCGGGTTCGAATCCCGTCAGTCCCGTTTCATTTCATCCCTTCAACTTGGAGGGTTCCTTGGTGGGCGCAGCGCAAACGGGTTGTTCGGCCGTCCGCGTTCGCCTGGCGCCAAGCCCCACGGGCACCCTGCACATCGGCACGGCCCGAACGGCAGTCTTCAACTGGCTGTTTGCCCGCCACCAGGGCGGCAAGTTTTTGTTGCGGATCGAAGATACCGATCGGGAGCGCTCCAAGCCCGAATACACCGACAACATCCTCGAGGGCCTGCGGTGGCTTGGCCTCGATTGGGATGAAGAGCCCGTCATCCAAAGCGCCCGCATCGACATCCACCGGGAAGCCATCCAAGGGCTCCTGGATTCAGGCCATGCCTACCGCTGCTTTGCCACGGAAGCCGAACTCACCGCCATGCGGGAGCTCCAGGCCGCCACCAAACAGGCCCCGCGCTACGACAACCGCCACCGCAACCTCACCCCTGAGCAGCAAGCCGCCTTCATCGCCGAAGGCCGGGAGGCCACGGTGCGCTTCCGCATCGACGATGGCGCCACCATCACCTGGAACGACCTGGTCCGCGGCCCCATGCGCTGGGCTGGCGCCGACCTGGGCGGCGACATGGTGATCGCCAGGCGGGCCCCCGCCGATCAAATCGGTGATCCGCTCTACAACCTGGTGGTGGTCATTGATGACGCCGCCATGGCCATCACCCATGTGATCCGCGGCGAAGACCACATCGCCAATACGGCCAAGCAATTGCTGCTTTACGCGGCCCTGGGCGACGAGGTGCCCGTGTTTGCCCACACCCCCCTGATCCTCAACCAGGAGGGCAAAAAGCTCTCCAAGCGCGATGGGGTGACGTCCATCGGCGACTTCCAAGCCATGGGCTATGCGGCCGAGGCCCTGGCCAACTACATGACCCTGCTGGGTTGGTCGCCGCCGGAGGGCATGGACGAGCGCTTCACCCTCGAGCAAGCCGCGGCCGTCTTTGGCTTCGAGCGGGTGAACAAGGCAGGGGCCCGATTCGATTGGGACAAGCTCAATTGGCTAAACGGCCAGGTGCTCCACGGGCAGGGGCCCGCGGCGTTGCGCGACCAACTGCAACCCCTGTGGACCGCCAAAGGTTGGGGTGGAACGGCTCCCAATCCCATGCACGCCGATGGGGCTTGGCAGGCGGATCTCTGCGAGCTGATTGGCCCATCCCTCACCCTGCTGGCCGATGGGGTAGCCCAGGCCGAACCCTTCTTCACCTGCCCGCCCCTCAACGAAGCGGCCCAGGCCCAAGTGGTGAGCGACGGTGCCCAACCAGCCTTGGCAGCTTTGCTGTCGAAGCTCAACGATGGGCCCCTCGACTCCGATCAAGCCCAGGCGCTACTGGGCGAAGCAGCCACGGACGCCGGTGTCAAAAAGGGCGTGATCATGAAGAGCCTGCGCGCCGCCCTGCTGGGCAGCCTCCAGGGCCCCGACCTACTCGCCACCTGGTTGCTCCTGCACCGCAGTGGCGAGGACAGGGCCCGCATCCAGCGCAGCCTCTAGGGACGCTCCCTCTAGCGGCTCCGGCTGCACCAGCCCCAGGCCCTTGGCCAGGGCGGGGGCGGTGAAGCCCTGAATGCCCACGGTGAGCAGGATGGTGAGGAACACCAATCCCTTCAAGGCCCCGGCACCGGCAATGCCAGCCTCCTGGAGCTGGATGGCAAACAGGCTGGCCACCGCTGCGGTGACGATGCCGCGGGGGGCAATCCAGCTGAGCATCAACTTGTCGCGCCAACCCAGGGAGGGCAGACCAATGCCGCCCACCTGGATGACGATCCAACGGAAGACCATCAAGGCCAAGACACAGGCCACCCCACCCCAACCCAAGGGGCTCAGCTCACCCCAGGACAGATCCGCTGCCAGCAGGGGAAACAGCACGGTGATGGCCAACTGGGCCAACTGACTAATCAGCTCATCGAGCTGGCTGGCCTCCGCATCGAGCCGCAAACCCACCACCACCCCGGCACTCACCGCCGCCGGCAACCCCGCCTCTGGCAACAGGGCCTGGGCCCCACTCACCAGCAAAAACAGCATCCCCAGGCTGAGCTGCAGCTTGAGGCCGTCGGACTTGGGGGGCAGGCGCTTGAGCACCTCCACCAGCAACCAACCCCCCAGGGCGCCGATCGCCACGCCGCCGCCGAGCCGCAACGCCAACAGGGCTGCCACGTCCTGCCAGCTATCGAGATCCCCCAAGGCCAGTTGCAGCAGCAGCAGGGCCAGCACGGCACCCGCCGGCTCCAGGATCAGGCCTTCCGCCTCCAGCAGTCGCCCCAAGCCTGGAATCAGGCGCATCTGCTGCACCATCGGCGTTACCACCGTGGGCCCAGTGGCCAGGGCAATCGCCCCAAACACCCAGGCCAAGGGCCAGGGCAACCCGGCCAAGTGATGGGCAAACAAAGCCCCACCCACCAAACCGAGCACACCCCGCACCAACACCAACTGCACCACCGCCCGCTGGAGGTCGCGGCCGGCAAGGCGCAAATTCAGGCCGCCATCAAACAACACCAAGCTCACCAGCAAACCCACCAAGGGCTCCAGCCCCCGGCCCAGGGTTTCTGGCTGCACCAAATCCAAGCCAGCCCGGCCAACAAACAACCCGGTGGCCAGCAAGAGCACCACGGCAGGCAAGCTGGTGAGCCGTGCCACCAACTGGGCCAAGGCACCGGCGAAAAACGCCTCTCCCCAAAGCAATTCCATCAGGTCAATCGTCGAGGGAGCCGTAGAGGGGTTCGACCCGGATGCCAATCACAGCACTCGGACGCACGACCAAATACTCTCCCTCAAGATCGCCCATCGGCACATTTACAAAGGTGTCTGAGGCGGGAGATGACGACGAAGCCGCGGTCAGAACCCCGCCGTACCACTGCTGGAAGGCTTCCAGGGTTTTGAAGTGGGCGATTTCGCTCTGCCCACCACTGAGATGCAGGTGCACGGCGTAGCGCCGGGGGGTGCGGGCCATGGCAGGGGTTGGCCCAGGGGGCCTTTGCTCCCCTCAGGATGCCGGATCAGGCAACGCAGTTCACGCAAGAGCGGCTCGCCCAACCTGCTCTGGCAGGCTGGGCGCACTCCAATTAATCCAGGGCCGAAGGGCTTGCCATGCCAGGACAAAAGCCCTTGCTGCTACTGGTTGACGGCCATTCCCTCGCCTTTCGGAGTTTTTACGCCTTTTCCAAAGGCGGTGAAGGGGGCCTGAGCACCAAGGAGGGCGTACCCACTTCGGTTACCTATGGCTTTCTCAAAGCCCTGCTCGACAACTGCAAGGGCCTAGCCCCCCAAGGGGTGGTGATTGCCTTTGATACGGCAGAGCCCACCTTCCGGCACGTGGCCGACGAGGCCTACAAGGCCCACCGCGACACAGCCCCCGAGCACTTCTTTGCCGACCTCGCCAACCTGCAAACCATCCTCGAAGACTCCCTCGACATTCCCCTCTGCATGGCGCCGGGCTACGAGGCCGATGACGTGCTCGGGACCCTGGCCAACAGGGCTGCCAACCAGGGCTGGCGGGTGCGGATCCTCTCCGGTGACCGGGATCTGTTCCAGCTGGTCGACGACCACCGCGACATCTCCGTGCTCTACATGGGGGGTGGTCCCTATGCGAAAAACAGCGGTCCCACGGACATTCGCCGCGACGGGGTGATCGCCAAGCTCGGCGTCACCCCGGAGGAGGTGGTCGACCTCAAGGCGCTGACGGGCGATTCCTCCGACAACATCCCCGGCGTCAAGGGCGTGGGCCCCAAAACCGCCATCAGCCTGCTCCAATCCTTCGAACACGTGGATGGCATCTATGCCGCCCTCGATGGCCTTGATGGCCCCAAGGCCAGCAACGGCCCCCTCAAAGGGGCCCTGATCGAGAAGCTGCGGGCCGACAAGGAGAACGCCTATCGCTCCCGGATGTTGGCCGAGATCCTGATCGACATCCCCCTCCCCAGGGAGCCACGGCTGGAGCTGGGTGCGGTCAAAGCCGAAGCCCTCGCCGGAAACCTCGAGGAGCTGGAGCTCTTCAGCCTGGTGCGCCAGGTACCCAACTTCGCCACGATTTTCTCCAGCCAGCCCCCGGATCTTTCGGAGCTCGAAGCGGCCCAGGCAACCAAAGCTTCTGCAGCCTCGAGCCCAATCCCTGCCGATCCACCAGCTGCCAATCCACCAGCCACCAATTCCCCAGGGACTGATTCCCCAGGGACTGATTCGGCAGCCACCCATCCCGCCGCAGCTCAACCGAGCCTTGAGCCCCAGCTGATCAGCAGCACCGCTGAGCTCGAGGTCCTGGTGGGGCGGTTGATGGCTGCCAGCGATGCCGCCCATCCCATCGCCCTCGACACCGAAACCACCGATCTCAACCCGTTCAAAGCTGAGCTGGTGGGGATGGGTTTCTGCTGGGGGCCAGGGCCATCGGATCTGGCCTATCTGCCGATTGGCCACCACCCCCCCATGGCCGCGGATCTGCTCAGTGCGGCCCCCGCCGCCCCGCCCCAACTTCCCTTGGCTGCGGTGGTGAGTGCCCTGGCCCCCTGGCTGACCTGCCCAGACCACCCCAAAAGCCTGCAAAACGCCAAGTACGACCGGTTGATCCTGTTGCGCCATGGCCTGGCCCTCGGCGGCGTGGTGATGGACACCCTGCTTGCCGATTACCTGCGCGATGCCAACGCCAAACACGGCCTTGACGCCATGGCAGAACGCAACTTTGGTTTTACCCCCACCAGCTTCAGCGACCTTGTGGCCAAGGGTGCCAACTTCGCCTCGGTGCCGATCGAGGTTGCGGCCCTCTATTGCGGCATGGACGTGCACCTCACCTGGAGGCTCAGCCAGCTGTTGGGCCAGCAACTCCAGGACCTCGGCGAAGCCTTGACGCCGCTGCTGCGGGAGGTGGAGTTGCCGCTGGAGCCCGTGCTGGCAGCCATGGAAGCCACCGGCATCCGCATCGACATCGCCTACCTCCAGGAGCTCTCGGCCGAGTTGCTCGCCACCCTCACCACCCTGGAAGCCCAGGCCAAGGAGGCCGCCGGCAGCGATTTCAACCTGGCCTCCCCCAAGCAACTGGGCGAATTGCTGTTCGACACCCTGGGGCTGGATCGCAAAAAATCGCGCAAAACCAAAACGGGCTGGAGCACCGATGCCGCCGTGCTCGAGAAGCTGGAGGCCGATCACCCGGTGGTGCCCCTGGTGCTGGAGCACCGCACCCTGAGCAAATTAAAGAGCACCTATGTGGATGCCCTACCCGCCCTGGTGGAACCCGAAACGGGGCGGGTGCACACCGATTTCAACCAGGCTGTTACCGCCACCGGCCGGCTCTCCAGCAGCAACCCAAACCTGCAAAACATCCCGATTCGCACGGTATTTTCCCGCCGGATTCGCAAAGCCTTTTTGCCCCAAGAGGGTTGGCACCTGATCAGCGCCGACTACTCCCAAATCGAGCTGCGCATCCTCACCCACCTCTCGGGGGAGGAGGTGCTCGAGAACGCCTACCAACAGGGAGACGATGTGCATGCCCTCACCGCCCGCTTGCTGCTGGAAAAAGAGGACATCACTCCCGAAGAGCGGCGGCTGGGCAAGACGATCAATTTCGGTGTGATCTACGGCATGGGTGCCCAGCGCTTTGCCCGCGAAACCGGCGTGAGCCAGGCCCAGGCCAAGGAGTTTTTAAGCAAGTACAAGCAGCGCTACCCCAAGGTGTTTGCCTTCCTGGAGCTGCAAGAACGGCTGGCCCTCAGCCAGGGCTATGTGGAGACGATCCTGGGCAGGCGGCGGCCCTTTCCCTTTGATCCCAATGGTTTGGGTCGCCTCCGGGGCAAAGATCCCCTCGCGATCGACCTGGAGGTAGCCCGCCGGGGCGGCATGGAGGCCCAGCAACTGCGCGCCGCGGCCAACGCCCCCATCCAGGGTTCCTCGGCCGACATCATCAAGGTGGCCATGGTGCAGTTGCACCACAAGCTGGAAAGCACCGGCCTGGCCGCCAGGCTGCTGCTCCAGGTGCACGACGAACTGGTGCTCGAAGCCGCCCCCGAGGCCCTGGATGCGGTGGTCACCCTGACCCGTGAAACCATGGAAAACGCCGTCAAACTCTCGGTGCCTCTTGTGGTGGAAACCGGGGTGGGCCCGAACTGGATGGAAGCGAAATGACAGCAGCCCCCATGGCCCTTCAGCTCACCAACACCCTCACCCGCCGCACCGAAACCTTCGTGCCGCTGGAACCCGGCAAGGTGAGCATCTATTGCTGCGGGGTAACGGTCTACGACCTCTGCCACCTGGGCCATGCCCGCAGCTACATCGCCTGGGACGTGCTGCGCCGCCACCTGATCTGGAGTGGCTACCAGGTGACGTTCGTGCAGAACTACACCGACATCGATGACAAGATCCTGGGCCGCGCCGCCGCGGAAGGCAGCTCCATGGAGGCGGTGAGTGAGCGCAATATCCAGGCCTTCGTGGCCGACATGGCGTCGCTGAATATTCTTCCGGCCGATCGCATGCCCCGGGCCACCCAAAGCCTGGATGGGATTCGCGCCTTGATCAGCGAGCTGGAAGCCAAAGGCGCCGCCTACTCCGCCGATGGGGATGTTTATTTCGCCGTGATGAAGCACGCCGGCTACGGCAAACTTTCCGGCCGCGATCTCGCCGAACAGCAGTCCAACGCCGATGGTCGGGTCGCCGATGTCGAAGAGGCGCGCAAACAGCACCCCTTTGATTTCGCCCTCTGGAAAGGAGCCAAGCCCGGCGAACCCAGCTTCCCCTCCCCCTGGGGTGCGGGCCGGCCTGGCTGGCACATCGAATGTTCCGCCATGGTGCGCGCCGAACTTGGCGACACCATCGACATCCACCTGGGCGGCGCCGACCTGATCTTTCCCCACCACGAGAACGAAATCGCCCAATCGGAAGCGGCCAGCGGCCACGAGCTCGCCCGCTACTGGCTGCACAACGGCATGGTGAATGTGGGCGGCCAGAAGATGAGCAAGTCGCTCGGCAACTTCACCACGATCCGGGCCCTGGTGGAGAGCGGTGTTTCAGCCATGACCCTGCGGCTGTTCGTGCTTCAGGCCCACTACCGCAAACCCCTCGATTTCACCCCCGAGGCCCTCGACGCCGCGGCCACCGGCTGGAAGGGGCTCAACGCCGCCCTCCAGTTGACGGCTGCCCCCGGCCCGGCCCGCCAGGCCGGGGACTTCCCTTGGGCCGATGCCCGCAGCCGTTTTACGGCGGCCCTCAACGACGACCTCAACACCTCCGCCGCCCTGGCGGTGTTGTTTGAACTGGCCAAGCCCCTGCGCGCTTTGGCCAACCGCATCGAGCGGGGCGATCCAGCCGCCGAAGCCGAGGCCCAGCAAAGCGAGCTCGTCGCCCGCGGCGAACTATTACAGGAACTCGCCGGGGTGCTGGGGCTGAAAATTGAAACGGAACCAGCCAATGCAGACGCCGGAGCCAACGGAGATCCCGGAGCGGGCGACGCTGAGATTCAGGCCCAGATCGAAGCCCGGCTTGCCGCCAAGGCCGCCAAAAACTTCCAGGAGGCCGACCGCATCCGCGACGCACTCAAGGCCCAAGGCATCGAACTGATCGACAAGGGCGGCGGACTCACCGACTGGATTCGGGCTTAATCAACTGGATGCCCATCCAATCAATCGTCCGTTGGGGTCGGCGGTGCCTGCTTGCCTTTCATCATCCCCTCGATTTTGCGGATCCGCTCCAGGGTGGTTTGCCACACCTCGAGCTGAAAGGCCCGATCCTTGGCCCCCGAAGCCACCGCCTGGCGGCAATCGCCCACCAGGGCATCGAGGTCCTGGCCCTGCTCAAAGGCATCCCAAAGCTCCCGCTCGAGCTTGGCCCGTTCGATGAAATTCCAGCGCTGCAGAAAACCGGGCAGATCAGCCATGGGTTGGCAGGACCGAACTCGGCCCATCGGGGTGGTCCCATGGTGCCGGGCAGCGCAGCCGCAGGGGCTTGCCCGTGGCCGGATGGCGAAACCGCAGGCCCCAGGCATGCAGTCGCAGGCGATCGGCCCCTGGTGCCAGCCCTTCTGCCACACCTGGCGTAGACCCGTAGATCGGATCCCCCAGGATCGGATGGCCGATCTGCTCGAGATGCACCCGCAATTGGTGGGAGCGGCCAGTGCGGGGCACGAGCAACAGCCGGGCGATCGGCCGGCCCTGGCCATCCCAACGCCGCTGCAGCACCCGCCAATGGGTGATGGCTGGCTTGCCGCCTTGGTCCACGGGCAGCGGGCCATAGCGGGGCGGCCGGGTGCCGATCCGGGCCAGGGGCCTATCGATCAGGCCGCCCTGGGCCCTGGGGTGACCGGCCACCTCGGCCCCATAGGCCTTGTGGATCGCGCGGGCCGCAAACAGGCCACTGAGCTGGCGGTGGACCAGTGGGGTGAAGGCCAGCAGCAGCAGGCCCGAGGTGTCGCGATCGAGCCGGTGCACCAGGCGCAACTCCGGCCAGCGCTGCTGGACCCGGGTGATGAGGGAATCAGCCAAATCCGGCCCCAAACCGGGTTGGCTCAAGAGCCCAGAGGGCTTGTCAAAGGCCGCCAAATAGGGGTCTAAGTACAGAAGTCGGGGTTCCAGATCCACAGGGCCAATCCAGCGGGCAGGGGCGATGGGAAACTGGAGCGCCGAAACCTACAGGGGCCCCAGCCGTGAAAGCCATCAGCGTGCTGGGATCCACCGGTTCAATCGGCACCCAAACCCTCGAGATCGTGGAGGATTTCCCCGATCGCTTCAAGGTGGTGGCCCTCACGGCGGGGCGCAACATCGAGCTCCTGATTCAGCAAATCCAGCGCCACGCCCCCGAGGTGGTGGCCCTGGCCGATGCCGAGCTGGTGGCCAGCCTGAAGGCCCGGCTCAACGCCCTCGAGCCCAGCAAGCGCCCGGCCAAACTGCCCGAAATCCTGGGCGGCCCGGACGGCATCTGCGTGGTGGCGGCCTGGCCCAGCGCCGATCTGGTGGTGACCGGGATCGTCGGATGCGCCGGCCTGCTGCCCACCCTGGCTGCGGTGCGCGCCGGCAAGGATCTGGCCCTGGCCAACAAGGAAACCCTGATCGCCGCTGGCCCGGTGGTGTTGCCGGAATTGGCCAAGAGCGGTTCGCGCCTGTTGCCAGCCGATTCCGAACACTCGGCCATCTTCCAGTGCCTGCAGGGCACGCCCTGGGCCGACACCGCCCGCCTCTCCACGGGCATTCCCACCCCGGGGCTTCGCCGCATCCAGCTCACCGCCTCGGGCGGCGCCTTCCGCGATTGGGACGCGGCGGATCTCGTGAAGGCCACCGTGGCCGATGCCACCAGCCATCCCAACTGGAGCATGGGCAAAAAGATCACGGTGGATAGCGCCAGCCTGATGAACAAGGGGCTTGAAGTGATCGAAGCCCACTACCTCTTCGGCCTGGATTACGACCACATCGAGATCGTGATCCACCCCCAATCGATCATCCATTCAATGGTGGAGTTGGCCGATTCCTCGGTGCTGGCCCAGCTGGGATGGCCCGACATGAAGCTGCCGATCTTGTATTGCATGAGCTGGCCGGAGCGGCTGGAAACCCCTTGGCGCCGCTTGGATCTCACCGAAGTGGGCCAACTCAGCTTCCGCAAGCCAGACCCCAGCAAATACCCCTGCATGCAACTGGCCTACGCGGCCGGCCGCTCTGGCGGCACCATGCCAGCGGTGATGAACGCCGCCAACGAGCAGGCCGTGGCCCTCTTCCTCGAGGAACAGGTGCATTTCCTCGATATCCCCAGGCTGATCGAACGGGTGTGTGATCGCCACCGGGTTGATCTCACCAGCAACCCCTCCCTGGACGACGTGCTCGCCATCGACACCTGGGCCCGTCAGGCGGTGCAGGAAGCTGCAGCCCGAACAGTGGGATCACCCGTGTGAAGAACGCCGGTGTGATCGCCCATCACCTGCTGCTCTGCGCCACCCCCAGCAAGGCCCTCTGCTGCCCCGATCCCAGCCTTGGCCTGGCCAGCTGGGAGACCCTGAAGCGCCTGGTGCGGGAGCTAGGCCTCGAAAAACCCGATCGCCCAGCCGGTGTGGTGCTGCGCACCAAGGCCGACTGCCTGCGCATCTGCGCGGCGGGCCCGGTGCTGCTGATCTGGCCGCAGGGAATTGTCTATGGCGGCGTTACGGCGGAGCGGATCGAGCGAATCGTGCACGAGCACGTGATTGGCGGCCATCCGATCGAGCCCTGGATCGTGCAACGGCAGCCGTTTCAAGGTTTTTCCTAACCACCAGCGCCTTAGGCCACCAGAGCGCTGAGCCACTGGACAGCCACTGCATCACTCCAGGAGCCCAGCGGCCCATCCCCCACCCCGTGGAAACCGTTGTGACCGCCCTTGGCTGGGATGCAAACCTCCAGGCCCCTTTGGTTCACCCCATTCACCCCACTCACCCCTGAATTCAGCCCTGACACGAGCTGGTGGAGGGCATCCACGGGCACCCAGGGGTCGTCGGCGGCATGCACCAGCAACAGCGGAGCCCGGGAGGGCGATTGGTCGTTGAGCAGGCTGGCCAGCGGACTGGCTCCGGCGTAGTAGTGATCCACCGAGTGATAGCCCCAGCGGGGCGCGGTGATCGCCGCATCGAAGGCGCGAATCGTTGTTGGCCCGCCCCCCAGCAGCAAGGCCTGGCGCTCCTGGCCGCTCACGCCAAAGGGATCGGCGAGGGTTTGGACCACCAGGCGCTTTAGCAACCAGCGCTGGTAGACCCAATTGCGGGGCCGCCCAATGGCCTGGGAGCAGGCCGCGAGATCGAGGGGGCTGCTCGCCGTGACCAGGCCATCGAGGGCCTGGGGTTGCTCGCGCAACGCGTTGAGCAGCATCGTGCCCCCCAGCGACAGACCCACCCCAAAAAGCGGCAGGGATCCGGCCATGGCCCGCGCCTTCGCCACCACCGGCAGCAAATCGGCATTGCAACTGGCCGCATAGGTGCCGGCCGCCAGGGCCCGGCCTGGTCCGGCGCCCCGCAAATTGAGGCGCAGCACGGCAAAACCGGCCCGTTGCAGGCACAGGCCTTGGCGGCGCACCCCCTCCCGGGCACTGCTGCCGCCCAGCCCATGCACCACCAGTACCAGGCCCTTCGCCGGGCCGGTGGTGGGCGGATCATGCAGCGCTAAGAGGCGCCCACCCCGCCCTTGCCCCGCCCCAGGACCCGGCCCCGCCCCAAGCCCAGGCCCCGTAGAGACCGGCTCGAGATCAATGGTGATCGGTTCGCCCCGATCGGCGGGCAGGGGCAGCGGACGGATGGTGTCCCGCAGGGTTTGTAGATCGGGCCCAAGCCAGGGCCAGCGCTCCTGAAACGAGGCCGCAGATCGCACCATCGCCATCGATTCAAACCCCCTAGCCAGCCACCTTCGCACCCCTGGCTGGTCACAATGGAGTGATGGCTCCCCCCTCCTTTGACCTCGGCTTGGGTGTAGCCAAGCGCCAGGCGTTGCCGGCGCTGCGGTTGCAACCCAGGCAGTGGCAGAGCCAATTGGTCCAGCTGTTGCGGGCGCGCCTGGGCCAGCAAGTCGCAGATGTGTTGATCCACGCCGGCCCAGGGGCCGGCAAAACCCTGGGGGCCCTGTTCAGCTTCCACAAGCTGCACCAGGAACAGCGGTTGGATCGCTTTGTGGTGTTCTGCCACCGCAGCTCGATTGCCAACCAATGGCACCAGGCCGCCGAGCGCCTCGGCCTGCGCCTGCTCCCCTGGGATCCGGAGCTGGGGCTTGGGGCCCTCCCCAAAAACAACGACTGGCACGGCCTACTGCTCAGTTACCAGAGCGCGGGCCGCCATCGCCAACGGCTGCAGCAGGAACTGCCCAAGGCAAGGATTGGCCGCTGGATGGCCATTGCCGATGAGGTGCACCACCTGGGCTTGGACCCCGACGAGCCGGAAGCCGCGGCCTGGGGCCATGCCTTCAGCCACCTCACCGCAGGTGCCCTGCTGCGCCTAGGCCTCACCGGCACCCCGTTTAGGGCCGACAACCTGGCCTTTTGTGCCGCCAGACGGGTGAAGGTGCGCGAAGGCCAGCAGATCATTGAACGCATCGCCCCCGACCTGAGCGTCGAACCACGCCAGCTGATTGCCGCAGGGGATGTGCGCCCCCTCGAATTTCGCTTCCAGGACGGCTGGGTGGAACATGGCCGCCGCCAAGAACCGGGCGACACCGAAACCTCCCCCCTCTCAGCGGAGAGCCGGGAAAGCTGGCGCTCCCGCAACCTGCGCCGGGCGATTCGCCTCGGCGACAGCAGCAGCATCGCCCTACGGCTTCTGCTCAATGCCAGGCGGCGGCTTGAACGGGTTCGCAGCGTCCATCCCGAGGCTGGCGGACTGGTGATCGCCCGGGACATCGCCCATGCCCGCCAACTCACGGCCCTGCTCGCCGAAGAGGGTGATCGGGTGCAACTGGTGCACTCCCAAGATCCCGATGCCGCCAACCGGCTGATGGCCTTTCAAGCGGGTGAGGGCGATTGGCTGGTGAGCATCGACATGTGCTCCGAGGGCTTCGACGCACCGCGCCTGCGGGTGGTGGCCTACCTCACCACCGTGGTGACCCGCAGTCGTTTTGTTCAAGCGATCACCCGAGCCGTGCGCATGGACAGCACCCGCTCCTCGATCGAAGCGATCCCCAGGGACGCCTCCTACGTCTTTGCACCGGCCGACCCCCTGCTGATCAGCTACGCCCGCAGCTGGTCCCTGAGCGAGCCCTACCTGGTGAGGCCCAAGGTGGTTGCCGCCGATACGGCCCTTGGTGGAGCGGGGGGAGCCAGCGGCCTTCCCCTGGAAGCGATCCAAGAACAACTCGGCGCCGTGATCCGAATGGGTGGGCCTGAATTACCTGCATTCCCGCGGCAGATTGCATAACTTTTCACTGCGGATTGCAGCAATTCCAGCAATCACAGTGCCGCAAATTTGCGACGTTGTGTCAACCGATACCCTCACACGGCCAACGGCCAGGCAGCGTGGTCCCAACCCAGGGGGACACGGACAGATGGATGCTTCCGTCGAACGCCGACTCACCGTTGCTGTCAGCTGGGCCCTCGCCCGCGCAGCCACCCTCGACACCCTCGAGCATTTCGAGGAAAGCTATGCCCTTAACGAAGAGTTTCGGGAGTGGCTGGTGTGCCTTGAGGAACGCCCTGACCTCCTCGAAGCCACCGTGCTGATGGTGCCCACAAATCTGAGACGTAGCTCCAGGGTTGAAGGCGACGGTCTCCTGGAAATCTGAAGCCCCAAGACATCCAATCAGCCAGGACTTCAAGCTGGCCAGGATTTAGGTCAAATCCGAACTAAACCGAAAGAAAATCTAAATAAACTCCGAATTAAATCCCGGTTAAGTCCAAATTAAAGCCGAATCGCCAAAGGTCGAAGCCGCTCCCCTAGACTCAACTCATACTCAATCCGCTTAAGCCGTGAGCGCAGGTCGTCCCGCCGTTGAAAACCTTGTCATCGTTGGCTCCGGCCCCGCGGGGTACACCGCGGCCATCTACGCCGCCAGGGCCAACCTCAACCCCCTGCTGATCACCGGATTCCAGGACGGCGGCATCCCTGGCGGTCAACTGATGACCACCACCGACGTGGAGAACTTCCCCGGCTTTCCAGACGGGGTGCTGGGGCCAGTCCTGATGGACAAGATGAAGGCCCAGGCCGTGCGCTGGGGGAGCCACCTGGTGGAAGCCGATGCCGATGGCATCGACCTTTCGGTTCGACCCTTTCGGATCCAGGCCGACGGAGAAACCTTCCACGCCCAAGCCGTTATCATCGCCACCGGCGCCAGTGCCAACCGGCTGAACCTGCCAAGCGAGCAGCGGTTCTGGAGCCGGGGCATCAGTGCCTGCGCCATCTGCGATGGCGCCACGCCCCAATTTCGAGGCGAGGAATTAGCGGTGGTGGGGGGCGGAGACTCCGCCTGCGAAGAGGCCGTGTATCTCACCAAGTACGGCAGCCGGGTACACCTGATCGTGCGGGGCAGCCGCTTGCGGGCCAGTGGCGCCATGGCCGACCGAGTGCTGGCCAACCAGAACATCACCGTGCATTGGAACCGCCAACTGGTGGATGTGTCAGGAGACGACTGGCTTGCCGGCCTCAGCCTGCGCGACACCACCGGCCCCGAAGCGGCTGAGGCCACCGAAACCCTCAGCGTGCGGGGGCTTTTCTACGCGATTGGCCACACCCCCAACACCCACCTCGTGCAAGGCCAGCTCGAGCTCGATTCCCTCGGCTACGTGGTGACCAAGCCCGGCAGGCCCGAAACCAGCCAGGAGGGGGTCTATGCCGCTGGCGACGTGGCCGATTCCGAATGGCGCCAAGGGGTCACGGCGGCCGGTAGCGGTTGCCAAGCCGCCCTGGCGGCCGAACGCTGGCTCAGCCACCACGACCTGGCTGTCACCGTGAGCCACAACCCGGTGGACCCCAAGCCCAGCGGCGAACCCGTGGCCACGGCCGAAAGTGACGCCGAGAATTTCGAGGCCGATGGCCTCTGGCAGAAGGGCAGCTATGCCCTCCGCAAGCTGTATCACGACAGCCCAAGGCCCGTCTTGGTGGTGTACACCTCACCCAGCTGCGGCCCCTGCCACGTGCTGAAGCCCCAGCTGAAGCGGATCCTGGATGAATTGGGCGGTGCCTCCCAGGGGGTGGAGATCAACATCGAAGCCGATCCCGAGATTGCCCAGCAGGCGGGTGTCACAGGCACACCCACGGTTCAGCTGTTCTTCCAAAAAGAACTCAAGCAGACCTTCCGCGGCGTCAAACAACGCAGCGAATTCAAAACAGCCATTGAAGCCCTACTGAATCCAAGCCTGCTGGACTGAAGCCTTAGCGGCGGCGCGGACCACCCGGGCGGTTGCCGCCTGGGCGAGGACCGGCTGCTGCGTTGCGTTCCCGGTAGGTGATGCGACCGCGGGTGAGGTCGTAGGGGCTGATCTCCACAAGAACCTTGTCGCCGGCCAGGAGTTTGATTCGAAACTTGGTGAGCTTGCCGGCTGCGCGGCACAGGCACTGGTGACCGGCTGGCTGCTCCAGGGTGACCAGGTAAAACCCGTTCCCCTGCTCCTTTTCGATCACACCGGAAGTCTCAATCATGCAGCTGGGCGCTCAGAAGGATCAATCGCTCCTCCCACCCTAATTGCCGCCCGCCGGGGGATAGGGTCGCAGCGTTGGTCCCCGGACCGCGCCCCCCAGCCATCCAACCCATGATCCTCCCTCCGATTGCCTTGGATCTGGGACTGCTGCTCATCTCAATCGGAGCGGTCAACCTTTGGAAAGCCCGCAAATCCTGAAGAGGGCCCCTGACCACCCTGCTCTTCCACAAGCCCTACGGGGTGCTGAGCCAGTTCACGCCGGAAGCGGGCAGCCGCTGGCGATGCCTGGCTGATTTCATCACAGTTCCAGAGGTCTATGCGGCCGGCCGCCTGGATGCCGACAGCGAAGGGCTGCTGCTACTCACCAGCAACGGCAGGTTGCAACAAAGGCTCACCGAACCAGGTTTTGGTCATTGGCGCCGCTATTGGGCCCAGGTTGAAGGCGACGCGGCCAGCCAGCCCCAGGCCATCCGGCAACTCGAAACCGGCTTGCTGATCCAGGGGCAACCCACCCTGGCGGCCCAAGCCTGCGTGATTGGCGACCCCCAGCTTCCTGAAAGGGATCCACCGATACGCCAGAGGGCATCGATTCCCACCAGCTGGCTTCAGATCGCGCTGCGGGAAGGCCGCAACCGGCAAGTGCGGCGCATGACAGCTGCTGTGGGGCTACCGACCCTTCGGCTGGTGCGGGTCGCGATGGATTTGATGGATGGTGAAGAGCCCCTCAACCTCGATGGCCTCAGCTCGGGCTGCTGGCGCTCCGTCAACGACAACGAAGAGCAGCGGCTCCTACGGCTTTTGCAGAAGCCCCAGTCCCCCCAAGCCTCCCCTGGGCGGGGTGGCCTGGCCGGCGGCGGGAAATCAGGCCGCAGGGGCGGTGGCGGATAGGGGGGCTTAGCCCACGACGTCTTTGAGCTCCCTAACGGTCTGCAGCTGGCCGTAGTAGTAGTTCGCCCGGGAACGCCGGTCGGGATCCTCCAGGCTGTCGAGGGCATCAAAGCCCAGGCTTTGCCAGAGCTCATGGCCGCAGGCCCGGTTGAGCTCATCGACCGCCTCGCTCTCGAGATTGGCCAAGCGGCGCTGCAGGTTTTTGATCTGGGCCACCGACATCGCCGAACACGCGCACTGCAGAGATAGTACAGACGCACTGATGGATTGACCAGGGCCAGCCAGGTCTCAAGCAGGGCTCAGAAGGGCAATTTCTTCTTGGCGTCCTTGTCGAGGTCAGCCTCCATCTCGCGCAGGCGCTTGAGGATCGTGTCGTAGTACTCCTTGAGATAGGACTCCAGGCCCGTTGTTTCAGCGGGATCCAGGCCAAAGGCGGCGTAGCTCTCCTCCATGGGCGCATCCAGCCTCTTCCCGCTTCCCGTCACCGCATCGAAGCTGAGGCGTTCGGCCACATTGAGGCTGGCCTCGAAAAAGCTGGTCACCCCCCGCATGGCCTGAATCAGGACCGGCGGCACCCGAAACACCCGGGCATCCTTGCCCGTAGAGCGCTCGCAGAGCTGGGTGATTTCGCTTGTGGTCCAGGCCCTTGGGCCCACGACCGGAAACGCCTGGCGGCTGGTGGCGGGATGGTCGAGGGCGGCCACCGCAAAGCGGGCCACATCCTGGGTGTTCATGTAAGCAATCGGCGTCGGTGCCCCGCTCACCCACACGGTCTGGCTTTCCAACACTGGAATCGCAAACTGGCTGATCAGGCCCTGCATGAAGGCCACACCCCGCAGGATCGTGAAGTCGAAATCGGAAGCCTGCAGCCACTGTTCCGTACAGGCCTTGATATGCATCAACGGCACCTCCGGATAGGTCTCGGCATCGAGGAGGGAATGAAACACCAACCGCTTCACCCCAGCCTTCTGGCAGGCCGCAAACAGGTTTTGCTTCCCGGTCCAATCGATCTCGTAGGCACTGCCTGGGTCCGTGGCCCGGGCCGTCGCCGCATCAATCACCGCCTCTTGCCCCTCAAGGGCGTAATCCAAACTTTCTGGCTCGAGTAGGTCACCGCGGGTGAGTTCGCAGCCCCATTCCTGCAAAAACGCCGCCTTGCGGGGCGAACGCACCACACAACGCACCTGATGGCCCGCGTCCAGAGCTCGCCTAGCGATCTGACGGCCGAGGGTGCCAGTGCCACCAACTACCAGAACCTGCATCCACCCTGCTCAAGCGGGGCTGAGCCTAGGGGGGCGCCAGGGGCTGAAGCGAGCCTTAGTCGTTGTCGGCAAATTTGAGCAGCAGGGCGCCGCCGGCAAGACCCACGGGGATCAGCACCCAAAAGATGGCAGCGATGCCGAAGATTTCAGAGGCCATGGGCTGGCACCAGAGGGGCGGTTACTGGTTCCTTATCTAGCAGTTGCAGTGGCCCTTGCGGCCAAGTCCCGGGCGGTTTGCAAGATCTGCGGCCATGGCGCATCGCTGCGCAGCTGCCCCGCCATCACCCCACTGGGCCAGGCCTGGGCCCCCTGGGACCGCAACGCCTCCACCAACAGATCCAGCCGGGGTGGGCCTTGCTTGAGCCGGCGGGCCAGGTCGGCCGTCGGCCAACAGCGGGCTGGCGCCCCTGGATCGGCGGCCAAAGCCGCCAGCAACTTCAAGGCGACACGACCCACTTCTGGCTCCATCGCCAGGGCGGCCATCTGGTCCAACAGCCCCGGCTCCTGGAGCGGACCAATCCAAAGGGGGCCGCTAATCGCCAAGGGCGAGGGCTCACCAGCGGCCTCACCCGTGCCCCTACAGCAGGGCTGCCATTGCCTTAACCGCAGCAGGCTCTGGACCTGTTGATCACCGCAGCGGTGACAGAGGGCCACCAAGCCGAGTTGCTCTTCTTCCCTACTGGCGCAGAGACGCACCACCCGGACGGCCGTGCGAAAGGTGCGCCCCTCGCTATAGCTGAACAGGGGTTCGATGCCCCGGCCCATGGCCCAGGCCGCCCGCGCCACGGCCCCCAGCTGCAACCGCAGGGCCAGCTCCCAGCTAGCCGGATGGGCCCGGGCCGCCGCCCCCCAATGGCGAATGGCGGCGGATCTGTCGTGGCCCGTGGACGAACGGCCATCGGTGCTGGCCAGGTAGAGCACGCCGCCAAAACTCACCGCCTCCAGGGCCAGGGGCACCAGGCTGGTTGGACAGCCAAAAGCATCGAGGTCCACCAGCTCAAAACGCTCCTGGCGCTGCAGGCAGCCGGCCAAGAGCGCTTGGGCCGTCAGCGCCGTGGTGCGCACCCTGGCTCCAACCAAGGGCTGCAGGTTGGACTCCAGCAGGGGCAGTCGGTTGGGATCGGCGTCATTGGCCCAAACCTCGCTAGCCCCCGCCTCCAGGCCGTAGCGCAGGGCACGGATGCCGCAGCCGGCCATCCCATCAAGCACCCGCAACGGGCCCTGGCCCGCCAACATGCGGGCCAGGAGCATGCCCAGATCCCGCGATGGCCGAGAGGCAGGCCGAAAAAACCCATCGCCCAGGCGCAGATCCGCAGCTCCTTCGCAATAGTGATCAGCAGTGACAGGGATCAGGAGACCGACCGTGGGGAGTGCCGAATCCCAGCCTGACGCCTCGGGGCCCGGCGGCGCCGAGTGGGGGGTCCATGCCCACTGGCGCTGGCAGGGCCAACGCTGCCACTGGCGGGTCCTGGGCGATCCGGCCCACCCGCCCCTGGTGTTGCTGCACGGTTTTGCGGCCGGCAGTGGCCACTGGCGGGGGAATGCCCATGCCATCGCCGCCGCCGGCTGGCGGGTGTATGGGCTGGACCTGGTGGGCTTTGGCGCCTCCAGCCAACCGGCCCTCTGGCTCGACAACCGGCTCTGGGCCCGCCAAGTGCAGGGATTCCTTGAGGAGGTGGTACAGGCGCCTGCGGTGGTGGTGGGCCATTCCCTGGGGGGATTGGTGGCCCTCAGTGCTGGCGTGTTTTTTCCCACCTGGGTGCGGGCGGTGGTGGCCTCCCCGCTGCCAGATCCCACCCTGGTGATGGCCAGGCCCTCCAGCCACCCAAGGCGTGGCCCAAGGCGGCGCCCCTGGCGGCGGCGGCTGAAGCGCTGGCTGGTGATCCTGCTGTGTCGCCTGTTACCCCTGGAGCTGCTGGTGCCGTTGCTGGCCCATTCACCGCTCTTGGATCTGGGGATCCAATCGGCCTACGCCACCGCCGTGATTGGCGATCGAGAGCTGCATCGGGTGATTGCCAAGCCGGCGCGCCGGCCCGGCGCCGTGCGCTCCCTGAGGGCCATGAGCATCGCCATGGCCCTAAGGCCCCATGGAGCCACCGCCCCAGCCCTCCTGCAACGCCTGCAGTGCCCCCTGCTGCTGATCTGGGGCCGGCGCGACCAATTGGTGCCCGTGCAGGTGGCCGATCAGGTTCTCCGGGTACGGCCCGGGGTGCCCTTGGTGCTGCTGGACCACAGCGGCCACTGCCCCCACGACGAAGTGCCCGAGGCCTTCAATGGGGCCCTGCTGGGCTGGCTCGAGGGGCTTGGTGGGCAGGGGATGGAGCGGCCTGCATAATTTGGGGATCGCCGCAGCCTGGGCACCCCAGCAGATGAAGCACACCCTCTCGGTGCTGGTTGAAGACGAATCCGGTGCCCTCAGCCGGATCTCGGGCCTGTTTGCCCGCCGGGGGTTCAACATCGAAAGCCTGGCGGTTGGCCCGGCCGAGAAAGCTGGTGTTTCCCGGCTCACGATGGTGGTCGCCGGCGACGATCACACCCTTGAACAGATGACCAAGCAGCTCGACAAGCTGGTCAACGTGCTCGGTGTGATTGACCTCTCCACCATCCCCGCCGTGGAGCGGGAGTTGATGCTGCTCAAGGTCTCGGCGCCGGCGGAAACCCGCAGCGCGATCCTCGATTTAGCCCAGGTGTTTCGCGCCAACGTGGTGGACGTGGCCGACAACGCCCTCACCCTCGAAGTGGTGGGGGACCCCGGCAAGCTCGTGGCCCTCGAGCAGGTGATGGAGGCCTACGGCATCCTCGAAATCGCCAGAACCGGCAGGATCTCTCTGGAGAGGGCCTCGGGAGTCAATACCGCCTACCTCAAAACCACCGATTTGGAGAAGCGGGTGCCGGCCTAGGGCTTGCCCCGCACCAGCTAGGGCTTGCCCTGAACAAGGGTGCCGCCGGCAATCACCTTGGCCGAGGTGATCTTGTCGCCTTGCTGGATCTTGTCGATCACCTCCATCCCCTTGCTCACCCGGCCAAACACCGCGTAGCGACCATCGAGCTCGGGCAGGGCCTGGAGGGCCACATAAAACTGGGCGCTGGCCGAATTTGGATCGGCGGAACGGGCCATGGCCACGGCTCCGCGTTGGTGGGCCAAGGCCAACTGCCGTGTAACACCAGGGGTGGTGACGGGCTCGCCGTAGCGCGGCTGGGCTTCATCGCTGCGCTTGATCTCCAAAGGGATCAACCGGGACACCCCCGTAACTGGATCAATGAAGCTGCCAGTGCCGTATTGGCTGGCGGGCACCTTCGGATCGGCGCTGGCGGGGTCACCGCCCTGCACCACAAAGGGCACGGGATCGCGCACAACCCGATGGAACACGGTGCCGGCGTAGACACCGCGCTTGACCAGGTCCACAAAATTGCCGGCTGTCAGCGGAGCCGCATCTCCATCGAGCTGGATCTCCACCTCCCCCTTGCTAGTGAGGAGCTCCACGGTGGCTCCCCCCTTCAGGCACGGAGCGCTGGTAGCACTACAGCCCAAATCGGGATTGGTGGTCTCGGCGGCGCAAGCCGTCAAGGCCAGGGGCGCCAGCAAAAGCAACCCACCCAGCAGCAGCTTTGACATCCAAGAGCCAAGGGGTAAACGGGGATCGGACTGCATCAGACCCCCTCCAGGGGAACGCCCAGGAAGCGGGCCAGTTGGGCGCCAGATAGCTCCAGATCGGCCAGGGGCATGGGCTCGCCAACGCGGGTGAGGGGCATGTCGCGGCGGCCCTGCACCTTGAGGGAAATGCGGCGCCGGGGGCTCAGCCCATCACGCACATCCACCTTCACCGATTGGATGTCCCGCAGGGGAATCGCCACTTCGATTAGTTGGCGGAAGCCCCGGCGGCTGATGGTGGCCGTGCCGGCCTTGCGGTCAAAACGGTTGGAGCCCACCCCCACATCGATGCTGATCACGGCCCAGAGATAGGTGGACAGCAGCATGGCGGCCAAGCCATAGAGGCCCATCACCAAGCCCTGGGGCACGAGGGCTAGCTCGGCGGGATGGCCTATGGGGAGCAGGTCTTTACCGAGAAAGCTCGAGGCACTGGTCAGCAGGAAGCCCAGACCGCCGGTGGTCACCACCGAGGCCACCAAGACGTTGGACAAACGACGGGAACCAAGTACCGACTGCTCCAGCAGGTCGCTCGCATTGGCATCGACCGCAGAGGGCGTTGCGGCGGTGGGGGCCATCTGCAAAAGGGGTGCAATAGCAGGCCATCTTGGCGTGCGATCCAGCGGAGGCGGCTCGAAATCTGCAGAAATACCTAAAAAATCAATCCAGCCCTGGGGTTTCAGCCCGTTTCAAACGGTCTCGCACTCCCCAATCACGTTGTTACGATCGCCCGGTATCCCACCGACTTCGCGGGTTTTCCGCACCGCTTCATCACCATGACGATCGCTGTAGGGCGCGCGCCAGCAGCACGGGGATGGTTCGACGTCCTCGATGACTGGCTCAAGCGCGACCGCTTTGTATTTGTGGGCTGGTCTGGCCTGCTGCTGTTCCCCACGGCCTACTTGGCCCTGGGCGGCTGGCTCACCGGCACCACCTTTGTGACCTCGTGGTACACCCACGGCATTGCTTCCAGTTATCTGGAGGGTTGCAACTTCCTCACCGCTGCGGTGAGCACCCCGGCCGATGCCATGGGTCACAGCCTCCTGCTCCTCTGGGGCCCTGAGGCCCAAGGCGACTTCGTGCGCTGGTGCCAACTGGGCGGCCTCTGGCCTTTCGTGGCCCTGCACGGTGCCTTCTC
>CAMDEM010000013.1 GCA_945896675.1 Cyanobium sp. NIES-981
TCCTAGGGGGGGTCTGCGCCGTGCTGGGTCTGTTGGTTTCGGGGGGGTTCGATCTGCCCTCAGGCCCCTGCGTGGTGATTGTCCAGCTGGTCGGTTTCCTCGGGGCGTTGGCGCTGGTGCCGTTTCGCACCGCCCTAGGCCGGGTCCCAGGGGTGCGCCGGTCAGCGACTCGGTAGCCAAATAGCGAGGTTCACCTGCTTGGCCAAGGGGCGTGACGTCAGGGTGGCGGCGTCAATCAGAACGGGTTGTGGGGATCTGTCTTTGCGGCGCATGGTGAGTAACAGCTCCTGGCGGGTGGCATCGAATTGCATGGGCGTGCCGGGTTCTTGCTCCCAGCCCATCAGTTGACGGCGCTGGAGCACCCGGCCGCGTTGGTTCAGGGCCAACAGCTCTGGTTTGAGCCCGTTGTTCCAATCGCTGAGCAAGAGCCAAACCCTCTCGCCACCCCGATCGCAGGCACTGGCTAGCACTCCTTCGCTTCCTAGCCACAGCTGCCTCGGCGGTTGGCCTGGTTCCACCAGTTCCAAGGAGCGGCGGTAGTCGGGCCAGTGGCGCACCAACAGGGCTCGGCCACTCATGGGGCAGAAGCTGCTGAGATCGCGACTACCGGGGAGAACCTGGCGACGACTGGCTTGCCCAGGCAGGGAATACAGGGTGAGGCCTTCGACCTGTGGCACGATCACTCCGCCACCTTCTGGTAACAGCTGCATGGGGCCCGAGGCCTTAATCCCAAGTGTTGTGCGCCCGCCTTGGCTGGGCCAAAACGTCGTCGTCTCCTCACCGAGGGCGATGGTGGAACTCTGCACCAACAGATCACCACGGCGGTTGCTGCTGATTTGGGCATACCTCAGGTTTTGATCGCTGAGGGATCGCAGCCCGGCGGGCTTTGGTCCCTCTAGTCGCCCCAAGCTTCCGGGCTCGAGACGGGCCAGATTGCGCTGTTGGACAGGAAGTAGCCAGAGCCGGTGACTGGATTGGCCGTCAAGAGTCGATAGGGCTATGCCAGAGCCATCTCCAAGTGGAACCACAGAAGCAAGCGTTGGAAAGCTTGGGGTAAGGCCGTGCCAACGGCCATCACGGGATTGCATCTGCAGTTGTTCCCCATCGGCTGTCGGAACGACCGCGAGCAGATAGGGACGGGGATCCCAGCTCCATCGCTGGGGTGAAAGGGCCAGATTGCGCTGGTCGACGCCTCGCAAGACGAGGGTGAGTGGGCTGTTGATGATTTGCCCTGGCTCTAACAAGAGGCGCAAAGTGGTGCCCTCCCCTAGCCAGCGCAATGCCATGGCTGGATTGAGCTTGCTGGATTGGGCCAGGCTTGCCCGCTGCATGGGCCGGCTGAAAGACAAATCCAGGGCTGCGGGCCCAGAGGTGGCGGTCGTGGAGATCAGCTGAACCAGCCGCGGTGGCCGGTGCTGCAAGAGGTGCTGCTGGAGACCCGCTAGGGCTAGGCCGCCTCCCAGGGCCAGACAGATCCGAAAGCTGGTTAGGCGATTCAAGGCTCAAGTGGGCGCTTGGGCCTAGGGATTGGGTTGAGATGCTGCACCGCCACAACAGTGCGGATCTGGCCGTTGTGCTCTTCAAGTTCCATCCTTCCGCGCACCGCTAACCAGGTGTCGGCCCTTGGCTTGAAGCCTTTGGGCCAGCGCATTGGGAGCCCCACCGGAGTGGCATCTGCAAGGCAACACCGCACCAGCAGCCGGGCCAGCTGGGGCCGATCTCCTGGCTGGGGCAACACAAAGCCACTGATCCGCACCGGATCACCGTCGTAGAGCTTGGGGTCGGGTTGGCTGTTCATCAGCCGTACCCAGTCGGTGAGAGAGCGCTGGGCTGGGGGCGATACAAAACTAAGTGAGCTGTCGTCGGCTAACTGGTTGGGACGATTGGCGACCAGCTCGCTAAAGGAGGGGTTGGGTGGAACGATCAGCACCAATAACGCCACGCCGCTGCTCAGCCACCAGGTGATGGGGGAGCGCAGCTGGCGTGGCTCGCGCCAAGACGACCAAAGCTGCTGTAGGCCCCAGATCAGCAGAACCAAGCCACTGCCTGCCACAAGGGGGTGAAATGTGCTCTGCAGAAGCAGGTCGAGCCGACCGGTCATGCTGCTCGAAAGCAGCAGTCCTCCCCAAAGGGCCAGGGACATGGAGCGCATCACAGTCGAATCAGATTCACCCATTGACCAAGCAGCAACACCATCACGCTCGCTCCAGCGGCGGTGAGTGCAATGGCCTTGGGTTTGAACAAGACTCCAAAGAGGCCAAGCAATTTCAGGTCCATCACGGGACCCAGGACCAGGAAGGCCACCAGCGCTCCTGGAGTGATCTGAGCGGCGAAACCTAGGGCGAGGAAGGCATCCACGCTGGAGCACACAGACACCACGACAGCGAGCAACATCAGGCTGAGCACCGAAAGGGTGGGAGCTCCGCCCACGGCAAGGAGCCAGCTTCGGGGCATCAGGGTTTGGACCAGGGCTGCAATGGCACAGCCCATCACAAGCAGCGCGGTTAGATCGAGAAACTCGCGGCTGCTGTGTTGCAGTACTTCTCCCAGAGGAAGGCGTTGGGTTGGGGGTGTGATGGCTTGGACGGGAGCACCCACCAAGCCAGAGCTTCGCTCCAGCAGGCCCACCTGGGTTAAGGGCTGGCTGAGGCGTCGCTCTGCCAGCAGTGCTGGGGTCAGGAGTTCGGCCTCTGGAATCAGCCGGAGAAGGTGGCTCAGGGTGAGGGCCACCAACAGAGCACCCAGCGGCCTGGCCGCCAACAGCCATGGTTGATTGGGGAAGGCTGCCCAGGTGCTGGCTATCACTACGGGGTTCAGCACCGGCGCAGCAAAAAGGAAGCCAAAGGATGTGCCCAGGGGAGCACCTCCTGCGATTAACCGTCGCGCCACGGGGACGTTGCCGCATTCACAGGCTGGCAAGGCAAAACCCAGGGCCGCTCCAGTGATGGGGCCGAGGAGTGGATGGTTAGGCAAGCGCTGCAACCAGCCTCCCCCGGGCGCGAGCCAACGGGCTAAGCCAGCGATGAGAACGCCGATTAGCAGAAATGGAAGAGCTTCGATCAGCAGGCTTTGGAAAATCGCCCAAGCTGTGGCAAGTCGATTGATGCCCAGACTGATAGTGTAGTTAGAGGGGCAAGGCTAGGCGGCGCTGAACCAGGCGGGCCTGGCTTCAAAGCAGGCCCCATTGCGTTCATTTTCGCGGGCTTCCACCTTCCAGCAGCAGCTGCGGCCCCCATCGCGCTCCTGCAGCAGGACATTGGCCCAACCCCACACCAGCTGGGCGCTGGCTTCCATGCCCACGTTGTCCATCACCCGCAGGTCGAGGGCCCCTTGGCTGTGCAGGGCCTGCCATTGCCCGAGGAGGGGGTCGTCGGCATTGACCAAAAAGGTGTGGTCGAATTGGTGGGCGAGCTGGGTCTCGAGGTCTTGCAGGCTGGAGAAATCCACCACGAACCCATTGGCGTCGAGGGCCGTGGCATGGAACCAGCAGGTGAAGCTGCGGCTGTAGCCGTGCACAAAGCGGCAGTGGCCCTGGTGGCGCCATTGCCGGTGACAGCAGGGATAGCCGCTGAAGGTTTTGGAGCAGGTAAAAGCGGCGGTCATCCTGCGGCCAAGCGGGAGATGTTGCGGGAGGATTGGTTCAGATGGACCAAAAGCCCTTGGAGGCATCCTTTCACCCGCTCGATCCCGCCCGGGCCGAGCAGTTCGCCGGTGAGCAGTTCGCCGCTGAGCTGAGCCAGCACCTGCGCTTTAACGAGGCAGGCCTGATTCCCGCCGTGGCCCAGGACTGGCTGGATGGCGCCGTGTTGATGGTGGCCTGGATGAACGCCGAGGCGATTGAGCGCACCCTGGCCACGGGCGAGGTGCACTACTGGAGCCGCTCCCGCCAGGAGTTGTGGCACAAGGGGGCCACCAGCGGCCAGCTTCAAAAGCTGCGCGGCCTTCGCTACGACTGCGATGCCGACGTGTTGCTGCTCACCATCGAGCAGGCCGGCGCGGGGGCTTGCCACACCGGTGCCCGCAGTTGCTTTTACGAGGAGGGCCCCAAGCCCAGTGCGGGTGGCCCCGCGGCCCTGCCACCGCCGGCCGATGTGTGCACCGAGCTGGCCCGGGTGATCGAGGGCCGCCGGGATGCGCCTGAGCCGGGCAGCTACACCAACAAGCTGTTGACCGGAGGCGATAACGCCATTCTCAAAAAAATCGGCGAAGAGAGCGCCGAATTTGTGATGGCCTGCAAGGACGACAACGCCGCCGAGATCGCCGGGGAAGCCGCCGACATCGTGTTCCACATGCAGGTGGCCTTGGCCCACCATGGGGTCAGTTGGCGCCAGGTGCAGGAAGTGCTGGCCCAGCGGCGGGGCGCACCCCGCCGGAGTTAAGCCCCTGCTGGCGGTAGAGCCAGCCAAGGGTGGCCCGATCCCGGGGGCTGAGCTGCAGCAGGGGCTTGGCTCCAGGCGAAACAGCCATCACATCGCTGGCTTGGTCGCTGTGGCCCCAGAGCCCAAAGGCATGGCCGAGTTCGTGCAGGGCCGTGGCCTGGATCGCCGTTTGGGCTTGCCCAGGGCTGATCGCCACGGTGACCAGCGGTTCGATCTGCCACTGGCCTGATCGCTCCACCTCCACCAGCTCCAGCTCGGCGCGGCCGTGGCTGGCCCGGTTGTTTTGCAGCCGCGGTTTGCGCCGCCAAATCAGGATGTGGGCTTGGCCCGGTTCCTGGGCGCGGCGAATGGGCAGCACCTGCTCCCAGCTGGCCAGGGCGGCGGCCACGGCCCCAAGCCAGCGTTGGTCCCAGACGGCGGCGGGGCCCGTGGTGGCGCCCGGTTCGATCCACACGCACCAGGAGGCCCGGGTCGGCCAGCCGTAGGGGGTGGGTCGCAACCGTTCCCGGTAATCCAGGGGAGGCCCACCGTCTGAGGCAGCGCTGGCCGCCGCCGCCGGGAGCGGTGCCGGGGTGATCCCGGGCCCTGGGGGTGGGGGCAAGGGCCTCAGCGCCTCCGGCCTTTGGCATGCGCCCGCACTGCCCGCCCCAAGGCAGAGGGCCAGGCTGGCTGTGATGGCTTTAACCGTGATCCCGTTGAGCGTGATGGTGCAGGGTCCCATCAGCCGGGCAAGCCAACCCCGCGGGCCATCAGGGTGGCCAGGAGCGGAATGGTTGCAAAGCCCACCAACTCAATGTTCAAGATCCAGCCCAGCCGCTTGGCCAGGGCTTCGCTCACCTGGGGCAGTTCGCCCTTGCGCAGAGGAATGGCCCAGAGGATGTAGGTGATGGTGGGATAGAGAGACAGGCCTCCCACGGCGAGGTAAACCCCCACCTTCCACCAGAACAGCGGATTTTCGGTGTAGAACTCGCTTCCCTGGCCGAAATAGAGCACCCGCAGGATGCCGCTGCCCAGCAGGGCAAGGGCGGCGATGCCATAGACCACGTCGGTGATCACCATCAAGGTGGCGTCCTGCTTGCTGGGGTTGGCCTTGATCAGGCGCCTCTCCAACACCAGGGCACCGAAGCAGAGCATGAAGCTCAGGTAATGCACATAGGCAACCCCGGCTTTCGAGAGCAGGTCGGGGGGGATGGCGGCCAGGCCAGTCATGGAGGAGTTGCAGTGGTAGCAACCGTAATGGGTGAGCCCACAAGGGTGAGGCTTTGCTGTCTAAACACCGTCAAGAGATTGGCGGCAAGAGATCAGCACCAACAGATCTGCCTAGATTGTTTGAACTGAATAGGCCAGCTATGCCGAGTGCATTGAGTGCCTATCTCGGTGAGATTGGTCGCTACCAATTGCTGACCCCCGAGCAGGAGCTCACCCTCGGCCGCAAGGTGCAGGCGTTGGTGGTGCTGCAGGAGCGCTGCCAAGACGCCGGAGGGCAAGGCCCTGGTTGTGAGTACGACGTCCTGGAACGGCGCACCATCCGGCTGGGGCAGCGGGCCAGGCAGCACATGATCACAGCCAATTTGCGCCTGGTGGTGAACCTCGCCAAGCGCTATCAAAACAAGGGGCTGGATTTGTTGGATTTGATTCAAGAAGGCAGCCTGGGATTGACCAGGGCCGTCGAGAAATACGACCCCACCATGGGCCATCGTTTTAGTACCTATGCCTATTGGTGGATTCGCCAGGGATTGAATCGGGCCCTCTCGACCCAGAGCCGCGCCATCCGGATCCCCACCAATGTGAATGAACAGCTCACCCGCTTAAGGGCGGCCAGGGCCCGCTTTTTGCAGGCCAATGGCATGGTGCCGAAAGCGTCCCAGCTGGCCCAGCTGTTGCCCATGCCCCTGGACCAGGTGGAGGAGTTGTTGGGTTGCGAGCTGCGCAGCATCAGCGGCTCGGCCTTGCTGGATCTGGTGGCCAGTGATGCCATGGCTCCCATGGAGCTCGCCGAACAGGCCGAGCGCTCGGCTTCGGTGTGGATGCTCCTGGACCACTCCACGATGACGGCGAAGGAGCGCCGGGTGGTGCTGCTGCACTTTGGTTTGGATGGCGGCGACGATTCGCGCACCTTGGCCCAGGTGGCTCGGGAGCTCGATTGCAGCCGGGAGTACTGCCGCCAGGTGGTGCAACGGTCGCTGGTGAAGCTGCGAAGCAGGGGTGTTGAAACCGGCTTGATCGAAGCCGTTTAGGCGTCAGGCTGGAGGTATCCGTGGTCTTGCCCCTGTGACGTCCCCTGGTCAGGCTGAACCCCTTCATGCCGAAGTGCTGGAAAGCACCGTGGTCGATGAGGCCCTGTTGCTGCGTTTGCTGCGCCGGGCCGGTCGCCTGGTGGCCCGGCCGGCCTTGGAATGCCTTGAATTGGTCTTGGATCCCCAGACTCCCTATCCGATCAAAGCCACCGTGCTTGCAGCGTTGGTGTACTTGATGGTGCCCCTGGATTTGATCCCTGATTTCATCCCGGCGGCGGGCTTCAGCGATGATCTGGTGGCTCTAACAACGTTGTTGGGTCTTTGTGCCCGTCATCGCACCCCGGAGATTCGCCTTCGTGCCCAACGCAAACTGGATCGGTGGTTTCCCCTTGGCCGCTGATTTGCTTGGTTTTTGATCCTGATGTCGACGTCCAGCCTCACCAGCGACCAGCTGGATGACCTCCAATCCTTCCTGAAAGATTGGTTGCGCCACACGGGTCGCACCCAGGCCGATTTGCGGCGGGCCCTGCAGGCGAGTTCGATTCGCATGCCGGTGCTGCTCGAGGCGCTCAACCGCACCTACAGCCGCAGCGGCTTGGATGGATTGGCCCAGCAGCTTTGTGGCATTGAAGAGCTTTGGCAGCACGAAGACGGCTGGCCCGCCGGAACGGCTGGTGAAGCTTCAGGGGCCCCTGGGCGCATCAGCCTTGATGATTCCCTGGGGCAATTGGATTTGCTTCTGGAGGAAATTCGCTTGGATCAGGCCTCCTAATTCCCAGACCCAGGCAAAGTGGGGCCAACGACCCATTCCCTCCATGCGATTGCGTGCCTTGCTGATGGCAACTGCCCTTCTGGCGGCCGTTGGGCCTGGGCCTGTGCGGGCCCAGGCCCAACGGTTTCTCTGGAGCCCGGGCCCATCCGTTGGACCTGAAACCAAAGTCGAGCCCACCAATTGCGTGATGGGTGCAGATGGTTCGATTACCTGCAACACCCGCCTGGTGAATCCGCCCAGCGACACCAAGGCCAAGGCCCAGCTCGATGGCTTCAACAACTGATTCCTCCCGTCTGATACCAACAACTGATTCCCGCCAGCTGATCCGATGAAGCGCCTGCGTCGCGTTTGGAATGACGTGCAGTTCTTGGAGTTCATGGATCGTGGTGAGCAGCAGCTCGCCAAGGTGCTGAGCCTGGTGTTGTTGGTGGTGATGGTGGCTGGGACCCTCCAGCTGATCTGGCAAGTGGGTTGGGCCCTCACCACCCCCTCCACCCCCTGGATGTCCTCGCGGCTCAACCAGGTTTTGGGTGATCTCCTCACCCTGATGATTGCCCTGGAGGTGCTCCAGAACATCACCTCCTACCTGCGCCGCCATGTGGTGCAGATTGAGTTGGTGCTGCTCACTGCCATGACGGCGGTCGCCCGGAAGGTGATTGTGTTGCCCCATGGCAACAACCAACCTGAATTATTGGCGGGCTTGGGATTGGCGGTGCTCGCCTTGGGCGGGGCCTTTTGGTTGGTGCGCACGGTCAACCTGCGTCAACCGGCGGCCAGAACAGGGCCAGCCAAACGCAGCCCGGAGCCGGATCCGTTGACACCACCCGATGGCGCCGACCGGCGCTGATCAAGAGACAGTCGCCCTGGTTTAGCTGGCGGGGCACCGCTTCATCGGCGAACTGCAACTGGGCGCTGCCCTGCAGCACCACAACCCATTCATGCTCGCTTTGGTTGTACCAGAAGTCCGGGGGGCTCGACGACTGGCAGGAGTGAATCCGCTCCAGGCGCAAGCCTGGTTGTTCGATTAACATCGTGGTGGTTTCTAGGCCCTCCATCGGCCAAGGGCCAGAGAGCAGATTGCTGTCGCCATGGCGCTCAGCCCCCGAGGTCCCCCCGGTGGCGTTTGGGGGCGCCGCTTCTCCCCAACGCCTGCCAATCTCAAAGCCATGGCTTCGGGCTAGATCCACCACCTCGTGGTGCTGGCTGCAGCCTTGGAGTTGCTGGCGCACTTCCGGATTGGCTTCGCTGAGGGCTACGAAGGCATTGAGCTGGCGCACCTTCTCGAGGAATTGCTGGAGTTGGGCTTCGGCCATGGCTTAAGGGAGGGGCTTGATCATGCGCCAGCGGATGAAGAACACCCCGGCAAATCGCACCTCTTCCTGGGCCTCAACCTGCCAGCCCAACTTGGTCAGTAGGGGCCGAGAAAGCTGGCTGGCTTCGGTGCGTAATTGGCGGCAGCCGGCTTCGCGGGCATGGTTTTCGAGGGCTCCCAGGATGGCGCCACTGCGACCTTGGCGGCAGGAACGGCCACGGCAATAGAGCAAGGACAGCCGATCGATGGGGCAGAGGATTCCGAAGGCTTCGATGCTCCCCTGACCAAGGCCACGGCAACTGGCAAGGCCATAACCATGGGTCAGGGCTTGGTCAATGGCGTCGCTCTGCCAGCCATGGTCTGCCCAGGCGTGAAGTTGGACGTTTGAATACAACCCAACGGCCTGGCTGGTGACCGCATCGTGATACACCTCGGCTAATGCATCGCGATCGCCGGATTGGAGGAGACGGATCGTATCCATGGCGATGGGGATGCCACTTGAAGCGTTCTATCACCCCCTTGGAGTTGTGCATGCAGGGAACGGTGAATTTGTTCCGGTGGATTTGGCTGGTTAGTGCTTCCCAAATACAGCTGATGGTGTATCTTTTGCTATGTAATCGCTGGGGCCACCCCTAAACGCAATGCTTATTGGTTCTGAACTTCTGGCCAAGGTCAAAGAGCTTGGTGACGTCAGTAAGTCGGATATCGTCCGTACCTGCGGCTATGTGTCTGGTAAGAAAGATGGAGGCGAGCGCCTCAATTTCACCGCTTTCTATGAAGCCCTGCTCGAGGCCAAGGGCGTCGACCTGGGTGGCTCTGGCAAGGTTGGTAAAGGCGGTCGCAAGCTCAGCTACGTGGCCACCGTTCAAGGCAATGGCAACCTGTTGATCGGTAAGGCCTACACCGCCATGCTCGATCTCAAGCCCGGCGATGAATTTGAAATCAAGCTCGGCCGTAAGCAGATTCGCTTGATCCCCGCCGGCGCGCCCGACGAAGACGAAGAGTGATTTCGGCTTTGATGCCGTTTGGGGCCCCGGCTTTGCCGGGGCTTTTTTTATGGTTTCAGAGTGTGATGGCTTGGCCCACTTAGAGGTTCACCACGTCCCCGAGTTCCTCGGCCAGGTGGGCGTAATCCCGTGGATTGCAGGAGAGGAGCACGATTTGAATCCCAGCTTCGCTGCCCTTCCGTAACATCGCGCCCAGCCCAGAGAGGCGCTTGGGATCGCTATTGGTGAAGGCGTCATCAAACACCAGGGGCAAGCTGTTGTCGTAGGCCGGTTGCAGGACTTCGGCCATGGCCAGCCGTAGGGCCGCCGCTAACTGTTCCCGCATTCCACCACTGAGTTCTTCAAACTCAAAGCACTGCTCGCCCTGTTGCAGTTGCAGTCCACCAAACCCAGCCTTGGGATCGAAGCCCAAGGAAACCTGCTGGGGGGTTGGTCCTAAATCCGTGAGATAGCGACCAATGGCTTGGCCTAAAGGTTCGCTGTAGCGCTCGGCAATTTCCCGCCTGGCCTGGTGCAACAGCGTCTGCAGCAGCGCCCAGGCATCGGCCTGTTGGTGAATACGCCCGAGGTCGGCTTCTGTAGCTTCGAGTTCAGCCTGCCGTTGCGCTACTTCGGCTTGGGGATCGATGGCGCTCAGGCTCAAACAAAGCTGCTCGTTGTGTCCCTTGGCGGTGAGCAGGTTGTCTTTTTCGGCATCCAGCAACTGGCTGCGTTGGTCGAGGTTTATCGCGTCTTGGCCTCTGAAAGAGATGGGGTTTTGGTGGCGTTGGCTTTCAAGGGCTTCGATGGCTTGATCGTGCTGGGCCAGTTGCTCTTGGAGTTCTTGCAGTTGGTGGGCAAGGGCTTCGGCCTTGCCATGGTTGTGCTCCAGCAGTAGGCGCCGTTCCTCCAGGGCAAAGAGCCCACCCGCCAATTGCTCCAGGCTGGTTTCCAGGGCCCTTTGGCTGGCCCGGCGCTGCTCAAGCTGGTGTTGGGCCTGGTGCACGTTGTGCTCGAGACCCTGCTGATCGCGCCCCAGCTGCTGGCTGGCCCCGCGCAGCTGTTCGAGCCAGGCTTCGAGTTGATCGCGGCCGGTGGGAAGGTCTTGGCTGGTTTGGAGTTGGGCCTGCAGCTCTGCATGGCGGCCCAGGGCTTGCTCAAAGCGCAGGCGCCTGGGTTCCAGTTCAGCCAGTTGGGCATCGAGTTTGGCCCAGGGAATGGCTGAAGCGGCTTGGCGCAGGCGCTTCAGCTCGGCTTCGAGGATCTGGCGTCGTTGGGCAAGGGGTTCGGCGGCATCGCTACTGGCGACGCCGAGTTGCCCTTGCAGTTGTTGCAAGTGCTGGTGGCAGAGGTCCCGTTGTTGTTCGGCATTGGCGGTGGCGTCGCCGCCTCCAGGGCTGATGCGCAGGCGAACGCCTGGGCCGATGGCCAACTCCTCGGCGCGGCTGAGCTGCACCTCCTGGCCGGCCACCAGCTCTTGGCCGCCGAGCGTCACCGGTCGGTCGGTTTCAAGCACCATCAGATGGGTGGCCATGGCTTGGCAGCGCGCCTGGGCCTGGGCGAGGCGTTGCTCGCCTTGGCGCAGGGCCCTCACCTGCTCACTGCCGATCGCAGGAAGGCCAGCGAGTTCGGCCTTCCATTGTTCGGCCTCCTGTTGCAGTTGGCTGAATTGATCCTTGTGGGCCTGAAGCTGCTGGGCTTCCCGATCCAAGTTGTCGAGGGCGAGGAGGTGCTGGGCCAGCTGCTGCCGCTCTTGGTTGCTGCGGGCCTGGGCTTGGAGTGACTCCAGGGCTCGGCGCTGGTGAACCAGGGCTTGGTCTTGCTGCAGCAGGTCCTGCTGGCTGGTTTGCAACTGGCGTTGCTGATCGCTTTGGCTGCTGCGCTGGCTGGTGAGTTGGAGCTCCAGGTTGTGCAGGCTTTGCTGGGCTTGGCGGAGTGCTTCCCACTGTTGGCGGATGGGCTTGGCTTCAGCCCGCCGCAGCTGGAGGTTGGCGTCCAGTTGCCGTTGGGCCGCCAGCGCCGGGCGCTCCTGCTCGTCAATCTCCTTGAGGCGAAGCCCAATGGCGCGCAGCTCCTCCATGGCCGTTTCCAGGCTCGCTAGGCGCTCCAGGGCTTGCCCCAGCTGGCCCTGGGCTTCCTTGACCCGCTCCTGGGCCTGGGCCAAGGGGCTGCCGGCCTTCACCTTGCCGGTGGCGGTGAACAGGCCATCGAGGTGCTGCTGAATCCGCTCGTCAACGAGGCGATCGAGGGGGGATTCCAAGGTGGCCGTTGGCCCCTGCTGTTGGAGTTGCTGCACCAACCGCTCCAGGTCGTAGCCCGCGCCTGGCCCGCTGAGCAGGTTGCTGCCGGCCTCCCCCTGGCGCACCCAGAGATGGGCCCAGCGCTGGGGGAGTTGGCCAATGCGTCGGCCTTCGATGGCCCCATCCACCCCGAGCAGGGCGGCGAGCCGCTCTTCGGCGGCGGCACCGCTGAGGGCAACGCCGCTGGTGTTGCTGAGTTGGCAGGTGCCACTGGCTCCGGAAAAGCGTTTGCGCAGCTGCCAGGTGCTGCCGCCTGCCTCGAAGCCAATCTCCACCTCCGGTAGTCCGCTGTGGAGCCTCGAGCGCAGCTCCTCCACCCCCCTGCCGGTGGCCGTGGCCTTGAGAAAGAGGCCCTTGTGCAGGGCTTCCACCAGGGTGCTTTTGCCCGCCTCATTGGGGCCGCCAACCAGGGTGAAGCGGGGATGGAAGGAGAGCTGGAGGTGTTTGTGTTGGCGCACCTGGCGCAGCACCGCATGGCGTAACCGCATGGCTAAGGGGCTGCCGCAGCATCGGCCAGCTGCACGGCCCGGTAGAGCTCGCTGAGGGCCAACCGGGCTGTGGCTGGGTCTATCTCTGGGGCTATTTCTGGATGCCTGCCTGGATCGGGGGAGGGGTTTTGCAGCATGGCGGCCAAGTGGCTGGCCACCTGGGCAATTAAGGGATCGCCGGGCCGCTGGGTGAGTTGGGCCAATTCCTCCCGACCCGGGGCGGCATCGCAGCCTCCCCCCAGCTTGAGCCGCAACAGTTGGGCCTCCAGCCGTTCCAGCAGCCCTTCGTAGGACCGGTGGCCCGCCAGGCTCAAACTGCCCGAAACCTCGAGCAGCAGCAGGTCAGCACCGATGCGGCCGGCCAGCAGCCCCTCCAGTTGCTCCTCCAATCGATCGAGATCGCTGTCGGCCTGGAAGCTGAAGCGCAGCGGATGCCAGCCCAGGCCGCCGGTGGCTAGGGGCTGGAGCTGGGGGGGCTCACCGCGGCGCAGCTCTACCTGCAGCACCTGGCCGGCTTGGTAGTCGGGCGACCTGGGGAAGCGGTCGGGCTCCAGGGTGCCGCTGTACCAAGCCTTGGCCGACACCTGCTTGAGGCCATGCCAATCGCCAAGGGCGATGTAATCGACGGCGTCGAGCCAGGCGCCATCGAGGCGCAGGCGGTTGTTGGCGCTGGCGGGGGCATCGAGATCCTCGGCGCCAAAACCGTGCACGGATCCGTGGGCGATCACGAGCCGGGGTTTGTCAGCGGGCAACCCATCCCAATCCACTTGGTTGAGCCAGTTGCAGGGATCCACGCTGTCGCTGCGCCGGAGCAGGGGGCAGGGCAGCACGAGGAGGGAATCCAGCTCCACAACCTTGCGCTCGAGCAGCACCTGCAGGTTGGGGGCGCGGCGGCCTTGCTCCGCTTGGAAAAAGGAGCTGTGCCACACCGTGCCTGGGGCCCCATGGTCGTGGTTGCCGGGGATCACCAGCACGGGGCAGGGGATGGCGCCAATGGCAGCGCAGACGCTGCTCACATCCGAGCTGCTGGGGGTGGGGGAATCAAACAAATCCCCAGCCACCACCACCAGCGGCACCGCCTGCTGACGGGCGTGGTCGGCCAGCCGACCAATCGCTTCGAGGCGCACCTGGCGCAGCCGGGCCCGCTTATCCGGATCCAGCACCCGGGCATAGGGCTTGCCGATTTGCCAATCGGCGCTGTGCAACAACCGGATAGGCGAGGAAGCAGCCAGAGCTGGCTCAGCGGCGAAGGCTCCCTGTTTAGCGCCCGCACCAGCAAACTGGACAGTCCCTTCGCCCGCTCCAGCAGGTGCCCAAGTTGGTTACACGCTTTTTGTTGATGCCGTTGGTGTTGTTGGCCCTGGTGGTGCTGGTGTTTTGGCCCCGGACAGCCTGGGCGGACGAGATCTCGGGCGGCGCGTCGGGCGGCGTGTCGGGGGTGCAGTTGTTTCAGAACCACTGCGCCGGCTGCCACGTGAACGGGGGCAACATCCTGCGCCGCAGCAAAACCCTGAAGTTGGCAGCGCTTGAGGCCAACGGGATCACGGACCCCGGCGCGGTCGCCACCATTGCGGCGCAAGGCCGCGGCCAGATGTCTGGGTATGAAGCCGTGCTGGGGGATGGCGGCGCTGAGGCCGTAGCCGCCTATGTGTGGGCCCAGGCCCAGGCGGGTTGGCCGAAGGCCTAGAAGGCCTGGATCCAGGGGTAGACCGCTACGGCGGTCCAGATGCCCTCGCGCCAATAGATATCGCTTTTCACCAGGGCTTCCACCGCCGCTTGATCGTCGGCCTCGAAGATGCCAAACACGTGGGTGCTCCCCTCCGTGGGCCCCAAGGTTACCAAGGTGCCCGCCTCTTTGAGGGCCTGGAGCCCCGCCAGATGGGCTTCGCGAAAGGGGGCGCGTTTTTCGAGGGCGTTCTCGCAATAGGTGCCCCAAAGAACGAACTTGGCCATGGACTCCAATCGGCCTGTAGGCCTGCACACAAGGGTGAACCTAGGGCCTGGGTTTCGGCGCCCAAGCCTGGTAGAAGGGGGGAAGTGGGCTCTTGGTTATGGGATTGCGTTCGATGCTGCTTGTCTCGATCGCCTTGGTGGCTGGAGCCCCCATGGGGTCCCATGCCGGCGACAACATGATGGATCAAATGGTCCGCAAGTTTTGCCTGCAAGCGGTGAGCAAAGAGGTGGCTGATTCCGGTAAGCCGGCCCCGGTTGGCATGGAGCCCTTTACCTGCGATTGCGTGGTGCAACAGATGAAACTGAAGCAAACCATCGATTCGGCCAAGGTGATCTGTAAGGCCAAGACCACCGAGAAATTCGGGGTTTGAGCCGAGCCCAATGATGGAGATCCCTGGGCCAGTTCCCCAGGCCGCGAGCTCCTTGGATCGGGTGCTGAAGCCTGTGATTGCCGAGCTGGGTGGCTGGGTAAGTGCCACCCCTGGAACCCTTTCCCTGGCCCAGGGCATGGTGGGCTGGAGTCCGCCTGATGGGGTGTTGAGCGCCCTGGCGGAGGCGCTCCAAGACCCTGATCCAAGCTTGCATCGCTATGGAGCTGTGCAAGGGGAACCCCCTTTGCTGGAAGCCATCCAGCGCCATCTCGGCAAGCACCACAATCTCGATTTGGCGGGCTCCACGGTGTGGGTCACGGCCGGCAGCAACATGGCCTTCTCGGCGATGGCCCAGGTGATCTGTGGGGCCGGAGCAGCCGATGCCGCGGAGGTGATCCTGCCCCTGCCCTACTACTTCAACCACGTGATGGCGATCCAGCTGGCGGGTGGCCTGCCGGTGCCCGTGGATGCGGGTTTGATTCCTGACCTGGAGCGCTTAGAAGCAGCGATCACGCCCCGCACCCGGGCGATCGTCACCGTGTCGCCCAACAACCCCAGTGGGGTGGTGATCCCCCAGCGGGTGTTGGCAGGGATTAATGCCCTTTGTGCCAAGAGGGGGTTGTTTCACATCAGCGATGAGGCCTATGGCGCCTTTGTGTATGGCGGTGAGCCCCATTGGAGCCCGGGATCGGCTAGTGGCAGTAGTGCCCACACCATCTCGCTCCATTCCCTTTCCAAGGCCTATGGCATGGCCGGCTGGCGGGTTGGTTACATGGCAGCCCCCAAGCAGCTCACGGCGGCCTTGGCCAAGGTGCAGGACACGGTGCTGATTTGTCCGCCGGTGCCGATTCAGCGGGCGGCGGTGGCTGCTTTGCGGGCGGGCCCGGCCTGGGTGGCGCCAAGGGTTCGGGCATTGGCCGACCGCCGCCGGCAACTGCTCGCGGCCGTGGCGGAGCACCAGGCCAAGGGCCTGCCGGTGCGCTTACTTGCCGAACCGGATGGGGCGTTTTACGCCCTCCTGCAGATCACGGCAGGGCGAGGGCAGCTGGACGCCGACACCTTGATGCGTCGCTTGGTCTTGGAGCACCGGGTGGCGGCGGTGAGTGGGGCCAGCTTTGGACTCCTTCGGGATAGCCATGGCTTGGTGTTGCGCTTGAGCTACGGCTTGCTGGATGGGGCTGATTTGGCGGAGGCGCTGCGGCGGCTGTTCTTTGGTATTGCAGCGATCCTGCATGGGGCCTAGGGGTTGCGGCGAAAGATCAGGGTGCGGTTGTTGGCTGGCATCACCACATCGGCCACAGGATTGAGCCCCAGGCCCTGGGCCTGTTCGCTGATGGTCACCGCATCGCGCACCCCCATGGCTGGATCGAGGCTGCGCAGGTGCAGGTCAAAGTCAACGTTGCTCGCCGCCGTGGGGATGCCGTGGTCGCAGAAGGGGCCATAAACCAGCAGGAGCCCCCCTGGGACCAGCACTCCAGCGGCACCCACGAGCAGATCCGGCACGGATGACGCCGGCATGATGTGGGTGGTGTTGGCGGTGAACACCGCATCAAAGCGTTGATCGGGCCAATCGACGGGTGCGCTGACATCAAGCGCGATCGGCATCAGGATTTGGGAGCCCGGGGCTAGGCCAGAGGTCCCTTCCAGGGCGATGCGCTCGCGGAGGCCGGCCAGATTGGCGTTCAACTCACTGGTTTGCCAAACCAATCCGGCCATGGATTGGGCAAAAAACACTGCGTGTTGACCGCTGCCAGACCCCACCTCCAGCACCTGGGCCCCTGGCGGCAGCCAATCCTGCAGAACGGCCAGGATGGCTTCTTTGTTGCGCTCGCAAGCGGCAGAAAACAGCATGGGTTGGGGGGTGGCCCTAACGGTCCAGTTCTAGAGATCCAGTCCTAGAGATCCATACCCTGGCGAAGCTCGGCGCAGAAATGGCCGGCTGCCGAGGCCACCGCGTCTGGATTACCTCCGCTGGCATGGGCGGCGGCCATCACCTTCACCAGGGCGCTGCCCACGATGGCGCCATCGGCACCCCACTCGCGCACTTGCCTGGCTTGCTCGGGGCCGGAAATGCCAAAACCCACGGCCACCGGTGTGGTGCCTTGGCCCTTGAGCTGGCCCACCAGGGCTCCCACCCGGGTATCCAGGTTGGTGCGCACCCCGGTGACGCCGGTCACACTCACCAGGTAGGTGAAGCCGCGGCTGGCGGCATGAATCCGGGCCATGCGTTCGGATGGGGTGGTGGGAGCCACCAGCAGCACCAGATCCAGCCCATGGCTTGCGGCGATCTGGGAGAGCTTTTCGCCTTCCTCCAAGGGGAGGTCGGGCACGACCAATCCGGCGGCTCCGGCCGCGGCGGCATCGCGGCAGAAGGTGTCCATGCCCCGGTTGAGCAGGGGGTTGCTGTAGGTGAACAGCACCACCGGCATGGTGAGCTCGCCTTTGAGGCTGGTGAGCATCTCCAGCACCTTTGCGGGGGTGGTGGCGGCGGCGAGGGCGCGGCTTGCGGCGGCCTGGATCACCGGACCATCCGCCAAAGGATCGCTGTAGGGAATGCCCAGCTCCACCATGTCGGCCCCATGGGCCTGGAGGGCGAGCAAGGTGGCCCGGGTGGTGGCCAGATCCGGATCGCCGGCCATCAGGAACGGCATCAGGGCGCAGCGGCCTTGCTGGCGCAGATCGCTGAAGCGCTGCTGAATCGGGGTGGCAACGGCAGACACAGCGCTCATTGAGGCTCACGAAGAAGTGAGCCTATGCGGCGCTCTCTGGGTTGGCCGAGGTGTCCGACTCCAACTGGCCCGTTTCCCTGAGAAGTCGCTCTTGCTCTTCGGGGCTGAGGGCATCGAATTTGGCCTGCAGCTGTTCGTTGGTCAGGGTGTCGTAGGCCTCGCGGTAGGTGCGCCGCTGCTGCATGTAGGTCATGTTGCCGGTGAGGGCCCGGAACAGGTAGGTGCTGGTCCAGCCCAGCACCAGCACCGTGAGTACCGCTGAGGTGGCGATGCCTGCAGAAAAGCCTTCCAGTCCGTTGGATTGGAATAGGACGTAGCCAATGCCGCCAAGGGCAAAGACGCCCAGCCCGAGCAGGATGGCCTGTGCGCGGGTCACCTAGGTGACCTCGCCATGGCCGGCCATGCGCAGGTTGATGAACGGGGCAAACAGGATCAGTCCAGGGAAAAACAGGAACACCAGCCCGTAGACGCCTACGCGTTCAAATTTGCCCATCACGGTCCAGCGCTTGACCATCCAGGCGTACAGCGCTAATGGCACCGCCACCAGGTAGGTGCCACCTAGAACCACGTAGGCCGCTAGTACCAGCAGGGTTTCCTGGCTGATCGAATTCAGGAACCCAGGCAGGGGCACGGCTGACAACGGCGTGGATGGTTCGAATTTAGGATGCCTTGGCCAGGGGGCATGGCGAAATTGGTAGACGCAGCGGACTTAAAATCCGCAGGCCGCAAGGCTGTGGGGGTTCAAGTCCCCCTGCCCCCATCGTTTTCTGGAATACAGCTACTATTTGGTTGTTAGGCCAAAATCCGCACGCCCTGCGCGTCAAGACCTGCGGTAGGCCCAATCTCCTCAGAATCTTTCCCGGAAGGGTTTGCTGTCTCTGCGGTGCGTTTTCATAGTTCTCACTGTTGTCATGTCGTTTCGGTTTCCTTTTTTTGTGCTGCGCCAGCGTCAAGCCCTCGCCAGCTCCTCCAAGCCCAGTTTCCCGAGTTGTTCCCTGGCTGCAAAGCCCCTAGCTGCTAAGGCCAGTGGCCCGATTACCTGGGAGGAGTTGCTCGGCCAGCGTTGAGCCGATTCGATCTGGAATCAACGGCGATCGGATTGGCCGGATCCCGGCTCCATTCGATCCAGGAGCCGCAGTAGTTGACGAGATGGGCTGGATCCCAGCCCATTAGTTGAAGGGCAAAGATTGCCGTGGTGGTGCGCACGCCGGATTGGCAGTAGAAGATGTGTCGCTGGGCGGGATCGAGCCCATGGCTTGAGATGGCGGCGCTGATGGCCTCCGGAGAACGAAAGGCAGTCCCTTGGTCACCGCTGTGGCGAAAGGCCTTCCAGCTCAAAAACGTGCTCCAGGGAATGCGGCCGGCCCGCTTGGCACCCCACTTGCGTTTGGCTCCGCTCCATTCTTCTGGTTCGCGGGTATCCCAGAGGTGCAGGTTTGGGTTGCTTTGGGCTGAGCGCACCAGCTGGGTGTCGGCGATCCCAAGGCCCAATCCCCCACGGGCTGTGAAGTTGCCAGGGCGGCGTGGTTGCCCTGTGGGCCCCTGCTCGATTGGTAACCCGGCCGATCGCCAGGCCTGCAGCCCCCCATTCAGCACCCGCACATCAGTTTTGCCGTGGTGGTGAAAGGCCCACCACAGATAGGTGGCGTCGTAGCGGGTATCAACGACAACCACCTGGGAGTCGTTGTTGATGCCCAGGCCTTGGGCCCATCGTTCAAAGGCTATTTGGTTCAGCAGCATGTCAGCCACTGGCTGCTTACCGGTAACTGATTGCTTTAAATCCGTTCTCCAAATCTGTTGGGAAGTTGGGAGGTGCTGTAGCCAATGAAGCCATCTCGGCACCATCTGCAGAACAACCAGCTTGGGGTTGGCCCGAATGATCAAATTGTTCAACTCCCCAACTTCGATCAAGGCGTCGCCTCGCGAGTAGGACTTGGTTGGGTTGGTTGACATGGCAATGGGGCCATCATGACGGCCCTTCAAGGATGCGATTTTTTGCTCTGATGGGCCAAACTTCAGATTCTCATCTAAGTATTTGGAATGTATCTATAGGCCAAACCAACGGCAGATCAGAAATGGAACAATCAATGCGAGGCCAATGGTTAGAGGTGCGCCGTAGCGAGTCATGTCGAGGAATCGATAGCGACCTGGCCCGTAAACCATCAGATTTGTTTGGTATCCGATTGGAGTTAGGAAGCTCTGGCTGGCTGCAATTGTGATGGCATAAATGAATGCCATCGGTGGTAGGCCTAGTCCTGTTGCAATCGCTGTGGCAATGGGCATCAAGAGCACCACTGTTGTCCCGTTGCTAAGGGCTTCTGTGAAAAGCTGCGCCAATACAAATACTGCTAGCAAAATGGCGTAATTCGGCCATCCTTTCATGGTGTGCAGAAGATCGGTAGCCAGCGCTTCCGCAAGACCAGTTTTTTGCATTGCAGCACTGAAGCAGGACAGAGATCCCAGTAAGATGATTACGTCCCACCGAATCGAACGCTGCAGTTCACCTGGCCTAAGGCATCCTGTTGCCACCATGATCACCATGGCGAGCAAAACTGCGGCCATTAAGTTGATAATCTTGAATAAAGGTAGAATGATGACTAGTGCGGCGACGATTACTGCTACCCATTTACGGTTTGTAGTTGGCATGTCTTTCTCAAGCTCGTTAAGTACCACAAGGTCATTGTTTGCTTGCATGCCTCTAATGGCATCGAGAGGAGCCTGAATTAGGAGTACGTCTCCAGCTTGTAGAACAACGCGGCCGAGGAGTTCGCGAAGAACCTGGTTCCCTCGGCGAATGGCTAGAAGTGTTCCGTTGTAGCGTTGTCGAAAGCGGAGTTCACGTACGCTGGTTCCTGTAATTGAAGAGCCATTGGGGAGTAGGACTTCCACAACCCGCATTGGAGAATTTGGACTGCCGGCCAACTCGCGCAGATCATCATTGCTATCCCCTGCCGCAGCAAGGGAAACGGTATGTTCTTGCTGTAGGCGTAAGAGGTTTTCCTTATTGCATCTCAGCATTAAGCGGTCACCTGAAGCCAGGCTGATATCGGCTAGGGGTGCACTGAATGTTTGGCTGCCTCGATGCAGTTCGAGTACGTCTACATCAAAACGCCTCTGAAGTCTGCTGTTATGTAGAGATTGACCGATCAGTTCTGATCCTTCTGGAATCAAGACGTCTGTCAGATAGCCCTCTCGTTCGAGTCCACCGAGCAGATCATTGCTATCCAGGCCACGATCAGGAAGCAGTCGATCTGAGGCCCACACCATGTACAAACTACCGAGGAGCCACACCGGAATCCCAATTGCCGTGAAGCTGAACAAATCGAGTGAACCAAATCCCAGCTGACGGCTTACATCGCTGGCTAGTAAGTTGGTGGAGGTTCCTAAAAGTGTGATTGTGCCACCCAGCACTGTCGCAAACGAAAGCGGCAGAAGCACTTTTGATGGTGAAATCCCACGGCGGTGGCACCAGCTTTCCATTACGGGAAGTAGGGTCGCGACGATTGGGGTGTTAGGAATAAAGCCAGAAATAGGAGCTACGACGCCAACCAGCAAGGCAATCATTCGCCGCGGGCTTCTGATTGCATCGCTGCCGATCAATGCTCTTAAGCGGTCTAGGCCACCGCTTCGGAAGAGGCCTGCAGAAACCGCAAAGAGCCCCATCAATGTGATCAATGCAGGACTACCAAATCCTTGGACGGCCTCGTCTGGTTTAAGGACCTTGAAGGTCACCAGAAGGGCTGCCGCCAGCAAAGCGGTCACCTCAGGGGCAAGCCATCCGGTCACAAACAGCACGATAGAAATGGCGAAGATCGCCAAGGTGATGAACCCCGCTGGCTGCTGCGCAGCCAAAAGAAACTCGTGCATCCAGAAGACAGCCCCTTCAGGAACTATACCACGGTATGCGCATCGGGAATTGCGGGTTTCAGGTCAGCGGGCCTGCCTTGCGGCGTTGGATTGGCTGTTGTCGCTCGGCTGGAGCTTGATTCAGATGAAGTACATCGCGGAATCCCTGGTTTTGTTGTCCCGTTGCGCGATCAGGGTTTCCAGGGTCGTGCTCTGAAGAAGGGATTGCCGGGCGACCTCGAGTTGCTGGTCGAGGTCGTGAAGTACAGCAAATTCAGGGGTTTGGCGTCGCCCTTCTGAAGACTCATGGGCGCTCCCCTCGAGGCACGCCACCACGTCGGCAACGCTTATGGCTGCAGGGGGTTTCGCCAGTTGGTAGCCCCCTTTGGGGCCGCGAATGCTGTGGAGAATGCCACCGCGACGCAGGCTGGTGAGCATCTGTTCGAGATAGCGATCGGGAATGGTTTGCCGGGCGGCAATCTCGGCCACTTGCGTCACGCCACCCGTGCCGTATTTGGCGGCAATTTCGATCAAGGCAACCAGCCCATATTCTGTTTTGGCACTGAAAGCCAAGGTCGCCCGTCATGTGGAGATCAGGTTACCCTTAATCCCCACCTACGAGCTTGGGAATTGGTCCCTGCTGGGGCTTGCTGCCGAACAGTTGTTTCATCACCCCCCTCGGTTCATGTGTGAACTGCTGGCCTTGAGTGCCAATACCCCTACCGATATGCGTTTTTCCTTCCGCGGCCTCACCCGCCGCGGCGGGGCCACGGGGGAACATGCCGATGGCTGGGGCTTGGCGAGCTTCGATCCCCAGAGCGGCGGCCTGAGGGTGATTCGCGAAGAGAGCGCCGCGGCGTTCTCCCCCTTGGCGGCCCAGATGGCCGAGCACGATCTCAAGGCCCTCTATTCCCTGGCCCACATCCGCAAGGCCACCCAGGGCGTGGTGACCTTGGCGAATTGCCATCCCTTTCAGCGCCAATGGCACGGCCAGGATTGGGTGTTTGCCCACAATGGCGACATCAAAGGCACCATCCCCTCGGGGGATCCCTACAGCCCGATTGGGAATACGGATAGCGAAGCGGCCTTTTGCTGGATCCTCAACACCCTGAACGATGGGGCCTCGCCCCAGTTAGGGCGCAACATCTTGTTTGACTTGCTGAATCGCTGCTCGGCCCATTTGGCGGGCCAGGGCATTTTTAATTGTTTGATCAGCAATGGCCAGTGGCTCTACGCCTTTGGCGGCACCAAATTGCATGTGATCACCCGGCGGGCCCCCTTTGCCCAGGCCACCCTGGCCGACGACAACGTGACCGTTGATTTCTCGGCGGTCACCACGGAAAACGATGTGGTCACGATCGTGAGCACCGAGCCCCTCACCACCAATGAAACCTGGCGCCCCCTGGAGTCAGGGGAAAGCCTGCTGGTTGTGGATGGGGAGATTGTGGCGAGCCATACCAGCGCGGGGGCGCAGGATCGTGGTGAAAACCCCAGGTCGGAATGAATGATGAGGCGTGTCTCCCTCGCTGAGGCCTCGCGCTATTGGTTTCAGCTGGGCTGGATCAGTTTTGGCGGACCGGCAGGGCAGATCGCCTTGATGCACCAGGAGTTGGTGGAGCGGCGCCGGTGGCTCTCGGAGCGGCGCTATCTCCACGCCCTCAACTACTGCATGGTGTTGCCGGGCCCCGAGGCCATTCAGCTGGCCACTTACCTGGGCTGGTTGATGCATGGGGTGCGGGGCGGCCTGGTGGCCGGTGGCCTGTTTTTGCTGCCTTCGGTGATCGTGCTGATCGCCCTGTCGACCATTTATGTGCTGTGGGGCCAGTTGCCGCTCCTGGCCGCCGTGTTTTGGGCGCTCAAGCCCGCGGTGTTGGCGATCGTGGTGCAGGCGGGCTGGCGGCTGGGGCGCCGCACCCTGCACACCCAGCCCCTGGTATTGCTCGCTGTTTTCGCCTTTTTGGCCTTCAGTGTTTTGCAATGGCCCTATCCCCTGGTGATCGCCCTGGCGGCCCTGGCCGGATGGGCCGCCGGCCGCTGGCAGCCCGCTTGGTTGGCCTTGCCCCAGCCCCAAGCCCCGGTCTTCGCAGTCCAAAACCCTTCCCCGCAAAACCCGATCGCCGAGACCAGTGCAGGCGATGACATCCCGCGCGATTTCATCCACGGCGATGCCACGCCCACGCCGGCCCACGCCAGGTTTTCCAAGCGCCACCTCGCCCTCACCCTGCTGGTTTGGGGCTGCGCCCTTGGCCTGCCCCTGCTGGCCCTCGGCCTGATCAATGGATGGGATGGCCCCCTGGTGGCCATGGGGCGGTTCTTCAGCCAGGTGGCCCTGGTCACCTTTGGGGGGGCCTATGCGGTGCTGCCCTATGTGGCCAAGGCGGCGGTGGGTCACTTCGATTGGTTGAGTGCCAGCCAGATGGTCGATGGCCTAGCCCTGGGGGAAACCACCCCTGGCCCCTTGATCATCGTGGTGGCCTTCGTGGGCTTCATGGGCGGCTGGAATACCGGGGTGTTTGGTGCCCCGGGCCACTGGTGGGATGCGGTGGCCGCCACCTTGGTGGTGGTGTGGTTCACCTTCCTGCCCAGTTTTGGGTTCATCCTGGTGGGCGGCCCCCTGGTGGAAGCCACCCGCGACAACCTGCGGTTGGGAGCTCCCCTGCGGGCGATCACCGCCGCGGTGGTGGGGGTGATCGGCAGCCTGGTGTTGTTCTTTGCTGCGCCCGTGCTTTGGCCGGCCGGCCAGTTCGATTGGGCCCCCGCTGGGCTGGTGCTGCTGGCCCTTGTGCTGCTGTTGCGCTGGCGGTGGAGCGTGCTGCAGTTGATCGGTGGGGCTGCCCTGGTGGGCCTCGGCCGCTATGGCCTTGCACAATTAGGTCAACTGATCGGCTGAGCTAAAGCATGGTTCTGCCTGAGTTCTTGAGCACGGCCAACCTCGAAGAGCTGATCAACACCTGGGGCTACGGCGTGGTGTTTGCGGCGATGGTGCTCGAGAGTGCCGGGCTGCCCCTGCCTGGGGAAACCGTGACGCTGCTGGGCGGTTATGCCGCCGGCAGTGGCCATTTGAACCTGGCTGGTGTGATCGCCGCCGCCAGTAGTGGGGCGATGGTGGGCGATTCGATTGGCTTCTGGGTGGGTCGCCGGGCCGGTTGGCCCCTGCTGCTGCGGGTGGGCGGGTGGCTGCGCCAATCCCCAGAGCAGATGGAGACGCTCCGACTCCAGTTCCTCAACCACGCAGGCAAATCGGTGCTACTGGGCCGTTTTGTGGCGGTGCTGCGGGTGTTGGCGGGCCCCATGGCCGGGGCGGTGGGGATGCCCTATGGCCGCTTTTTGGTGTGCAATTGCACCGGTGCCGTGCTTTGGGCCACCACGATGGTGAGCCTGGCTTGGCTGGGGGGGCGGTGGATTCCGTTCCAGCGGATGGTGGAAGGGGTGCTGGAATTTGGCATCGGTGCGCTCGTTCTTGTGGCGCTGATCGTGGCCGTGCCCAGGCTGTTGTCGTGGTGGGAATCGCGCCTGCTCGATCGTTCCGGTCCGAAACCATGACCCTGCACCTCACGGTTGGCCAGCGCCGGGCGGCCACCCTCGCTGCCCTGTGGGGCAATGCCCTCGAGTGGTTTGATTTTGCCGTTTACGGCTACGTGGCCACCCCTTTGGGCAAGGCCTTTTTCCCCACCGATGCGCCGGGGATGCAGGTGGTGGCGGCCTTTGCGGTGTTTGCGGTGGGCTACTTGATGCGGCCCGTGGGCAGCCTGGTGCTGGGCCCCATCGGCGATCTGCTCGGCCGGCGCAACATGCTCAGCCTCAGCATTGTGTTGATGGGGGGCTCGAGTCTGCTGATTGCCCTGTTGCCCACCCATGCCCAATGGGGAGCCGGGGCCGGATTGGTGCTGCTGCTGCTCCGCATGCTGCAGGGCTTCTCCGTGGGGGGGGAATTCACCGGTTCGATGACCTACGCCACCGAGGCCGCCCGGCCTGGGCGCCAGGGATTCTTGGCCAGCCTGGCCACCGCCGGGGGGCTCTTGGGTTTCAGCTTGGGCTCAGCCACCGTGGCGGTGCTGGCTGAGGTGCTGGGGGCTTCGGCCATGGAGGCCTGGGGCTGGCGCCTGCCCTTCGCGATGGGGGCCGTGGTGGCGGTTTTGGGGTTGTGGATGCGGCGCCAGATGCCCGAAACCCTGGAGCCCTCCAGTGAGCAGGCGGGGATTCACTCGGGGGCCGACCTGCTTGCTGCCATGGGCGGTCGGCTGCGCGAGTTGGGCGGCCAATGGCGCTTGGTGCTGCGCATTGGTGCGTTGGTGTCCTTCGCCAATGTCGTTTTTTATGTGCTGTTTGTCTATTTGGTCGACTACAGCGGCAACCAGAGGGGATCGAGTGTGGCTGCGGCCAACACCACCGCGACCGTGATCCAAACCCTGGGCTTGCCCTTGGTGGTACTCGGTGGGGTTTTGGTGGATCGCTACGGGAAGGTGTCGATCAATCGGATTGGCAACCTGCTCTTAGCCTTCACCACCCCGGTGGTGTTGCCGCTGGTGCAATTGGCTGGCCCGAGGGGATTGCTGATCGGCCAGGCCCTGGGGGTGTTGCCGGTGATGCTCACCATGGGAGCCCAGGGGGTGATGGCGGTGGAGATGGTGCCCGAACGCCAACGCTGCATGGTATTTTCGATCGCCTACAGCCTGGCCATGGCCCTGTTTGCGGGCACATCGCCGCTGGTGTGCAGTTGGCTGCTCGAGAAGCAGGGCTGGCAGTGGGGCCCAGCCGTTTATTGCAGCCTCTATGCAATCCCAGCCCTTTGGGCCCTGGGCGGGCCCGCCACTCCCACCCGCACCCCTTCTGTTACCCCAACTGGGGCCTACAAATAGAAGCCAACCGTGGTGACAACCCGGATGCCCTGGGCCCGGAGGGCACTGCGCAGGGCAATGGTGGATTGGTTGTGGAGCAGGTTTTCCCAGCGATGTCTGGTCACAAAAACAGGCAGCACCACCGTGCAGAACGCTTCGCGATCTTTTTTGTGCTCCATCTCAAAGGTTTTGACAAACTCCAGCACCGGATTGATCAGGGATCGGTAGGGCGAATCGAGCACCACCAGTGGAATGTCGGGGAGCTGGCGATGCCATTGCTCCCGAAAGGCCTCCGCTTTGCCGAGGCCTAAATCCACGTGCACGGCTACCAGCTCCCGGGCGATGGAGCGGGCATAGCGCACGGCCTCGAAACTGCCGCGGTGCAGTTGGCCCACAAGCACCACCACCGGGGCTCCGCCATCGGCCGGGGCCGGGGGCAGGGAGAGCTTCTTATCGGTGGCCAGGCGCAGTCGCTTCGCCACCTGCCTGTAGTGCCGCTTGATCGCCAAAAACAGCATCACCAGCAGGGGGATGGTGACTACCACCAGCCAGGCCCCATGGGTGAACTTGCTGAACAGCAGCACCCCCGTCACCACCAGGGTGACCAAGCTGCCAAAGCCGTTGATCAGTGCCTTGACCCGCCAGCCCAATCCCCTTTCTTTCCACCAATGCACCACCATCCCGGCCTGGGAGAGGGTGAAGCTCAAAAACACTCCCACCGCATAGAGGGGAATCAGCCGGGTGACGCTGCCGCCAAAGATCACGATCAGCACTCCGGCGAAGCCAGTGAGGGCCAGGATTCCGTTGCTAAACACCAGCCGATCGCCCAGGGAGGTGAGCTGGCGGGGCAGGTAGCCGTCTTGGGCCAGGAAGTTGGCCAGGCGGGGGAAGTCGGCGTAGGCGGTGTTGGCTGCGAGGAGCAGGATCAGCAGGGTCGCCACCTGCAGCACCAACACCATGGGACTGTTGTGACCAAAAACCTGATCACCCAGTTGGTAGAGCAGGGTGGGTCCGTTCTCCTCGTAGATGGTGCCCAGTTGTTGGGCGAGCACGCTCATACCGCCGAACATCACGGCCAGTAGCAGCACCATCACGGTGAGCACGCGCCGGGCGTTTTTCCATTCGGTGGGCTTAAACGCCATCACCGAATCGCTGATCGCCTCAATGCCGGTGAGGGCAGCGCAGCCCGAGCTGAAGGCCCGCATCAGCAGCACGGCACTGATGGCCGTAAGACCGCCGTGCTGTTCGACCATGCGCAGGTTTTGCTCGGCGGCGGCCATGGGGGCAATGTCGCCATGGGCCAGCTTGAGCAGACCCACGCCCACCACCGTGAGCACGGCAGCCATAAACACATAGGTGGGGGCGCTGAGCAGTTGGGCGCTGGAGCGCAGGCCCCGCAGGTTGACCACCATCAACAGCACCAAGGCCACGAGGCATAGGGGCACCCGATAGGGCTCCAGGCCATGGAAATAGGAGGTGAGCGCCGAAATACCCGCTGCCGTGCTCACGGCCACGGTGAGCACGTAATCAATCGAGAGGGCGGCGCCTGCCACCAGGCCCGGAAGATCGCCCAGGTTTTCGTGGGAGACCCGGTAGGAGCCCCCCCCCAGGGGATAGGCCTTGATGGTTTGGCGATAGCTAATCGCCACGATGATCATCAGGGCAATGATCAGCCCCGTGATGGGCAAGGTGAAGCCCAAGCCCACGGCCCCGGCCATGCCCAGCACCAGCACGATTTCCTGGGTGGCATAGGCCACCGAGGAAAGGGCATCGGAGCTCAGGATGGCGAGGGCCTCAGCGTTGGTGAGCCGCTCTTCGGCGTGGGCGCTGGTGGGGAGGGGCTTGCCGATCAACGTACGGCGTAAGTCCCATGCTCCAGAGGCTTGAAAGCGGCCCATCGAGCCCCGGGGTCTACAAGATTTCGACCCAGTCTGACCTGATGACTAAAACCGGGTCATGGATTGGCCTGGGTTGCGCGGATTTTGTCGCGCCAGAGGTCATCTCGGATCAGCTTGTCGTCCATCAGCCCTAACGGTTTCCTCCGTGTTCAGGATTGAACCCAGAGAGGCCTAGGTAGGTGGGAGTACTGCCAAACTGCCGGAAACCTCTTTCGCCATCCATGGTTCGCTTCCCCAGGCTGGCTGCCGTCGTTCCTGTTCTTACAGCCCTGGTGCTGGTGGGATGCGCCAGTGAGGACGGCGGTGTGCAAAGCCAGAAGCTGGCCACCATCAAAGGCCGCGGCACCGTGGTGTGTGGGGTGGATGGCAAGTTGACCGGTTTCAGTTTTGTAGCGCCAGACGGCAGCTACAGCGGCCTGGATGTGGATGTGTGCAAGGCCGTGGCGGCAGCGCTGTTTGGCGATCCAGCCAAGGTGGATTACCGCGACCTCAATTCCAGCGAACGGTTTGCGGCCCTGGCCAGCGGCGAGGTGGACCTGCTCTCCCGCAACACCACCCTCACCTTGAGCCGGGATGCTTCGGGCGGCAATGGGCTGAGTTTTGCCCCCACCACCTTCTATGACGGCCAAGGGGTGATGGTGCCGGCTGCCAGCGGCATCAAGGGCCTGAAGGATTTGGCTGGTAAGCCCATCTGCGTGGAGAGCGGCACTACCACCGAGCTCAACCTCGCCGATCGCATGCGCGAAATCAACGCTGCCTACACCCCGCTCAAATTCCAAACCGCCGACCAGACCTACTCTGCCTACCTGCAGGGGCGCTGCGTGGCCGTGACAAGCGACCGCTCCCAGCTGGCGGCCAAGCGCACCGGCTTCCCCACCCCAGCTGCCCACACCCTGCTGCCTGAGGTGCTCAGCAAGGAACCCCTCACCCCCGCCACGGTGAACGCTGATCCTGGGTGGGCCGATGCGGTGCGTTGGACGATCTATGCCCTGATGCAGGCCGAAGAACTCGGCATCACCCAGGCCAATGTGGCCGCCAAGGTGGTGGAAGCAAAGGCCAACCCCAACCTGGCGGACCTGCGCCGCTTCCTTGGCGTTGAAGGAGACTTCGGTAATCAGTTGGGCCTTCCCCCGGATTTTGTGGTCAAGGCGATTACGGCGGTGGGCAACTACGGCGAGGTGTTTGAGCGCAATGTGGGCAATGGCTCCAAGCTCAAGCTGGAGCGGGGTCTCAACCGTCAGTGGAAAGAGGGCGGCCTGATCTATTCGCCCCCCTTCCGTTGATGGGTCCGTCGCTAAGGCCTGCTGCAACCACCCCGTGGTGGCGTAATCGCCGGGTGGTTCCCTTTGCGGTGCAAGCCGCCGCGGGCTTGGTGGTGCTGGTGGTGGTGGCTTTTTTGCTCGGCAATTTGGTGCGCAATCTCACCGCTGCCGGCCTGCTGCTGAGTTGGAGTTGGCTCGATAACCCGGCAGGCTTTGATCTGGCCGAATCCTCGATTCCCTTTTCGGCGAGCCAGCCCTATTGGCTGGCCCTGCTGGCTGGTTTGGTCAACACCTTGAAGGTGGTGGTGGTGGGCCTGGTGGGGGCCACGCTGCTGGGCACGGCGGTGGGCTCAGCAGCCTTTAGCAGCAACGGTTTGCTGAAGCGTTTGGCCCGGAGCTATGTGGAATTGGTGCGCAATATCCCTTTGCTGTTGCAGCTGGTCTTTTGGTATTTCGTGGTGTTTCTGGCCTTGCCGAATGGGGTGAACGCCATTCAGTTGCCCGGCCTTGTGCTGGCGAAGTCGGGGCTGTATTTGGGCTGGTTTGGGGAGGGTTGGCAGTGGCAGCTGCCCCAGCTCACTGACGGGGTTTGGCAGGCACCCCTGCGCCTCTCGGTGGAATTTGGCGCCCTGCTCACCGGGTTGGTTGTTTACACGGCCGCCTTTATTGCCGAGGTGGTGCGGGGGGGCATCGCCGCCGTGCCCCAAGGCCAATGGGAAGCGGCCCGCTCCCTGGGGTTTTCGCCCTTGGTCACCCTGCGGCGGATCGTGATGCCCCAGGCCCTCCGGGTGATCGTGCCGGGCCTCAATAGCCAGTACATCTCCTTAGCAAAAAATTCCTCCCTGGCCGTGGCCTGCGGCTACACCGATCTCTATTCCGTTGCCGAAACCACCCTCAACCAAACGGGCCGGGCCGTGGAGGTGGTGGTCTTGCTGCTCGGTTCCTATCTGGTGATCGACCTGCTGATCTCGGCCCTGATGAATGGGCTCAATGCTGCAGTGCAGCTCAAGGAGCGCTGATGCCAGCGTCGTTGTCCCCCCTGGGCCCGGCCCCTTCCCGCTGGAAGCGTCTGCGCACCGAGCTGTTTGGCAGCCGGGTGGATGGTCTGATTTCGATTGCCCTAGGGGCGGCCTTGGTGGCGATCGCCTTTGGTTTGCTCAAGTGGACCCTCTTCCAGGCCCAATGGGCCGTGATCCAGGCCAACAGCACCCTGTTTGCGGTGGGCCGTTATCCGATCGAGCAGCAGTGGCGCCTCTGGCTACTCACCGCCCTGCTTGCCGCCGCCACCGGGGTGAGTTGGGGGCTGTTGCGCGCCCTTCCCCGGGATCAACCCTCTGGCCAGCGCTGGCCCTTCAACGATCGCCTGGCGGCTGGGGTGTTGGTGGCCCTGGCCCTGGCCGTGCCCCTTTGGCTCCAGCTCAGCCTGGCGATCCAGCTGCGCTGGTGGGGGATCACGGCCCTGGTGTTGGTGTTGCGCTGGGCCTTGGCTCGCTGGGGCAGCGATGTGCCCTGGGGGATCCAACGGCTGGTGCCGTTGCTGTGGCCAGGGCTGTATTTGGTGGGCATGGTGCTGATCAGCGGTGGCCTCGGGCTGATCCAGGTCGCCCCCTCCCAATGGGGCGGACTGCTGCTGACCCTGGTGGCCTCCAGCTTCGCGATTTTGCTCTGTTTTCCGCTGGGCCTGGTGCTGGCGTTGGGACGGCGCAGTGAGCTGCCCCTGCTGCGCTGGGGATCGGTGGTCTACATCGAATTCATCCGGGGTGCCCCGCTGATCACCCTGCTCTTTTTGGGCCAAAACATTCTTGGCTTTTTGCTCCCCGGTGGCCTAGCGCCCGATCGGGTCTGGCGGGCCGCCTGGGTGCTCACCTTCTTTGCGGCGGCCTATGTGGCGGAGGCCCTGCGCTCCGGTTTAGCAGCCGTCCCCCGCGGCCAGCTGGAAGCGGCCCAATCCCTCGGCCTTTCCATGCCCCAGGGCCTGGTTCAGGTGGTGCTGCCCCAGGCCCTGCGGGTGGCCTTGCCCGCGGTGGTGGGCCAATTCATCACCCTGCTCCAGGACACCACCTTGCTGTCGCTGATTGGCCTGCTCGACCTGTTGGGCACGGCCCGGGCCGTGATGGCGAACCCCGCCTTCCTGGGCAAAAGCGCCGAGGTGTATTTGGTGCTGGCGGTGTTGTTTTGGTGCTGCTGCGCCGCCCTGGGGCTCGGTAGCCGGGCCCTGGAAACCCGCCTCAACCCCAGCAACCCGGCCAGGTATCAGTGATGACGTCGCCCCCTTCCGGCACACCTGTCACCATGGCCTCTAGGAACCCGGCCGCGATGGACCCCATTCTCGAAGCGCGGGGTGTCCAGAAGTGGTATCCCAATGGTTACCACGCCCTGCGGGGGGTGGACCTCACCGTGCACCGCGGCGAAGTGGTGGTGATCATGGGCCCCTCCGGATCCGGCAAAAGCACCTTTATTCGGACCTTCAATGCCCTGGAGGATTTCCAGCAGGGCTCCATCACGATCGATGGCCTCAGCATCAATGAGGACACCCGCAACATCGAGGCGATTCGCCGCGAGGTGGGGATGGTGTTCCAGCAGTTCAATCTCTTCCCGCACCTGAGCGTGCTCGATAACCTCACCCTGGCGCCGGTGTTGGTGCGCAAGCGACCCAAGGCCCAGGTGGAGCTCGAAGCCCTGGAGTTGTTGGAGCGGGTTGGAATTGGCGAGCAGGCCCACAAATTTCCAGGCCAGCTCTCGGGCGGCCAGCAGCAGCGGGTCGCCATCGCCCGTTCGCTCTGCATGGAGCCCCGCTTGATGTTGTTTGACGAGCCCACCAGTGCCCTCGATCCGGAGATGGTGCAGGAGGTGCTGGAGGTGATGCAGGAGCTCGCCGCCGATGGCATGACCATGGTTGTCGTCACCCATGAGGTGCGCTTTGCGCGCAATGTGGCCAGCCGCGTGGTGCTGATGGCCGAGGGAGAGGTGGTGGAAATCGCGCCTCCCGAGCAGTTCTTCACGGCTCCTTCCCACCCCCGCACCCAGCAGTTTCTTCAGCAAATCGGTTGATGTCCGTGCTTTCTTCCCGCTTGATTCGCTATGTGCGTTTCCCCTTGGCGCTCTCAGCCATTGGCTTGGTAGCGGTGTTGGGGTTCCAGGGGTTGCAGGCGGCCTGGTTGACCCTGGTGCTGCTGCTGCTGGAGATCTCCCTCTCCTTCGACAACGCGATCGTGAATGCCCGGGTGCTGGATCGCATGACCCCCGGCCAGCAAAAGTTTTTCCTCACCTGGGGCCTGGTGATCCCCGTGTTTGGCGTGCGCTTTTTGGGTCCCTTGGTGATGGTGGCCCTGGCCGGCCAGGTGGGCCTTGGCGAGGCCCTGGATGCGGCTTTGAACCATCCCGACCACTACCGGGAATTACTCGAGATCGCCGAGCCCAGGATCCTGGCCTTCGGCGGCATGTTCCTGTTGATGGTGTTTCTGCACTACTTCTTCGATGACGCCAAAACCCTGCATTGGTGGACCTCCCTGGAGAAGCGCCTCAGCGCTGCCGGCCGGATCGAAGCCCTGGAAGTGGCCGTGGCCCTGATCGTGCTGCTGGTGCTCGTAGCTATCGCCCCAGGGGAGTTGCGGGGCGACCTGATGGTGTGTGGTGTCTTGGGGGTGGTGTTGCAGCTCTTGGCCACGTCGCTGGCCGATGCCTTTGGTGATGAGGCCCAGGCCGGGGCTCGGGTGGCGGCCGGCGGTGGGTTGGCGAGCTTCCTTTACCTGGAATTGCTCGATGCGTCCTTCAGCCTGGATGGCACGATCGGCGCCTTTGCGATCACTTCAAACATCATCTTGATCGCGGTGGGCCTCGGTCTTGGGGCCCTGTTCATCCGTTCCCTCACCCTGATGCTCACCAGGGAAAGGGCCCTCGAGGAGCTCATCTACCTGGAACACGGAGCCCATTACGCCATTGGGGCCCTGGGTTTGTTGATGCTGGTGGGAATCCCCTTGGGAGCCCACCATCTGCATGTGCCCGAATGGCTGAGTGGCTTGATCGGCGTTGTGCTCTTGGCCATTGCCCTGGTGGATTCGATCAGGCAGGGCAAGCGTTCCGCTTAAGCCCTCTTCTTAAACCCCCTGCCTAGGCAGTCTCCTCACTCCGCCTGCACAGTGCGCTCGGGTGCAGGCGGGAGGGATCTTGAGATGGAAACGCGCAAAACAGTGATTGCTACAACCGTCACGGCAGCCAAAAAAGCGGCAGTGGCGACGTGTTGAAGCTTGACCCGGTGGGGTTGGGCCTTGTCCGCCCGGGGATGGCCGCAATCTGAGCAGATCAGCATGGTGTTGGTGCGACCCACCTTGGTCACCATGCGGCCACCGCATTTCGTGCAGGACAAGGCTGCGGCCCCCACTGGATCGATGCTGACCCATCACCCTAGGAGCCAGGGTTTTAGCCGGTGTATCCGTTGCCTCCAAAAGCAACCCCGGGCGCCCTACGATATTGAAACTCACTCTCAATAAGTCCCGCCCAATGCGAACGCCCGCCCACTTGGCCGATTTGGCTCCAGGGCAGTCAGCCACCATTGCGGCCATTGAGGCCCATGCGGGGCTTCGCAACCGACTGGAGGCCCTTGGGCTGAGCCGGGGGCAGCGGGTGCAGATGCTGCGCCGGGCCTGGTTGGCGGGCCCCCTGCACGTGCGCGTTGGCATGACCGAGCTGATGTTGCGCCGCGCCGATGCCGCCCGGGTGGGCCTTGAGGTGGGCCTGGATCCGTGGCCGGTGGCCGCGTGAGCACGATCGCCGTATTGGGCATGCCCAATACGGGTAAATCGACCTTGTTCAACCAGCTCACCGGCAGCCATGCCCATATCGGCAATTGGCCCGGGATCACGGTGGATTTGATGCAGGCCGACGTCGATCTGCAGGGCACCCCCGCCCAGCTGGTGGACCTGCCTGGGATTTACGACCTGCGCGGCCACTCCGACGACGAGGCGGTGGTGCGCCGCTTCCTGGAATCCACCCGCCTCGATTTGGTGGTGGTGGTGCTCAATGCCAGCCAGCTCGACCGCCAATTGCGGCTGGCCCTCCAGGTGCGGCAGCTGGGTTTGCCTGCGGTGCTGCTGCTCAACATGGCCGATGAGGCCAAGCGTTTCGGCGTCACCATCGACACCACCAGCCTGGCTGAGGAACTGGCCATGCCCGTGGTGCTGCTCAGCGCCAAATACCGCCGCGGCTTGGGGGAGGCCCGCCATCAAATGGCCAAGGCGATCGCGAAGGGGCTTAGCCAGGAGGGCCCTGGCGGAAGCCAAGCTCCCGTGGCCCATCTCGATGCCTGCCTGGCCGAGGGCGATGGGGCCCTCCAGCGGCAGATCGCCCAGCTCATGGAGCGTTCGGTGACCCTGCCGCCCCAGTGGCGCGATCGCCTCACCCGGCGGCTCGATGGGGTGTTGCTGCATCCGCTGCTGGGCCTGCCGCTGTTCTTCCTGGTGATGGCCCTGATGTTTCAGGCCATCTATGCCATTGGCGTGCCGCTGCAGGAAGCCCTGGGCACCCTGCTCGACAGCTTTGGCCAGGGGGTGATCGCCCCGCTGATCCGTGGACTGCCCGCCTTTGCCCAGGGGTTTTTGCTGGAGGGGGTCTACCAAGGCATTGGCACGGTGAGTGCCTTTTTGCCGGTGATCTTTTTGTTCTTCCTCGCCATGGGCGTGGTGGAAGACAGCGGCTACCTCTCGCGGGCCGCCTACTTGATGGATGCCTTCATGGAGCGGCTGGGGCTGGATGGCCGCTCCTTCGTGCTCTCGCTGATGGGCTTTGGCTGCAATGTGCCGGCGATCATGGGCACCCGGGTGATGCGGGATCGGGGGCTGCGGTTGCTTTCGATGCTGATCATTCCCTTTTCGCTGTGCTCCGCCCGCCTGAACGTTTTCCTGTTCATGGCCTCCGTCTTTTTTGCTCCCCGGGTGGGGGGCCTGGTGATCTTTGGCCTCTATGTGATGAGCTTTGCGGCGGCCATCGTCACGGCGTTGCTGTTTAAGGGGCGCTTCTCGAGCAATGAGCCCCTGGTGCTGGAGCTCCCCCCCTACCGCTTCCCCACCCTGCGCCAGATGTTCAGCCGGGCCTGGCTGGAGGTGCGGCACTTCTGGTTTTGGTCGAGGCGCTTCATCATTTTTGGGGTGGTGGCCGTGTGGCTGCTCAACAACTTGCCCTTCGGGGTGGAGCCGGCTTCAGCCCAGTCGTTTTCGGGCTGGATTGGCAGGGCCTTGATGCCAGTGCTCGGGCCCTTGGGCATCAATCCCAAGCTGGCGGTGGCGTTGCTGTTTGGCTTTATCGCCAAGGAGATCGTGCTGGGTGGGTTGGCCGTGATTTACGGCCAGGCCAATCCCTTGGCCCTCGGCCACGCCCTGGCCTTGGATGTGAATTGGGTTCAGGCGGTGAGTTTCATGCTCTTCACCCTGCTCTATACGCCTTGCCTGTCCACGGTGGCGGTGATCCGCAGTGAATCCAAGAGTGCCAAATTCACCTGGTTTTCGGTGCTGTGGTCGTTAGCCCTAGCCTGGGGCACGAGCTTCGGCTTTTATCAGCTAGCTACGGCCCTGGGGTGGGGGTCTTTGGTGCTGCATTAGGCGGCGTTGACGCGCCTCTTCTGCTACCGATAGGCACGCTTTTAACGTGAATGGGTGGTGGAAGCAAACGATCACGATTGCTTGTGGATCCAATAGGTAACGGCATCCCCCAAAACTCGTCAGGTTGGGCGGTTTGATCCCTATGGTTTGCGGCCGATCTACTTTTAGGGCTTCTCTCAATGACCGCTGCCTTTTTGCAGACGGCCTGGCTGGTTCCCCTTTATCCCCTCGTGGCGGCAGTGTTGTCGCTGTTGTGGTCGCCGGGGCTGATCAAGCGCACGGGTCCCCGCCCCTGCGGCTATTTGAACCTGCTGATGGTGACCGTGGCCTTCGGCCACAGCGTGCTGGCCCTGCTGGCGTTGCACACCAATTCCTTGGCGGGCCCTGATGCCCTCTATGCCCCAATTCGCTTTGGTTGGCAGTGGCTCTCCACCGCCGGATTGACCATTGGTTTTGATGGGGTAATAACCGAACCCGCCCTCATCGCCATGACGGTGATTACGGGGGTGCACGTGCTCACCCAGATCTATGCGATTGGCTATTTGGAAATGGACTGGGGTTGGCCCCGCTTTTTTGGTTGTCTGAGCTTTTTTGAGGCCGGTTTGTGTGCCTTGGTGCTCACCGATTCCCTGTTTTTCAGCTATGTGTTGCTGGAGCTCCTCACCCTGGGCACCTACCTGGTGGTGGGCACCTGGTACAACCAGCCCCTGGTGGTGAAAGGGGCCCGGGATGCCTTCCTCACCAAGCGCATTGGCGATTTGGTGCTGTTGGCGGGCCTGGTGGCGATCCTGCCGGTGACTGGCACCTGGAATTTCCACGGCCTGGCCAGTTGGGCCCAAAGCCTGGCGGCGAGCCAGCCCGTAGATGCCCCCCTGCCCTGGAGCCTCACCCTGATCCTGCTTGCCCTGGTGGCCGGGCCCATGGGCAAGTGCGCCCAGATTCCCCTCCACCTCTGGCTGGATGAGGCCATGGAGAGCCCCTTGCCCTCCACGGTGTTGCGCAATTCGGTGGTGGTGCTGGGCGGTGCCTGGGTGCTCCTGCGCTTGGAGCCCCTGTTGGTGTTGAGCCCCTTGGTACAAACCACCCTGGTGGCGGTGGGTGGTGCCACCGCGGTGGTGGCCTCCCTGATTGCCCTGGCCCAAACCGATGTCAAACGGGCCCTCTCCTTTTTGGTGAGCAGTTGGTTGGGCCTGTTGTTTGTGGCGGTGGGCCTGGGGGGAACGGATGTGGCCGACCACCTGCTGCTCGTCTACCCCCTGCCGATGGCCCTGCTGTTGATGGCGGTGGGCACCGTGGCGATCAGCAATGTGACCCAAGACCTCACCCAGCTCGGCGGCCTCTGGAGCCGGCGACCCTTGATGGGCCTGGCCTTCCTCACCGGTGCTGCAGGCTTGATGGGGCTGCCGCCCTTTGGGGGCTTTGCGGCCCTGCGCGAATTGATGGAGCTGGTGGCGGGCAGCTCCCAGCCGGTGCTTTTGACCGGCCTGGTGCTCCTCACCAATGCCTTGATCAGTGGGGGGCTGATTCGGGTGTTTTGTCAGATTTGGGGAGGGGATCCCACCCGTTTCACGGTGCGCTCCGCCGAAGTGCTGTGGCTGATGGTGCTGCCCACCCTGCTGTTGATGGGTGTGGTGCTGCACCTGCCCCAACTGTTTGCCGCCAACGGCATTTTTGCGGTGGCACCCCTGCCGGGCTGGGGCCCGATGGCCTGGCCCTTGGTGGGCTCCACCGTCTTCGGCGGGGGGCTTTCGGCCTTCTTCTATCTCCGGCCCCATCCCCTGGCCCACCTGCCTTCCGCCCTGGGCGGGCTCCAGGATTGGCTTGCGGCTGATATGCAAACCGAGCGCTTCTATCAACGCACCCTGGTGGGCTTGGTGGTGGTCTTGGCCCGCTGGAGCGCCTGGTCAGACCAGCGCCTGGTGGATGGCTTCAGCAGCCAGGCGGGGGCGGCGGCCCTGGCCAGCTCCCGCCGTTTAGGCCTTACCACCACGGGCCGAACCCAGGCCTATGCCCTCACCTTGGTGCTGGGGGTGTTGTTAATGGCGGTCTGGCTGTTGGCCCGGCCTGTTGGTGTTCCCCTCGCTGGATTGGGCTGATGGATTCCCTGATGTTGTTGTTGGTGCTGCTGCTGCCCCTGGGGGCAGGGGTGGCCATTCCCGTGCTCAATCCCCAGCTGGCCCGCCCCGTTGCCCTGGCCGTGGCCGCGGCCCAAGTGGCCCTTGGCCTGGTGATGGCCCTGGGAGCGCAGGACCTTTCGGCCTATGCGATCACCCAGAGCTGGCTGCCCCAGCTCGGCCTGGCCTTGGATCTGGGCCTGGATGGGGTCTCGCTGCCCCTGGTGCTGCTGGCGTCAGCCCTCACCGCCATGGCGGTCTTGGCCACTCCCGCGAACCAAGAGCGCCCGCGCTTCTATTTCTCCTTGCTGTTGGCCACAAACCTGGGTTTGGTGGGGGCTTTTTTGGCCCGCAATGCCCTGCTGTTTGTCTTCGCCTATGAGCTGATCTTGATCCCCACCACCCTGTTGGTCGCCTCCTTCGGTGGGACCAAGCGGGCCGGGGCGGCCGTGCGCTTCCTCACCTACGGGGCGGCCTCTGGCCTCACCTTGCTGGCGGCGGTGTTGGCCTTTGTTTGGCTCCAGCCCGGTGCTGGATCAGGGCAGGGGGCCTTCAGCTTTGCCTACGCCGACCTGGCCCAGCACGCGCTTTCACCAGAGAACCAGCGCTGGGTGATGGCCTTGGTGCTCTTGGCCTTTGGCCTGAAGCTGCCGGTCGTGCCCTTGCACGGCTGGCAGCCAGCCACCTACAGCCAGGCTCCCACCCCGGTGGCGATGATGCTCAGTGGTGCCGTGTCCAAAATGGGGGCCTACGGGCTGCTGCGTTTTGGCCTCGAGCTTCTGCCCGACACCTGGGCCGCCTGGTCGCCCTGGATTGCGGCGGTTGGAGCGATCAGCGCCATCTACGGCGCCCTCAACGCCATCGCCCAGCTCGACATGCGCCGGTTGGTGGCCTACAGCTCCCTGGGACACATGGGCATGTTGGTGTTGGCCCTGGCGGCGGCCACGCCGTTGAGCCTCCAGGGGGTGGTGGCCCAGATGCTGGCCCATGGCTTGATCATTGCCCTGCTCTTCTGTGTGGTGGGAATGATTGAGGCCAAAACGGGCACCAGTTCCATTAGCGAGCTTTCCGGTTTGCTCAACCCCCAGCGGGGCCTGCCCTTCACCCTGGGGCTCTTGCTGCTGGGTTTGATGGCGGCGGCCGGGGTGCCAGGGCTGGCTGGTTTTGTGGCCGAATTGCTGGTGTTTGAAGGCAGCTGGACCGCCTTCCCCCTTCCCACCTTGGTTTGTTTGGTGGCCTCCGGTTTGACGGCGGTCTATGCGGTGCGGCTGTTCAACCGGGTGGGTTTTGGTCGCCTCGACAACGCCCGGGCCGACTGGACAAGCACCACCTGGCCTGAGCGCTTGCCCGCCATGGTGCTTGCCGCCGCGGTGCTGATCGCGGGCGTCTGGCCCCAGTCCCTCACCGGATTGAGCGAAAGCACAACAGCTGGCTTGGCAATCCGAACCGCTTTGGCCACGGCTACAGCCCCCCTGATTTCCTGATTCGCCCCTAAGCCATGACAGCCACCGTCACCGGGGTTCGCCCCGCCCTGATTCCGCCCTCAACCCATGCCTACGCCGAGGTGATCCATCGGCTCGAGGCGGGTGGATCGATGCTGCCGGACACGCCGGAAAATCTCCAGCAAATCATCGGCATCTACAAGGCCTATGCCGTGCCGATGGATTTCTATTGGCGCGATTTGCTCTACATCGCCGAGCGGGTCTTTCTCAACCCCCTGCCAGCCTTTAAATACTTCATCTCCCAGGAGTACCTGGATCTCCCCAACAGCTACGCCGGCGATCAATCGAAGCTGCGCATCTGGCGGGGCGGTGAGAAGGCCCACCCGGAGCTGCTGGAGTTCATGGCCAAGGGGGAAACCCGGGCCATGCCCAAGTTGTTGCACCACCTCTGGCACGACCGGGTGAACATGGAGTTCGCCGAGGCCTGCATGCAGGCCATGTTCTGGCACCAGGGCATGGGGGGGCGCTTCAACGACTACATCGCCAGCGATGCCTACCGGGCCAACGCCGATCGGGCCATCAAGGCCTACTTCAAGGGCAACCTGGTGATGCTGGGGCTCTACAAGCTCTTCCCGGAGATGTTCCTTGAGCAGGTGCGCCAGCTCTCCTACACGGCAAACCTCGGCCTCTTTTGGGAGGTGATGGCGCCGGTGTTCTTTGAGATGAGTGACCTCTACGACGAGGGCAAGATGACCAGCGTGCCCCAGGCCATGGACTTTCTGGTGAATGGCATTTTTGCCGTGGCGGGCCGGCCGATCTACCACCATGTCTTCATCGGTGGGGAGTGCATCGAGATCATTCCCAAGGGCGAGGGTTTCACCTGGCTCTATGAGGCGGCCCTTCCCTACGTGGAGGCGGTGTTTTATCGCACCTCACCCTTTCGGGGCACCAAGAGCTACAACGCCCAGGCCCAGCAGGTGCCGGCCGACCAGGCCGATTTCCACTACGGAATTCTCTACGCCGATGTGTTCCCGGTGGGTTCGGCTGGCATCCCGCCCACCTTGCTGATGCAGGACATGCTGCATTTCCTGCCCCCCTATCTGCAGGAGCTCTACAAGCAGCATCGCCGCGGCGAGGAAGACCAGCTCATTCAGCTGGGGATCACCTTCCAACGCTCGATGTACAACGTGACCTCGGCGGTGATCCAGGCCCTGCGCTGTGCCCTGCTCTATCCCCTCGACGACACCGACCCCGAGCACCTGATGGCCAACCGCCGCTTCTTTGAAGCCCAGATGGATCGCTTCCTGCGGCCTGAGGCACGCTTGAGCGACATCCAAACCCAGGACTACCGCTAGGAGATCCACCATGGCCACGATTCTTGAAACCGCCGCCGGCGCCGGGGTGTTCAGCACCCTCCTTGCTGCCGTGGATGCCGCCGGTCTGCGCGGTGCCCTGGAGAGCCCTGGGCCCTTCACGGTGTTCGCCCCGGTCGACGACGCCTTTGCCGCCTTACCCCCCGGCACGGTGCAGACCCTGGTCGACAATCCGCCCCAATTGGCGCGGATCCTCAAGTACCACGTGCTTTCCGGTGCCTATGACAAGGCCGAACTGGTGGCCCAAGCGGAATGGTCAAGTCTGGAAGGGGCACCCTTGCCCATTCGCCGCTCCGAGCCCTTTGAGGTGAAGAACGCCACGGTGGTGACCGCCGACATCGTCTGCGACAACGGCGTGGTGCATGTGATTGATCGGGTGATGCTGCCGGGCTAATGGGCAATTCCTTGCTCACCACCCTTCTGCTGTTGGTGGTGGGGGTTGGGTTCGCGAGGTTCACCGCGACCCGCCTTGCCCGCTGGGCCGTGCCCGCGATCGTGTTGGAGTTGGCGGTTGGCTTTGTGCTGGGCAACACGGTGTTGCCCTTCCCCCAGATTCGCCCCCTCTCTGGGCTGATGGAGCTGGGGGTCCTCACCTTGTTCTTCCAGGTGGGCCTGGAGGTTCGCGGCGGCCTGTTGGGATCCCGGCCCGCGGCGGTGCTGCGTACGGTGTTGCTCTCGGCCTTGACGCCCCTGCTGGCCTGGTGGCCCCTGCAGCAGGCCTTTGACCTGGAGCCCGCTGTGGCCCTGCTGTTCGTCGCAGCCTTGAGTGCCACCGGCACTGGTGTCACCTTGCGGGTGCTGGCCCAGCGGGATGCCCTCAACACGCCCTCGGGGCGGTTGCTTGTGGGGGTGTCGGTGCTCGACGATTTGCCCGCCATTGCCCTCTTGACCCTGGCCCTTGTGCTGGGCTCCCGGGTCGGCCCAGGCCCGGGCCTGCGGGGGCTCGTGCTGGGGGTCCTTGTGGCAGGGGCCAGCTTCCCCTTGAGCCGTTGGTGGGTGCGCCGCCATGGCGCCCTTAAGCCCGATCCCCTGGGGGTGATCTTGCTGTTGATCGCCTGCAGTTGGCTCGGAGAGTTCACGGGGCTCACCAGTTTGTTGGGCGCCCTGTGGGGTGGGGTGCTGTTGGGCCGGTTGGCCCCCATGGCTGAAGCCAGCACCGAGGCGCGGGAACTGCGCAGTTCCTTGGCTTTGCTCTCCGATGTCTTTCTGCCTCTCTATTTCATCGGTGTGGGCATGCGCATTGAGCTTTCCACGCTCCAGCAGCTGGCCTCCTGGCAGATGGCGGTGGTGTTGACCGTGCTAGCCGTGCCCCTCAAATTGATCTGCGGTTTGGGTATTAGCCGCCGGGATCAGGCCGCCGGCGTGGATCGCTGGGTGGTGGTGTTCGGGTTGATTCCCCGGGGTGTGCCGGGGCTGGTGTTTGCTTCAACGGCCCTGGGAGCCGGTGTAATTTCCCCCTTGCAGTATTCGGCTTTGGTGTTGATGGTGATGGTCACCACGGTGCTTGGCTTGCTGTTACTCGGACAGCGTCTTCAAACCTTGAGCCCCTCTGCTCAAGCAGCAGAATCCTGAAATGAATTCTCCAGCGGGCCTGAATCCCTACGCGCTGCTGCAGCACTGGCGCCACCGGCTCACCGTGCCCCAGTTCACCATCGTGACGGGCTTGCTCGTGATTGTGGTGGGCACGTTTGTGCTGGCCTCACCGCTCTGCTCCAGCGATGACGTGGGCCTCTGGCAGGCGCTGTTCACGGTGACCTCTGCCATCACCGTGACGGGCCTGTCGATCATTGTGGTCGACCAGGATCTGACCCTGTTCGGTCAGATGGTGCTGGCCGGCTTGATCGTGGTGGGTGGTCTGGGTTTGATGGTGATTACAACCTTCCTGCAGGGGTTTGTGCAGGGTCGCTCAGGCTTGCGGCGGCGGCTGGACAAGGGGCGCTCCCTCGATGAGTTTGGGGTTGGCGGCATGGGCCCCACCTTTAACAGGATCTTGTTCACGGCGACCTGCGTGATGGGCCTTGGCACCGTGGTGCTCTACGCCTTTGGCTTCACCGATATCGAGAACCCGGGTCGTCGGCTCTGGGCCTCGATGTTCCATGTGATTAGCGCGTACAACAATGCTGGCTTTGGCCTTTGGGCCAAGAACCTCGAGGCCTATCGCGACAACGGCGTCGTCAGTGGCGTCATCGCTTCCATGATCGTGATTGGCGGCATCGGCTGGCGCGTCACCAGCGACCTTGCCGCCAACCGTTTCCGGCGGCGGCGGTTGACTCTGCATACCCGCCTTGTGCTCCGGACCACCGCGTTGTTGATCGTGGTGGGGACCTTGGGATTGCTGGTGACCGAGCACTTCGGCTTTGACTCGGGCTCGATGGCTGCCTACAGCCTGTGGCAGAAGTTCCAGGTCAGCCTGTTCCAATCGATTACAACCCGCACAGCAGGGTTCAATACCATTCCCATGTCGGCCGCGGCGATCACGGATGCGGGTTTGCTGCTGATGATCGTGCTGATGTTTATCGGCGCCAGCCCCGGCGGCACCGGTGGGGGCATCAAAACCACCACCTTTGCCATCTTGATGGGGGCGACCCGCTCCACCCTGCAGGGGCGCCAAGACGTGCTGTTGCACCGCCGCCAGATTCCTGATGGCACGGTGCTCCGGGCCGTGGGGGTCACCTTGGCTTCGATCTTGTTTGTGGTGCTGATGGCCCTGTTGCTGGGGATTGGCCCCACGGCGGGAGGTCTTCCGGGTCGCCAGGCCTACAGCTTCATCGAGAAGCTGTTCACCTGCGTCTCTGCCTTCGGCACCGTGGGCTTGGACCTCGGGGTTACCGCCAACCTCAACCGCTGGGGGCAACTGGTGCTGATGGTGGGCATGTTTGTGGGTCGGGTGGGCATCCTGCTCCTGCTTTCTGCCTTCTATGGCAGCCGCCCGACGCCGCGGGTGGGCTATCCCCGCGAAGACATCTACGTGTAAAGCGAGCCCATCTCGATCATCACAATCTCATTACTTTCATTTCAATTTCACTACTTTCAACCCCATTTGAACCATGGCTTCTGAAATGCAACCGATGAACCAGTGGTGGCAGCGTCGCCAGGGTGATGGTGGGGATCTCGGCGGGTTTGCTGTGATTGGGGTGGGGCGATTTGGTTCCTCGGTGTGCGCCGAGTTGCTCCGCTCCGGTGCGGATGTGTTGGCGATTGATTCCAGCCAGCGGGCCATCGATGAACTGCGTCAGGGTGAGCCGGCGATCGAGGCCCGCGTGGTGGATTGCACCGATGAGGAGGCCCTGCGCGCAGCGGGTGTCCTGGAGCTCTCCACGGTGGTGGTGGCCATCAGCGACCCCATTGAGGCGAGCATGACGGCCACCTTGATCTGTAAGGACGCCAAGGACACGAAGGTCCGTCAAGTGATTGCCCGGGCCACCAGTGACCTGCACCTCAAGATGCTGGAGCGGGTGGGGGCCGATCGGGTGGTGTTCCCCTCCAAGATGCAGGGCCAACGGCTGGGCATGGAGCTGGTGCGGCCCAACCTGCTCGAGCAGTTGCGCCTTGACGACCGCAACAGCATTGAGGAGATCAAGGTGCCTGGGACCTTTGTCGGTCAGTCCCTGCGCGAACTCAACCTGCGCAAGCACTACAAGGTGAGTGTTTTAGCGGTTGGTCCCAAGGGCCAACTCCAGGTCAACCCCCAGGCCTCCCACCTACTCCAGGCCGATGAGTTGTTGGTGGTGATGGGATCGAACGAAGCCCTGCGCTCGCTGCCTGGCAACTGAGTTGGATAGCTAGGGCATGGGGTCGCCGGAACCCAACCGGTAACTTCGATCCCTATCCTTACCTCCGAATGCGATAAATCCAATTTTGGCTCGTCCCGCAGCGCCCGCTTGGCACAGCCTCCAGGGCGATGAGTGCCTAAGGCAACTCGAGGCCAGCCCTGAGGGGTTAACGACGGCCCAGGTTGCTGAGCGGTTGGCGCGCTACGGCCCCAACCGCCTGGAATTGGCGGCCGGGCGAAGCCCTTGGCAGATCCTTTGGGATCAGTTCAGCAATGTGATGTTGCTGATGCTCTTGGCCGTGGCAGCCGTTTCGGCGGTGGTTGCCTTTGTGGAACAGAAGTTCCCCAAAGACGCCATCGCGATTGTGCTGATCGTGGGCTTGAACGGCCTGCTGGGCTATCTGCAGGAGAGCAAGGCCCAGCAAGCGCTGCTGGCCCTGCGCAACATGGCCCAGCCGATGGTCCAGGTTCGCCGCGATGGCCAATGGCAACGGCTGTCCAGTGAGGAGCTTGTCCTTGGCGATTTGATGCGCCTCGAGGCTGGCGACCGGGTGCCCGCCGATGCCCGGCTGCTGGAGGTGGCCGATTTGGGGGTGCGGGAGGCGGCCCTCACGGGGGAAGCGGAGGCTGTGTTTAAGCAGGCATCCCTTGTGCTGGATGAGTCTTGCTCCTTGCTTGAACGCAAGAACTGCCTGTTCCAGGGCACCGAAGTGGTGCGGGGCCGGGCCGTGGCCGTGGTCACCAGCACGGGTATGGCCACCGAGCTGGGCCAGATCGCCGAACTGATCAACACCGCCGGGGGTGAATCCACCCCCCTGCAGGAGCGTTTGGATGGCTTGGCCAAGGTGTTGGTGGGCAGCTCCCTGGCCCTGGTAGCCGTTGTTGTGCTGCTCGGCTGGTGGCTGGGTCAGCCCCTGCTGAATTTGTTGGAAGTGGCCCTGTCGATGGCGGTTGCCATCGTTCCCGAAGGATTGCCAGCCGTGATCACGGTCACCCTCGCCATTGGCACCCAGCGGATGGTGCAACACGCCGCCCTCATCCGAAGGCTGCCGGCGGTGGAGAGCCTGGGCTCGGTCACGGTGATTTGCTCCGACAAGACCGGCACCCTCACCCAGAACCGCCAGGTGGTGCAAAACGTGCTTTGCGGTTCCTCAAACTTTGCAGTCACGGGCTTGGGCTATGAGCCCGTTGGCGACTTCAACGGTTCATCTTTGGTGCCCGCGCCTGGGGGCACGGAGGGAGCACCCCATGGCCTGCGCACCTTGCTCTTGCAAGCCGGGGTGCTTTGTAGCGATGCCGAACTGAAAAAAGATAGTGAAGGGGCCTGGGAGATCCTGGGCGATCCCACCGAAGGAGCCCTGCTGGTGGTTGCCGGCAAGGATGGCATCGATGATTTCGGCCTGCGCAACCGCTATCGCCGGGTTGGTGAGATTCCCTTCAGTTCCGAGCGCCAGTGGATGGCGGTTTGGGTTGAGGATCTCGAGGGATCCCTGCAGGCTCCTCTCGGTGTGGCCGCGGCAGGCTCCCAGCGTTTGCTGCTCAGCAAGGGCGCGCCGGAAGTGGTCCTCGAGGGCTGCAACCGCTGGATCGATGGTTCGGGGGTTGTGCCCCTCTCCGAAGCCCAGCGGGAATGGTGGCTTCAGCAAGCCCGGCAGTGGGCTGCCGCGGGCCTTCGGGTGCTCGCTTTTTCCTGTGCACCCCACCACCACGACTCTGACCAGGAGATCAAAGATCAGGTGCTGCTCGGCCTGATGGCCCAGCTGGATCCGGCTCGCCCTGAAGTAGCCCAAGCGGTGGCCACCTGCCGGCAGGCCGGGATTCGCCCCGTGATGATCACCGGCGATCACCCGCTCACGGCCCGGGCCATTGGCTCCGGCATTGGCCTCACCGAAGCCAACGGCGAGGTGGTGCTTGGCCGTGAACTCGAGGCCTTGGACGATGCGGGGCTCAGGGAGGTGGTGGCCCGCTGCAGCATCTACGCCCGGGTCCCACCCGAGCAGAAGCTCAGGATCGTGAAAGCCCTCCAAGCCAATGGTCAAGTGGTGGCCATGACAGGCGATGGGGTCAACGATGCACCGGCCCTGAAGCAGGCCCACATCGGGGTTGCCATGGGGATCACCGGCACCGAGGTGAGCAAGGAAGCAGCCGACATGGTGCTGCTCGACGACAACTTCGCCACCATCGTCAAGGCGGTTGAGCAGGGCCGCTTGGTGTATGCCAATATCCGCCGCTTCGTGAAATACATCCTCGGCAGCAATGTGGGCGAGTTGATTACCGTTGCGGCGGCACCGTTGCTGGGTCTGGTGGGGGTGCCCCTCTCCCCCCTGCAAATCCTCTGGATGAACCTGGTCACCGATGGGGTTCCGGCCCTGGCCCTGGCCCTGGAGCCTGGGGAGAAGGGTCTGATGCAGCGGCCCCCTGCCGTTCCTGGTGAGTCGATTTTTGCCCGGGGCATCGGCAGCTACATCCTGCGTATTGGCGTGGTGTTTGCCGTGATCGTGATCACCCTGATGGTGTGGGCTGCTCGGGCAGGCTTGCCCTGGCAAACCATGGTGTTCACCACCCTGTGCCTGGCCCAGATGGGCCACGCCCTCTCTGCCCGCAGCGACCGCCCCCTGATTCAGATGGACCCCTGGTCCAATCCCTGGTTGATTTGGGCCGTGCTGCTCACCTCGGGCCTGCAGATGCTGCTGCTGTATGTGCCCTGGCTTGCCAAGTTTTTTGGCACCACCCCGCTCACCCTCAACGAACTGTTGGTTTGCGTGGGAGTCAGCGCCGTCTTCTTTGTGTACCTGGAGCTTGAAAAGATTTGGCGCCTGTGGCGCCGTAGTGCCCATGCGGATGCTTAGCGCACTCGCTGCGATGGCTAAGGAGGCGGCGTCGGGGTGCCTCCAGGCTGGGTATCAAATGGCACTTGGGAACCGTTCATTTGGGTAAGGGAGGGAAAGGGAGGGTCTCTAGCGTTTACTCCAATGATTTGGTGCCTGCCTCAGCCATGGCTTTTCGCCGTTTGTTCCAAGCCTTGAATCTCTTGCCCAGAACCCTGGGTGCCTTGGGCTTGCTCACCCTCCCTTTGGGATTGCCATCGCTGGCCAACGAGGTTGGCGTCTATTCAGGCCGGCACTACAACAGCGATCAACAGCTCTACAAGCAATTCACCGCCAAAACCGGCATCAAGGTGAAGCTGCTGGAGGCAAAAGATGATGCCCTGATTGAGCGCCTGCGTAGCGAGGGAGAGAAGTCGCCCGCTGATGTGTTGGTGCTCGTGGATGCGGCAAGGCTGGATCGGGCCGCCGACCTGGGTCTGTTCCAGCGCACCCGTTCGTTCCAGCTGCTGCGCGATGTGCCCCTGGATTTACGGGATCCCAAGGGCCGCTGGTATGGCCTGACCCGCAGGCTCCGGGTGGTGGTGGTGAATCCCAAGCTGGTGAATCCTGCCAAGATCACCACCTATGCCGATCTCGCGAATCCCCAGCTCAAGGGCAAACTCTGCCTGCGGGATCGCAAGAGTGTTTATAACCAATCCCTGGTCGCCGATCAATTGATTTTGCGCGGTAGTGCCTTGACCACCAAGTGGGTGCAAGGGATGACAGCCAATGTCACCCAGCCCTATTTCACCTCTGATACTCCGTTGATTCGTGCGATTGGCAAGGGCCAATGTGGGGTGGGCCTGGTGAACACCTATTACGTGGCCCGGATGCTCAACGGGGAAAGCGGTGCTGCCGATCGCGCCCTGGCCAGCCAGCTCAAGGTGATCTTCCCCAAGCCCGCCCAAGTGAACATCACCGGTGCCGGTGTGACCCGCTACGCCAAGAATCCTGAGGCAGCCCTGAAGTTGATTGAATTTCTGGCGTCCCCAACGGGGGGTCGCGGTTATGCCGAAGCCAACAACGAATATCCCCTGAAGGGCTATGGCGATAACGCCACCCTCAAGCGCTTTGGCCCCTTCAAGGGCGATGGGGTTTCGGCCCAGCAATTGGGGGCCAAAAATTCGGCTGCCATCAAGCTGATGGACGTCAGCGGCTGGAAGTAAGAGCCCATGTTGCGCCGCACCCTGGCATCCCAGCGTTCCTTTCTGGGCGTTGGGGTGTTGCTGGTCAGCCTGTTGGCCCTGCTGCCCCTGGCGGCGTTGCTGTTGGTGGCGAGTCGCAGTGGCTGGGCTGGTTTGTTGGCCCTTGGCCCCAGTGGCGGTGAACAGATCCAGAACACCCTGCTGCTGTTGGTTGGCGTTGGGGTGTTGGGGGCCTGCCTGGGTACGGCCAATGGCTGGCTGACGGCCCGCTGCCACTTTCCAGGTCGCCGCTGGTTGCAGATTGCCCAGCTCTTGCCCCTGGCGATACCGAGTTACTTACTGGCCGCCACCTTGGTGGATTTGGGCAGCCGGGTGGGCTTGCGGGTCCATGGCCTGGCCTGGGCTGTGTTGGTGCTGAGCTTGTCCACCTACAGCTATGTGTTTTTGCTGAGTACGGAGTGTTTTGGCCTCAGCGGCGCTCGGCTGCAGGATGCCTCCCGTTCCTTGGGGGTCGGGCCCTGGGGCTGTTTTTGGCGGGTGGCCTTGCCGATGGCGGTGCCAGCGATTGGGGCGGGCGTGGCCCTGGCCGGCATGGAAGTGGTGAATGAGTTTGGCGCCGTCCAGCTCCTCGGCGTACCCACCCTCTCGGCGGGCATCCTCGACCGTTGGCAGGGAGACGGCGACATCGAAGGAGCGATTGGCTTGGCCCTTGTCACCATGGTGATCGTGGTGGGCCTGGTGGTGGCGGAGCGCGGTTTTCGCCGCCGCAGTCGCCTGTGGAGCGCCGGCCAGGAGAGTGCCCCGGCCAGCCGCTGGCCCCTGGAGGGCTGGCGCCAGGGTCTGGCCCAGTTCTTTGCCCTGCTCCCCCCCCTGGCCAGCTTGGGGTTCCCCCTGCTGTGGGTTGGGATCAGTTGGGGCCAACTCCCGCTGGAATCCACCGAAGAGTTGGCGAGCTTGTCGCTGCAAACGTTTGCCCTGGCCTTGGCCGCCACGGCGATCACCGTGGCGGCGGCCCTGGTGTTGGCGGTGGCCAAGCGCTGGCTTCCCAACCCCTGGCTCAGGGCTATCAGCTTTGGGGCGGGCATGGGCTATGCGATTCCAGGCACCGTTCTGGCCCTGGCCTTTTTGCTGTTGGGCGGGGGCCTGGGATTGGCACCCCTGGCCCTGCTGGTGTGGGGCTACGGGGATCGTTTCCTGGCGGTGGCCAAGGGGGGCTTGGATGCTGCCTTGGAGCGCATTCCCCCCAGTGTGGATGAATCGGCAGCCAGCCTGGGTAGCCCTTGGTTTGCGGTGCTGCGGCGCATCCACCTGCCGCTGCTGCGCGGGCCGCTGTTGGTGGCAGCCTTGCTGGTCTTTGTCGACACCGTGAAGGAATTGCCGCTCACCTTTGCGCTGCGGCCCTTCGACTACGACACCCTGGCGGTGCGGGTCTACCAGTACGCCAGCGATGAACGGGTTGGGGCTGCCCTGGTGCCAGCTTTGGTGATTATGGGGTTGGGGTTGGTCGCCGCCTTGGCCGTGGTTCCGAGCCTGCAGAACAGGGACTAGACCGCTTGAAAGGCGCGTCCATCCGGAAACACCTGCGCGAGGGCACCAGGTACCAGGCTCGCCGTACAGCGTTGGTCGATGACCAGGGGGTTGGACAGGGGAACCCTCACCCGCAGTTCCTGGCCCTGGCTCTCCACTTGGAGGAGCCATCCCTGGCCCAAAAACTCCCGGCCCACCACCCGCGCATTGCCGCAGGGATCGGCATCGAGCTGGATGGCATCGCTCATCACCATCGCCTCTTGCATGACTTGGGCGTCTTGGGTTCCTGCGGTGTCTTGGCTGGCTAGGGCGCCTGCTCCTATGGAAGACGATCCAGCATTTGGGGTGGGTGCGGCTTGCAACATCCCGAAGGGCGTGAGCAGTTGGGCGCCTTGGCGGGTGGCTGGTAGGCGGTTGGCCTGCAAGACAAACCGGCTCACGAAGGCACTGGCCGGGCGCTCCACCAAGGCCTGGGGGGTATCGCACTGGTGCAGCCTGCCGCCCTCCAACACCGCCACGCGATGGCAGATGGCGAGGGCTTCCTCGGGGTCGTGGGTGACCAGGATTCCGCTGGTGTTGCAGCGTTTGAGCAGGTCGGGAAGCTCGCGCCGCAGCCTTAGCCGCACCTCCACATCCAAATTGGAAAAGGGTTCATCCAAAAGCAGCACGGCTGGTTCGGGAGCGAGGGCCCGCACCAGGGCCAGCCGTTGGCGTTGGCCCCCCGAGAGTTGGTGGGGGTAGCGCTCGTCCATGCCGGCAAGGCCGAGCAGGTCGAGCAGCCAACGCACCCGATCGGAGGCCTGCCCCCGTTTCAGGCCAAAGCAGGCGTTTCTCCAGGCATTGAGATGGGGGAAGAGGGCGTAGTCCTGGAACACCATCCCCACCCCTCGGCGTTCCGCCGGTAGCCAATGGCGAGGGCCGGCAACCTCGCGGCCATGGACCACGATGCGACCGCGGCTGGGGCGCTCAAAGCCGGCAATCAGCCGCAGCAAGGTGGTTTTGCCAGAGCCGGAGGGGCCAAGCAGGCCGAGCAGCTCCCCCGGGGCCATGGCCAGATCCAGGCCCGCCACGGTCCAAGCCCCAGATCGGTTTGCGGGGTAACGGTGCCAAACGTTCTCGAAGCTGATTGAACTCTGCGTCACGGTTATGGGCCCTAGGTGGTGGCCAAGGGTGCGGAATCCACCAGCGATGGAGCCAGGCGCAGCAGGGCTTGCTGGGCTGGGGCTTCCAGCAATTTCGCCTGGCGGATTCTTGAGATCAGGCGCGTGGTGGTGACGCGGGTGGTGCCGATCAGTTCGGCAATGCGCCCATGTCTCAAGCGAAACGGCAGGTCGCACCAGGGGCCACAGCGTTTGCCAAGCCGGCGCACCAGCAGACCCAGCAGGGCATGGAGCCGTTGCTCCGCTTTGTTGAGGTGGCGGATGCGCAGCAATTGCAGGGTCCACTCATTGACCGGATCCAAGCCGCCGGGATTCTGGGCTTCGGCATCCCTGCGAAACAGCAGGGGCGTGAGGGCTTCTACGCAAACCCCCTCACTACACAGACGGTCGGTGGCCAGTTGGTCGCCGGGCTGCAGGAAGGCCAGGGTCATGCCTTCGGTTTCCTCGCAGGGGCAATAGACCCGGGCGATGCCCTCGATCACCTCAATGCAGCTGGATTGGGGGCGCAGGGAAGGATCAATCAACACCGTTTGACCCACGGGCATGCGGATAGGCCCCTGGGAGCGATCGGAGAGAAAGCGCAACTGCATCGCGGCCCAGCCGGCCTATTGAGAGCTGCTCGCAACATAGTCCGACAGGGGGACCTTTTGCAAGCAATTCTCAATTGCAAAAAAAACGGGAGCGGGCTTTGGCCGTCCCCCTTCGGGTGGCGTTGGTGCTGGTTTTGCTGCCTAGGGTTTTGGCCTCGCCCCAGCCCATAGGCACCTCAAGCGTGTTCAAAAACTCCCGCAGCGCCCACCGGGCCATCGTTCCGATCGCGGTGGTGCCGCTGTTGCTCACGGCCGTCACCGGCATCCTCTACAGCCTGTTGGAGGCTCGGGAGATCGAGGCCGATTGGCTCATGGCCCTGCACATTGGCAAGCTTGGGCCCCTGGATCTCGAGCCCTTCTATTCGCTGATTCTGGGGGCCTGCGTGCTGGTGTTAGCCGGCTCTGGGCTCAGCCTTTGGTTCAAAAACCGCCGCAGGGCCACCTAAGCACTGGCGGCCACCACGCTCGGCATCAGGTCGAGGCCATGCAGGCCTTCGTAGAGGAGATAGGCGCCCAGCACCAGGGCCAGGACCCCCACAAGCCATTCCGCCTTGTGCTGAAGCCAGCCCTCCAGCTTGGTGATCGATTCCCGAATGCCGCCGCCGCTCACCAGCCAGGCCAAGGGGGGCAGCAGCAGCAAGGAGCTGGCCATCAAGGTGAAAAGCCCTGTCACCTCGGCATCGGCCTTGAGGCCCGGTTCGTTGAGCAGCAGCAGGCCCGCCTCCTTTAAATAGAAGACCAGATTTTCCGGGGTGAGCAGGGCACTGATCGCGCCGATCCCGAGCAGCGCAGCCGTGCTGAAGTCGGGCAATTGGTTCATCAACTTGAGGGCCATGCCCTCCTCTCCGATGTTGGCTTGGGGGGTGAGTTGATACAGGCCCAGGCCCATCAGGGCACCGGCACCCAGTAAATCGATCAGCACCTGCTCCCGGCCGCCATGGCTCAAGTTGATGGAGAAGGCTTCGCCAATGGCCATCAACACCGCGATGGCCAGGGCATTGGCCGTCGCCCATCCGGCCACGTAGGTGAGGGCCCGTTGCATGGGGGATTTGCCAAGCAGCAGCAGGGTCACCACCCCGATGTGCAGGGGGCTGAAGGCAATGCCAATCCCAAACAGCGACGACTTGGTCACCAGGGCTGGCGAGAGAAGACCTGGCGAAAGCAGGCCTGGTGAGAAAAGGGCTGGCCCCACCAGATGGAGAGTGCTCAAGCCAACGACCTAGCGCTGAAGAGCCTTGATTCTCGAAGATCAGCGAGGGCCAGTGCGAGCCAGAGAGCCGAACTAGCTGGCCAAGCCCCGCTGGGGTGCCCACTGCTGGATCAGGCTTTCCATCCGAACCACCTGGTAGCGGGTCTGCTCGTTGGGCTGGTCGGCATAGGCGCTGCGGAAGGAGCTCAGGGCCGCATCCAGGGACAGCAGAACGGGGTGGTTGTCTTGCACGGTACGGCGATCTACGGAATGTAAATAAAACCTTAAGCGACCTTTCTGGGGCGACCGCCCCTTTGGCCGGCGTTTGGCTCCCCAGATGGGCAAATCAACGCATGACAGGCCTCGCCAGGCCAAGCTGGTCCCGTTCTGGCGATGGGGAGCGTGGCCCGCGAACAGTTGAAAGCCTTTCTGGTGCGCATGCAGGACGATGCCGCCCTGAAGCAGCAGGTGCTGGCGGCGGCCACCGCCGACGACGTGGCCCAGATTGCCCTCAAGCTCGGTTTTGAGTTTTCAGGCGATGAACTGTTGCGGGCCTCGGGCCAGCGCTTTGACCGCGTCACCGTGCGCAAGAACGACATCCCTGGCGAATACAACTAAATCCCGTGACCCAGTCCCTGCTCACCGAAGCCCAGCGCCAGAAGCTGGATGCCAGCAGCGATGAGCTCTTTTATGCCCAGCCCCGCTTCGTGCAGCACCTCGATGGGGCCTTTCGCAGTCGCCTCACCCAGCTCTACCGGGAGCGCCTGAAGCCGGGATCCGCAGTGCTCGATTTGATGGGTAGCTGGGTGAGTCACCTGCCCGAGGAGCTCAGCTTTGGCGAGGTGATCGGCCATGGCCTGAATGGCCAGGAGTTGGCCGCCAACCCCAGGCTCAGCCGCCATTTTGTCCAAAACCTCAACGTCAACCAGCAGCTGCCCCTCGAAGACCGCTGCCTGGATGCGGTGCTGATCGTGGCGGGCTGGCAATACCTGCAGCAACCCGAGGCCGTCGCCGCCGAGCTGAAGCGGGTGCTGCGCGGCGGTGGCCAGTTAATCGTGGCCTTCTCCAATCGCATGTTTGCCCAGAAAGCCCCCCAGGTTTGGTTGGACGGTTCCGATCGCGACCACCTGGACTATGTGGCCAAGGTCTTGGCCCATGGCGGCTGGCTGATTGAGGCCGTCATCGCCGAGGACACCAAGCCAGAAGGCCCCCTGGGCTGGCTGGGCGGCAAGGGTGATCCCTTCTTTGCCGTGGTGGCCCAGCGGCCCTAATCAATCCCTTAACAATTCCGGCAGATTTCCAAACAGGAGGCATCCTGGACGCAGTTCAGAGGATGCGCCGGTTCGAATGCCCCAATCCATCGCCGTCATCGGTGCCGGAGTGGCTGGCTGCGGACTGGTAGCCCAATTGCGTCGCCTGGGGGTCCGCTCGCCCATCAGCCTTTGGGAAACCGGGCGAGGCCCCGGGGGTCGGGCGAGTACCAGGCGTTCCAGGTTCGATCAGCACGTTGCTGTTGACCATGGAGCCCCACTCTTCAACCTCACCTCCCAGGCCGATCCGGCCCTGTTGGAGCCCCTGGTGGCGGGCGGCTGGATTGAGCCCTGGACTGGTCCGGTGGCATGCCTAGAGGGGGAATCCGAGCTCAAGCTCGGCAAGCCCGATGCCTTTGGGTTGGGCCGGCTCTACCGCGGCGTTGGCGGGATGGACCAACTCTGCCAGGGATTGTTGGCCATTGGTTCTGCTGCAGGCCCCATCGATGCCCACTACGGCACCCTGGTGCGCCATCTCGCCAAGGTGCCCGGGGGGCCCTGGCAGCTGATCGGCCGCGAAGGCGACCCCTTGGCCGAGGTCGATTGGCTGGTACTGGGCAGCACCCTGTTGGCTCACCCCCGCACCCAACGGATCCTTGAGTGGCCGGAGGTACCCCTCAAGGCGGCCGCTGCCGCCCTCAACGATCTACAGCTCGACCACGTCCTCACCACCATCGCTGGCATTCGCAGTGAGGCCAGGAGCAATGCCCTGTTCGTCTTACCGGCGGCCTGGGCGGAGCCGTGGCTCGCCCTGCCCTTTCGCCTGCTCCATTGCGATGCGGCTGCCCAGCAGCGTTGGGGATTGCGGCGGATCACCATCCAACCCCTGGCCGATGGCCGCTGTGTGGTGGTGGCCCATTCCAGCAATGCCTTTGCCGCCGACCATCTCGATGTCTATGGCACCCATTCCGCCATAGCCCAGATCCTGCAGTTGCCCCCTGACGGCGGCAAGGAAGACACGGTGATCGCCGCCCTCCAGCAGGCCCTGGTGCAGGCCCTGGCTCCCTGGCTTGGGGACCCCAGCGGTGATGCCAGCCTGTGGCAGTCCAGGCTCACGGGTTTGGCCCAGCCCGAACGGCAGTTGATGCGCTGGGGGGCGGCCTTCCCCATGGCCCCAGGCTTGCCCACGGAGTTGATGCTCTGCCCCCAAAGCCAGGTGGCGTTCTGCGGGGATTACCTCGCTGGCGAGGGATTTGGCCGGGTCGAAGGGGCCCTGCGCAGTGGGGAAGCCTTGGCCCGCCAACTCAGCCTGCAGGGCGTGGGCTGACCAGGGCCTGGTGCAGGGCTTCCAGGCGCTGGTTGTTGACACCGAGATCGGAATCGCCGAGCCGGGAAACGGAGCGGGCCTGGAGGGAGCCGGTGCCTTCCTGGGCATAGAGCTCCAGGTCATCGACAAAGCCAAACAATTGGCTGGTGGCGGTGGCATGCAGGTAGCCGGGGCGCTGCTCCACGATCAGGGTGCGAGGGCTGGCCGCAATCACGCCTTGCAGGCTGGCAAGAGCGGCTTCTGGATCGGCTACGGCCCAGTCGGCGCGGGCGCAATGGGCGCTGCTTTCGCAGGGCGACAGGCTGCCAGCGTGCACCCCCAGATCCCCTGGCAAGGGCCCCTCAAAGTGCAGGCCAAACACCAGAAAAACGCTGGTGATGATCGCAAACAGGCTGGTCATGGTTGCTTCGCCGGAGGTGGCGTGTTTTGGGGTGAGGAGCTTTGGGGGGTGGGGTTTTGGGGGGTGAGCCCCGAGTCCAGGTCCAGATCCATTTCCGCAACAAACAGCACCAGGCCGCCGATGCAGGCCAAGGCGGCCAGAAGTAACACCAGGTGGCGACGGTCGAACCGGGTGTGGCGTTGGCCGGATCCCGGCTTGGGCGGGTGGTTGGGATGGGGATCAGACATCAGGCCTGGGGCAGCTCATGGTCAAGACGTCCATGGGTAAGACGTTCATGGTTGAGTCGCCCCATCATTGCGTTTGTTGTTGCGCTGTGACGGTTTGATTCGCCTTGGTCTTGATCAGGGCACTGCCCGTTGCAGCTCGGGTTGGCCATGGCTATCCTGGATCACCGGTGAGTGATGGGGAGGCATGCGACCTGTTCCGAATCAGCCCCAGGTAAGCCTCCCGGTCGAGCTGGCCGACCAGATCGATCTGGTGAATCAGGCCGTGGGTTATTTCGCCGACCATTTCAGTGAGGCCATCGAGTTGGAATCGATGGCGGAAGCCCTGGGGGTCAATGGCGACTGGCTTGATTTGGGTTTTGACCACTGCCGTGGCAAGACTCCATTTCAATCCCTCCAGCATCTACGGCTGAGTCGGCTGTTTGAGGGCATTGCGGCCCAGCCCCAGATCACCCTGCAGCGGCAGGTGGATCGCTGCGGGCTGGCCTCGGTGATGGTGGCAAACCAGTCGTTTGAGCAGTTGTTTGGCATTGGTCTGGCCCCCTTCCGCCGGATGTGTCGCCGCGCGGCGCAGGACCGACAGATGACCAGCATGGGCCAGCCCTATCCCAATCGAGCTTGACGACGAGCTGGAACCTGGTTGTTGCCCTTTGGGGGCTGGTCTCTTGCGCCGGTCTGCTGGCCATGCTGGCCCTGTTGCAGCGCACCTTTGCCCAGGCACCTTGCCTTGGACCAGCGCCAGACAAGGTGCCTGATTCACTCACGGTGCCTGATTCACTCACGGTGGTAGTCCCGGCCTACAACGAGGCCGCCAACATCGGCGATTGCGTCGCCTCGATCCTGGCAAGCGAGCCCCCTTGCTCCACCTGGAGGCTCTTGGTGGTTGACGACGGTTCCACCGATCAAACCGCTGCGTTGGCGGAGGCGGCCCTGGCGGCAGGTTCCGTGGCTTCGGCGCTCCTCCCTGCAGGCCCCCGGCCCGAGGGGGAGCGCTGGGTGGGAAAAAACTGGGCCTGTCACCAGGCCAACCGGTGGCTGGATCAGGCCGGGGGGAGCGATTGGTTGCTCTTCCTCGATGCCGATGTGCGCTTGGAGCCTGGGGCCCTGCGGCTGGCCCTGGCCGATGCCAGCCGCCAGGGCGCCGATTTGCTCAGCCTGGCCCCCCGCTTGAGCTGCAGCTGTTTGGCCGAATGGCTGGTGCAGCCGATCATCGCCAGCTTGCTGGGGCTGGGCTTTCCGATTCAGCGGGCCAATGATCCCGCCGATCCCTTGGCTTTTGCGGCGGGGCCATTCATGTTGTTTCGCCGCAGCAGTTACCTGGCGGTGGGCGGCCATGGCGCCGTGGCGGCCGAGGTGGTGGAAGACCTGGCCCTGGCCCGGGCGATCAAGGGGCGGGGCCTGCGCCTGCGCTACTTGCTGGCCCTCGATCAGGTCACCCTGCAGATGTATCCCAACTTCCAGGCCCTGTGGGAGGGCTGGAGCAAGAACTGGTTTTTGGGCCTGGATCGCGATGTGATCAAAGCCCTCGGGGCTGGGGGTTTGGTGGTGCAGTTGTTTGCCGTTCCCTGGCTGTTGCTGCCCGTGGGGCTGCTGTTGGCTGTTCTTCAGCGTCCACCGCTTTCTGTTGCAAACCCATCCCTTGCGACACCCCTGCTGACCTGGGCCCCGTTGGCCGTTGCTCTCAGCGGGATAGGCCTGCAGCTGGCGATTCGGCTTTGGAGTCGCCGCCGTTTCCGCCTGCCCCTGGATTGGTGGTGGTTGGCCTGGGCTGGGGCCCTGGTGATTGGCGCCATCGCGCCGGTGTCGGTGGTGAAGACCCTCACCGGCCGCGGCTGGACCTGGCGGGGGCGCTCCCTGCAGGCCTGAAGTAGAGGGCGACTGGTGCTGCAGGCCTGAGTTGGGTGCTTCAGCAGATCCTGGGCAGCAGTTCCCCCAGGCCCACCTCGAGCGGTCGCTTCACCCCAAGGGCGCTGCGCAGGCTGACCGGGTTGCGGGGCTGGCCCCGGTGATCCTCTCCAAAGGGGGGTGCCACCGCTCCATAGGGCTGGTTCACCGTGCCGATGCGGGCAGCGCTGGGCTCGAAGGCCCGCAGGATGGCCAGGGCAGCCGAGGCTTCGCCTGCGGGCAGGATCACCACCATCCGCCCCTCATTGGCCAAGGCAATCGGGTCAAAACCGAGCAGGTCGCAGGCCCCCTGCACGGATGGGGCAACCGGGATTGCCCCATCCTCCAGCTCGATCCAGTGGCCGGCGCTGCGGGCAATTTCATCGATCGCACTGGCCAATCCCCCCCGGGTGAGATCCCTGAGGCAGTGGAGCTGCAGGCCAGCTGCCAGCAGGGCTTGCACGGGCCCATGCGCTCATAGCGCCAGCCCGGCAGAGTTTTCTAGCCCGGCAATGTTTTCCAGCTCCGCCAGCTTTTCCAACACCGTTTGGACGCTCAGGTGATTGCAGACCTTGCCGTCGATGACGGCGAGTGGGGCGCCGCCGCAGGTGCCGATGCAGCGCACCGTGCCGAGTGCAATGCCCTGCTGCTTGAGGTGTTGGGCCACCCCATCCCGCTGCAGCTGGTTGAGCAATGAACCAGCTCCTTTGACAAAGCAGGCGGTACCCGTGCAGATCAGGCAGCTGTGCTGGGGCGGCGGATCAAAATGAAACAGGTGATAAAAACTGGCCGTTCCCCAAACCCGGCTGTCGGGCAAGTCCAGATGCCTTGCGATTTGGCGCAGATGGGTGGGATTTAAGTAACCAACGATGGCTTGGCTGCGATTCAAGATTTCGATCAGCCCATCTGGGTTGGGTCCCTGGCTGTGGAGATCGTTGGCGAAGCGCGTGTCTAAGTCTTGATCTGAAGCCCTAAACCCTGGGAGCCCTGGCATGTTCAGAGCGCGGCAGTCTTTGGCTGGACGCGACAGTCTTTGACTTCAAGTTAAAAAGCCTTGCTTGGTGTGGCAGCTCCGCCCACGCGGCGCATTTGCTCCCATGCCGCAATGGAGCGGCATTAAAGCATGTTGAGGTTTGACTCGGCCTGCCCTATCCTAGGCTCCGTCAAACTCCTTAACAAAAGGGACCGCCCTATGTTTACGCTCGAGAAGGCCACTCAGATTTTTCCGGACACCCTCTCGGCCGATGTGGTCCCCGCCATTACGGCCCGATTCCGCCTTCTCAGCGCAGAAGACCAGCTTGCCTTGATCTGGTACGCCTATGTCGAGATGGGTTCCACCATCACGATCGCGGCCCCGGGTGCCGCCCGGATGCAGTTCGCTGAGAACGTCCTGAACCAGATCAAGGCGTTGGGCTTTGCCCAGCAGAGCCACGTCATGTGTGAGCTGGCCAACAGCAGCGACACGGAGATCGGCAGGACCTATGCCAGCTGGTCAGTGAATATCAAGCTGGGTTTCTGGTATCAGCTCGGCCAGTGGATGGCAGCGGGCTTGGTGGCTCCGATCCCCGAGGGCTACCAGCTCTCCGCCAATGCGTCGTCCGTGCTGAGCTCCCTGAAGGCCGTGGAACAGGGCCAGCAGATCACCCTGCTGCGCAACTTCGTGGTGGACATGGGCTACGACCCCGCCAAGGGTGAAGGACAACGGGTTCAGGAGCCCGTGGTCGCTCCGACCCCCGAAAGTCTGCGCAAGAAGGTGTTCATCGAGGGTGTGATCAACCCCACGGTCAACAGCTACATGGATCTGCTCAACGCCAACGACTTTGACCAACTGATTGAGCTGTTCTTGACCGATGGCGCCCTGCAGCCTCCGTTCCAAAAGCCAATCGTGGGAACCGAGTCGATCCTGCGGTTCTTCCGGGAAGACTGCCAAAACCTCCAGCTTCTGCCTGAGAGAGGTTTCGCTGAACCTACGGAAGGCGATTACACCCAGATCAAGGTGACGGGCAAGGTGCAAACCCCCTGGTTCGGTGCCGGGGTTGGCATGAATGTGGCTTGGCGCTTTTTGCTCAATCCCGAGGGCAAGATCTACTTCGTGGCGATTGACCTGCTGGCTTCCCCGGCCGAACTGCTCAAATTCGCCAGGTGATGGATGTCTTCCTTGATGCCGGTGGGGAGGGTCACACCCCCGCTGGCTCTAACCTCGCTAGCCCCCTCCTTGCAGGGGGAATTGGCTTGGCTTGGCTGTTGAGTTTGCTGGCCTGCCTTGGGTTGGATTTGGCTGACCTGAACCCGGCCCTGGTGTTGGTTGCCATTCTGGTGAGAACGTTCCTGCACACAGGCCTGTTCATCATTGGCCACGACGCCATGCACCGGGTGTTGGTGCCCTCCCGGCCAGCCCTCAACGACCGAATCGGTGCCGTCGCCCTAGGGCTCTACGCGGCCCTGCCCTACAGCAGTTGCTGCCTGAACCACCACCAGCACCACAGGGCTCCCGGTGGCGACCAGGATCCCGATGTTCATGGCAACCGCTCAGCCCCGGTATGGAGCTGGTATGCCCGCTTTATGGGGGGCTACCTCTCCTATGTACAATTTGCAGCCCTGCTCGCGGGTTGGGCTGTGGTGGCCCTGGGGTCGAGGTGGTGGTTGGCAACCTCGATGGTGAACGTGTTGCTCTTTTGCACCCTGCCCCTGCTACTCAGCTCGTTGCAACTGTTTTTTGTGGGCACCTATCTGCCCCATCGCAACCAGGCCCCAGCATCAAACCCCCACCAGGCCATCAGCCTCGATTGGCCAGAATGGTTATCCCTACTGGCCTGCTACCACTTTGGTTACCACCTGGAACACCACGAGCAGCCCCAGTTGTGTTGGTTCCAGTTGCCGATGGCCCATCGAGGCCAGCTCACGGTCAAGTCCACGCCCATGATTTTTGCCAGGTAGGGTCTCCCCCATGGATATGAAGCTTTCCGGTTGGTCGGAACCAGAACAGGCCATCGCCAAGACGGCCTTTGACAACGCTTATCAGCGCGCCATTGGGGCCCTGATTACCGCCGTGCGCACCCAGGTTGATGACCTCACCAGCGCCGATGCCGTCTGGCAACTGCACGACTTCCTCAGCATCCAGCGCCATGTGATTGAGGGGCGCTTTGATTTCCGTTCTGACGGAATCCTGTTCGTCTTTGCAAGCTTGGTAAAGGAAGGCCTCCTCCAAGTCGATGAATTGGCGGGGCTGGATGAGGAAAAATTGACCAAGGTCAAAGCGATGTCCCGCTTCTAGCCGTTTGTCTTTGGGTCGTTCCGTGCCCTGGCTGCTTCACTTTGGTTCATTCACAGACGTCCCAAACTGACGTTTCTGTGCATAGCTTGTCGGAATGCACAGCTCATTTGGCGACCGCATGCCCGAGGTGGTGGTGTTTCACCCCTCCCGCTTTGAGGAGGCCGAGTGGATTGTCCACAACGTGCGTGAACTGAAAACGGTGGTTGTGGATGCCGGGGCGATGGAACCCACCGATGCCCAACGGCTGATCGACTTTGTGGCCGGAGGGGTGAGTGCCCTCGATGGCCAGGCCGAATGCTTGGCCCCACTCACCTTTATCTTTGCCCCCCAACTGGTCAACCTGCGCAGGGATCTGGGCGCTCCTGGATCATGAGCTTGGCTCGAGCAGATTGATGGCGTACAGCACCTCCTCGAGGGCATCGGCCGCACTGATCCCCCCATAGCGCTGGGGATTGGCCTGGGTGCAGCAGCTGGGCAGGGGGGCAAGGCTGGTCGTGGGGCGCGGATGGCAGAACTGCACCACGCTCAGGCGTTCGGCCTGGAATCCCGCTGGGGCCACGACCCGATGCCAGCCCACGGGGATCAGGCCGTTGCTGAGCCGCTCCAGCATGATGCCGGTGTTGAGGATCACCTGGCCCTCGGGCGGTAGGGCATCCACCCACTGGCCGTCCACCTGCACCTGCAACCCCGGTGCCGTGGCCCGCGGCAAGGCGGTGATCAGGTTGATATCGCCATGGGCCTCCGCCCAGACATGCCCGCCGGCGGGGGCCTGCACCATCGGTGGATAACGGATGGCCCGGGTGAGGGTGGGGGCTTGGCTGGTCATCCCATCGAAGAAGGTTTCGGCGCAGCCGATCCCCAGGGCGATGATTCTGAGAAACCGGCGCTGGAGATCGGCGATGGCGGTGTGGAACGTCTCCAAAACGGAGGTAATCCCTGGAACCACCTCTTCGGGGAGCAGCTGCTCGGGATAGAGCAAGGGGTAATGGCGCCTCAGGGGGTGCTGGGAGGGGATGGTCTCCCCCCAATTGAGCATCTCCTTCCAATCGGCATGGTCGCTGCCGGCTGCGGTTTCGACCAGGAGGCCCGTGTAGCCGGTTTGGCCGCCCGCCCCAGGGGCCACAAAACGCTGCTTGCTGGCCGCATCCAGGGCGAAAAACTCCCGCAACATGCCGTAGGCCGTATCGAGCAGATCGGCCGAGAGGTCGCTGCTGGTGTACACGAAACCCGTTTGCAAGCTGCGTTTCACCCCATCCACCACCGCCCGTCGGGTGGCCTCGCTGCCCCGTTCAAAGGCCAGCAAATCAACGTCGAGAATCGCCTGGGCCATGGCGGCGAGCCTAGGGTCTAAATCTGGCTGCCACAGCCTGGGCCAGGGCTTTTTCGCTCTCTTTTGTGGTTTGCGCTTCGCGTCCGGTTTGTCCCTGCGCGTCCACCCAGTGGCTGATGGCCTCTTCGTCGCTGGTTAGGGGTTCGATCCAGGTGCGTTGGTGTTCCATCACCTCCACGGTGGCATCGGAGGGATCGATGCCCGCGGCCGTTCGGGCCAGGAGCCGCTGGCGCAGCACCGGCTCTGGGGCACCGCAGGCCACGATTTGCATGGGCACGCCCAGTTTCTCTGCCAAGCGGGCCATCTGCTGCCGCTCCCTGTGCCGCAGAAAGCAGGCATCGAGAACCACGGGTAAGCCGGCGGCCAGGGCCGGTTCCACCAGCTGGGGCAACGCTGTTCCATAGAGATAGGCACTGGCCTCTGCGCCGTAGAGCTCCCCCTCGAGCCGGCGGGTTGGCTGGGTGCCCCAGAGCCCGAAGAGACGTTTGCGTTCCACATCGGAGCGAAACACCATGGCCCCCGTGGCCGCACTGAGCCGGGCCGCCACGGTGCTCTTGCCACTGCCTGAGAGCCCATGCATCAGCACCAATCCCTTGGGCCGGCTCTGGCACCAGGACTCCGCCAGGTTCAGGTAGTGCTGGAGGTCGCGGTGGCCCTGCTGGCTCGCTTCGGGACTCAGGCCGCCTTGCCCCAGCCTGAGCCACGTCACCTTGGCCCGCACGAGGGCCCGGTAAACGCTGTACCAGGCCCAGCCGCGCAGGCCTTCGCCATCGCCACTGGCCTCGATCCAGTGGTTTAGGAGTTGGCTGCCGAGCTCCAGCTGGCCATGCACCGCCAGGTCCATCCCCAGAAAGGCCAGCTCACTGATCGGATCAATCCAGCGCAGGGTGGGGCTGAATTCCAGGGCATCGAACACCTCGATGCCATCGGCCCCAAGTAGCATGTTTCCCAGGTGGAGATCCCCATGGCATTCGCGGATGTGTCCGCCTTGGCGGCGCTGCCCAAACCAGGGCGTGAGCCGCCGGCCCTGCTCCTCCACCCATTGGCCCAATCGCCCTAATCGGGCGCCCTCGCCCGTGCAGCTGGCCAGGGCGGTCAGGTTGTCCTGCACCGGCTGGATCACCGCCGCCGGCAGGCCCCAGGGGGAGTCCAACGGAGCCTGGGCGGCATCCCTGTGGAACCGGGCCAAGTGTTCGGCAAAGGCGGCGATCAGGGATTCGCTGAGTTCGCCCCGCTCCAGCACCGCCGGCAACAGTTGGCTTTGATCGAACTGCACCATCCGTACGGCTTGGGTGAGTTCGGTTTTGGTGAGGCTGGCGTGACCCCCTTTGCTGCTCCAGTTCTTATGAGAGCTGGTGGGTGATCAGGCCGCTTTCCATTGCTGGAGGACTTCCAGGGGCGTACGCCCCTGGAGCGCCGAATGCGGTCTGTAGACGTTGTACTCGATTCGGTGCTGCTCTG
>CAMDEM010000014.1 GCA_945896675.1 Cyanobium sp. NIES-981
GCCACCGCCGCTGGTGGCCCAAAGGCCACCAGCGGACGCCGTAACCACAGCGGGTGAGCCGGCGATGCTCCAACTGCGTGTCGCGCCAGTGTCGACATCGGAGGCAGCCAGGGTGCCGCTGACGCTCGTGGTACCGGCGCTAGCGGTGCCATTGTCGAGAAAGCCGGCTTCTATGACTGAACCCGTCAGTGCGCCTGCGCTGTTGGTGGCGATTGGCAGGTCGTTGGTGCCATTAATGGTGACGGTGATCGTCTGATCGACGTAGGCGCCGAAGTCGTCGGTGACCCGGGCGGTGTAGCTCTGGGTGACTGATTGACCTTCCTTGAGCGCTTGGGTTGCTGCCTTGGTGTTGTCGAGGCTGTAGGTCCACACTCCGGTGGAGGCATCGATCGCGATCGCGCCATAGGTGGTGGATGGGGTTCCCGTGATACTCCAGGTGCGCGTCGCACTCCCATCTCCGTCAGTAGCACTCAGGGTGCCTGAGATGGAACTGGTGCCAGCAAAGGTGGTGCCGTTATCGAGATTGCCAGCCTCTATAACCGAACCGGTTAGGGCTGCAGCGTTGTTGGTAACCGTTGGAACATCATTGGTGCCATTAATGGAGACGGTGATCGTCTGATCGACGTAGGCGCCGAAGTCGTCGGTGACCCGAGCCGTGAAGGTTTCACTAGCCGATTGGCCTTCCTTAAGGGCCTGGGTTGCGGCTTTAGTGTTATCGAGGCTGTAGGTCCACACCCCGGTGCTGGCGTTGATCGCAATGGCGCCATAGGTAGTTGACGGGGTGCCGGCAATGCTCCAGGTGCGCGTTGCACCAGCATCCACATCGGAGGCACTCAAGGTGCCGGTAACAGAGTTGGTGCCGGCAACCGCGGTGCCGGTGTCGAGATGGCCAGCTTCTGTAAGCGAGCCAATTAATGCTGCTGCGTTGTTGGTGACCTCTGGAACGTCATTGGTGCCGTTGATGGTGACGCTGATCGTCTGATCGACGTAGACACCGAAGTTGTCGGTGACCCGGGCAGTGAACGCTTCGTTGACGGATTGACCTTCCTTGAGCGCCTGTGTAGCCGTCTTGGTGTTATCGAGGCTGTAGGTCCACACCCCGGTGGAAGGATCGATCGCGATCGCGCCATAAGTGGTGGATAGGTTGCCAGTGATACTCCAGGTGCGTGTCGCGCCATTGTCAACATCAGAGGCAGCCAAGGTGCCACCTACGGTCGTGGTGCCCGAACTATCGGTGCCATTGTCGAGATGGCCAGCTTCTGTGATTACACCAACCAAAGCCGTTGTGGCATTGGTTACAACTGGACTATCATTCGTGCCCCTAATCGTGATTGTGACATCTTGCGAACTGCCAGCCAAATCAGCGGAGCTGTCAGTGAGTGTGATGCGGTAAGAAGCCGTGACTGAATCTCCATCACCCAGGTATTGGATGATGTTGTTATTTAGTGCAAAGCTCCAGTTGAGGGTGCCATTTGATGCTGGACCAGAAACCCCTGGTCCGCTGAGGGCAAAAGTATTTGTCAGATCAGCAAGGGCGGCTTGCAAATCGCTGGAAACATTGCTTCCCGACGAGGCGGTAGCTTGAAGCAGCACTGCACTGGCTTGCACAACTTCAGTGCTGTCTACCTCCTGGAAATTTAGGGTGCCGCTGGTGCTTATAAGCTGATACCCACTGCTGGCTGAAGCAAGCTGGATGGAGCTCAGTGCCTGGGTGTTATCGAGACCTACACTTACAAGGCTATCGTCAGTGTAGGGATTAGCTAGACTGAGTACCCGGAGGTTATTCGAACTGCCATCGAAGTCCACACCAGTGCTATTGCCACCTAAGCTGGCATTCCCCCATGTAATGACGGAACCGTCTGCTTTTAGGGCGGCAAAGCCTGAGGAATTGGAGAAGATCTGGGTAACACCTGAACTGAGGCTGCTGGCAACAGTGCTGCTATTACCGCCGTAGGCAGGGTCTCCCCATGTGACGACAGAGCCATCGCTCTTTAGAGCTGCAAACGCAGCTTCATTGCCAAAAATCTGAGTAACATTTGAAATGATACTACTGGCAACGGAGCTACTGTTGCCACCCCACTGGTTGTAACCCCAGGTAACGACGGAGCCGTCGTCCTTCAAGGCTGCAAAGGCATGGCTTGTTGAAGAAAGCTGCTTGACGCCCGAACCAAGACGGGTAGCAACCGAACTGTAATTACCGCCAAAGCTGCCGTCCCCCCATGCGATGACAGAGCCGTCGCTCTTTAAGGCTGCGAAGGCACGTTCTGTAGTTAGAATATGTTTTACACCTGAACTGATGCTGTTAAGAACGGCACTGCTATCTCCGCCTGAATTCGGAGCTCCCCAAGTGATGACAGACCCGTCGGCCTTCAGGGCGGCAAACGCAGAAGGACCTGAGAAGATTTTGGTGACGCCCGAACTGAGATTGCTAGAAACGGTACTGCTGTTGCCGCCAAAAGAGGCATCTCCCCAGGTGACAACTGAGCCATCGTCCTTTAGTGCTGCAAAGGCACGTTCAGTAGAAATAATTTGGGTGACACCTGAACCAATGCTATTTGCAACCGAGCTGCTGTTGCCACCATTAGAAGGATTACCCCACGTGATGACGGCACCATTCTGCTTCAAAGCAGCAAAACCGTAGGGCCCAGAGAAAACCTTGACGACGCCTGAGGTGAGACTGTTAGCAACAGCACTACTATTTCCACCGTTATTGGAGTCGCCCCAGGTGATGACAGATCCATCACTCTTTAAGGCTGCAAAAGAAAAGACATTGGAGAAAATCTTGGCAACGCCTGAAACGAGGCTGCTTGCTACAGCGCTACTGTTGCCGCCACGAGCAGGGTTACCCCACGTAACGACAGAGCCGTCGGCCTTTAAGGCTGCAAAAGCATAGGTGGCCGTAAAGATTTGGATGACACCTGAGCTGAGGCTACTAGCAACAGCACTACTATCTCCCCCGTTGCTGGAATCTCCCCAAGTAACGACAGAACCATCGCTGCGCAGTGCAGCAAAAGCATTAATGTTCGCAAATTCCTGATCGGTACGCCCTGAAAGCCTAAGGGCATTATACGTATAAGAGCCGGTGCTTTGTATAGCAGTGCTAGTCATAAGCACTCCAGAGGCATTAACAGCTGCTGCTGTAACCGTAAAGCTGTTGTAGCTACGTCCAGTCAGCTCGAGTTGAGCACCATTAACACTTGCACTAACCAAAGCATTCGTCGTGGCATTAGTTGCCACTGCAGCAGCCAAGCGGGTGGCGATCGTACTGAGAGGGGCGGAGGTCCCACTCAGATCAGATGCAATCACTGTGTGCTGGACAGTGATGCCATTGAGCGTGAGGCTTACCGAATCACCGAGTTGGTAGCTACCGCTCAGCGTCAAACTCTCGCGCTGAGTCCGTTGACCTAATGTCACCGAGCCGGAATCTTCTTTGACCTCGCGGCTGCTGACAGCAGCTGTGATTTGGGGCAGGTCGTTGCTACCGGTGATCGAGAAGATCAGCTCGCTGCTTAACCCCGTGGAACTGCCATCGGTGACCTGAATCGTGCCAAAGCTGTCAATGACATTCTGGCCGGCGGATAGACCTTGGGTGACAGTGGAGCTGTCGCTGAGGCTGTAGCTCACCACACCAGTACTTAGGGAGAAACTGGCGGTGCCGTAGGTACCACTCTTGGTGTAGGTGCTGCCGTTGTCTCCGGTGCTCCAACCGTTGCTAATCAGATAACCCGTGTCGTAGCTGGCGGTGCCATCAATATCACCTTTACTCAGGCTGATTGAGGCACTGGCAACACCAGCGCTGCCGTTACTGATACCGCCGGCTTCCACCAGAGTGGCCGTGGGGCTGGTGGCTGAGACGGTGGGTGCGTCGTTGCTGCCGGTGATGGAGAAAACCAGCTCGCTGCTCAGCGTTGTGGCACTGCCATCGGTGACCTGAATGCTGCCGAAACTGTCGCTGGCGCTCTGGCCGGAAGTAAGACCTTGGGTGGCAGTAGAGCTATTATCAAGCGTATAGGTGACGACTCCGCTATTGAGCGAGAAGGTTGCATTACCGTAGCTGCCTGATTTGGTGTAATCACCACTGCCACTGCTGCTCCAACCCTGACTTGTCAGATAACCAGTGTCGTAATAGGTAGTGCTCAAGACCTCCAGGGCCACGTTCATGGCCCAATTGTCGTGATTTAAGACAAGCCCGTCATAAAGACGGAGACTTGCGTAGTCGCTGGTTGACGGCCAGGGCGTTGCTGACACATAAGTGTCATTGACCCAAGTTAAGGGAGCTCCGCTGGTGACATTGCCTGAACCCCTGTTGCCTCCATGAAGCCCCTGACCAACATACGAACCACTCAGATTGCCATTATAGGAATCCCAGATAGCACTTAAATCGTCATAGCTGCTGTTGGCCTGGCTCGGGTTGGCGATAGCCGTACCGTCCATCAGACGGTACGTAGGGCTGGTTCCGAGGGTCGGCAGCGCCAGCTTCACGCCGTTGAGAGTGGCATAGCGGTAGATGTCGTTTGTCGATACTCCAGTATTGCCATCGATGTCTTTCTTGAAGAGGTTGTAGATCTCACTGAGACGAAAAGTTCCTTGATCTCGTTTGTAAGCATCTCCGGCTATGGTCCCGTCACTGTTTCGATCCCAGTGGTAATACTTCTTTCCTTCGACTTGCACTGGGGCGATCAATTTGCCCAAGCTGCCCAGATCTATGATGGGAGCGATCGCAGCGCTGCCATCAACATCGCCTTTACTCAGTGTGATCGAGGCGCTAAAAACACCAGCGCTTCCGTTATTGATACCGCCGGCTTCCACCAGGATGGCCGTTGGGCTGCCAGCCGACACTGTGGGCGCGTCGTCGCTGCCGGTGATCGAGAAGACCAGCGCATTGCTTAGGGCCGTAGCGCGGCCATCGGTGACCTGAATGCTGCCAAAACTGTCGGTGACACTTTGGCCGGCAGTGAGTGATTGGGTGGCATTGGCGACGTTGTTGAGGCTGTAGGTGACGACACCAGTTGTCAAAGAGAAGCTGGCAGTGCCATAGCTGCCGGTTTTGGTGTAGGTGCTGTTGCCGCTATCGCTCCAGCCGTTGATGATCAGATATCCCGTGTCGTAGCTGGCGGTGCCCTCAACATCGGCCTTACTCAGGCTGATTGAGGCACTGGCAACACCAGAAGTACCGTTATTGATACCACCAGCTTCCACCAGGGTGGCTGTGGGGTTGGCTGCCGTAACGGTGGGCGCGTCGTTGAGGGCATTGACCAAAATGCCCAGACTCACGGTGCTAGCGCTGTAGGCCGTGGTGCCACCATTAGTTCTTACATCAACGGTGCTGCCGTTAGCCGGGGCCGAGCTTCCAGCTGCTGTGATGCTCGAATCAACCAGACGGGCGGTCAGCCCACCCGGAGTACCGTTGTAGTTGGCGGCAGGAACAAACCGCAGCTGGGTTGCGGCAGAAAGAAAGACGCCGTTGCTGTCACTCAGTCCAGCGGAGATATCGGTCCAGTTGCCGTTGCTTTTCCATTGCCAGGTGCCCTGGGCGGAGGTTGCAGCATTGGCCGTAACAACAACGCCATAAAAACCGGCGGGAGTACCAGGGCTTGGATTTACTGCCGAACCAGAATCCAGAATGACTTGATAAAGAAGCGAATCAAAGATCGAATCTTCATCACCAATCGACATGACATAGTCCAGTACTACGTCATCTGCCAGGCTGTTGATATAGGCATCATTGGGATCAAATTGGTAAGATCCGTTCGAAAGATTGAGAGAGAAAGCTCCATAGTCATCAACAATCTGCGCGCTAGTGCCATTGACCAATCCACCATCCAGGCGCAACTTCAACGGTGAGGGAGTTGTCGGCAGTGGAAAGCTCCCGTAGCTAACGGGGAAATCCTCATCATCATCGTCAGGATCATTAACGTAGAGATCCCAGTCCAGCTGGGCATCAAAGCGCAGCACGACAACTCCAGATCCGCCGGCGCCAGTTAGATAGTTATTGGCTCCCGCACCACCACCACCGCCGGTGTTTTGGACGCCACCTGTTGCAGCATTCGTAGCAGAAGCGGCATTGCCAGCGTTGGTTCCGCCAGTTCCACTGGAGCCAGATCCGGCTCCACCACCCCCTGAGCCATAGACAATGGGGACTCCGGTGGTTCTGAAAATTATTCCTTCTCCACCATTTCCGCCAGTCGCCCCGACGGCATTTGACCCTGCAGACAGGGCACCACCACCACCACCGCCAGCAGGACTTTCGCCCCAGCCCACCCGGTTGCTTTGACCACCTCGATTACCGTAAAAGGTGACGTCAGCAATATTGGTAACGGAACCAGAAACAGCAGCCCCCCCGGAACCAACGCTCCAATGGCCACCACCACCGGAACCGCCTTGGGAGCCCAGGTCGCCACTATTTCCGCCACCAACACCGCCACCAACAACGGCTAGGGATTGCCCTGTGGCTGACGAAGAAATCGTTGTTGTGCCGCCATTATACGACGTATTACCAGTTGAATAAGTGCCGCCAGAAGATGCACTACCTCCAGATCCAACAGAGATCAAATAGACGGCAGGCAGGATATTGAAGTTTGCGGTGTAGGCCACACCGCCGCCGCCGCCGCCACCTGCGGCAAGGTTGTACGCCCAAGCACCGGAAGCACCGCCCCCAACTGCCAGTAGCTCAGCAACAGTTGAGCGCAAACTCACAAACTCTGAACTTGCCTGCTTAAACGTGAGGACTAGATCTCCGTCGAGGAGCTTGGCATCTTGTACTGGATTCGTCAGCAACAATTTGGCTGTGTCGCTTGAATCGCTAAAGTTCAACCCGAATAAGCCAGCAACTGTGCCACTGCTGATGGCAAGGCTGGATGGGTCCTCATTGACAGGCGCAAGGGAAGCCGCACCCGATGCCACAGGAGCAGCATCATTAATCGCCAATACAGCCGTTCCCAAGCTCACGGCATCCTCGGAGTAGGCCGTGGTGCCACCATTCGTACTTACATTGAGAATGCTGCCGTTAGCCGGGGCCGAGCTTCCAGCTGCTGTGATGCTCGAATCAACCAGACGAGCGGTCAGCCCACCCGGAGTACCGTTGTAGTTGGCGGCAGGAACAAACCGCAGCTGGGTTGCGGCAGAAAGAAAGACGCCGTTGCTGTCACTCAGTCCAGCGGAGATGTCGGTCCAGTTGCCGTTGCTTTCCCATTGCCAGGTGCCCTGGGCGGAGGTTGCAGCATTGGCCGTAACAACTACGCCGGCAAAGTTATGATTATCGATTGCGTCGAAGAAGGTGTCAGCAAAGATCGATGAAACTATCTCGCCGCTGATTGCGGAGCTGGGGGTGTCCTCATCAATGGGTGCAAGGGATGCATAACCATTGGCGATGGGGGCATGGTTTTCCACAGAAGCCTCCACTGCCACCTGTTGGCCATCGATCATCAAGGTGTAGTGGTCTGTGTCCTTGAAAGCCTCCGCCACAACCAATATGGGATCAGCAGCCGTGACCAGCTGGGCAAAAAAGGCACCTTCGTCGCCACTGCTATCAATCTTTACCCCATTGAGTAGCCAATCCAGGGCATGGCCGATCTCCTGGAGCAACAACTGCCGCTGTTCTTCAGGACTGGCCGCAGCAAACCACTCTTCATTCACCAGAATCGTTGGCCTTCCCGTGGGGTAGCCCCCCGCAAAGACGCCCTGAAAGCCCTTCAGCGTCTGTCCATCAACCAGCTCGAAATCCAGATCTGGCAGACCCGTGCCGCTTTGCAGGGCGCCCAGAACGCCCTTCAGGCCTTGGTTCCAGGTATCACTCGTCGTTGCACGAGCAAAAACCCGAGTTACCAGGCCCTTGAAATCGGCCTGGGCAGAACGCGCCTGAAGCCAATGCCAGACATCTGCAATGGATTCATTCAGCGGCAGATTTGCCGCTTTTGCGCCGTCCACGTAGCTATTGCACCTTAGACCAATCTTAGTATGGACTTCATGGGATAGGGCTCGGACACAGTCGCAGTCAAAGCCCTAATAGGCCCGGACCCCGAGCAACCTGCAAAGCCCTGGTCTCACTCTGAGACCGGGCGGACCTTTAAGCTCCACGGGCCAAACATGGCCAAGCAAACGTTGAATCCGTCAACATGGATTCAACGTTTGCCGCTATTCATCCCTTTTACAAGCAACGACCATTAAGTCGTTACTTGTCAATTTTATTGCAATCTTTTCAACACGCAAAGCCTCACCAAGCTTGATGGCATCCGATCAACAGAGGGCCATGCGACCGCCATCTCTCATGGTGCTGGGCACCTCCAGCGGTGCGGGCAAAACCCTGATGACCGCGGCCCTCTGCCGGGTGTTGAAGCGCCGCGGCGAGCAACCGCTGCCCTTTAAGGGCCAAAACATGAGTCTCAATGCCTGGGTGGATCAGGCCGGGGGCGAGATGGCCTACTCCCAAGCCCTGCAGGCCTGGGCGGCGGGCCTGGAGCCCCAGGTGGCCATGAATCCAGTCCTGCTCAAACCCCAGGGCGACAGCACCAGTGAGTTGATTCACCTGGGCCAAGCGGTGGGCACCGCCCGCGCCGAGCACTACTACCGCGATTGGTTCAAGCCGGGCTGGGCAGCGATTCGCAGCGGCCTCGGCTCCCTGAAAAACCAGTATCCAGAAGGGCGGCTGGTACTCGAGGGGGCGGGCAGCCCGGTGGAAGTGAATCTGCAGGCCCGGGATCTCACCAACCTGCGCCTGGCCCAATACCTGCGGGCCCATTGCCTGCTGGTGGCCGATATCGAGCGCGGGGGAGTGTTTGCCCAGATCGTGGGCACCTTGGCCCTGCTCAGCCCGGTGCAACGACCGCTGATCAAAGGGATCCTGATCAACCGCTTCCGGGGCCGGCGGGAACTCTTTGATCAAGGCCGCAGCTGGCTGGAGCAGGAAACCGGCATTCCGGTGCTGGGGGTGATGCCCTGGCTCAACGAGCTCTTTCCGCCAGAAGATTCCCTGGATCTGTTGGAGCGCCGCGGCCGCAAAGGCACCGCCGAACTGGAGATCGCCGTACTGCGGCTGCCCTCGCTGAGCAACTTCTCCGACCTCGACCCCCTGGAAACGGAAGCCAGCGTGCAGCTGCGCTGGATCCAGCCCGGCGAACCCTTGGGCCAGCCCGACGCCGTGATCGTGCCGGGCAGCAAACAAACCCTGCGGGATCTGGCCGCCCTCCAGGCCAGGGGCCTCGGGCAGGAGCTGAAGCGTTATGTGGCGTCAGGAGGCCAGGTCTTTGGCATCTGCGGCGGCATGCAAATGCTCGGTGTGGAGCTCCTGGATCCCGAAGACCGCGAAGGGGGAGCCGCTTCCGCCAGCCCCGCCGGCTTGGGATTGCTACCGCTGCGCACCGTGTTTGAAAGTGCCAAGGCCCTCCGCCAACGGCGCAGCCAGGCCCTCTGGCCCCTGCCCAGCGAAGGCAGCAGCCAAGGTCAAGACGACGGGGTCGAGGCAGCCTTGGAGCTGGAGGGTTTTGAGCTCCACCGCGGCGTCACCAACCTCCATCACGCCACCAATCTCGACCCTCTCACCCATGGCGGACCAATGGCCAATGGCGGCCCCTTGGCTGACGACCCCAGCCTGGGCTGGTGGCAATCCTGGGGGGACCAGGGGGGGCTGGTGGCCGGCACCTACCTCCATGGCGTGTTTGAAAGCGGCCCCTGGCGGCGGCGCTGGCTCAATCAACTGCGCCAGCGCAAAGGGTTGCCATTGCTCAGTGAACGCCAACTCCACCACAGCCAACACCGGGATCAGTTGCTCGATCGCCTCGCCGATGCCTTTGAAGAGCACGTCGATCTTGGTCCGCTTCTTGTGACCTAACCCCATGCCAGCAACCCCGATCACGGTCCATTGGCCCCATGGCAGCAGCAGCACGGTCCGACCAGGCACCGATTGGCTCGTGGCGGCCCAGGCGGCGGGATTCCCCATTCCCACGGGCTGCCTGGGGGGCAGTTGTGGCGCCTGTGAAATCGAAGTGAATGGCCAAATGGTGCGGGCCTGCATCGCCACGGTGCCAGCGGCATCCAGCGGGGAACTCACGGTGGAGCTGGCCAGCGATCCCTACTGGTGACCGTGCTGGATCAGTCGCACTGGAATCAGTCGCGCTGGATCAGCCCACCCCCCAGGAGCACCTCACCGTCGTAGAAGACGGCCGCCTGGCCTGGGGTGATCGAAAACTGCTCATCGGCAAACACCAGCTGGCAGCGATGGGGCCGTCCGCCGGCGGTATCGACGGCTGTGGCCGGAAGGGGAGTCAGCAGCGCAGGCTCGGGGGCACTGCGGTAACGCACCTGCACCGCCACCTCCAGGGGCCGATCCGGAGGAGGAATGGATACCCAATTCACCGCCCCCACGCAGCACTGCGAGCGTGCCGCATCGGTGCGGGGGGCCACCACCACCCGGTTCATGGCCGCATCCAACCGAACCACATGCAAGGGCTCACTCCAGGCCACCCCGAGCCCCTTGCGCTGGCCAATCGTGAAGTGCTCGATGCCATCGTGCTGGCCGACCACCGTGCCGTCGCCGAGCACAATCTCCCCCTGGCGCGGCGGCAAATAGGCATCCAGAAACGCCTTCATCGAGCCGTGGTGGTCGGCCAGGCAGAGATCCTGGCTTTCAGGTTTCTCGGCCGTACGCAGTCCATGGCGGGCGGCCTCCAGGCGGGTGTCGGCCTTGGTGAGTTCGCCCAAGGGGAACACCAACCGGCCCAGCACCTCCTGGGGTAGGTCGTAGAGGAAATAGCTCTGGTCCTTGCGGGAATCGAGCCCCCGCAGCAACTGATGGCGGCCATTGGGGCTCTGATCGCCATGGCGCACGCGGGCGTAGTGGCCCGTGGCGATGCGTTGCAGGCCCCGCTCTTTGGCCGCCCAGGCGAGCATCGGCGCAAATTTCACCTCCCGGTTGCAGCGGGAGCAGGGAAGGGGCGTCACGCCTTCGCCATAGCCCTGCACCAAGAAATCAACAATTTGCTCTTGGAAATGCTGCCGAAAATCCACCACGTGGTGGGTCACGCCCAGCTGCTCACAGATTCCGGCGGCATCCACCAGCCCTTCCGCGCAGCAGGCGCCCTTGCCACTCATCAGCCACAGGGTGAGGCCCTCCACCTCCCAGCCGGCCTCCACCAGCAGGGCTGCGGTGAGTGAGCTATCCACCCCGCCCGAGAGTCCGACGGCGAGGCGATGCTCCCCTGGCCAGGCCCGCAGGCGCTCCAATGCCGCAGCCCCAGCGGGGGTTGCGGCCACAGAAGCCGCTGCACTGGCGGAAGAAGCAAACAAAGGGGCCACAGGGGGCGAAGGTCTCCCATCATGAAACCGTGCTGTCCGTGATTGCGTGCCCGTGCCAGACCCCGTGCCCGTGCCCCGTGATGCCGATCACCTGCTCGTCAGCGGCGAGCAGATGGCCCAGCTCGAGCAGCAGCTGTTCGCCAGTGGGCTTCCGGTCGAGGCCTTGATGGAAAAGGCGGCCCTGCTCGTGACCCGCCATCTGCTGGAGCACGAACCCCTCCAGGCCGGGGCGCTTGTGCTGGTTGGGCCAGGTCACAACGGCGGCGATGCCCTGGTGGTGGCCCGGGAATTGCACCTGGCCGGAGTGGCGGTGCGGATCTGGAGCCCGTTCGAGCGCCACAAACCACTCACGGCCGCCCACCTGGACCATGGCCGCTGGCTTGGGATTCCGCTCCTCCAAGAAGCACCCGATCCGGCCGATGGGGCCCTCTGGATTGATGGCCTCTTTGGCATCGGCCAGCGCCAAGGCCCGGGGGATGCCATCGAAAACCTGCTGCTGGCGCGTCAACAGCAACGGCCCCACCACCTTTTGGCCGTGGATGTACCCACCGGCCTCTGCGCCGACCAGGGGATCTGCCTGGGGGCCGGGGCGGCGGTTGCCCACTGCACCACCACGATCGGCCTGGTCAAAACCGGCCTGGTGCAGGATCCCGCCCTCGCCTACGTGGGACAGCTGGTACGCCTTGACCTGGGCCTGCCCCCAGCCCTATTGGCTGGATTACCCGCCAACCAACCCCTGGCCCTCGGCCCCAAAGACCACCAAGCCGGTCCCCCACAACAAGCCGGCCACCTGAACCAATGGGCCACCAGCACCCCAGCGGCCAGCAAATACCAACGGGGGCGGCTGTTGGTGATTGCCGGGAGCAGCCCCTACCGGGGAGCCGCGGCCCTGGCCTTGGCCGGTGCCAGCAGCTCGGGCTGCGGCAGCCTGCGCGCCGTCCTGCCCGCTCCCATGGGGCAAAGCCTGTGGCAGCAGTTTCCCCATGTGGTGGTGAACCAGGAGCTGGACTGCAGCCCCGCAGGCGATCTCCTGCTGGAAGACTTAGCCAGCGCAACCCTGGAGCGCCTGGATGCGGTGCTGATCGGCCCGGGTATCGGCGCTGGGAGTGGCGCTAGCAGTGGCTCTGGGATTGGCGCTGGAGGCCTCGAGAGCTGGCAGCCCCTGCAAACGTTCGAGGGGCTGCTGGTGATCGATGCCGATGGGCTCAACCGGCTGTCCCAGATGGAAGGCGGTGGCCTGGCCTGGCTGCAGCAGCGCCGGGGGGCCACCTGGCTCACCCCCCACCCCGGCGAATTCGCCCGCCTGTTTCCCCAGTGGGTGGGCCTCCCTCCCCTGGAAGCAGCCCAGCAGGCTGCCCAGGCCAGTGGGGCCAGCGTGCTGCTCAAGGGTGCCCGCAGCATCGTGGCTGCCGCCGATGGCCGCCGCTGGCAACTGCTCAAGGCCAACCCCCGCGCCGCCAGAGCCGGGCTCGGTGATGTGCTCGCTGGCTATGCCGCCGGCCGGGGATCTAGCGCTGGGGGCGATGGCCAGATCCTGGCCGCAGCCGCGCTGGACCACGCCCTAGCGGGCTGCCAGCTCTACCAACCCAGCCCACCGGAGGTGGCCACGATCCTCGCCGCCGGCCCCGCTGGCCCGGTGTCCAATTGAAGACAAAAGGGCCCTCAGGGAGGCTGAAGTGCTGCTTTTGTGATGATTTGCGTTTGAAAGCTGAAGCGTTGCTGACAACCCACGCCAGCCCGCAGGAAAGCTCCCATAGTTGTGGGCTGGATTCCACTAGCCATGACCTTTTCATCCCCAAGGGCTAGCGAGAGCAGTCGTAGGCGAAGTAGCGATCCAATCACCTGGTATCTGGCCACCATTGGCCGCGAACCCCTCCTAACCCCTGCAGAAGAAATCGAGCTTGGCAATCAAGTCCAAGCCATGATGCGTCTCCTCGAAGCTGGAGAACCTGACGCTGGGGCAGATCAACTCAGCGACCAGGACAAGCGCACCATCAAGATTGGCAAGCGCTCCAAGGCGCGGATGATGAAGGCCAATCTCAGGCTGGTGGTCAGTGTTGCCAAGAAATACCAAAACAGGGGCCTTGAACTACTCGATCTGATCCAAGAAGGCTCCCTTGGCCTAGAGCGGGCAGTGGAGAAATTTGATCCCACCCGTGGTTACAAGTTCTCCACCTATGCCTTCTGGTGGATCCGGCAGAGCATGACCCGGGCCATTGCCTGCCAATCCCGCACCATTCGCCTTCCGGTTCACCTCAGCGAGCGCCTGAGCGCCATTCGCAAGGTGAGCCTGGAGCTGGCCCACAAACTCGGGGCCATGCCCAACCGGAGGGAAATCTCCGAAGCCCTCGACATGCCGCTCGAGGAACTCGACAGCGTGCTGAGCCAGGCACTCACCACCTCCAGCCTGGATGCTCCCATCAATGGCGATGAAAGCCGGAGCTTCCTCGGTGATCTCATTGCCGACTCCAATGACGAGGAGCCCCTCGACCGGGTTGAACGGGGCATGCATCAGGAAGAATTGGGGCGCTGGATGAGCCACTTGAGCGAGCAAGAGAGGCAAGTGCTGCACTTGCGTTTTGGCCTCGAGGGCGTCGAACAACACACCTTGGCCGACATCGGCCGTCAACTCGACGTCTCCCGGGAACGGGTCCGTCAAGTGGAGATCAAAGCCCTGCGCAAACTGCGCAGCCTCACCAACCGCCTACCAAGCAGCCCCTAAAAACGCTGAAGATCAGTCTTCTGCCCAGATGTAGCGGGTGAGCTCTTCCGGCTTGGGTTCGGGGGCCGCGAGGGCAAAGTCCACACAATCGGCGATCTCAGCGTCGATCTCCTTCTCGATCGCCTTGAGCTCCTCGGGGGTGGCCAGCTGTTGGCTCACCAGGTGGGTGGCAAGTTGCTTGATGGGATCACGCTTGGCCCAAAACTCCTTCTCCTCCGCAGCCCGCAGCTCATCGGGGTCGGCCAGGGAGTGGCCACGGAAGCGGTAGGTGAGGCATTCGAGCACCGTGGGGCCTTCCCCAGCCCGGGCCCGTTCAACGGCGCGCTGGGCGGCGGCCCGAACGGCCAGCACATCCATGCCATCCACCTCTTCACCGGCCATGCCGAAGGCCGCAGCCTTGCGCCAAATCTCGGGGTCACTGGTGGCGCGGTTGTGGTCCATGCCAATGGCCCACTTGTTGTTCTCCACCACAAACAGGATCGGCAGCTTCCAGAGGGCCGCCATGTTGAGGCACTCGTAGAACTGGCCGATGTTGCAGGTGCCATCGCCAAAGAAGGCCGCGGTCACCGCATCACTGCCCGCATCACCCAGGGCATCCCGCTTGTAGCGGCTGGTGAAAGCGGCACCGAGGGCCACGGGAATGCCTTCACCAATGAAGGCATAACCGCCGAGCAGGTGGTGTTCCTTGGAGAACAGGTGCATCGAACCACCGCGGCCCTTGCTGCAACCGGTCTCCTTGCCGAACAGCTCACTCATCACTTCCCGGGCCGGCACCCCGCAGCTGAGGGCATGGACGTGGTCCCGGTAGGTGCTGCAGAACCAGTCGTGCTGCATCTTCATCGCTTTGATGACGCCCGTGCTGACGGCCTCCTGGCCGTTGTAGAGGTGCACGAAGCCAAACATCTTGCCCCGGTAATACATCTCGGCGCACTTGTCTTCGAAGCGCCGACCCAGGGTCATGTCGCGATAGAGCAGCAGGCCCTCATCACGGGTCACCGTGGCGGGAGTCGCGGGATACAAGTTCTCAAGACGCTCAGCATGGGGACCGGCCACGTGGGTGGAGTCGGCCGAACAGGAGGGGACCCCAGAGGCGGCCGCCATGTCCTGACCCATATCTGCCTGTGTCATGCCGGGTGGGAAATCGGGTGCTGAATCGGGCGCCTGTCAGAGACGGCTGATGCGACAGGGACTGTACGGGGTCCAGCACCAGCCAGCACGGCAATGGCTGTCAAAACCGCTGACCCTGCCTAAAGTTCGGCCCTGCCTAATGTCACCAGCCAAAGGACGGTCCAGGTTGGAACTACCGATTGATCACTTCCGGCTGCTTGGCGTGGGGCCAACCACCGATGCCCAATCGGTCCTGCGCACCCTGCAGCAACGGCTGGACCGCGCCCCAGACCAGGGGTTCACTGAAGAAACACTCCAGTCCCGCGAGGAACTGCTGCGCGCCAGCGCCGACCTGCTCAGCGATGCCGACCGTCGCCTCGTCTACGAAACCGACCTCACCGCCATCTCCAGCGGCAGCGGCGCCAGCATCGCCGCCCTCGATGTGCCCAGCTCCAACGAGGTGGGCGGATTGCTGCTCCTTTTAGAGGCTGGGCAGCCCCTCGAATGCTTCGAACTGGCCAGCCGGGCCCTCCAACCGCCCCAGGCGCCAGCCCTGGGCAGCAGCCGCGAAGCGGATTTGACCTTGCTCGCCGGGCTCTCCTGCCTGGCCGCGGCCGCCGATCAACACCAACGGCGCCGCTACGAAAGTTCCGCCCAAACCCTCAAGCAGGGTCTGCAGCTTTTGCAACGCATGGGCCAACTCCCCACCCTGCGCCATCAAATCAACCAGGAGCTCGAGGGCCTGACCCCCTTCCGCGTGCTCGATCTGCTCAGCCGCAATCTCACCGCCGTGAGCGAGCGCGCCGAGGGCTTGGCGCTGCTCGAGCAGCTGGTCCAACGCCGGGGCGGCCTGGAGGGGCACAACGACCCGAGCCTGTCGGTCGAAGAATTCCAAGCCTTTTTTAAACAAATCCGCGCCTTCCTCACCGTGCAGGAGCAGGTGGACCTGTTCAGCCGCTGGGCCGATGACTCCCGGGATGCGGGCGCCCCTAGGGCAGGCTCGAAGGCTGCTGATTTCCTGGCCACCACAGCGCTCACCGCGTCGGGCTTTGGCCAGCGCAAACCCGAGCGGATTGCCGCCGCCAAGGCGCGGCTGCAAGCCAGTGGCACGGAAGGAACCCAACCGCTGCTGGCCTGCTTGCACCTGCTGCTGGGGGAGGTGGATCAGGCCCACCAAGCCTTCGCAGAGGGCGCCTCCGGTGAATTGAAGCAGTGGGCCGCCAAGCAAAGCACCGACCCCCTGGCCCAGCTCTGCGCATATTGCAGCGACTGGCTCTCGAGAGATGTGCTTCCGGGCTACCGCGATCTGGAGGCCGATGCCGACCTCGAGGCCTACTTCGCCGACCGGGACGTGCAGGCCTATGTGGAAGGCCAGGAACCCCTATCGGCCCCAGCCAGCGCCAACCCCCAGCCCTCGGTTTTCGGAGCGGCCTCCGACTTCCTCAGTGGCTTCACCAATCCCTTCGCCAGCGACCCCGCCCAGGGCCCGGGCGGCAGCCCACCAGCGGATTTGCCAGCAGGTGTCTCAACGGCTGGTGGCCCAGACGAGCAACTGGAAGAGGGCGATCTCGATGATCCCCAAGAACCCTGGCTAGACGCTTGGCTACCCCAATGGCATTGGCCGGAGAATTTGCACTGGCCAGAGCGGTGGCACTGGCCAACCCTCCCCGCAATCCAACTGCCCAGCAAGCGTCAGCTTGGCTTTGGTGGCGCTGGTGTGGTGGTACTGGCCCTCGCTGCCACCGCCCTGGTGCGCAGCCGCTCCCATGGGCCCAAACCGCAGCCGCCCCAGCCCCCGGTGGCCCTGCAGCCCGTTCCGGCCACCAAACCAGTCCCCAAAGCCGCTCCGGCAGCGCCCTTGAGCGCACCGGAACCCAGCGACGCCCAAATCCAGGCCCTGCTTGAGGCATGGCTCAATGCCAAGGCTGCGCTGCTTGCTGGCAAAACCAGCACGATCCCGCTAGCGGCCATGGCCCGCCCCAGCCAGATCGAGCGCCTCGAGGCCACCGTGGCCGCCGATCAAAACCGCGGTGAAACCGAAGCGATCACCACCAAAATCCAATCCTTTGCAGTGGATGAGCGCAACCCCAGCCGCATAGCTGCCACCGTGGGCCTCGACTACAGCGAAACCCGCCTGGATCGCAGCGGCTCACCAACCGGACCAGCAACCACCCTGCAACTGCGCAATCGCTACGTCTTTGCCCGTGACAACGGCACCTGGCGCCTGGTGAGCTTCCGGCGCGCTGCCGGCTAGCCAAGTTTTTACGATCCTTTGATCTCTGGGCCCTATTCCCTGGGCCCTGTCCCCGGGGCTCCGGTCCCACCCTTCGCTACCTACTGATGTTTGACGAGCTTTCCCAGCGGTTTGAAGACGCTGTCAAAAGCCTGAGGGGCCAAGCCACCATCAGCGAGACCAACGTTGAAGGGGCCCTCAAGGAAGTCCGCCGGGCCCTGCTAGAGGCCGACGTCAGCCTGCCGGTGGTTCAGGAGTTTGTCGAAGAGGTGCGCCGCAAGGCCGTGGGCGCCGAAGTGGTGCGGGGCGTCAGCCCCGACCAGAAATTCATCCAGTTGGTGCATGGCCAACTGGTGGAGACCATGGGCGGCGAAAACGCCCCCCTCGCCAAGTCCAAAGGGGAAGGCGAAGGCCCCACGGTGGTGCTGATGGCGGGCCTGCAGGGAGCAGGCAAAACCACGGCCACCGCCAAACTTGGCCTGCACCTCAAGGAGCAGGGCCGGCGGGCGCTGCTGGTCGCCGCCGACGTCTACCGCCCCGCGGCCATCGACCAGTTGACCACCTTGGGGCGCCAAATCGGGGTGGAGGTGTTCAGCCTCGGGGCCGATGCCAAACCCGAAGCCATCGCTGCCGCAGGCCTTGCCAAGGCCAAGGCGGAAGGCTTCGACACCGTGCTAGTGGACACCGCCGGCCGGCTCCAAATCGATCAATCGATGATGGAGGAGATGGTGCGGATCCGCGAAGCCACAGCCCCCGACGAGGTGCTGCTGGTGGTGGATTCCATGATTGGCCAGGAGGCCGCCAATCTCACCCGGGCCTTCCACGAGCAGGTGGGCATCACCGGTGCCGTGCTCACCAAGCTCGATGGCGATTCCAGGGGTGGCGCCGCCCTCTCGATCCGCAAGGTGAGCGGGGCGCCGATCAAGTTCATCGGCACCGGCGAAAAGGTGGAGGCGCTGCAACCCTTCCATCCCGAGCGGATGGCCAGCCGCATCCTCGGCATGGGCGACGTGCTCACCCTGGTGGAGAAGGCCCAGAAGGAGGTGGAACTGGCCGATGTGGAGCGGATGCAGCAGAAGCTGCAGGAAGCCTCCTTCGACTTCTCGGATTTCCTGCAACAGATGCGCCTGATCAAGCGCATGGGCTCCCTGGGGGGGCTGATGAAAATGATCCCGGGCATGAACAAGATCGACGACGGCATGCTCAAACAAGGGGAGCAGCAGCTCAAAAAAATTGAGGCCATGATCGGCTCCATGACCGCATCCGAGCGCAACCAGCCCGAGCTGCTCGCATCCCAACCCTCCCGCCGGCGCCGGATTGCCTCGGGCAGCGGCCATACCCCCGCCGATGTGGACAAGGTGCTGGCCGACTTCCAAAAAATGCGGGGCTTCATGAAGCAAATGACCCGGGGTGGCATGCCTGGTATGCCCGGCATGGGGGGGATGCCAGGGATGGGTGGCATGCCCGGAATGCCAGGGATGGGTGGAATGCCTGGTATGGGTGGCATGCCTGGTATGGGTGGCATGGGGGGTGGTGGCTCCGCCAAATCCCACAAGCCCCCGAAGAAACGCAAGGGCTTCGGGCATCTCTGAACACCCGAAGAGGTACATTGGTTTTCTGGAACACCTAGCGATTAGGCCTCGATGATCAAGCTTCGCCTGAAGCGGTTTGGCAAGAAGCGGGAAGCGAGCTTCCGCCTCGTTGCAACCAACAGCACCTCCCGCCGGGATGGCCGTCCGCTCGAAGAGCTCGGCTTCTACAACCCCCGCACCAAAGAAGCGCGCCTCGACACCGAGGCCATCCGGGTCCGCCTGAGCCAGGGCGCCCAGCCCACCGACACTGTTCTTTCCCTGCTTGAGAAAGGCGGTCTGATCGAAAAAACAGTCCGTCCTGCTGAAACCGTCGGCAAGCAAAAGCAAGCTGACGCCCGCGACGCTGCCGCCAAGCAGGCCAAGAAGGACGCCGAGGCCGCCGCTGCTGCCGCCAAGGCAGAAGCTGAAGCCGCTGCTGAAGCTGCCAAGGCCGCTGCCGCTGCTGCCGCAGAAGCACCTGCCGAAGACGCCCCGGCTGAAGCCTGAGATCGGCTCCCATGGCTGAGCCCGAAGGGCTGATCAGCTTTCCCATCACCTTGCCCAATCCCGCGGCGGCCCTGTCCATCGCGGGTGACGAGCAGTCATCGGCCCTGCATCGCCTCGAAGCCCTCACCGGCGCTTCGATCGTGTTGCGGGGTTTGGATTTGGTCATTCGCGCCCGCCCCAGCCAGCTGGAGCGGGCAGCAGCCTTGGTCGAGTTGCTCCGCCCCCTGTGGGAAGAAGGCCAGGCCATCGGCCAAGTGGACATTCAAATCGCCCTTCAGGCCTTAGATACCGGCCGGGGCCAAGAACACCAGCAGATGGGGCGCCAGGTGCTGGCCAAAAGCCAACACGGCAAAGCACTGCGGCCCCGCACCCTGAAGCAAAAGGCCTACGTCGAGGCCATGGAAGGCCACGACCTCACCCTGGCCCTGGGCCCTGCCGGCACAGGCAAAACCTTTTTGGCCACGGTGCTGGCGGTGCGGATGTTGACCGAGCGCAAGGTGGAGCGCCTGGTACTCACCAGGCCAGCGGTGGAGGCCGGCGAACGGCTGGGGTTCCTCCCCGGAGACCTCCAGCAAAAGGTGGATCCCTACCTGCGCCCCCTCTACGACGCCCTCCACACCCTGCTGGGGGCCGAACGCACCACCGCCTTGCTCGAGAAGGGGGTGATCGAAGTGGCGCCCTTGGCCTACATGCGCGGCCGCACCCTGGCCGATGCCTTTGTGATCCTCGATGAGGCCCAAAACACCACCACCGGCCAAATGCGCATGCTGCTCACCCGGTTGGGCGAAAACTCCCGCATGGTGGTGACTGGCGACCCCACCCAGGTGGACCTGCCCCCAGGGGTGATGAGCGGCCTCAGCGAAGCAGCCCAGGTGCTGGAAGGGGTCGAGGGCGTCGCCATCTGCCGACTCACGGCCGCCGATGTGGTCCGCCATCCCCTGGTGCAACGGCTGGTCCAGGCCTATGCCCAACGGGACCATCAACGGCGGCCATAGGGAGATCCGCACTCACACCCCAAGCACTGTCAAGGAATCGCTGCCAGGATGGGAGGAGTCCATTCCCTGGTGAGCCATGCCGGCCAGCAGTAATTTCCAACAGGCCATCCGCGAGGCCCAAAGCAGCGCTTTGGTGGGCCCCAATGTGGTCAACAAGGCCCTGCCCTACGTGGGCGGTGGCATGGTGCTGACCGCCGCCGGTGTCACGGGCGGCTTGGCCCTGATGGCCAGCAACCCACCCCTGTTCATGCCCATCTTTTGGGTGGCCTTGATCGGCAACTTCATCCTCTTCTTTGTCGCCCAAAACGCGGCCATGAAGGGCAACAACGCCACGGCGCTGCCGATCCTCACCCTCTACAGCTTGCTGACGGGCTTCACCCTCAGCGGCATCGTCGCGATGGCGATCGGCACGGCCGGCATCGGCTCCATCGGCACGGCGGCCCTCGCCACCGGCATCACCTTCGTGGCCGCATCGGTGGTGGGCCGTCGCATGAGCGACAGCATCGGCCAGGCCCTCAGTGGCGTGGTGGGCCTCGGCATCATCGGCCTGCTGATCGCCATGGTGGTGCAGATCGTGGGCGGGATCTTCGCTCCGGCCACCTTCCATGGCACAGGCCTCGAGCTGCTGATCGCCGGCTTCGGCACCGTGATCTTCGTGGGAGCGGCGTTTGTCGACTTCTACACCATGCCCCGCACCTATAGCGACGACCAATACCTGGCCGGCGCCTTGGGGATGTACCTCACCTACATCAACCTGTTCATCTTCATCCTGCGCCTGATCATTGCCCTCCAAGGTGGTGGTCGCCGCGACTGATAGTCCGGGTTCAAACAATGGTGAGACCAGGTTTAAACATTGGTTAGACCAGGTTTAACCATCAAAAACCCGAAACCAGGTTGTGTACTTCCCGTACCCAACCTGTTTTTTTTGCTTGGAACCCAACGGTTCCGGGATCTCACATCCGGCAGCTCAGATCGGATCTTCCGCCACCGCCAAGATCGCCTCAGCAATCGCCCGCTTCTGGTCGGCGTCGTAGCCCCAGCGCTCCAGGAAGGCCTGGTCATCGCCAGGGGCACCTTGGGCTGCAGCCAGCAGCGACTCCAGGCGCAGCTTCACCGCCTCTGGCTCCAGGCAACGAAGCAGTTCCGTGCAGCGCAACTGCACCCGCTCGGACGCCCCCTGCTGGGCAGGATCACCCGAGCGGCCGTGGTGAAGCGCCATGGCGCTGCTCATCGCCAAATTGCGCACGCTCAAATCCACCACCCCCTCACCGGCAGAACGCAACTGGATCACCACCGGATCGGGCAATCGATCCATCAGCGGGCAATCCCCAGCCAGGCTCACCACAAAAAAGCCCCGGGCCCCATCCCGGCTTGCCACCAACTCCGTCACCCGGTCGGCCAGCACCTCATCACTGAGCTCGCCCCGCTCCCAAAGGCCTAGCCACTGGGCCGTGATCTCCATGGCCTGTTGGAAATTGGGCTGGGAAATGGCTTGAGAAGGAGCTGGATCAACCATGGGGGCCGGTGAACTGGCAGTGTTGAGGTTATGGAGTCAAGCCACGCCAACGACGTCGAGAGCGGCCAACTGCTGCCGATCCCCGATCCGGCCGAATCGGCCCGCTTGCTGGCGGGCCTGGGGGCCGAGGGCCCAGGGGGCACGCCGGAGGGGTTTCGCTCCGGGTTTGTCGCCCTGATCGGCCGGCCCAACGTGGGTAAATCCACCCTGCTCAACCAATTGGTGGGCACCAAGGTGGCCATCACCTCCCCCATCGCCCAAACCACCCGCAACCGGCTGCGGGCGATCCTGACCACCCCCAGCGCCCAGCTGGTGCTTCTGGATACGCCCGGGATCCACAAGCCCCACCATCTCCTCGGCGAACGGCTGGTGCAAAGCGCCCGCGGCGCCATTGGCGAAGTGGATGTGGTGCTGCTCCTGGTGGATGGCAGCGAACCGGCGGGCCGGGGGGATGGCTTCATCGTGGATCTGTTGCGCCATTGCCGGGCCCCGGTGCACGTGGCGCTCAACAAGAATGATCGGGTCGATCCCGAGCGGGCTGAAGAGCTGCTTGTCAGTTACCGCAGGATGCTCGCCGGCGAGGGAGACTTCGCCATCCCCGAGCCTCGCCCCAAGCTCAACTGGCCCCTGCACCCCTGCAGCGCCCTCCATGGCGACGGCACCGAAGCCCTGGTGCAGGCGTTAGCGGCCGAATTGCCCCTCGGCCCCCAGCTCTATCCCGCCGATGCGGTGAGCGACCAACCCGAGCAGCTGCTCATGGCCGAATTGATCCGCGAACAGGTGCTGCAGAACACCCGCGAGGAAGTGCCCCATTCAGTGGCCGTCAGCATCGAACGCGTCGTGGACGATGGCCCCCGCACAGCCATCCTCGCCACGGTGCTGGTGGAGCGCTCGAGCCAGAAGGGAATCCTGATCGGCAAGGGCGGCCAGATGCTCAAAACCATTGGCCAGGGGGCCCGGCTGCAGATGGAGAAGGTGTTCTCCGGGCCGGTGTATCTGGAGTTATTTGTGAAGGTGGTGCCCGGCTGGCGGCGCAATCCGGCCCGGCTGGCTGAGCTGGGCTACCGGGGCGACTGAACCGCCACAGCTGCACCGCCACCAGCTGAGAGAATTGGATCCATGAGCGAGTCCACCAACCCTGCCATCGCCTTCCCGCCCAAGGAGATCGGTGATTTCCTGCGCTTCTGCGCCGGCGAGTGGATGGGCCTCAACAGCACCTTTGCCCTCGACGAGCCCACGGCCCTAGCCGCAGAAGACGACGCCCCAGACGGCGATGAGTGGCACACCAGCGAGCGCGGCGAACTGCTGGTGACCTACCTGGAACCCCAGGCCGATGGCCAACCGGGCGGCCTGAGCCAAGGCCCCAAGGGCGGCCTGCAACAGCAACTGATCTTCCACAGCGATGGCAGCTACCACTGCGGGGCTGATCAAGGCCGCTGGCAGTTCTGGCCCGATGGCAGCCTGGAGCTGGTGATTGAGGCCCAAGGCCAACAGGTGCGCGAACGCCTCTGGTTCACCAAGCCCAACCTGCGCCTGCGCTCCAGCGTGGCCAACCAGGGCGATGGCAACCCTGCCCACGCCCACTTCAGCTCCGAGATCCGGCGGGTGAGCAAGGCCTGAAACCCATGGGCCCGCTGCTGTCATGAGACTCGATGTGGTCAGCCTGGCCCCTGAGGCCTTTGCGCCCCTGCTGGGGCTGGGGGTGATCGGCCGGGCCTTTGGCGCTGGCATCGCCGAGCTCCACACCCACAATCCCCGCGATTACGCCACCGACAAGTACCGCAAGGTCGACGACGAGCCCTACGGCGGTGGCGCGGGCATGGTGCTCAAACCCGAACCGGTGTATGCCGCCTTCGGGGCCATCCCCGTGCTGCCGCGGCGGCGGGTGCTGTTGATGAGCCCCCAGGGCCAGCCGCTACTCCAGGCCGACCTGCGCCGATGGGCAACGGACTACGACCAGCTGGTGTTTCTCTGCGGCCACTACGAGGGCTTCGACGAACGGATTCGCCCCCTGGCCGACGAGGAGGTGTCGATCGGTGATTTCGTGCTCACCGGCGGCGAATTGCCGGCGGCCACGATCATCAATGGGGTGGTGCGGCTCCTGCCCGGCACGGTGGGCACGGCGGCCTCCTTGGACGAGGAAAGCCACAGCACCCTGCTGCTGGAGCACCCCCACTACACGAGGCCGGCGGCGTTTCAAGGGATGGAGGTGCCGGCGGTGTTGCGCTCCGGCGACCACGGGGCCATTGCCCGCTGGCGGGCCGATCAGCAGCAGCAGCGCACCCAAGAACGCCGGCCCGATCTTTACGCTCGCTGGGAGCAAGCCCCAGGCAGCGAACCCCATGCAGCTCAGGATCGGTAACGGCTACGACATCCATCGTCTGGTGGCCGGCAGGCCGCTGATCCTGGGCGGTCAACAGCTCGATCATCCCGATGGCCTGGGCCTTGATGGCCACAGCGATGCCGACGTGCTGGTGCACGCGATCATGGATGCCCTGCTGGGCGCCTTGAGCCTCGGCGATATCGGCAAGTACTTCCCCCCCGACGATCCGCAGTGGAAGGGCTCCGACAGCCTGGTGCTGCTTGAGCAGGTGGTGGCCCTGGTGCGGGAGCGGGGCTGGAGCGTGGTCAATGTGGATTCGGTGGTGGTTGCGGAGCGCCCGAAGCTCAAACCCCACATTGAGGCGATGCGGGCCGCCATCGCCGCCCGCATGGATCTGGATGCCGATCAGGTGGGCGTCAAGGCCACCACCAACGAAAAACTGGGGGCCGAGGGGCGGGAGGAGGGCATCTCCTGCCACGCCGTGGCCCTGCTCCAAAAGGGATGACTAGGCTCCGCCCCTGGCCCGACGGGCTGCCTAGGTTGATGGGCCTTGTGCTCAGCCTGGTGATGCTGCTGGCCGGCCATCCCGATGGGGCAATCGCCGCCTTCCAGGATCCCTCGGGCACCTACGACGTGGCCGTGGTGGAGCACCTGCGGGTGAAGGTGCCGGCGGAGGGCCGCCAGGCGTGGCTGGCGGCGGAGCAGGGCAGCTGGGAACCCTGGCTGGCCCAGCAGGACGGCTTCCTGGACCGGCAACTGCTGTGGGATGCCGAACGGGAGGAAGGCACCCTGCTGATCCGTTGGGCCAGCAAGGATCAGTGGAAGGCCATCCCCCCTGAAGCGGTGGACGCAGTGCAGGCGCGCTTCGAGGAGTTGGCCCGCCAGGCCACCGGCACAACGGCAGGCAATCCCTTCCCCTTGGTGTTTGAAGGGGAACTGGAACCCCTCGCCCTCCAACCCCTAGATCTGCAACCCCAGTGACAGCGCCCGGCGCAAGCTCCAACTACGTGCTGGGTAGCCACGACCGGGAGCGGGATCGGCTGCAACGCCAACACGCCATCTGGCGCGATGACTGCCTGGCGGCCTGGCAGCAAGCCGGCTGGGGAGCGGGTCAGCGGCTGCTGGACCTGGGCTGCGGACCGGGCTTTGCCAGCCTGGATCTGGCCGAGCGGGTGGGCCCCACGGGAAGCGTGCTGGCCATCGACAACGCCAGTGCCTACCTGGAGCACCTCCAAGCCCAGGCGAGCCAAGGCAACCTCCAGCAACTCCACACCCTGGCCTTGGATCTGAACCAAGCCAGCGGCGTCGAAGCCCTGGGGGAGGGCCAATGGGATGGGGCCTGGTGCCGTTGGGTGGCCATGTTTCTGAAAGACCTCAATCCCCTGCTGGATCTGATCGCCCGGGCCCTCCGCCCCGGGGGCACGCTGATCCTGCACGAATACGGGCAGTGGGATACGTTCGCGCTCTATCCCCGGGGTGCTGGGCTGGATCGCTTCGTTTGCCGCTGCATCCAGCACTGGCGCGACCACGGCGGCGACCCCCATGTGGCCCAGCGCTTGCCAGCCCTGCTCGAGGCCCGGGGCCTGCGCCTGAAACACTGCCGCAGCTTGATGGCCTGCTCTACCAGCGATGCCCCCAAGGCCCAGTGGCTACAGGATTTCCTGGGCAGCTACCCGGACCAACTGGCCGCCGCCGGGCTCTGGAGCCCAGGCGATCAGGAGGAGCTGGAGGCCGACCTCGGCCACGCCATGGGCCATTCCAGTGTCTGGGTGACGCCGGCGCTGATGGAGATGGTGTGGGAAAAGCCATGAGCAATCCCGAGCCCATGGGCAACCCCGACCATCGGTTGGATCTGCAGCGCCGCCAGCGGCTCGGCATGGTCGAAGCCATCTGGGGCGAGACCAAAAGCGCTGAACAGATCGCCGCGATTGTGGCCGGTTTCCATGCAGCCTCAGAGCTGGCCCTCGCCACCCGGGTGGAGCCCGCCAAGGCCCGGGCCGTGATCGAGCTGCTGCCGAAGATCGCCATCACGCACCACCTGGAGGCCCGTTGCCTCACCGCTGGAGCCATGCCTGCCGCCAATCCCAACCTGGGCACCGTGGCCGTGCTGGGAGGCGGCACCAGCGATCTGACCGTGGTCGCCGAAGCCCAACTGGCCCTGGCCTGCCATGGCATCGCCAGCGAGTGCATGCTGGACGTGGGCGTGGCTGGGTTGCATCGGCTGCTGGATAGGCTCCCCGACCTCGCCGCGGCAGCGGTGGTGATCGCCTGTGCCGGCATGGAAGGGGCCCTGCCCACCGTGGTGGCAGGCCTGGTGCCCCAGCCCGTGATCGGCGTACCCGTGGCCGTGGGCTATGGGGTGAGCGCGGGAGGCATGGCAGCCCTCAACGGCATGCTCGCCAGCTGCGCCCCTGGCCTCACCGTGGTGAACATCGACAACGGCTATGGGGCCGCCATGGCTGCCCTACGGATCCTGGGCCGCGCCACCTGAGTTCAGCTGGAGTGCTTGCGGAGGGGGGCCTTGGATGGGGCTTCAATCTCGAGGAGCTGTTTGATCCAGAGCTCCATCGAACGGGGCAAGTTGCCCTGCTCATAGCGCTCAAGGGCCTGCATCAGCACCGGTGTGTTCACCCACTGGGGGGAGCGCGGCCCCATCGATGCGGTTAGCGGTTCGGCCCAGTGTGCGAACAACTCCCCCTCGGTACAAGGGCGGGGTGAGCAATCTCCGAAGCCCGTTTGCGACTCCCTTTGAAATGAGGGGACCGGAAGGGAGTTCAGGGCGCTGAAGAAAGCTCTGAAGGGATCCCTAGAGGTGTTGCAAATCCGGATAGGCCGTAATCAAGGCATCGGTGCTCAGCACTTCGCCCACCCCTTCGGGCTGCCAGATCACTTCCAGGGCGATCAGATCGTCTACGCCCACAGCCCCCAATTGCTGCAGCGACTGGCGCAACTGGTCCGCCGTGTCGGAGCCCTTGAGCACCAGCTTGTTACGGCTGGCCACCAGCAGGGTGATGGCGATGAAATCGCTACTGGCGTCGCTGTCACCTGAAACCACATCGCCAGCGTTGAGGCGCTGGCCGGCCACGTTGCTTGTGATCTCGCGATCGAGCTTGCTGCGCTCGGTCATCGACAGGCGATTGAAGGTGGATTCGGCGCTCGTAAAGGGAACCTGGCCCACCTCGCTATTGGCGTACACCCAAAGATCGGGATGGCGCAACAGGGCGAGGGTGGTCTCTTGAAGGGCCTTCTGCAGACCAGCGGCCTGGCTGGTGTCGGCACTGGAGGCGAGCCGGCGCAGATCGGTTTGCAGATCGCGGGCAGTCGCCAACAGGCCCACCTGCACCTGGGCAATGGTCACTGGGCCATCGGTGCGGCCGCCGTAGGCCAAATCACCGCCCCGGCCTCGGGCCAGGGCTTGACCACCACCTTGGCCACCACCGCCACCGCGAACGGCATTGACCAGCAAGCCCACCACGGCCATCAACACCAAAAAGCCAAACAAGCCGCCGCCGCCAAAGCCAAACATCGGGATCAGGAAGGGAAAGCCAATCCCACCGCCGCCGTAGCCACCCCGATAGCCCCCTCCATAACCGCCGCCGCGATAGCCGCCCCCACCGCCATAACTGCGGCCCATGGAGGGAGAGGAGCGAAAGCTGCCGCCCCCAATCCGGCCGCCACTGGCTGCCCAACCGGGTTCAGGCCATGCCACCAAGAGCGCCACGGTGAGCACTGGCAAAGCCAACCAACTCAGGCAGCGATTCAAAAGCCGGCGGGAGGGGAGCGCCAAGGCGCCTATGCAAGTTGTCAAAATCTAGGAACCACCCCCCACGATGGTGACCACCTCGAGGCAATCGGATTCCACCACTGCCCGATCCCCCCAGCTGCTGCGGGGCAAAATCTCGCCATTGAATTCCACCACCACCAGTTGGGGCCGATAACCACAGGCTTCGAGCACCTCGGGCAGGGTCAGCCCCGCGGCACAGTCGCGCGCCTCGCCATTGAGCTGGATCGTGATCGAGGTCATGGGGTGAACTGCTCCATCAGGCTTTTTCAATCAGGTTCCCCATCAAGCCTGTTGCCCTAGGGCCTGCAGCAGGGCCGTGGTGGCCGCTGCCGGATCGGCGGCTGCCGTAATCGCCCGCACCACCGCCACCCGCTGCCCCCCCGCCTGACGCACGGCCTCGATGTTGGCGCACTCCAAACCGCCAATGGCAAAGAAGGGAATCGGGCTTTCGGCCGCCGCTTGACGCACGTAGTCGAGGCCCACCGGTTCGCGGCCGGGCTTGGTGGGGGTGGCATTCACCGGGCCCACCCCCACGTAGTCGCAGCCATCCGCCACCGCTTGGCGCAACTGATCGATGCTTTGGGTGCTGCGGCCAATCAACCGCTCGGGCCCCAGCAACTGGCGGGCCACCGCCGGGGGCAGATCGCCCTGGCCCAGGTGCACCCCATCGGCCTCCACGGCAAGGGCCAGATCGATCCGGTCATTGACGATGAACAGGGCCCCATGGCTGGCGCAGAGCTGGCGCAGCCGGCGGCATTGCTGCAGCCGCTGGCTGTCATCGATGGCCGCACCGTTTTGCCCCCCAAGGGACCCGTCTTTTGCCCGGTATTGCACCAGCTGCACCCCGGCCCCCAGGGCCGCCGCCACCACCGCCTCGAGCCCTGGCACCGGGCTGCTCACCAAATAGAGGTGGCACTGGGCCAGGAGCTGCCGGCGCTGCTGCCCGCCCCTAGAAGCCTGAAGCAAATCCACCTCCAGGTCGTAGATGCCGTAGCGGAGGGCGGCAGCTTCGCTGGCCAACTCAGGATCGATGCTGCGGCCAAATTCCTCCAACACCCGCAGGGCTTCATGCACCCGCCCGGCATTGGCGCCCACAATCTGGGATGGGCTCAAGCGCTCCTGTTGGGCGGGATGGCCCATGCCGGCGGCAGGATCGGTGGCGGTGTGGCGCGCCAGCTTGTAGTCATCGCGGTGCAGGCGGCCCAAGCGCTGGCGCATGTCCTTGGTGCGGGCCACCAGATCGGCGCGATCCACCCCAAAGCGGGCCCAGTCTTCCAGAACCCGCAGCCCCTCGCGCGCCCGATCGAGGTTGGCGTCAAGCAGCCGGGCCACGGCCAGTTGATCAGGGTTGGAGGGATCGGCAGGACACATGGCGTAATGGCTTGGGCTGTTTAGGCTGGGGGCTGTGCGCGAGGCCGGTGGCCATGGACCAGGGCAGCCCGATGCTCGTACTGATTTCAGGGATTCTGCTGCTGGGGGGTATCGCCACCTTCATCGGCTGGGGCCTCACCCACGCCTACCCGGCCGCGTAGGCCCCACAGAGCTTGCGGGCAGCCTCGGCATCGGCCCCAATCTGGGCGCTGAGGGCCTCGACGTTGGCAAAGGCGCACTGGGTGCGCAGCAGCTTGAGCGGCTCAATCCGCAGCTCCTGGCCCACCAACTCCATGGAACGGTCCAACAGGTGGACTTCCACCGCGGATGGGGCCATGGGATCCACCGTGGGCTGGGGGCCCAGGTTCATCACGGCCGGAACTGGCGGTGCGCCTGCCACCGAAGCCATGGCGGCGTACACCCCTTCGAGGGGTAAAAACTTGCGGCCATCCACCTGGAGATTGGCCGTCGGCCAGCCCAACTTGCGGCCGAGGCCCCGGCCTTGCACCACCTGCCCCGAGAAGCGATAGGGGCGCTCGAGCAAGCGGCGCGCCTCCTCGAGATCACCCGCCGCCAAGGCGCGGCGGATCCTGCTGCTGCTTACCCGCTCGGGGCCATCCCACAGCATCGGCAGCACCTCCACCGCCAGGCCATGGCGCTGGCCCAGGGCGATCAGGGCTGCCGTATCGCCGCTGCGCCCCTTGCCAAAGCGAAAGTTTTCCCCCACAGCCACGATGCCTGCCGCCAGCTGGCCCACCAACACCTGCTCCACAAAGGCCTCTGGTGTGAGCGCTGCCAGGGCCGGATCAAAGGGCACCAGCACCAGCTGCTCGATGCCCAGGGGTTCGAGCAGTTCGAGCTTTTCAGCTGGTAAATCCAGGCGCAGCCGGGTGTCCCCATGCAACACCTCCCGGGGATGGGGCCAAAAACTCACCACACTGGGCACCAAACCCGCAGCCCTGACCGCAGCACCGGTGACGGCGGCAATCACCCGGCGGTGTCCCTGGTGCAGGCCGTCAAAACTGCCCAGAGCAATGGCCGTGGGCCGCTGGGTGTCCTGGGGTGATCGCAGGGGTATCAACGCTACGGAACCCACAAGCAAGGGAGGCCAAATCGATCCTCCCATGGCAACTTTGGGTCACCCGATTCCGCCGCAATGGCCGACCGTCTCGACATCCAGCTGATTTCAGCTGCCCTCCGGCGCATGGGCTGGGTGCGGTTCTGGGCCCAGGTGGTGCTTGGGGTAGTGGTGATGGGGGTGCTGTTGTTCAGCAACATTGGCGGCCAAATCGCCGGCGGCACCAACCGGGCCCTTGGCCTAGCCCCGGGCCTGTCGCTCACCTCGCTGGCGTTCTTCGTGTTGCTCTGGTGCCTCTGGCAGAGCTGGCTGATCATTCGCTGCGGCCGCGCCCTCAACAGCCCCACCCGGCCCAGCAAGGGGGAAACGGCCCGCCTGATCAAGCGGGGCCTGATCGCCGACTTGGCGGGCCTGACCCTCGGAGCGGTGGGCTATCAATCCCTGGCGGGCAGCCTGTTCTTCCAGGCCTCCATGCAGGCCGGCTTCGCCTTTGGTGGGGCCATGACCACCCCCGGCGGCCGCATCACCAATTACCCGATCACCTCGCTCGAGATGCTCTCGGTGCTGAGCAACACCCAGGTGGTGTTTGCCCACCTGATCGGCCTGTGGTTGAGCATCTGGATGCTGCAACGGATTTACCGCGCGGCTTGATCTCTCGAGGGCTAGAGCTCAGGCAGGTTGCGGGTGGCCCCACGCCAGAAGATGTCGGGCTGCAAGGGGGTTAGGGCCACGCCGCCGGCGTGCACGTGGGCCACATCCGTGGGCCACTCAGGGGGGCCAGAAACCTCCGCCTCCAGGTCGTTGGCCACCTCACCCGCCAACCAGTAATAGGTGCGGCCCCGGGGATCCACCCGCTGGTCGAATTGGTCGGTGTAGCGCCGCACCGCATTGCGGCACCAGCGCACCGGGCCCATCGCCTCCAAGGGCCGGGGCGGCACGTTGAGGTTGAGCAGCATGCCCTCCGGCCAGCCCTCGCTGAGCATCCGCTCCGCCACATCGAGGGCGAGCTTGGCGGCCGGCGCAAACTGACGCCATTGGAAGTCGGCGCTGCTCACCGCAAGAGCCTTGAGACCTTCGATGGTGCCCTCCATCGCCGCCGACACGGTGCCGGAATAGAGCACATCGGTGCCGAGGTTGGGGCCGTGGTTGATGCCGGAGAGCACCAGATCGGGCCACTCATCGAGCAAGGAAAACAGGGCGAGCTTGACGCAGTCGCTGGGGGTGCCGCTGCAGGCCCAGGCCCGCACCCCGTCGTCAAACAGTTCATCGGCCCGCTCCGCCCGGATGGGGGCGTGCAGGGTGAGGCCATGGCCGGTGGCGGAGCGTTCCTGGTCGGGGCAAACCACACTCACCTGGTGCCCCCGGGCTAAGGCCGCATTGGCGAGGGTGCGAATGCCATCGGCAAAGACGCCGTCGTCGTTACTGATCAGGATCTTGAGCGGTGCCATTGCGAGAAGCCTGGTGAACCGGGTCGCCTCCTTACAGTCTCAGATCTCAAAGCCCCAACCGTGAGCGCCACCGTGTCCCTCCAGCAGCTCACCGACCAGCTCGAGCACCTGGAAGCGGAGGCCGCCCAAGCGATCGCCGCGGCCGCCACCGCCACGGAATTGGAAGACCTGCGGGTGGGGCTCCTGGGCAAAAAGGGCAAGCTCTCCGGCGTGCTCGGGGCCATGGGCAAGCTTCCTGGCGACGAGCGCCCCCTGGTGGGCCAGCGCGCCAACGTGCTCAAAGAGCAGGTCCAAACCCTGATGGCGGATCGCCTGGCCGCGGTCAAAGGGGCCGCCATGGCCAAGCGCATCGCCGCCGAAACCCTGGATGTGACAGCCCCCGCCAGCTTCACGCCGCCGGGCCATCGCCATCCCCTGATCAGCACCACCGAAGAGATCGTCGACATCTTTGCCGGCCTGGGCTATCGGGTATCCGAGGGGCCCGAGATCGAGACCGACTACTACAACTTCAGCGCCCTCAACATCCCCGAGCACCACCCAGCCCGGGACATGCAAGACACCTTTTACCTGGGGGATGGCCGGCTGCTCCGCACCCACACCTCCCCGGTGCAAATTCGCTATCTGGAAACCAACCCCCCGCCCGTGCGGGTGATTGCCCCGGGCCGGGTCTACCGACGCGATGCGGTGGATGCCACCCACTCACCGGTGTTCCACCAGGTGGAAGTGCTGGCGATCGATGAGGGGCTTGATTTCACCCACCTGCGCGGCACGGTGACCACCTTCCTGCAACGCTTCTTTGGCGATCTGCCGGTGCGGTTTCGCGCCAGCTATTTCCCCTTCACCGAACCCTCGGCTGAGGTGGACGTGCAGTGGCGCGGCCGCTGGCTCGAGGTGATGGGTTGCGGCATGGTCGATCCCGCCGTGCTCACCGGCATGGGCCTGGATCCCGAGCGCTGGAGTGGTTTTGCCGCGGGCCTTGGGGTGGAGCGTTTCTGCATGGTGCGCCACGGCATCGACGACATCCGGCGCCTGTATACCAGCGATCAGCGCTTCCTCGACCAGTTCTAGGCGCTAGGCCCCATAAACTCGGGCAGACTCCGCCACCGATCGGTGCCCCGCGTCGGACTGATCGTCAATGACGGCAAGGATGTGGCCCTCGCCACGGCCGACGCCATCGAAGCCCGTTTCAACAAGGCGGGCCATGAGGTGGTGCGCGTCAGCAGTGCCGGCGGGATGGTGGGCTTTGCCAACCCCGACCAGCACCTGCGCGCCCACGGCCATGCCGCCTGCGTGCCCACCAGCTTCGGGGCCGACATGTCTTTAGCCGTGGTGCTGGGCGGCGATGGCACGGTGCTCTCGGCGGCCCGCCAAACCGCGCCGATTGGCGTACCCATTCTCACGATCAATACCGGCCACCTGGGTTTCCTGGCCGAGGCCTACCTCAACGACTTGGACCAGGCCCTGGATCAAATACTGGCCGGCGACTGGACCGTGGAAGAGCGCACGATGTTGATCGTGAGCGTGATGCGGGGCGATCAACGGCGTTGGGAGGTGCTGTGCCTCAACGAAATGGCCCTGCACCGGGAACCGCTCACGAGCATGTGCCATTTCGAGATTGCCATCGGTCGCCATGCCCCGGTGGACATTGCCGCCGACGGCGTGATTCTCTCGACTCCCACGGGCTCTACCGCCTACGCCCTCAGCGCCGGGGGGCCGGTGATCAGCCCCGATTGCCCGGTGCTCCAACTGACGCCAATAGCGCCCCACTCCCTCGCGTCTCGGGCCCTGGTGTTCAGCGACCATGAGCCGGTCACCGTGTTTCCGGCCACGCCAGAGCGGCTGATGATGGTGGTGGACGGCAGCGCCGGTTGTTACATCTGGCCGGAAGACCGGATCCTGATCCGCCGCAGCGACAATCCCGTGCGCTTTGTGCGGCTCGTCGACCACGAGTTTTTCCAGGTGTTGCGCAACAAGTTGGGCTGGGGCCTGCCCCACGTGGCCAAACCTGGCAATGGTTGAGCCCCCCCTCAAGGCCGAAGCCGGCGTGATGGCCCAACCGGTGGTGCTGTTGGTGGGTGCCGATGCCGCAGGCCTGGCTTCCCGCCTGGAGGCTTCGGGCTATCGCCCCACCTTGGAAGCCCATCCCAACCAGGGGCCGGATGCGGTGCTGATCTCCAGCAGCCACATGGGATCCATCGGCGCGTTGCGGGCCCAGCTGGGCGCCATCCCCCTACTGGTCGATGTCCAAGAGGACACCATCGAAGCCCGGGCCAGCTGCCTGAGCAGCGGCGCCGACGACTTTTGGCTCTCCAGCCAGGGGGCCAGTGATCTGTTGATGCGCCTGCGGGTGCACCTCGACCTAGGGCGCCGGGTCAACGTGCCTGTCCAGCTGTTGCAAGTGGCCGATCTGGTGGTCAATCCCAGCGGCCGCCAGGTGAAGCGGGGCAACCGCAGCGTGGGCCTGACGGCGCGGGAATACCAATTGCTGATCCTGCTGTTGGAGCGCAAGGGCACGGTGGTGAGCCGCGAGCAAATCCTGCGGCTGGTGTGGGACGACCAACAGGGTGCGGCCAGCAACGTGATCGAGGTGTACGTGCGCTACCTGCGCCAAAAGCTGGAAGAGGGCGGCGAAAAGCGGTTAATTCACACGGTGCGCGGCCATGGCTACTGCCTCAGTGAACGCATGCCCAACCTCGAAGCCCGCAACGTTTGATGGATAGCAAGTTTGATGGGCGCAACACCTGATGTCCCGACCTAGCCGTGATGGCCGTGCCATGAAAACCCTTGTAGCAACCGTAGCAGCGGCAGCTGTAGTCACAACCGCTCTGATCACAACCGAGCTGGCATCACCGGGCTTGGCAGCCCCCCCCGCCAAACCCCAGCCATCTCCCCCGCCCCAAACCTTGCCGCTGGATGCCCAGTGGTGCCTTGGCGATGCCGGGACTGGGCCCTGCATCCTGCTAGAAGTGGCCCGCACCGCCCAGCAGCAGATGTGGGGCCTGCAATTGCGCCCGGCGCTGCCGGCCCTGCGGGGCATGCTCTTTCCCTTCACGCCGGCCCAGCCGGTGAAGTTCTGGATGCACCGCACCCCAGCCCCCCTGGACATGGTGTTTGTGCGCAGCGGCCAAGTGATTGCCGTGGAGGCCAACGTGCCCCCCTGCATGCACCTGCCCTGCCGCAGCTACGGCCCCGATGGCGCCGTGGATGGGGTGATCGAGCTGGGAGCTGGCCAAAGCCAGGCCCTCGGCATCAAGGCAGGCAGGGCGGTGCTGATTCGCCCCGCAACAGCACCACGGGGTTAAGGGGCGCCAAGCGGGTGCCATCGGCCAAGGCCGCTCCGCGCCAGGCCTGCAGCTGGCCCACCCGCACGGCCAAACCGGCCTGCTCCAGCAGGGGCCGCAACTCCGCCAGGGCTTCGATAGTGGCCAAAGGGATCACCACCACTCCAGCCGGCCGAAGCCGCTGGAGCACCGTCTGAAGGATGGCGGCCCGATCTTTGCCGCCGCCGCCGATCACCACCCGATCCGGATCGGGCAGGGAGGCCAGGGCCTGGGGGGCGCGGCCCTCGGCGATGGCGGCAGGGTGCACCCCAAGGCGTTCCGCATTGGCAGCAATCAGCCCCGCCGAACCACCGCGGGATTCCAGGGCAAACAACTGCAAGGCCGGGCGCAGGCGCAGGGCCTCGAGGCCAATGCTGCCCACCCCCGCCCCGATATCCCAGAGCACGCCCCCTGCCGGCAGCGCCAACTCCGCCAGCACCTGGATGCGCACCTCGCGCTTGGTCATCAGGCCAGGCCGGTCGTCGTGCTGCAGGTAGAGGCCATCGTCGAGGCCAAACAGGGGCAAGCTCTCCGGGGGGAGGGGCGCAGGCGTTTCGGCCAACAGCACCACCAGATGCAGGGGATCGAGGTCGGCCGGGATGGGGGCCGCGGGATCAAGCAGCTGGACCCGCTCCTGGGGATGGCCGAGCCGCTCACACAGCCAAAAGCCGTAGGCCGCCTCCAGGCCGGAGGCCCGCAGCATCCGGCGCACCTCCTCGGCACCACCACGCCCGGGATCGGTCAACACCGCAAGGGCCGTCGGGCGTTTCTGCAACGCCGCCGCCAGGGGCTCGGGATCGCGGCCATGCAGGCTCACCCAACTGGCGTCCTGCCAGGGCCGGCCGAGGCGGGCAAAGGCCAGCTGCAGGGAGCTGGGGGCTGGGTAAAAACGCAATTGGCCGGGGGAAAAGTGCTGCAGCAGCAGCCGGCCGATGCCAAACCAGAGGGGGTCGCCGCTGGCGAGCAGCACCGCGGAGCGCCCCGCCGCCAGGGCCTCCCCCACCGGGCCAACGATCTGATCAGGCCTATCGCTGGCCAGCAGCTCGGGGCAGGAGTCCTGGGCTGGCAACCGGCCGGCCGCCTGCTCGGCCTGCCACCAGGGGGCCACCTCCGCCAACAGCCGCTTCGGTGCCACCAGCAGCTGGGCCCCGCGCAGCAGCTCCAATCGGCTGGGAGCCAGGCCTGCCAAGCCACCGGCGTCGGTGCCGATCACCACCAGCACCCCAACCTCGTTTGCTGTCGCCGTGCTTGGTGCCGCCGTGCTGCCCAGATGGTTCATTAACGCTGGAGCCATGATGCTCAGTCGACCGACCCATCCGCCCGGGCCCGAGCCTGGCCATCGCGAAGCCTCCACCTGTGAAGACGTTTCTGATTACCGGTGCCAACCGGGGCATTGGTCTGGAGTACTGCCGCCAACTGCAGGAGCGGGGGGAACGGGTCATTGCCGTGTGTCGCACTCCTTCGCCTGAGCTGGAGACTTTGGGCGTGCGGATTGAAGCCGGAGTCGACATGACCAAAGATGCCGCCATGGCCTCCCTGGTGGAGCGGCTGGACGGCTTACACCTCGATGGGCTGATCCTCAACGCCGGCATCCTGGAAAGCACGGGCCTGGAGGATCCCAAGACCGAGAGCCTGCGCCGGCAGTTCGAGGTGAATGCCCTGGGCCCGTTGCGACTCACCCATGCCCTCCTACCTCAGCTACGGAACGGCTCCAAGCTGATCCTGATGACCAGCCGCATGGGTTCAATCGATGACAACAGCTCTGGCGGGTCCTATGGCTACCGCATGTCGAAGGTGGCCCTGAACATGGCCGGCAAATCGCTGGCCATCGACCTGCAATCCCGCGGCATCGCCGTAGCGATCCTGCACCCCGGATTGGTGCGCACCCGCATGGTCAACTTCAACCCCCAGGGAATCAGCCCCGCCGAGGCGGTGCTGGGACTGCTGGCTCGCATCGACGCCCTGACCCTGGAGAACTCCGGCAGCTTCTGGCATGCCAACGGCGAGGTCTTGCCCTGGTGAGCCCGAACACGTTGATGACTGGGACTCAGCAACCCTCCAGGCAGGCCAGCCCACGCCGGTGGATCTCGGTGGCGTAATCGGTCCAGCTGCCCTGCCCCCAATAGCGGAAGCAGCTGGTTTCCAACAGCAGCAGGTGCAACAGCGCCCGCTGGTAGGGCTCGCCCTGGGTCACCGTGGGATCGGCCGCCACCAGGGGGTCGAAGCGCTGGTGAAAGGCGGCGCTCAAGCTGGCCATCGGCTCGAGCACGTTGGCGTAGCCCTCCACCCAGCTGAGGTTGTTGGTCCAGGAGGCCCCGGCCATGGAGAAGGAGGGATCGTTGCGCTGGAGCTCAGCGATGGCGGCTTCCACCGATTCCGGGGTGGGTTGGCTACCCACCTGGTGCCACAGCTTGTGTTGCTGCACCGCCTGAATCGGCGGGAAATCGCCGGGCTCCACGCCAGCGGCCTCCAGCAACTCGAGATATTCGGTGCCGTTAATCGCAACCGTTTTGGGGTTGGCAACCGCGCCCCCTGATCCGCCCTGGGCGGCGATGGTCTGGGAGGCGATGCGCTGGTGAGCCTGGATGAAGGCCTGGGGGAATTCATTCATCATCACGCCGCCGTTTTCCCCGTCGGCAATCTGGGCAACGATCGCCGGAATGGTGCGGCTGCCCAGGGCCACCGGGCCGCGCCCGAGGGCTTCGTAACAGGGCTGCATCTGGCCCACCAGCTTGGTGTCGGAGCCCTGGGTTTTGATCAGCGCAGTGATGGTGACGCTCTCCCCGCTGGAGTTGCGGGCCACCAGTTGGCAGGGGCCGTACTTCTGGTCGTCCCGCAGGCTGCTGCCATCGGGATTTTCAACGCTGTGTTCCTGCACCAGAAGCCAGCGGTAGCCGCACTCCTTAAGGGCCTTGACGAAGGCATAGAGCGTGTCGGGGTGGTTGGGCAGGTGCATCTCCGGTGGGGAGAAGCCCTTCACCCGCTGCAGGGCCTCTGGGCCAAAGAGGGCTGCGAAATGGTGCTGCCAAGCCAGGATTTGCAGCTTCAGATCGGGGATCGGCGTGGAGGGTGCCACGGCGTGGCTCCAGAACGTTCCCAACCACTCCACATGGGGTTGCAGGCTGGGATCACAGGCGAGTTGCTTGAGGGCGTCGAGGATGTCGTGGCGGCCCATCTGCCCAAAGCCCCAGAGCAAATTGCCGGAGTAATCGAGCATGATCCGCGGATTGCAGCCGCCCTGGATCAGCTCAGGAATGATCTCGGCGAGGCGCTTGTAGCACTGGGCAAAGGGCTCGGCGTTGTGGTTGTCGCCCTCACCCGGGTGTTCAACCATGTACTGCAGATGGGAGATCAGTTCTCCCTGGGCGCCGGCTGGAATCGTGGGCTGGTGCATGTGCAGGGCACAGGCAAAGCACGCACTGATTTGCTCCAGCTGGAGATTGGTGTGGGGCAGAAATACCGGCTGGTCCTGCTGCACCAGGGCCAGGATCTCGGCCTCGCGGCCGGCAATAGGTGGCAGGGTTGGGTGGCTCATTACTGACCTGGGCTTACCCCTGACCTTGGACCATCGGGAGCCCTGCGTGGCACTCCAACGATGATGGTGGTCCATGACCAGCGCCTGCCCCACCATGGTTGATCGCCGCCAGCGCATCCATGACTTAGTGCTTGCCCTGCTGGCCAAGCAGAACGACCTCGAACTCCTCGCCGGCGACGGCAGCGGGCTGCCCGGCGGCGATGCCAGCAACTGGATCGAGCGCAACCGCCGGGTTGTGCAGCGCTACCAGGCCCTGGTGCGCTCCGCCGTCACCCTGGATGCCCTGGTGGACCAGGAGGTGAACGGCAGCTTCCAGGCCCATGCCAGCAACCTCTGACAAGCTGGGCAAACCTTTTTGGGCCCTATGGCGCGCTCCGGCCTCTCCGCCTTGAAATCGCAGTTGCTGGGCAAAGGATCCGGGGGAGCAGGTTCCAGCTCCTGGCAGGCCCCAACCGCCAGTTGGCAGCGCCCCATCGGCTTGGGCTGGGAGAAGCCCTACACGGTGCGCTATGCCAGCAACCTGGACGACGGTGCCAACCACGGCATGCCCCTGGGAGGCTTTGGGGCCGGCTGCATCGGCCGGGCGCCGGATGGCAACTTCAACCTCTGGCACCTCGATGGCGGTGAGCACTGGTTTGGGGTGATCCCCGATTGTCAATTCGCTTTGTTTGAAAGCAACGGCCAAACCAGCCGGGCCCATGCCCTGGCGGTGAAGCCGCAAGCCGATGCCTCCAGGCCTGGCAGCGGCGAACCCCTCAGCAGCTGGGATTGGTATCCCGCCAGCAGCACCGACAGCGACGGCAAGCTCCGCAGCACCGGCACCTACGCCGCCCGCTACCCGATCAGCAGCACCAATTACAGCGGCGTGTTCGCTGCCGAGGTGCGCTGTGAGGCCTTCAGCCCGATCCTGCCTGGGGATTACCGGCGCACCAGCTATCCGGTGGCGGTGTTCCGCTGGACCCTCCACAACCCCACCACCAAGCCCCTCGATCTGTCGCTCTTGCTGAGCTGGCGCAACACCACGGGCTGGTTCACCAACACCGACCCCGCCGCCGCCGTTCACTTCCGCGACGACGGCAGCCCCGAGCACAACTACGTGCCGGCGGTGGGAGCAACGGCCGGCCAAAGCAACCGCTGGCTGGACCAGGCCGGCCTCAAGGGCATTCTTTTGGAGGGCCAGCGCTCCGCCCCTGTCGATGAAGGCCAGGGCCAGTGGTGCATCGCCACCGGCGAAAACCTGGCGGGATCAGCGGGCTGCATCCCCGAGGTGCTGCGCTGCAGCCGCTGGAATCCCAGTGGCGATGGCAGCGAAATCTGGGCCCCCTTTGCCCGCGATGGCTCGATCCCCAACAGCAACGACAGCCGCAGCAGTGGCGACGCCGATCCAGCCAGCGCCGCCCTGGCGGTGCGCTGCCAGCTGGCGCCGGGGGAAAGCCTGGAGATTCCCCTGGTGATCAGCTGGGATTTGCCGGTGACGGCCTTTGCCACCGGCACCCGGGCCCTGCGCCGCTACACCGATTTCTTTGGGGCCGATGGCAACCAGGCCGGGGCCATCGCCGCCGAAGCCCTCACCGATTGGCGCCCCTGGCGTGATGCGATCGACACCTGGCAACAGCCGGTGCTGGAGCGCAACGATTTGGCCGAGCCCCTGCGCATGGCCCTCTTCAATGAGCTCTACGACCTGGCCAGCGGCGGCAGCCTCTGGACCGCCGCCTCCCACGCCGATCCGGTGGGTCAGTTCGGCGTGCTCGAGTGCCTGGATTACGCCTGGTACGAGAGCCTCGATGTGCGGCTCTATGGCTCCTTTGCCCTGCTGCAGCTCTGGCCCGAGCTCGATAAGGCGGTGCTGCGCAGCTTTGCCCGGGCCATCCCCGCGGCCGATGCCACACCGCGGCCGATTGGCTGGTATTTCACCCAGGGCAAGGGCCGGGTGGAGGCCGCCCGCAAGGTCGCCGGTGCCACGCCCCACGATTTGGGCGCCCCCAACGAACGGCCCTTTGAAGCCACCAATTACACCGCCTATCAAGACTGCAACCTCTGGAAAGACCTGGCCAGCGACTTCGTGTTGCAGGTTTGGCGCACCTTCAAGCTCGCCCCAAACGGCGAAGACCTGCGCTTTTTGGCCGACTGCTGGCCGGCCTCGGTGGAAGCCCTGCGCTATTTGAAGCGCTTTGATGCCAACAACGACGGCCTGCCCGATAACGGCGGTGCCCCCGACCAAACCTTCGACGACTGGCCGCTGAAGGGGGTGAGTGCCTACTGCGGCGCCCTTTGGATCGCGGCCCTGGAAGCGGCCTTGGCCATGGCCCAACGGCTGCAACTGGAACTGGGGGTCGACACCTCCGGGGAGCAGCGGGAATTTGGCGGCTGGCTCGAGCAATCCCGGACCAATTTTGATGTCCTGCTCTGGAACGGTGAGTACTACAAGATCGATGCCGAAAGCGGCACCCCCTTGGTGATGGCCGACCAGCTCTGCGGCGATTTCTATGCCCGCCTGCTGGGGCTCCCAGCGGTGGTGGCCGACGATCGCGCCCTCTCCTCCCTACAGGCCGTGAAAGAAGCCTGCTTCCTGGGCTTCAAGGGCGGCAGCTTGGGGGTGGCCAATGGCCTGCGCCGGGACGGCACCCCCCTCGATCCCAACGGCACCCACCCCCTGGAGGTGTGGACCGGAATCAACTTCGGCCTGGCCGCCTACTACCGGCTGATGGGCGATGCCCCTACGGCCTTCGCGATCACCGGGGCGGTGGTGAACCAGGTGTACGAGGGCGGGTTGCAGTTCCGCACCCCGGAAGCGATCACCGCCGTGAACACCTTCCGCGCCTGCCATTACCTGCGGGCCATGGCGATTTGGGCCCTCTGGGCCACCCACACCGATTGGCAGCCGATCCCCGGGGCCGAGCGAAGCGCCCTGGCCAGCCAGCCATGAACAGTTTCCTCAAGCCCCTGCTGGGCCTGCTGGTGAGCCTCGTGCTGCTGGTGGCCATGCCCGCCGGGGCCCTGGCCCAGGTCCATGCCCACACCGAGGAGAACGGCCAAACCGTGGTGCGGAGCCTGGAGAGCCTGCGCGACCTCGACTACCAAAGCTGGCAGTTGGTGGCCTACCGGGAAGGCCAACCTGGCGGCCCGCTGAGACTGCGCATCGTGGGATATCCGGGCAAGGTGCGCCTGGATCACCCCACGGCTTTGCAAGTGCAAAGCGGGCGCGGCCACTGGGATTTGGAAGACATCACCCTGGCCAATCCCCAGCTGGCTGGCGATGGCCGCGCCGCGACTGCCGAATTTGACCTCGCTCCGCTGCTCTCGGATCTCGAGCAGAACCGCCCCCTGCGCCTGGGCCTGCCTGGGGTGTTCGTGGAATTGCCCGTGCCGCCGTTTGTGGTGGCCGAATGGCGCAGCCTGCCCACGACAGCTGGCTGATGCTTCCCACCCAAGCGCACCAGCTCTGGCGCCCCTGGATGCGGCGGGCCCTGCAATTGGCGGCCCTGGGTAGGGGGCGCACCAGCCCCAATCCCATGGTGGGGGCGGTGGTGCTCGATGCCGCCGGCCAGCTGGTGGGGGAAGGCTTCCATGGCCAGGCCGGAGGCCCCCACGCCGAAGTGGGGGCCCTACGCCAGGCGGGGGATCGGGCCCGGGGCGGCACCTTGGTGGTGACGCTGGAGCCCTGCTGCCACCACGGCCGCACCCCGCCCTGCAGCGAGGCGGTGATCGCGGCAGGCCTCCAGCAGGTGGTGATCGCCATGGCCGACCCCAACCCCCGGGTGGCAGGGGGCGGCATCGCCCAACTGCAAGCGGTCGGCATCGCCGTGATCCAAGGGGTGTGCGAAGCCGAAGCCCGCAGCCTCAACCGCGCCTTCCTGCACCGCCTGGCCACGGGGCGGCCCCGGGCCATCCTCAAGTGGGCCATGGGAGCCGATGGCCGTACGGCCCTCAGCAATGGCGCCAGCCAGTGGATTAGCGGCCCCGAAGCCCGCCGGTGGGTGCACCAGATGCGGAGCCAGTGCGATGCGGTGATCGTGGGCGGCGGCACGGTCCGCGCCGACAACCCCTTGCTCACCAGCCGCGGCCTGCGCAACCCCGAGCCCCTGCGGGTGGTGCTGAGCCGCAGCTTGGACCTACCCACCACCGCCCAGCTCTGGGATACGGCCCTGGCGCCAACGCTTGTGGCCCATGGCCCCCAGGCCGACCCCGCGGCCCGCGCCCGCCTCGGGCAACAGTGCCTTGAACTGCCCAGCTGCACGCCCAAGGCCCTGCTGGAAGCCCTGGCCGATCGCGGTTGCAACCAGGTGCTGTGGGAATGCGGCCCCGAGCTGGCGGCGAGCGCCCTGAAGGAAGGCTGCGTCCAGGAGATCGCCGCTGTGATCGCCCCCAAGCTGATGGGGGGGCTCCCGGCCCGCACCCCCTTGGGCGATCTGGGCTTCGAGCACATGGATCAGGTGCCCGGCTGGCAAGCCCTGGCGCCGGTGTCCCTGGGAACCGACCTGCTCTGGCGGTTGGAGCAGCCCTGAGCTGGGTACCCAAAGCCATCAAGATGGGGCCACCCCATTGGTGAAGCCGTGAAAGAAGTCAGCGCTATGGAGATCGTGCTGCGATCGGCGGCAAAGGTGGCGGCGGCCTCAGGAGTGGTCGCCGTACTGATCTGGGTGCTGTGGGTGATGCTCGATGTGAAGGGCCTGCAACCGGGATTCACCCTGCCGTGACCTCCCGAAGCCCGGAACAGGTTGCGTCCTATCCCCGCCCCCCACGGCTGGAGCTGATCGCTGGTGAGGTCTCCGTGGACCTGGGCGGAGCGTGCATTGCCAAAGCCGATCACTACCACCGGGTGTTGGAAACCTTCCACCCGCCCACGGTCTACCTGCCCCCCGAGGCCTTTTTGCCGGGCACGCTCCACGAAGCAACCGGACGGCCCAGTTTCTGCGAATGGAAAGGGATTGCCAGCTACTGGGATCTGAGCAGCCCAGACGGCACGAATCGCCCCCAGCGCGTGGCCTGGAGCTACCAGGCCCCCACCGAGCCATTCGCAGCGATCGCCGGCTGGATCTCCCTCTACCCCGCCGCCGTGGATCGCTGTTGGCTCGAGGGCGAGTCGGTGATCCCCCAGCCGGGGAGCTTCTACGGCGGCTGGATCACCAGCTGGATTGAAGGGCCCTTCAAGGGCGATCCCCTGCACCCTGAGTTGATCTAGGCCCCGCAGGGAGCCTCCCGGCTTTTAGGCGTTGATGAAGTTGCGCAGCTTGCGCGCTTCCACGCCGGCCCGCTCCTGCAGCTCCGTATCGCTGAGGGTGGATTCCTGGCGCACCTGCGCGGCGATCACATCGTCTTCGGTGAGGGCATACCCCGCGCCGCGGGCCAACTCCAAAAACGCCTCCAAATCCAAGGGCTCCTGGAGGCGCACCTGCAGGTCGCTGGAGGTGCGGGCAAAAGCCAAAAAGGCATCCAGCTGCTCAAGGCTCATGGCAGGGGCGGCGCGCCGCGCTTAGGTGCCCCTGTCTAGCTGGGTGACCTGCCAATCGGCCGGATCCCAGGGGGCCATCAACGGCTCAAGGGCCCGCAGGCCTGGTCCATCCGCCATGGCCAGCCAGGGTTCCTCCAGGCCCATGGGGATCACCACCGGCATGCGGCCATGGATGGGCCGCACCAGGCCATTGGGTTCGGTGGTGAGGATGCAGCAGGTGTCGAGTTCGCTGCCATCGGGGCCAATCCAGCGCTCCCAAATCCCCCCGATCCAAAACGGGGCCCCGTCCCGGCGGGCGAAGCGGTGGGGGCGCTTGGGGGACCCACCCCATTCAAAAAAGGCATCCGCAGGCAGCAGGCAGCGGCGATGGCGCCAGGCCCCGCGGAAGCTCACCTTCTCATTCACCGTTTCCGAGCGGGCACTCACCGGACGGCGGGCCTCAGCCGGGTCCTTGGCCCATTCGGGCAGCAGGCCCCACAGGGCCAGGCCCACCTGCAATCGGCCATGTTCCTGGCGCTGCAGCAGCACGGGCTCCCCGGGGCACACCTCCTGACGCGGGGCGTAATAGGCCTGCAAGCCGGGGGGCCAGGGGCCCTGGAGATGGGGCAACAACTCCCCAAGGCTGGTGGCGAGGGAATACCGGTCGCCCATGGGGTTGCACACCGAATGACGTTGGGGCTGGCACGGCAGCCGTTCGGTTCTCCCAACCCTGGAGCGATCCGGGATCGGGAAGAGCGGCCTTAGCTTGGTCGCACCTAGAGCAGCCGCACCATGGCGATCCGCCAGGACGACAACCGCCCCTCGAGGCGGTTTGGCCTGATCAACTTGCTGCTGATCGGCTTCGGCGTGCTGCTGCTCGTCAGCAACTTCCTGCCCAATCCCGCCACCCAGGTGCCCCGGGTCCCCTACTCGCTCTTCATCGACCAGGTGAACAGCGACAACGTCAAACGGGCCTACATCACCCAAGACCAGATCCGCTACGAGCTCAGCACGGTTGAAGAGGGTGCTCCCTCAGTGCTGGCCACCACGCCGATCTTCGACATGGACCTCCCCCAAAGGCTGGAGCAGCACGGGGTTGAATTTGCCGCGGCCCCGCCGAAACGGCCCAGCTTCATCACCACGGCCCTGAGCTGGGTGGTGCCGCCGTTGATCTTCATCGTGGTGCTGCAGTTCTTTGCCCGCCGCAGCGGCATGGGCGGAGCCCAGGGTGCCTTGAGCTTCACCAAGAGCAAGGCCAAGGTGTACGTGCCCGATGAGGAATCCCGGGTCACCTTTGCCGACGTGGCTGGGGTGGATGAGGCCAAAACCGAGCTGGCCGAGATCGTCGATTTCCTCAAAACGCCTGAGCGCTATGCCGCCATCGGCGCCCGGATTCCCAAGGGCGTGCTGCTCGTGGGCCCCCCAGGCACCGGTAAAACCCTGCTCTCCAAGGCCGTCGCCGGGGAAGCAGGGGTGCCCTTCTTCATCATTTCCGGCTCCGAATTTGTGGAGCTGTTTGTGGGCGCCGGTGCGGCCCGGGTGCGGGATCTGTTTGAGGAGGCCAAGAAAAAGGCTCCTTGCATCATTTTTATCGACGAACTCGATGCCATCGGCAAGAGCCGCGCAGGCTCCATGGGCGTTGTCGGTGGCAACGACGAACGGGAACAAACCCTCAACCAGCTGCTCACCGAAATGGATGGCTTTGCCTCCAAGGACAAACCGGTGATCGTGCTGGCGGCCACCAACCAGCCCGAAACCCTCGATGCCGCCCTGCTGCGCCCAGGCCGCTTCGATCGCCAGGTGCTGGTGGATCGCCCCGACCTCTCCGGTCGCAAGATGATCCTCGACATCTACGCCAAGAAGGTGAAGCTGGAGCAGGCGGTCGACCTCGACAAGATCGCCCAGGCCACCAGTGGGTTTGCCGGTGCCGATCTGGCCAACCTGGTGAATGAGGCGGCCCTCCTAGCGGCCCGGGCCTACCGCACCCAGGTGGCCCAGGGCGATCTCAACGAAGCGATTGAACGGGTGGTAGCTGGCCTCGAGAAGAAGAGCCGCGTGCTCCAGGACGATGAGAAAAAAGTGGTGGCCTTCCACGAAGTGGGCCACGCGATCGTGGGTCACCTGATGCCTGGCGGCAGCAAGGTGGCCAAGATTTCGATCGTGCCCCGGGGCATGAGCGCCCTCGGCTACACCCTGCAGCTACCCACCGAAGAGCGCTTCCTCAATTCGAAGGAAGACCTCGAGGGTCAGATCGCCACCCTGCTGGGCGGCCGCAGCGCTGAGGAAATCGTGTTTGGTGAAGTCACCACCGGAGCCGCCAACGATCTACAGCGGGCCACCGACATCGCCGAGCAGATGGTGGGCACCTACGGCATGAGCGAAACCCTCGGCCCCCTCGCCTATGACAAACAGGGCGGCAGCCGCTTCCTGGGGGGCGGCAACAACCCCCGCCGGGTCGTGAGCGATGCCACAGCCCAGGCGATCGACAAAGAGGTGCGCGGCCTGGTGGATCAGGCCCACAACAAGGCCCTGACCATCCTTCGCCACAACCGCGAGCTGCTCGAATCGATCTCCCAAAAGATCCTCGAAAAAGAGGTGATTGAGGGCGACGATCTCAAGGACTTGCTGGCCTCCTCCACCCTGCCCGAAGGGGTTGCGGCCTAGGCCAGGCCCCAGCCCCAAAAGGCCGCTACATCCTTGGAAACCCCTGCCCCTGACTGGATCCCCGACACAGCCAAGCTCACCTATCCGGGCTGGGTGCAGCGCAAGGCCGTCTCCCTGTGCAAGCGGGATCAAAAACGCCATGGCCATGGCGACGTGCAGCAGTACCGGCTGGCCATCCATGGGGCCGTGGTGGCATCCAAGGGCCATGACCACTGGACCGGTGAGTGGCTCGCCTGGGAGCTGATCGGCACCTATGACACCCGGGAAGTCCCCTCGGGCGGCGGGGAGCACAAGCGCAAGTACGCCCTGCTGCCGAGCGTGGATCAGCGCTCCACAACCTCAGAGCCTGATGTGGTGATCTGCGCCTGGCGCACCCACGACGCCATGGCCGACATGACCCCCGCCGAGCTGCTGCACTTTTGCCAGCTGGTGGTGAACCACAGCCAGCTAGGGCACGGCCTGTAGCTGCTTGAGCTGCTGCTCCAACCGCTGCATGAAGTGGTTTTGCACCAGGTTGCAGAGGTCCTCGACCACGTCGTCGTCAGTACGCCAAATCGCGCGCACCCCGTCCCGCTCACAGCACACCAGCCCAGCCCGCTGGAGCTGGCTGAGCTGGCGGCTGATGTGGGACTGGCTGAAGCCCGTGGCCCCGATCAGGGCCGCCACATCCTGGGGCCCTTGCTTGAGCTCACACAACAGCTGCAGCCGCGCCGGTTCACTCAGCAAGCGGAAAAACTGACTGAACTCCTCCAGCAACTCGGGGCTCGGTTTGGACCCATCAGAGGCCATGCCATTGGGTTCCGCAATGGGCGCATTATGCAGCCATTGCCGAGCGGAAGCCCCCGCAAACAGACGCACCAGCCTTAGTCGTTTATGCGCTTACAGTCATAAGGGTGCTGGATGGATTGCCCGTGGCTTTTGCTCGTTCCCCTGATCTATCCCTGGCCTCCGCCGCCGGCGGAGGACGGCTGTTGTTTCGCCAACTCTTTGATGCGGGCACCGGCACCTTCACCTATCTGCTGGTGGACGTGCCGACCCGCCAGGGGGTGCTGATCGATTCGGTGTTTGAGCAGCACGATCGCGATCTCTCCCTGATCCGAGAGCTGGGCGTTGAACTGGTGGCCTCGATCGACACCCACGCCCATGCCGACCATGTGACAGGCAGCTGGCTGATGCATCAGGCCACCGGCAGTGCCATTGGCCTGGCCGCCGCGGCCCGCGCCGAGAACGTCACCAAACCCTTGACCCATGGTGACCACATCGGCTTTGGGGGCCGCCAGTTGGCCGTGCGCAGCACCCCCGGCCACACCGATGGCTGCATCAGCTTCGTGCTCGACGACCAGTCGATGGCCTTCACCGGCGATGCCCTCCTGGTGCGCGGTTGCGGGCGCTGTGATTTCCAGCAAGGCAATGCCCACACCCTGTGGCGCTCGATCACCGAACAGATTTTTTCCTTGCCTGAATCGTGCCTGCTCTACCCAGGCCATGACTACACCGGCCGCAGCGTCACCTCGGTGGCAGAAGAAAAAGCTTTCAACGCGCGCCTGGGTGGTGACGCCGCCGAGCGCGACTTCGTGGGGCACATGGAGAACATGAAACTGCCCCATCCCCACAAGATCGCCGAAGCCTTGCCTGGCAACCTGCGCTCGGGCAAACCGCGGCAGGTTGGGGCAACTGCCAGCTGGGCGCCCCTCTCCCGCAGCTATGCGGGGTTACCCGAGCTCGATCCGGCCTGGGTCGCCGAGCATCAAGGCGAGCTCACCCTGGTGGACGTGCGCTCGGCCGATGAATTCAACGGCCCCGATGGCCGGGTGGCCGGCAGCCTGCTGATCCCCCTACCGGAGATTGAATCCCGGGCTGGGGAGATTCCGGCCGATCGTCCGGTGGTACTGCTCTGCCATTCGGGCAGCCGCTCGGCCCTGGCCACCCAGCAGCTGCTCAAGGCGGGGCGCCCCCAGGTAGCCAACCTCCAAGGCGGCCTGAGCCGCTGGGGGGCGGCGGGCTATCCGCTGGAGGGCATCCCCTCACTGGAGGGCGCCCCCTAGGCCCGGCACCACCGTTTCAAACCCAGCCCAACCCTGCCGAGAAAAACCATGGGCAACAAAGTCCCCCCCAGCCCCTCTCACCACATTTCCGCCCACACCCTGGCCACCCAGCTCGGCGCCCGGGAGGTCCAGGTGATCGATGTGCGCGAACCGATGGAATACGCCTCCGGCCATATCGCCGGCAGCCTCAACATCCCGCTGGCGCGCATCCGCAAAACCAACCTTCCCCAGGGGCCGCTCGTGCTGGTTTGCCAAAGCGGTCATCGCGCCACCAAGGCCTTGACGCTCCTCCTCGAGCAGGGGCACCCAGCTCCGCTGGCCAATCTCAAGGGGGGCCTGCCGACCTGGCAGCAGGCGGGCTTCCCGATCCGCAAGTTCAAGAACGCGCCGTTGCCCTTGATGCGCCAGGTGCAGATCGTGGCCGGCAGCCTGGTGCTGATCGGGGTGATCCTGAGCCAAGCGGTGGCTCCCGGCTGGATCTGGCTGAGCGGCTTTGTGGGCGCTGGCCTCACCTTTGCTGGGGTAACAGGCTTCTGCGGCATGGCCCGGCTCCTGGCCGCCATGCCCTGGAACCAGGTGTCTGTAAAACCTGGGGAATCGTGATCCCCGCAACCCTGGTGTTGCTCTTTGGCGGTGGCGCCCTGATCGGCTTTCTGCTTGCCGTTCTCGGCGCCGGCGGATCGATTCTGCTGCTGCCCCTGCTGGTGAGCGGGGCTTCCCTACCAACCAAGGCGGCCGTTCCCCTCTCCCTACTGGTGGTCACCGTGCTGGCCCTTGCCAACCTGGGGCCCTATCTCCACCGCCGCCAAATCGCCATCAAGCCAGCCCTGGTGCTGGGGGTACCCGCCCTCGGCGGCAGCTGGATCGGCGGATCACTGGTCAAGGCCGGGCTGATTCCCGAGGCCATGCAATTGGCCGTCTTCACGGTGGCCGCCCTGGTGGCGTCATGGTTGTTGACCCGCCACGGTGCCCTGCAAAACGCTTCCAGCCAGCCGCAAGACGCCCCCAGTCGCCCGCGTCCAGCACCCCCCGTGGCCCTTGCCCTCCAAGGGGTAGTCGTGGGCCTCCTTACGGGGATTGCTGGGGTGGGCGGCGGCTTCGCCATCGTGCCGGCCCTGGTGCTGCTGGCTGGTTTACCCATGGCCATAGCCAGTGGCACCAGCCTGCTGTTGATCGCCACCAACTCCATGGTGGCCTTGGCTGCCCTCGGCCAGTGGCCCGCTGCCCAACTGCCGTTGATGCTGCCCCTCTTAGCCGGCGGGGCCCTGGGGGCTATCGGCGGACAACGGCTCGCGCCCCACCTCCCCGAGCTGCGGTTACGCCAGGGGTTCTCCGCGCTCCTGATCGGCTCAGCACTGCTGACCGGCATTGAAGCCTTCCTAAGGTGGCAACCCAATCAGCACCGGTTCGATCCTGACCGGTTCGATCACACCTCTGGCGCCCCACGATCAACGCTTGAACTGGCATCCCCATCTCTGGCATCCCACCACCCAGGTGAGCAACAGCCCCCCACCGCTGCAGGTGAGCCGGGCCCGGGGCTGCGAGCTGGAACTCGCCGATGGGCGCTCCTTGATCGACGCCATTAGTAGTTGGTGGGTCACCCTCCATGGCCACGGGGAACCGGCCATCGCCGCAGCCATCGCCCGCCAGGCCCAGGAGCTGGAGCAGGTGATTTTCGCCAATTTCAGCCACGCTCCGGCGGAGGAGCTGGCCACCCGCCTCAGCCAGCTCACGGGCCTGGAGCGGCTGTTCTTCTCCGACAACGGCTCCACCGCTGTGGAAGTGGCCTTGAAAATGGCCTGGCAGTGGTGGCGCAACCAAGACGGGGGTACAGGCGATGAAAGGCGCCAGCTGATTGCCTTTGGCGGGGCTTACCACGGCGATACCTTCGGGGCGATGGCGGTCGGCGATCGCTCCCTGTTCACGGCCGCCTATGAACCGTTGCTGTTCAACGTCAGCCGCGTGGCCTGGCCCCACACCTGGTGGGGGGACGGGGAGGTCGAAGCCAAGGAGGAGCAGGCCCTGCGCGACTTGGAGCAGGCCCTGGCCACCCCCACGGCAGCAGTCATTCTCGAGCCCCTCATCCAAGGGGCTTCCGGCCTACGCATGGTCAGAGCCGCATTCCTCAGGGCCGTAGCAGCCAGGGTGAAAGCCGCCGGCGCCCTGCTGATCGCCGACGAAGTGATGACGGGCTTTGGCCGCACGGGAGCCCTGTTTGCCTGCCAAAAAGCCGGCATTCAGCCTGATCTAATGGCTCTCTCCAAGGGACTCACCGGGGGCTTCCTCCCCATGGGGGTCACCATGGCCAGCGAGCGGATCTACCAGGGGTTCATCAGTGATCGGCCTACGGACACCTTCTTCCACGGCCACAGCTTCACCGCCAATCCCCTGGGCTGCGCTGCGGCCCTAGCCAGCCTCGATCTTTTGCAACAACAGCCCGAACGCTTCGAGCAGTTCGAAGGGCGCCATCGGCCGCTGTTGGAGCACCTGAGCCAGCACCCACGCATCCACCATCCGCGCTGCATGGGCACCGTGGCCGCTTTCGAAGTGGATGCCGGCGAGGCCAGCTACCTCAATCCCATTGGCCTGCAGATCCAACGCCACTGCCTCGAGCAGGGGGTCTACCTCAGGCCCCTCGGCAACGTGGTTTACCTGCTGCCGCCTCTCAGCATCAGTGATCAGCAGCTCCAGCGCTGCTACGCGGCGATCTCATCGGCCATCACGGCCTTGCTATAACCGCGGCCCGTCTTTCCTTGAGCCAGTAGACAGCCCTGAGGGTCTTGACCTACAAGGGTTCTTTGAGACGCCCCGATGGCTGGCGCCCACCCAGGCTTGGAATCCCTGATCCCCCTGCGGGGCGGCGACCTTCTCTCCTCGGCAGATCTGAGCCGGGACCAGACCCTGGCGCTGCTCCAACTGGCAGTGGATCTGAAAAGCGGCCAGCGGCAGATTGACCTGGCCGGCAAGGTGCTGGGACTGATCTTCACCAAGGCCTCCACCCGCACCCGGGTGAGCTTCTCGGTGGCCATGGCCCGCCTCGGCGGCCAAACCCTGGATCTCAATCCCCAGGTGACCCAGGTGGGCAGGGGGGAACCGGTGGCCGATACGGCCCGGGTGCTGAGCCGCTACGTGGATGCCCTCGCCATTCGCACCTTCGCCCAGGACGAACTGGCCGACTATGCCCACTGGGCCTCGATTCCGGTGGTGAATGCCCTCACCGACCTGGAGCACCCCTGCCAGGCCCTGGCCGACTACCTCACCCTGGCCGAAGCCTTCGGCGGCAACCCCCACAACCTGGCCGGGCTCACCCTGGCCTATGTGGGTGATGGCAACAACGTGGCCCACTCCCTGATGCTCACAGGCGCCCTGCTGGGGGTCAATGTGCGGGTGGGCTGCCCCGTGGGCTTTGAACCCAGCCGCGAGGTTTTGGCGCAATCCCAAGCCATTGCCGGCCAAAACGACTGCCGTGTAGACCTGGTGCACGAGCCCCTGGCCGCAGCCCGCGGTGCCCATGCCCTCTACACCGATGTGTGGGCGTCGATGGGCCAGGAGGAGGAGCAGGCCGCCCGGGAACGGGCTTTTTCGGGCTGGTGCCTCGATGAGGCCCTGGTGGCCGAAGCCGACAGCCGGGCCATCGTGTTGCACTGCTTGCCGGCCCACCGCGGCGAGGAAATCAGCGCCGGCGCCATGGAAGGCCCCAGCAGCCGGATCTTTGACCAGGCCGAGAACCGCTTGCACGCCCAACAGGCCCTGCTGGCTGCCCTCCTCGGCGGCCTGGGCTAAAAAAGGAGGGGGCAGGGGGTAGACAAGCGCTTCCGACTCTGTCAAAAAGGGAGGAGTGGTTCATCTGTATTGCCGGTGGTCAGTTCCCAGCACCTCGCCGATTCCCAACCCCTGACCGGAGCCCAGCAGGAGCTCTACGACTGGCTGGCCGACTACATCGGCAGCCATCGGCACAGCCCGTCCATCCGTCAGATGATGGAAGCCATGGGGCTGCGTTCCCCGGCTCCCATCCAGAGCCGGCTCCGCCACCTGCAACAAAAGGGCTGGATCACCTGGCAGGAAGGCCAGGCCCGCACCCTCCAGCTCCTGGGCGGACTCACCAGCGGCATCCCCGTTCTGGGGGCCGTGGCGGCCGGCGGCCTCATCGACACCTATGACGACGTACGGGAGCGGCTCGACCTGGCTCCAGTGCTGGACACCCGCGGGCTCTTTGCCCTCACTGTGAATGGCGACTCGATGGTGGATGCCCACATCGCCGATGGGGACGTGGTGCTGATGGAGCCGGTGCAGGATCCCAGCCGCCTCAAGCCCGGCACCATCGTGAGCGCCCTGGTGCCAGGCAGCGGCACCACCCTCAAGCATTTCCACCGCAAGGGAGCCGAGGTGCACCTGGAAGCGGCCAACCCCGCCTACGACCCGATCGTCGTACCCGCCGAACAGGTCACCGTGCAGGGCAAGTTGGTGGCGGTCTGGCGCCAGGTTTAAGGAAGCCCGGGGCCGGGGCCCAGACCCTGGCGTTGTAGGCTAATTCTGCGTCAGGCAAGGCCTCCGGGCCAAAGCAGAACGACCAGCGTTCCGCTTGTCATGCGTACCTATGGGGCCATAGCTCAGCTGGTAGAGCACCTGCATGGCATGCAGGGGGTCAGCGGTTCGAATCCGCTTGGCTCCATTGATCCATCATTCAGCCCCTCACGGGGCTTTTTTGCGCATGTGGCCTTGCCGAATCGGCAGCTGGATTGGGGCAACGGTTTGGGACCGCTCGCTACCCAGACCACTCAGCGGCAATCCCGCTCGGCCAACACGGCCGCCTGGCCCTTGCCATCTTGGGCAATGGGTTGGCGATCAAAATTGTCGTTGGTCACATCAAAGCTGCGATCTCCGCAATGGAGCACCAGGGTGCGATTGGTGTAGGTGCCATAGGCCCGGCCCTTGCCCTGATCCAGGGCCGCCCCCAGACATTGCTGACGGTCGCCCCAGATGCAGCTCGCGGCCCCCAAGACCACACCAAACACATTGCTGCCAATCTGGCCGCTGCGATCAATCTCAAAGCGACGCACGTCATAGGTGAGGGGCGCCCCCGCGATCGGGCGGCTGAAGCTTTCGCGGGTATCCACGGTCCATTCGCCCATGCGCTGGCCGGGCTTGAGTTGGGAAGCCAGCCCTTCGGTGAGGGCCGTAAAGCGATCTTTGGGATAGCCGTGGTGCTGGGCACTGATGCGTTCGTAATCGCCAATCTCAAACATCAAGTTGGCGGCGGCGGTGAAGTCGTCGAGGGCCAACGTTCCCTGGCTGAGCAACCAGCCCATCAGGATTCCGCTGCGCCAATCGGCCGCAAGCTCTTCCTGCTGGACCGTGAGGCTAAAGCCCGTGCGGTAGGGGCCCCGGCCCAAAGAGCGGTTGACATGGTGGCCCCACTCATGGGCAAGCACCGCCAACTCCATCGGCAACAACTCCTGGTCACTCTTGCCGCGGGCAGCCTTGGTACCGCGGCGCAGATCGAGGGCCATGGCGATCTGCAGGCTTTCAGGGCAATAGAAGGCCATCGGATGCACAATCCGATTCACGCCACAACCCTGGGCCCGAGCACCAGCGAACAACAGCTGGGGATTTTCTAGGGATTTGCCCTGCTTCTGGGCCTCCTGCTGCCAGTAGCGGTAGAGGAACCCATGGGCAGCAAGCAGATAGCGCTGCCTTAGATCTGGGCCACCGCCTTGCTCGCGAATCTGCTGAAGTTCGGCGCCCGCAGGCACTTTGACTGCCGGCAGAGCGGACTCCGGGGCAGCAACCTGCGCTGGAACCAGCTTTGCTGGAGCTCGCTGTGCTGGAACGACCTTCGCGCGGGCCCCGCTGCCGACAAACAGCAAGGGCAGCAGGAATGGCAGCAGCAAGGGCAGGAGGCGATTCAAAGGTGCGCCTGGGAATAGAAGTAGATATTCACAAGTACGAACAACAGGGGCAGCACGATCTCACACCCCAGTTCCACACGATTGACAAGCACCTTTGTTTCGCCACCAAATCGATCAACCAAGGAAATCCCATAGGCGATAAATACTTCAGCAACCATAAAAAAGAAGAGAAAGAGTGTATAGGTGTCGCCAAGGGTGAAGTAGGGCACCCTTGGCACCGAGCTCGCAATGATCAACTGATAGGCAAGGGTTGTAAAGAGCAGACCGCTCACGAAGCCGATGCGATCACCTATTTCACTAATGGGCACAGCCAGAAAAAAGATGCTGGTGAAGCTCAAGATCCCCAAAGGCACAAATATCTTATAAAGGTAATAATCACTCTTACGGGCTACATCAATTTCCAATTTTAGCATCGAAAAAATATCGTTGCCATGGTCGGGATCGTCGTAGGCTATGACCTTGCTACTAAACCCAACAACGCTCCAATCCGGTATCCCAAAAGCCTTGGAAACCGTGAGATTGCGACCATCATCGATCAGCCTCACGACCCTGGCATCCCAGGCAAAAGAAGCAATTTCACCCACCAGTCGTTGGCGGTCAAACGGAAAACGGTGTACATCGAAATTTGATTCGAGAGTGACCATAAATCTTCTCTGGATCTCCGCACGTCCATCATTAAAAATCGTGAGATTCAAGTCATCTCCGACCGTCTCACCAATTTCATTAATGAACGTGATTTGGGGGTTCCAAATCCCCTTTAAGTAATCAATAGCCCCTTCATTAGCATACACCCGTTCCTCCACTCCTGCAATCAAATCCACTGCCAGCCTGGGGTCACACCAGGCCACATCTAAATAACCTTCGAGCTTAAACTGGTCGTCGGTGGATGAAATCAAGGGGATTTCATCCACATGCAATTTCACTTCCACATCCAGCGGCTCACCCCGCTTGAGGATCGGTGGGGAAAGCCGATCCTTGCTGAGGCGATCCAGGGGGAAGCAATTCAGCGCAGCATTAGCACTGGTATCTGGCTTGCTGCGATCCGCTGCCGCAGGCAGGTTCAGCTGGGGAGCCGCCTGGCCATTCCATGGGCCCAAACCCAGAATGCAAACCAAGCTGAGGCCAAGCAGAACACAAAAGAAGCGACGAAGAGACCTGCGCAAACCCTTGGATCCAGTCATTCACTGCACTCTCCCAGCAGGCCCTTTCTCCCGCAAGCCCTCCAGCCTCCCTCCCCCTAGGGAATCAGGGCATGGAGCTGGGCCAGGGGCCCTTGCCCCGTAAGCCATTCGGTGGCCACAGCGAGCACAAAACCCAACATGGCCAAACGGCCATTGAGGAGCTCGGCGGGGTGGTGAAATCCCCAGGCCCGCTCTTGGCCCACCACTTGCACGGCAGGCTCAATGGGCCTGGGGTCGAGCAAGTCAGGCTCATCCGAGCACCAGCCTTGGTCCTCCGATTCGGAAAAACCACGCCTGGCTAGGGAGGGAGGTCGCCCAGAGGACAATCGACGTCCCAATGACGCCCTATGTCCCGACGAGAGCTTGGAGAGAGAGGATTGGTCACGCTTAACAGTCATAGGGTTAATTGCGAAATTTATGGCAACGAGTAAGCCACCTTCACCCTGCCCCATGAACACCAGGGGCAATCCTCAAGCAGCATCTTTTCAGCAAAGTCGATGCAAATAGCCAAAACCAAACACCCACAGCTCAAACAGCCAAAACCAGGGGATCTGCCTCAGTGCTGAAGCAATCTGGCCCCTTCACGGAGTCGGCGTCAAAGGAGCACCATCAACCTGGCAAAGACAGCCAAGGGCCCAACCAACCTTGACCTTGTGAACCATGCCCCATGGTTGATCGACGCCGTCGCTGCATCGCTGAACTCAGCCTGCGTGAGTATTCCCTTTACAGAGCAATCTGCAACGAACTGGAAGACCTCGAGCAGGCCATTTTGTATGCCGGGGTTGCCGGAACAGATTTTGAAGACCTTGCTTCTTCCATGCTGGATCGCCGCCTGCTGGTGGGCTGGCTTCGCGAGCTTGAATTTCCCCCGTCATCCGACTACGCCGACACTGGCCTGACGGCGGCCGTCGAGGAGCAAATCATTGCGGAGGCCCTCGATTGACGCCGCCCTATGGCGCCCCTGGCTGCCTGCTTGGCTTTGTGGACCTACCGCCAGGGCCTTTGTCATGCCTGGGG